>JAZDGN010000023.1:0-142756 GCA_043806875.1 Pseudomonadota bacterium
GCATTGGATTCCGTGAACGGGTATTCCATGTGCTTTGCCGTGTTGCGGGCGACGGTTTCACCCCAGTACCGCTTCACGACCAGCAGGGCCATGTCGATTCCTGCCGAGATACCGGCAGATGTAATGATCCGTCCCTGGTCAACCACATGGGATGTGGCATCGACCATAACGTTTGGGAAAAGTTCCCGGAGAAGATCAAGGGAGCGCCAGTGGGTTGTGGCCCTCAGTCCGTCCAGCAGGCCGGTGCTGCCCAGTATGAGCGCGCCCGTGCACACCGATGCCAGGATATCCGCCTTTGCTGCATGGTCTTTTACAAAGGAGAGCATGGCAGGATTTTTCATCTGGGTCCGGGTACCCCAGCCGCCGGGTACCACCAGGATGTCCAATGCAGGACAGGTTTCGAAGGTGGCATCCGGCAGAACCCTCATCTCCCCGGTCGTTGTTACGGGCTGGTCGCCTTCTGCCACCAGCATTACGTCAAATGGAGATGACTCGTCCCGGCGACGCTCTTCATCGAGCCGTGTGGTTGAGAACACCTCAAAGGGGCCGCAGAAATCCAAAACTTCCACAGCATCAAAAATAACGATACCGGTTCGAATGCGTTTCATGGCTGATTTCTTTGAACCTAAAATTGTATTGGGCCATGGGGTCAGTATCTTGTGCGCAACCTGCAATGCCGGGTCGATCAGACCCTGAGTCTGGGTTTTTATCGGATATAGTAGCCGGACACCCGCCAGATGCCATCCTTATCAAGCATGGGCGTAACCGTTTCCATGGTCGAGCGTTTTTTCTCAAAAGATGTCTCGACTCCGATGATAAAGTATTCCCCGTCCGGTGCACCCGGCATGGTTGTGGCATGTATTGCGCTTCTGACTTTTCTTGATATCACTTTTCCCAGGGGCTGCCGCACGGATTTGAGGATCTGGGCCCAGCTCGCCCGGGTTACTGCTGTCCTGAAATAGGCAGCAGATTCTGTCCAGCTTTGGTCATAATTTTCGGAATCGACCAGGGCCAGCCATGCCAGGACTGCTTGTCTTGCCTGTTCTTCGGCCTGGTTGTCCTGGGCCAGCGCAACTGTTGTTCCCAGGTACAGGCTTAAAATCAGCACCCAGATCTTCAACTGTTTCATGATGTTCTCCGTGAAGAATAATTCCCGGCCTGGCCCGGCTGGTTTGAAACTTTGGCATCATGCACGGGATCGCCAGGGATTGGTCAATGGCCATTTGTTCTGATATTTACCAGGCCTCCAGGGTCAAGGCAAGCCTTTTTGAAACAAGAATGGCACTTCTTTTTCAGAACCATGAAGTCTGGTTTCAAGGGGATCAGGTTTGGAAAATGGGTTTTCACAGGGCCTGTAAGGTCGCCTGAGATCTGTTCATCAATGGGGAGACAATCGGGGGGAGAAAATTGCCTTGACAGTGAGGCTTATAGGTATATATTTGCCTGGTCAACAGTTGACGAGGCAAATGATGGACGAATGCAACGAACCGACACTGACACGGATGATCTATTTCCTGGCCCAGGATATGCGAAATCTTGCCGAAAGGTTCCTTTCTCCCCATGACCTTACCCTGGAGCAGTTCCAGACCCTGAAGGTGTTGTCGATCACCAGGGGGGTAACCCAGAAGCAGCTCGGCATGACCCTGAGCAAGACACCGGGAAATCTGACCCGGATTCTTGACCGCCTGGGGGTAAAGTCACTTATTGCCCGGCAGTCCGACCCGAACGACAGAAGGGTCTGTGTTGTTTTCCTGACCGACAGGGGACAGGTCCTGGTGGATGAGGTCACGGGGATTTTTGACAAGTTCAGGGTGCAGGTGTATGAGGGACTGAGCCCAGAGATGGAAGAGACGACCCGGAAAACCATAGCCAGGATGATCTCCAATATGGCAGCCATGTCAGATGCCTTGAAACTGATGATAAAATAATATATACCAGAGGATCATCATGATGACCGGAACAAAGACTTCCTGGAGAAAGAAACCATGCAAGTGACACCTTACCGTTTTTGGCAAACCGCTGTGCCCCTGTTGATTTTTATGCTGCTGCTGACTGGTGCGCGCCAAGTTCTGGCTGCACCCCCGGGCCAGGAAGGCCCTCTGCCCATGGTCACGGTAACCCGGATCATGGACCTGGACACGACTCCCGTGACCGATTATGTGGGACATGTTGAGGCGATCCAGACCGTTGATCTGCGCGCAAGGGTCGAGGGATTCGTTGAAAAGATCAACTTCAGGGAAGGCGATGATGTCAAAGCAGGACAGGTCCTGTACGTTATCGAACAGGCTCCCTATAAGGCCAGGGTCGATGCCGACCGCGCCAGGCTGCAACAGGCCAGCGCGGAGCTGATCCGGGCAGGCCAGCACCTTAAACGGCTCCAGGATGCCAGACCCGAGGCCATCCCGGCCACCGATCTGGACAACGCCGTGGCCGCGGAACTTGTGGCCAAAGCCCAGGTTGCCTCGGCAGAGGCAGCCCTTGCCGGTTCGGAACTCAATTTCACTTATACCACCATCATGGCCCCCATCAGCGGCCGCATAGGGATGACCGCCTATACCGCGGGAAACCTTGTGGGACCGTCCTCAGGAACCCTGGCCCGCATCGTTCAGACAGACCCCATCCGGGTGGTTTACTCCATCAGTGAAAATGATCTGGCCTCGGTCACAGAAGCGCTGAAGGACGCATCCAACGGGAAAGGCAAGAGACTGCTGGCCCCCCAGCTCCGCCTTGCAGGTGCAGATCTCCTGCCGGAAAAGGGCCATGTCACCTTTGTGGACAACCAGGTAGATGCTGCAACGGGCACCATTGCAGTACGGGCTGAGTTTGACAATCCCCTGGGAAGGCTGATTCCAGGTCAGTATGCAACGGTTTTTGTCAAGGAGAGTGAACCCAGGATGCGGCCCGTTGTTCCCCAGGCAGCTGTGCTGGTCAACCGGGAAGGGCGCTTTGTTTTTGTGGTGGACGACAAGAACGTCGTGAGCAGCCGTCCCATTGTCATCGGCAAGGCCATTGATACCAACTGGGCTGTAGAGTCCGGACTCACGGCCGGAGAACAGGTGATCGTGCAGGGCATTCAGAAGGTGAAACCGGGCCAGACAGTTCAGACCAAAATCAATCCGGTCCAGGAGAAATAACCCATGATTTCAAAGATATTTATCAGCCGCCCCAGACTGGCAGCGGTTGTTTCCATCTTTATTACCCTGGGGGGATTCATCGCCCTGATGAACATACCGGTTGCCCAGTATCCCCAGATCACACCGCCTGAAATCAGGGTTTCCGCTACCTATCCCGGCGCCAGCGCCCAGGATCTGGTCGATACCGTGGCCGCTCCCATTGAAAAGGAAGTCAACGGTGTGGAGAACATGCTCTACATGACGTCCACCTGCTCCAATTCAGGTTCCTACAGCCTGGCCGTGACCTTTGAGGTGGGCACGGACCCGGACATAGACCAGGTCAACCTCCAGAACCGGGTCCAGCTGGCCACATCCAAACTGCCGGCCGAGGTTGTTGCCCAGGGGATCACGGTACGCCGCAGGTCCACGGACATCATGGCGGCCGTAAGTTTTTTCTCCCCCGGAAAAAGTGTGGACATGCTGTCTTTGAGCAACTATGTCAGTGATAATGTCAAGGACACCCTGACCCGTGTCAACGGCGTCAGCGATGTCTATATCTTCGGCGAGCAGGAATACAGCATGCGGATCTGGATAGATCCCCAGCGCCTGGCCAGCCTTAAGATGACCACCGACGATGTCATCGGCGCCATCCGCAGGCAGAACATCCAGGCCGCGGTCGGGTCCATCGGCAGCGAGCCCACCGGTAAGGACCAGCAGGTCCAGTACACCTTGAGCACCCAGGGACGTCTGACCGATATTGAGGAGTTCAAGAACGTTATTGTCAGGGGAAACGATCAGGGCGGTCTGGTCCGGGTCAAGGATATCGCTACTGTGGAACTGGCAGCCAAATCCTATTCCACCCAGTCAACCCTGAACGGGTCGCCGGCCGTGACCTGCGCGGTGTACCGGTCTTCCAGCGCCAACGCACTGGCAACCATGGAGGCTGTTCAGGTGGAACTTGAACGTCTCAAACCCACCATGCCCAAGGATGTCGAGTACCGGGTCATCCTGGACAGCACCAAGTATGTTTCGGCAGCAATTGATGAAATTGTGTTTACCCTGGGACTGACCAGTTTCCTGGTCATCCTGGTCGTTTTTGTTTTTCTCCAGGACTGGCGGGCAACCCTGGTGCCTGCCGTGACGATCCCCGTGTCCCTGATCGGCACCTTTGCCGTGCTCATGGCCCTGGGTTACAATGCCAACACCATCTCTCTGTTTGCCCTGATTATGGCCATCGGGCTGGTGGTCGACGATGCCATCGTTGTCGTGGAGAACGTCCACCGGGTCATGCATGAAGAGAACTTAAATTCCCGGGAGGCGGCCATCAAGGCAATGGGTCAGGTCACCGGTCCCATTGTGGCCACGACACTGGTGCTCTTTGCCGTGTTCGTGCCGGTGGGGTTCATGCCCGGCATCACCGGCCAGCTTTACCGTCAGTTCGCCGTGACCATGTGCACCTCGGTGCTGATCTCGGCGGTCTGCGCCCTGAGTCTCAGTCCGGCCATGTGCGCAACCATCCTGAGACCCCTTAAACCCCATACCCGCGGCCCCTTTGGGTGGTTCAACCAGTTTCTGTATGCATCACGGCAAGGTTATGTGGGTATCTCCTCCTGGCTCATCCGGCGTATTGCCGTGGCCGTAATTCTCCTGGCCGCTATTTTCGGAAGCACCTGGTACATGTTCTCCTCCAGGCCCACGAGCTTCCTGCCCCAGGAGGACCAGGGGTATTTCTTCATGAACGTCCAGCTGCCCGAAGCTGCTTCCCTGGCCCACACCAACCAGCTCATGGACCGTATTTCTGCGGACATCGGGACCATTCCCGGCATCCAGGACATGATCGGTGTCAGCGGTTTCAGCCTGCTCAGCGGTAATGCCGATAACGTGGCCTTTGCCTTTGTTATCCTGAAACCCTGGGACGAGCGCAAAACACCCGAACTCCAGGTCGATGCCATAGTCGGTCAGGCCCAGAAGCGGCTGGCAGCCATTTCCGAAGCCAGCAGCTTCGCGTTTTCTCCTCCGCCCATCCGGGGGCTGGGTGCCAACGACGGTTTTGATTTCCGGCTCCAGGCCCTGGAAGGCCAGAGCCCCCAGGATCTGGCCTCGGTCACCATGGCCATGATGATTGCCGCCAATCAGACCCCTGGGCTGAAGCGTGTGTTTTCAACCTATTCAGCCAATACCCCCCAGATTTTCCTGAATATCGACCGGACCCGGGCCGAATATCTCAAGGTTCCGGTGTCCAGGATTTTCTCAACCCTTCAGGCGGCCATGGGATCGGCCTATGTCAACGACTTTAACCTGCACGGCCGTACCTACCAGGTAAAACTCCAGGCCCAGGCACCTTTCAGGGATGATCTTGACGATATCTACAGGCTCCATGTCAGGAGCGATGCCGGAAAGATGGTCCCCATGACCAGCCTGGTGACCCTGTCGACCCTCCTGGGGCCCCAGCTGATTACCCGTTACAACCAGCTTCCCAGCACCCAGCTCAACGGCAATGCTGCACCGGGCTTCAGTTCAGGTGAGGCAATGGATATCATGGAAAAGGTTGCGGCCAAGACTCTGCCGCCCGGTTACGGTTTTGAATGGTCCAGCATGTCCTTCCAGGAGCGCAAGGCCGGCGGCCAGGTCCTAGGACTTTTTGGCCTGGCTTTGCTGTTCTCATACCTGTTCCTGGTCGGCCAGTACGAGAGCTGGAATATCCCGTTCTCCATTGTCGCCTCCATTCCCATCGCAACACTTGGGGCCCTTGGCGGACTTTGGTTCTTCGGCCTGACCCTGAGCATCTATGCCCAGATCGGCCTGGTTCTCCTGGTGGGGCTTGCGGCCAAGAACGCCATCCTCATCGTTGAGTTTGCCAAGGAGCTGCGCGAGGATGGTTTTTCCATTGCGGAAGCTGCTGTGGAGGGGGCAAAGATCCGGTTTCGTCCCGTATTAATGACCGCCTTTACCTTTATCCTCGGTGTGTTCCCCATGGTCATCGCCACGGGAGCCGGTGCCGGCAGCCGGAGAGCCATCGGTACCACGGTGTTTGCGGGTATGTTGGTGTCGACCCTGTTCGGAATCTTTTTGATTCCAGCCCTGTATTATCTCTTCCAGGTTGCCCGGGAAAAAGGGACTGCCTGGCGTACCCAAAGGAGAGCCAAACATGAGACGGCCTGATAACCAGACGCACAAGAACGCATCCCGAAAAGAGGCCAGGGAACCGGCCCGCTCAAAACCGCTGCGGGGACTGATTGTCTTAACCCTGCTGATCTTTTCAGGGCTGGTTCTGTGCGGCTGCGCCCTGGTGGGTCCCGATTATACCCCGCCGGAGGCCAATGCTCCTGCCCAGTGGCATACACCCCTGGAAGACGGCCTGACCAGTGATGCACTAACCCCGGAATCCCTGGCCGCCTGGTGGACTGTCCTGGGCGACCCTCTTCTTGATACCCTTGAACAGCGGGCCATTGCCGGCAACCTTGATCTCAAGGCTGCGACCGCCAGGGTCCGGGAAGCCCGGGCCCTGAGGGGCATCAGTGAAGCAGCCCTGCAGCCCAACCTTGACGGCCAGGCCGCAGCCTCCAGGAGCCGGAGCAGCAGCGAAACCGGCACCGGCATTGAAACCGATTTCTATACCGTGGGATTTGACGCAGGATGGGAGCTGGACGTTTTCGGAGGCAGGCAGCGGGCTGTGGAAGCTGCCCAGGCAGGGCTGGAAGCCAGCCAGGCAGGCCTGCGCGATGTGCTTGTCAGCCTGACCGCCGAGACCGGTCTCAGCTATGTTGATGTCCGGACCGGCCAGGCACGCCTGGCTGCGGCCATGGCCAATATAGCCAGCCTGGAGCAGACCTATGACCTGAATCTCTCCCGGTACCAGGCAGGTCTTGTGGATGAACTGCCGGTGAAGCAATCCCTTTACATTCTGGAGCATACCCGTTCCCAGATTCCCTCGCTCCAGGCCGGGCTGGCAGCCGCCCGCAACCGCCTTGCCGTGCTCCTGGGGCAGGATCCCGGAACACTTGACGATGAACTGGTCCAGACCAGGTCTGTTCCGGTGCCGCCCCCGGCCGTTGCAGTGGGAGTCCCGGCCGATGCCCTGCGCAGGCGTCCGGATATCCGCAAGGCAGAGCGCACCCTGGCTGCGGCCACCGCCGGCATCGGCGTGGCCACCTCGGCCCTTTATCCGAAATTCCGCCTTTTCGGCAGCATAGGTCTTGAATCCCTGAGTCTTGAAAACCTGCCGGAATGGGCCAGCCGGACCTGGGGTATGGGACCTTCTGTTTCCTGGAAGCTGTTTGATGCCGGCGCCATCCGTCAGAATATTGCAGTGATGGATGCCCGCCAGGAGCAGGCCCTGATTCAATACCAGGGAGCGGTTCTGGGTGCACTGGAAGAGGTGGAAAACGCCATGGTGGCCTATGTCCGTGAGCAGGACAGGCGCGATTCCCTGGAACGGGCCACTACGGCCGCCTGCCAGGCAGAGCTCCTGGCCAGGGACCGGTACAAGATAGGCCTTGTGGATTTCAACAATGTGCTGGAAGCCCAGCGCTCACGCCTTTCCTTCCAGGATGAACTGGTACGCAGCCAGGGACAGGTTACTGCCGGCCTGATACGCATTTACAAGGCCCTGGGCGGCGGCTGGCAGTCCATGGCAGAAACCCCGGAAGACAAACCAACCCCATGGAGCAAACGTTGGACCTTAAATCACTGATAGCCGCACAACCGGTCATACACACCCGGACCATTCATCTTTCCACCTTTCCCCTGGATGATGCCGGGGTCATTGTCCAGGGAGAACTCAAGGACCACCGCCTCCGGACAATATTTGACCTGGCCGGACGGATGATCGAACCGGGGGTTGTCCACCACATGATCATCCGGGTCCTGGTCCGGGATAATCCGCTGAGAATCGTTGAAGCTGAAGCTGAAATGGTCAAAGTCCCCATGGACCAGTGCCGTCAGACACTGGACGTCATGGACAAGGTCCCGGGTCTTGAGATCAAGGCAGGGTTTTCCGGGAGGGTAAAAGCGCTTCTGGGAGGAAAGCAGGGCTGTACACACCTGTCCCACCTTCTCATGGTCATGGCCCAGGAGATCGTTCATGGCTGGTTGACCCATGACCGAAGGGAGAAAAGACCGGTCCCGGCAAGCCTGGAAGATGTCCGGGAAAGGGGATTTCTGCTCAACTCCTGCAGGCTCTGGACCGAGAACGGATCCAAGATGAAGGAACTCAGCGACGCCATTACGGCGTTCCACGGAAAGTGACATCCCTGGGGAATCCGGCAGTCCTGGAATGCCCGGGACTGCCTTTGGTGCCTCGAAAAACGCAAAGTTTCTATGGTTTTTTTGCACCTTCACGTATCATCGTGTAGATGTCCATGGGATTTCGTTGGTTCATTTCTCCTAAAGATGTATTACTGTGGCAGACGGGTTTGGAACGGGTTTCAACCGGGGATGTCGGGTCAAGGTCTATGGCAATTCCATGTGTTTATATTTCAGCAATGGGGGTGGTCTCATCTCTGGGCAGGGGCGTGGAGCAGACCGCTCAGTCCCTATTCAGGGGGGTGGCCTGCCTGTCTCCCCTGGAAGTATTTCCCATGGTCCTGCCGGACCCGCCCCTGGTGGGGCAGGTGGCCGAACCTGTGGGACATGATCTTCCCAGAACCCATGAACTTGCCCTGATCGCTGTCCAAGAAGCCTTGGGTGAGCCTGGAATCGTGGTTCCGGACGCCATTGTCCTGGGGGCCACCACCGGGGGCATGCTACGGTGTGAGTCCCTGCTCAAGGTTGGAGAAACAGATCCCCTAAAATTTTTTTACCATGCCCTTGGATCGGTTGCAGATTACCTGGCCGGGATCTACGGATGCACCGGGCCGGTGATAACGGTTTCAACAGCCTGTTCATCGGGGAATGCCGCATTGACGGTCGGCCTTGAACTGATCCGGTCCGGCCTTGCCAGGACTGTCCTGGCAGGAGGTGCCGACTCCCTGTGCCGGATGACCTGTCACGGGTTCGCATCTCTCCAGGTGGTCGATCCGGCAGGAGCCAGGCCCTTTGACCGTATGCGCGGGGGCATGAGTGTCGCCGAAGGGGCAGGCATGCTCCTTCTTACTGCAGAAAAGCCCGATCATCCCATTGTCGAACTTTCCGGTGGGGGGCTCTCCTGTGACGCGTTCCACGCCTCATCGCCCCACCCCGATGGGAACGGCGCTTTCCAGGCCATGGCCGAAGCCCTGGCCGATGCGGGCATCGGCCCGGAAGATATCGACTATATCAACCTGCACGGCACCGGGACCCAGGCCAATGACCAGGCCGAGGCCCTGGCCGTCAACCGGCTGTTCGGCCCGGAAAAACCGTGGGTTTCCTCGGTCAAGGGTGCCATGGGCCACCCCATGGCCGCAGCCGGGGCCATTGAGGCGGTGATCTCGGCCATCGCCGTGTCACGGGGACTGGTTCCCCCCAATGTGGGCTTTTCCCATCCCGATCCCGGGCTTGACCTTATCCCGGTTGCCAGTGCCTTGAACAGGTCTGTGAGCAGGGTTTTGTCCAACGGGTTCGGTTTCGGCGGGAACAACGCCTGCGTGGTGATATCCAGGCCAGGTTCCGGGAACCATAGACAGTTCCGGCAGGGGGAACACCGGTCCGGAACGCCCGGTCTCCCTCCCATGACAATCCTGGGGCTGTCCTGCATTACCGGGGCCGGAACAACACACCAGACCCTGGATGTTTTTTACAAATACGGTTTGCTGTCCGGGTGCCTCCCGGACAACGACCTGTCCGGCCTGGTCCCCTTGAAAAAAGTCCGCCGTCTGAAACGGCTTTCCCGGCTCATGCTGGCCCTGGCCCTCCAGGCACGGGAGCAGGCCGGCCGGAGCAATTCTGTTTCGGCCGTGTTCGGTGGAACCGGGTGGGGATCCCTGTCCGAGACCTGGGATTTCCTGAACCGGCTGTTTGCCACGGGCGAAAAACGGTCAAGCCCCACGGATTTCGTGGGATCGGTCCACAACGCAGCCTGCGGCCAGGTGGCCATGGAGCTGGATTCCCACGGGCCCAACATCACCACCACCGGCGGGGATCACTCATTTGAACAGGCCCTGTGGACATCAGGCCTCCTGGCTTCCCGAGCCAGAGGACCGTTCATGGTCATGGGCGGGGATGAGTTCCATCCCGAGCTGTCCCCCCGGTTTGACATGTCCGTAAAAGACCCGGATCCGCCGTCGGACGGCGGCGGCGCCCTTGTCCTGGTCACCGGGAAACAGACCGGAAAGCCCAGTCTGACTCCCCTGGTATTCTGCCTGGACCAGGACTGTCCAGACCCGGTCCAGACCCTTGTTGACTGCCTCCGGGCCATGCCGGGCCTGGAAAATCGTTATGGTGCTGTCATGGCCGGTATCCCCAAGGCTTTCGAGCCCAGGGGGAAAGGCCTGCTCGCCCGGTTTCTGGACCAGATGCCAGCGTCCGGGCCTGTCATCGATTACCGGAAGCTCACCGGGGAGTTTGCTTCGGCATCTGCCGTGGCAACCGTACTGGCCGCGGATGCCGTTGCCCGCGGAAAGATACCCGATCCCGGAGCCCCGGAACGTATGCTGCGCCTGAACGGCCGGGGGGTCCTTGTCCTGGGGTTTGGCCGGTACCTCACAGCCGTGGAGGTAATGCCCGGATGAAGGTCCTTCTCATTTCCGCCAACGCACACCGGTATCCCTATCCGGTCTATCCCCTGGGTCTGGACTATGTGGCCGGGGCCCTTCGGGACAAGCACACGGTGCTCATGTCCGATGTGAATCTGCCCGGCGCCATGGAAACCATCCCGGCCCTCCTGGAAGGGGAGAATCCCCAGGTCGTGGGTATCTCCATCCGGAATATTGACAACACCGACACCTCCGATCCCCAGGGATTCATGGGCAGCTATACCCGGCTTGTGGCCATGGTGCGGCGCCATTGCCGGGCACCCGTTGTCCTGGGCGGGGCAGGGTTTTCCATCTTTCCCAGGGAGATCATGACCCTGCTGGATGCGGATTTCGGAATTGCCGGTGAAGGCGAAGGCATGGCCCTTCTCCTGGATGTCCTATATTCAGGGGACGCCCGGGGCCCGGCCCGGGATTTCAGTCATGTGCCGGGTCTGTTTGTCAGGGACCGCAGGGTTGGGGCGCCCCTTTCCCATGATGGTAACTCTCTTCTGCCGACACCTTTCCAAAGGGCCTTTTCAAAGGACTATCCCCACCTGGACTATTACCTTCGCCGCGGGGGCATGCTGAATCTCCAGACCAAGCGGGGGTGTCCCTTTCATTGCGTGTACCGCACCTATCCCCATATCGAAGGCCGGACCATGCGCCTGTTTGATCCCTTCGAAGTTGCCCGCACCGCTGTGGCGCTCCAGGACGGGGGTGCCAGGTATCTGTTTGTCACGGATTCCGCCTTTAACTCGGATGTGGGGCACAGCCTGGCCGTCGCCCGGGCCTTTGAGAAGGCAGGCCTGTCCATCCCCTGGGGCGCCTATTTTACGCCGGCACCCATGCCGGAGGGGTATTTTGGGGCCATGAAGCAGGCCGGGCTGAGCCATGTGGAGTTCGGAACCGAGTCCCTGAGCGGGCGGGTACTCAAAGCATACGGGAAACCCTTTGATCCGGCCCAGGCCATGGACTGCCACCGGGATGCTGTTGCCCAGGGGCTCCATGTGGCCCACTTCATGCTCCTGGGCGGTCCCGGTGAGACTGGGCAGACCCTGGACACAACCCTGGAGAGGCTGGAACGCCTTGAAAAAACAGTTGTGTTTTTTTATCCGGGAATGCGGATCTACCCCCATACCCCATTGTTTCATCTGGCGGTCAGGGAAGGGCAGATCCCGGAGGCCGCATCCCTGCTGGAGCCTGTGTTTTACCGCTCGCCGTCCATTGACACAGCTCATATCCTGGACCGGGTCCAGGCCAGGGCAGGGGGCTACCCGAACTGGATCATCGGAACCGGGGGGGAGACAACGGCCCGGCGACTTTCAACCCTTTACCGACGTGGATTCTCAGGGCCGCTGTGGGAATTTCTCATCCGTTGATCCTTCGTTGATCCTTAGGGTATGCAGGGTCCGGATGCCGGGTCCGGAAAAGACGTGGACGCGGGTTCCGGGATACCGCCCGGGTAAAAGCTGTGCATGGGATGGCTGCGGGTGCGGTTTGGTCTTGTTTATGCCATTTAATTCAATTATAATTCTCACCCTCAATAAATGATAACGGCAAGCCAAGGAATCTGCATATGAAAACCGTGAGCTCACTGCTGGACGATCACTGGTATGAACGGTATAAAACAATTTCCAAGCTGAACATCCGCAGCTCTATCTACGACGTCACCAACCGGTGCAATCTGCGTTGCAAGGGTTGCTTTTTTTTCTCATCCAACGAGCACAAGGTTGCACAGGAAGAGATGGACATCACCCGATGGGACTCGTTCATCGATCGGGAAAAGGAACGGGGTGTCAATCTTGCCATCCTCATCGGCGGAGAGCCGACCCTGTGCCTGGACCGGGTGGAGGCCTTTTACAAACGGATGCCCACCTTCTGCGCCAGCAACGGATTGATCAAGGTTCCCAGGGACCGGTTCCCGGACATGATGGTGGGCATTTCCCTATGGGGCGGTGGTGAGGATGAAGCCACCCTCCGGGGCAAGGACACCTTTGCCATCTCAAGCCGTAACTACGCCGGAGATCCCCACGTTTACTACCTGTACACCATCACCCCGAGGCAGGTGGGCAAGATCGAGCCGGTGATCCGCAGGATACGGGATACCGGCCTCAAGGTTCACATGCAGCTCCTGTCCAATGACGAGAAGGTGGACGGGTTCAACTGGACCCGGGCAGAGCTTGAAGATATCCGCCTGGAAATGGATGCCATGCTGGAGCGGTACCCGGAAACAGTGATTTCGTCCAGGTACTACCACAGAATCATCACCACCGGAATAATGCTGGGACGTCCCTTTGGCTGGAACGAGTGCCCGTCAGTGACCCAGCCCCTGGACAAACGGACCAACAATCCCAAAAGGCTTACCAACTTTATCCGGTGGGCTTCGGATCTGAAGACCATGCACCGGTGCTGCACCTCGGAAACCCGGGACTGCTCAATCTGCAAGGACGGTGCTGCTCACATGAGCTGGGTCATGGTCAATAAACGGGCTCACATGGACACCGCCGAAGATCTCCAGAACTGGATCACGGTGTATGAGATGTTCGCCAAACTCTACCAGTTCATTCCATGGTGACCCCGTCCATGAGCGCCGCCCCTGTTTACAAGAGTATTGAGATCCTGCAACGGGTTCCTTTCCATGATCTGGACCCCATGCATGTGGTCTGGCACGGGAATTACTTCAAATACTTTGACACGGCCCGGTTCGAGCTGTTCAAACAGGCCGGTGTGGACCTGTACGAGTACTCCTTCAGCCGGATGGTGAGTTTTCCGGTGAGCCGGTCGTCCATCAAGCATATTGCTCCCCTGAAATACAACGACGAGTTTATCTGCCGGGCCCGTGTCACGGAAGCCGAATACAAGATCGTTATGGAATTTGAAATCCGGCTCAGGGAGAACGGCCAGATCTGTGCCCGGGGCAGGAGCGAGCAGGTTGCGGTTGCCGTTCCTGAAATGAAGCTCCAGTACAGGATACCCGAAGACATCACCCGGGCTCTCATGGTATGACAAAGGGTTTTGTGATGCCGCCTGGAATGGACTTCATGGACGCGCTTGCGCTCGGGTATGAGCGCATCGTGGTCTGGGCAGACCTCCTGGACCGGCTCAACGTGTTCCCTGTCCACGATTCGGATACGGGAAAGAATCTGAAGATCAGCCTGGCACCCTTTAAGCGCATCGGTCCGGTAAACTTGAACCCCGCAGACCTTGCGGACAGACTCCGCAGGTCAGCCACGGGCAATTCCGGGAACATAGCGGCAGCCTTTTTTTCCGGGTTCCTGTCCCAGCCCCTTCCGGAGGCAATGGGAGAAGCTGCCAGAAAAGGCAACCTCCTGGCCCGGGAGGCTGTTGCAGATCCCAGGGCCGGGACCATGCTGGACGTGTTCGAATACCTGACCCTGTTTTTTGACCAGGAGACTGAATCCGGGTCGGAAGTGGATGTGGACAGGCTCACAAACCGGCTCAGGACCAGTGTGGAACAGACCATGCCCCTGCTGCCGGCACTCAAGGCAGCAGGGGTTATCGATTCCGGGGCCCTGGGTATGTTCCTGTTCCTGGAGGGCTTTTTCAAGGCCCTGGTGGGCCGGTCCGGGGATTGCATTCCGGTTGTGGAAAGTTTCAGGTCAATGCTCAGGATTTCACCAGGGTACAAGGGGCCTGACGAGTCAGCCTCTTGCGTGGATTTTCATCTGGGCATGGACCAGGTCCGGGACAAGGACAGGCAGGCGCTTACGGATTTGGGTACCAGTGTGGTCATCGGCAGAACCCGGGGCGGGATCAAGGTCCATCTGCACACCCGGGACGTGGACACGGTGAAGCGGAAAATAGCGGCCATGGGATCCATACTCGACTGGCACGATGAACCCATGGAAACCAGCTCCCGGCATGCCCAGGGTCCCATGAACGGGACGGGAGTTCACATCATGACCGATGCCGCCGGATCCATGACAGCGGACAGGGCCGAAGCCCTGGGGATAACCCTCCTGGACAGCTACGTGATCATGGGGGATCAGGCAAGTCCTGAAACTCTGGTGGACCCTTCCCGGATGTACCGGGCCATGGCCCAGGGCCAGAGGGTGAGCACATCCCAGGCATCGGTGTTCCAGCGCCAAGAGATTTTTCGCCGGGTGCTGGCCCAGCATGACAGTATCCTTTACCTGTGCGTGGGATCCGTGTATACCGGGAACTGTGCAGTGGCCCGTCAGTGGACCCTGGACAACGGGGTTCCGGATCGGATGACGGTGGTGGATACGGGCGCTGCTTCGGGACGGCTGGGACTCATTGCCGAGACCATGGCCCTGGGGGCCGGTTCCATGCCGGACATGGAAGGGCTTCTGGCACTTGCACACAGGGTCATTGACGGGTGCGAAGAATTCCTGTTCCTCGACCAGCTCAAGTACCTGGCCCTGGGCGGACGCATGTCCAGGGCAGGGAGCCTGGTGGGAGATCTGCTGGGTATCCGGCCCATTATCAGTCCCAGGGCTGAAGGTGCGGTCAAGGTTGGTACTGTCAGAAGCCGTGATGCCCAGGTCCGGTTTGCCCTGGAGGCTTTGGAAACCCGTTTCGGCAAGGACGCCTCGCCCCGGATTCTGCTGGAGTATTCGGACAACCGGGACTGGGTGGAGTCCCATGTACAGAAAACGATTCTGGATCTTAGCCCCCGGGCCATAATTACGGCCGTACCCCTGTCCCTCACATCGGGCGTTCACATGGGGCCCGGAACCTGGGGAATGGCGTTCATCCCCAAAAACCTTACACAAGGAGACAGCAAGTGAAGTCATTGCCTTATATCAAGCGGATCCTTCCTGCCCTGATGCTGGTGTTCTTTGTCTGCCAGGGATGCATCTACGTCAATGTCAAGGCCCCCTTTGACACGGACCTGAACCGCACCGAGATGGGTCACAAAACCGGTACTGCCGACGCCTACTCCATCCTGTGGCTTGCTGCCTGGGGTGACGCCAGCTACGCTGCCGCTGCCGCCAACGGCGGCATCACCGAACTGAAGCATGCCGACCAGAAGATCTTCCAGCTTCTTTTCGGCCTGTATACCCACTGGACCGTGGTGGTTTATGGGGACTGACGGCCTGCTTGGAACCCCGGTGCTCCGGAACCGGCCTGTTATCAGGAAAATAGGTATCGGGGGGCTTGCCCTGATACTCGCTGCCTGCATCCAGGGCTGCGGCTCCGTACCGGTATATGGGTTGATCTACACCCATGTCAGGGTGCCCTACACCATTGATCTTGACAATACCCCGAACCTGGATCCTGTACACGGCCAGGGGGCCCAGGTCACTATGAGCGAGCCCCTGTCAGGGTATGGGCTGTCTGCCCGGACCCGTTCCAATGCCATGGGAGATGCGGCAGGCGCAGGCAATATGGGAACCCTGAATTTTGCGGACCAGGAGATTTTCAGCCTGTTTGGGGGGATTTACCGGACCACGACAATCCATGTTTACGGAGACAGGAATCCATGAAAGTGGTCCTGATGTCCATGCCGGATGTGGCGCCCCTGATCATTCACGAGGCAGCCGTCCATATCCCTTGCCTGGGCATTGCCAGTATCGGGGGCAATATCCATGAGCGGCACCAGGTTTATCTCATGGACCTGGTGCGTAAACGCCGGTCCCTTCGTTCGTACCTGACAAAGCAGATGGCACGGATAAAGCCGGGCCTGGTGGGCCTGTCAGCCATGTCCTGGCAATGGGACACCTGCTGCCGGCTGATTCGGCTGATCAGGAGCCTTGTCCCCGGGGTCAGGATCGCTGTGGGCGGATACCATGCCACCCTGATGGTCGATGAAATCATTGTATCCCCCATGGGTGAGCACATCGATTTCATTGTCCGGGGGGAAGGGGAGCTGGCTTTCAGGAGGCTTGTGGAGGCCCTGGACGGACAGGACTCCCTTGAGAGGATTCCCTCCCTTACTTACAAAGCCGGAGGCACGTTCGTGTCAAATGCCATGGGGCCGATCCTTGACCTGTCTGAATTGAAACTGCCCATCCGTGACAAGAGGCGCCTGACCTGGGGGTACCACCTGGTGAATTTCAAGGTGGAGGTCATGGAAACCTCCCGGGGGTGCACCCGCTCGTGCAATTTCTGCAGTATGAAGCACATGTACGGCCGCACTTTCAGGACCTTTCCCCTGGAAAGGGTCCTTGCGGACCTGGATGATATCTATTATAACAGGAAAACCAGGTGGGTCTTTATCGTGGATGACAATCTGGTCCTGAACCCCAAACGGGTCATGGACCTGTGCGATGCCATCATTGCCCGGGGGTACAGGAACCTGAAGCTGGCGGTCCAGGCGGACAGCATCTCCATGGCCACCCACGAGGATATGGTCCGGAAAATGGCCCGGGCAGGTTTCAAGACAGTGTTTCTCGGCATCGAGAACGTGTCTAAAACAAACTTGGCCGCCGCAGGCAAGGGGAACATTGTGGACTATTCCAGGAGGGCCGTGGCCCTGTGCCAGAAGCACGGGCTAATGGTCATAGGCGGTCTGATTTTCGGATTCCCCGATGACGACGAGGCAGCCATCCGGGAGAATTACAGTTTCCTGAAGGAGATCAACGCCGATGCCGCCTACTGCCAGATCCTGACGCCCTACCCCATGACCGGGATGCGTCAGCAGCTCATGGACCAGGGCCTTATCACCAATGTCCATGACCTGAAGAAGTACAACGGGCTGTGGGCAAACGTCAGGACCCGGCACCTGGACAGCGCCAGGCTCCAGTACCTGTTCTGGTATTACCGCCAGACGGTTCTTGGATGGTGGGACCCGTCATCCAGGACCAGGGGCACGGGGAAACTGTGGATTGCCATCTGGGTGCACCTGTTCAAACCCTTTCTCAAACGAAGGTATGACCGGGTTCTGCGGGAAAAGGGGTGGGAAGGCATGTACCGGGAGTCCCTGGATGACCTGGAAAAAATGAATGCGTTTGAAGACCTGGGGGATTTTTAAAAGCTGCGAGACCCGGGGGGAACCAAAACAAAAAATATTAGCCGTTACTGGATGAATGATGGAAAAACTGATAGAAGAACTCAAACACAAGATAGTTGACACCCTGGGGCTCCTGGATATAAATCCCGAAGATATCAATGAAGACGATCAGCTGATCGGCGGACCCCTGGGACTGGATTCCATTGATGTCCTGGAAATGGTCATGATGCTGGAAACCGATTACGGGGTTGTCATCAACAACAAGGAACTGGGCGAGACCGTATTTGTAACCTTGAAAACCCTGGCCCGGTATGTTAACGACCATATGACGGTACAACACGGATGATTCCCATGACCCCCATGAATCCCCTGACCCCGGATCAGGATCAGGATCAGGATCAGGATCAGGGCAGATCCCCCTGGTACCGGGTCCGGGAGATACGCCTGTCCGGCAGGGAGGATTTGACCGCTGTGGTGGATGTCCCGGCGGAATCGGGGTGGTTTTCAGGCCATTTTCCGGGCAACCCGGTGCTTCCGGGCATTGCCCAGATGGGTATCGTGTTTGACCTGATGAAGCAGGTCATGGCCCCGGGGCTTTTGCTTTCAGGGTTCAAGCGGGTCAGGTTCAAGCAGCTCATCAGGCCTGATACGGCCATCACCGTGGAGGTCAAGCCTCAGGTCCGGGAGACCGGCACCTTTGCCTTCAGGATTATGGTGGCCCAGGAACTCTGCTGCAGCGGGTTTGTCCGTGCCAGCACAAATTTTATCAATGATAAGGGAGACAGTTTTAAATGAGTACAGTAATGACGATTGAGGATGTCAGCGTTAACGTTGCACGGATCATCATCGATGAACTCAAGATCGAGGATGTAACCCCGGAGACCTTTGATCCGGAGATCGATCTAGTGGACGAGGTGGGCATAGACAGCATGGATCTGGCAACCGTGGCCCTGGTCATCCAGGACGAGTACGGGATCCGCATTGATGAGGATGACTATCCCAAACTCATCAACATCCGTCTGATCGCCGAATATATTCACCAGCGCCTGTAGACAGGAAAGAGCATGACAACAACCATAACAGGCAAGGCTCCGGAAACCGGAAAAACAGGTTGGAAATTCTCGGAAATCCTGGCTGACCCTGCCATCCGGGACAGGTGGGAAAAAGTCAGGAAGTTCTTCTTTCTCCGGGAATCCACCTATGACATGACCAACCGGTGCAATATCCGGTGCGACGGCTGCTATTACTTTGAGGGGCAAAAGCAGTTTGCCGTGGAAAACACGGATGTGAACGCATGGCAGAGCCTCATGGTACAGGAAAAGAAGCGGGGCATCACCTTTGTTGTTCTGGCCGGAGCCGAACCCGCCCTTGTTCCAGACCTCCTGGAAGCCTGTTATAAAGAGATTTCCCTGGGGGCCATTGCCTCCAACGGGCTAAAGCGGATCCCGGACACGGTGGGTTACAGGATCCATGTGTCCGTGTGGGGCAACGATAAAACCAGTCTGGCTGTCCGAAAGGCAAAGGACATGCTGGTCCGCCAGATCCACAATTACAGGGGCGATCCCAGGACAGTTTTCGTTTATACCTTTACCCGCAGCAATATCCGGGAAGCCCTGGAGATAGCGCCCATCCTGGCCGACAATGGATGCCGCCTCACCTTCAACATGTTCTCCGCACCGGTGGGCTACACCGGTGACCTGCGCCACATCCCGGAAACCCTGGCCCAGACCCGGGAGGTGATGCTGGAGGCCATGGACAAATACCCTGATACAATAGTATTTTCCCACTACAACGTCCTGGCCCATACCCATGGCCGGAGCCTCCATGACCTGTTCCAGTGCTCCTATCCGAGGATGAACCCTGCCGAAGACGTGGGGCTGGGCCGGACCTTCCGGCAGTACCGGGCGGATTTGACCTGGGACAGGGATGCCGCCTGCTGTGTTCCGGATACGGACTGCGCTGACTGTCGGCATTATGCCTCGGGAAGCGCCGTTGTAACGGCCAGGCTGTTCCGCCACGCCACGGACCCGGAAACCTTCAAAGCCTGGCTGGACTATGTGGATACCTATCTGGCCGTCTGGGTCATGGGATACACCAAGGGGGCCAACCTCTCAAACCGGATCATCCAGCCTCCGGGCAGGGATTGACATGGCCAGTGATGTCATCCGGGTCCCCCTGACCATAGCTGTTTACCCCCATTTCATGGACCATTGTTTTGACGGCAGGGCCGTGTTCCCGGCCGTGGAAACCCTGAAGGTGCTGGCCGCATCCGTGAGGGACACTGTCCGGATCCCGGGCCTTGAGGACAATCCGGTCCAGCTGGACGCACATTTTGACAAATTTCTCGTTGTCGAACCCGGGGTATCAACCATTCCCGGGTTCAGCGACATCCGCATCCTCCATGATTCTCAGGTTACGGCCACCCTGGTTACCCGCATGCCGGTAAAAAACAAGGCCATGACACGGGTAAAGGAGCATGGAACGGTCGGGTTTTCCTGCCAGGTTCACCCGGTCCCGGCCCCGCCGTTCAGGGATGTCCATGACCTCTATGGTCCGGTTACCAGGATTCCAGCGGATCGGCTCTACCGGGAACTGGTACCATTCGGGCCGGCGTTCCATTCCATCCAGGGGGACCTCAAGGTCTCTTATGCCGGTGCTGCGGCCCGGCTCAAGGCCCGTTCCGACAATCCCCGCGATCCCCTCAGGAACCTCCTGGGATCAGGCTTCCCCCTGGACGGGGCCTTCCATGCCGGGTGCGTGTGGTGCCAGAGGTTTGCCGGCATCGTGGCCTTTCCCGTGGGGTTCGACAAGCGTGTCATCCATGAACGGACGCGGGAGCACCGGGAGTATGAAGCCAGGATTGTTCCCACGGTCCAGGGGGCCGGGACTTTTGGGTTCGACATCTGGATTGTGGATTCAAAGGGAGTCCTGTGTGAAACCATCCAGGGGGTGATGATGCGGGACGTGAGTGGCGGCAGGATCCGGCCCCCGGACTGGATCCGGGAGGGGAGACCATGACCTTTGTCCTCTTCTGCCTTGCCGGATACCTGACAGGGTCGGTCAATACGGCCCTTGTCCTGTTCAGGATCACGGGCAAACAGGATCCCAGGGAACGGTTCAGCCGGAATGCCGGTACAACCAATGTCTACAGGGTCATGGGGCCTGCCTGGGCCGGTGCCGTGCTCCTTGTGGACCTGGGCAAGGCAGGTCTTGTTTCCCTGGCTGCAGGCCACTGGCTGCCCCTGAACCTGGTTTTCTGGGTTGGACTTTTCACCCTGACCGGCAACCGGTTCCCGTGCTTCCACAGGTTCAGGGGAGGCAAAGGCGTGGCCCATTTCATCGGATTCTGTCTGGTTGTATCCCCTATGGTCACGGGGTTTTCCCTCCTTGGCTGGTGCCTGGCCTTCTGGATGTCCCGCCAGCCGTTTGTGGGTTCCCTGGCCCTTACCGGTATACTGGGCCTTGGCCTGGGATTTGCACCGGGCATGGGCCTTACCGGTTTTACCGCCATCATGGCGTGCGTGGTTTTTATCGGGCTCAACCATCGCAGGAATATCCTGGAATGGAAAACCGGTATTACCCATCCACCCCCCCGGACACCGGATAAAAACAAGGCAGGCCTGCCATGACCCGGTCTGCCCAAAACCCCTGGGATTTCTTTGACAGGCTGTTCTGTATTTCCCTGGAAGAGCGTACAGACAGGCGCATGCGGGCCACGGCAGAATTCCAGCGCCTGGGGATCCTGGACCGGGTGGAGTTCGTCCTGGTGAAAAAGCACCCGGAGGATGCCTGCCAGGGGATTTTTGAATCCCATATCCTGTGCATGGACAGGGCCCTGGCCGGGCAGGCAAAAAACGTGGTGATTTTCGAGGATGACGTTATCTTTCACCGGTACTCTCCTGTCACCCTTGACCTGTGCGCGGAGTACCTGTCCGCAAACCCGGACTGGACCATGCTCTTTTTCGGGTGCCTGATCCGGGGATGTTCCACAGCAGGGCGTCCTGGGATCAAGACCATCAGATACCATGCCCTGACCCATGCCTATGCCGTTAACCGGGAATTTGCCGAAGTCATCCGGAAGCAGCCCTGGACCGGGGTTCCCTATGATGTGGTTCTGCGAAACCTGGGGCCGGCTTACCTGGGGGCAACCCCGTTTTTTGCATTCCAGAGCAATGCCGCGACTGACAACGATGCCTGCCGGGACCTGGACCGGGTCCGGCGCCTGTTCGGGGGCCTCCGTACAATCCAGACCATGAACGAATGCTTCCACTCCCACCGGGCTGCCATCATCATCGGGCACCTGGCGGCTCTGGGGCTCCTGGGGATGTGGCTATGGTAAAACGGTCCGGTCCAAGAACCGTCAATATCCCGCTTCTTATGATCACGGTGCTGGCAGCCGCTGCCATGCTTGTTGCAGGTCTAAGGGGGCTGGACATAGAAACCGATATTGTAGCCTCTCTGCCGGTAAAGAACCCGGTGATCAAAGATGCCCTGTTCTTCTTCAAACACCACCCCATCCAGGACCGGGTTGTGATCAGTGTGACCCTGGGGACCCAGGACCCGGACCGCCTGGTGGACTGTGCGGCCATGGTCGAGGACCGGCTCCGGGAATCGGGGCTCTTCTCCCATGTGGGCATGGACCAGTTCCAGACAATGTTCCCGGAACTGATGGATACGGAGGTTCAGAACCTTCCTTCCCTGTTCACCCAGTCCCAGCTGGAAGAAACGGTCAGGCCCCTGCTGGAGCCTGGTGCTGTCCGGGAAGCCCTGGCCCGGATCCGGGAGGGGCTCATGAACCTGGATGAGATCGGAAGCGCCCGGTTCATTGCCCTGGACCCCCTGGGCCTCAAAGACCTGGTCCTTGCCAGGCTGTCAGCCCTGGCCCCGGTAAAAGAGTTCAGGATTCACAGGGGGCGGCTCCTGTCGGCGGACAGCCGTCACTGCATGGTCATGGCCGCCCCCAAAAACTCCGGGACCGATTCCGGGTTTTCAGCCCAGGCCGTGGCCCTGATCCGGACCGTGACCCAGTCCATGCAGGCGGATTTCGCCCGGCCGGGAGAGACCGTGAGCCTCACGTCCGTGGGGGCTTTCAGGGCCGCCTATGACAATGAACAGATCGTGAAACAGGATGTGCAGAAGGCCATTGTCATTGCAACAGCAGCCATTGCAATGCTTCTTCTCCTGGCGTTCCCGAGACCCTGGATAGGTTTGCTGGCCCTGGTCCCGGCCCTGGTCGGGTCCATTGCCGGCCTGTTTGTCTACTCCCTGTTGTACAAAAGCATCTCCCTCATGGTCCTGGGATTCGGCGGCGCCATCATCTCCATCACCGTGGACCACGGCATCGCCTATCTCCTGTTCCTGGACCGTCCCCACAGAGCCCTGGGAAGGGATGCATCCAACGAGGTGTGGGCCGTGGGCCTCATCGCCACCCTGACCACGGTGTGCGCTTTCCTGGCCCTGGTGCTGAGCGATTTCAGGATCCTGGAGGAGCTGGGAAAATTCACGGCCTTAGGGATAGGGTTCTCTTTTTTGTTCATCCATACCCTGTTCCCCAGGATCATCCCGGCCCTTCCTCCGGCCAGGCCCAGAAAGTTGCCCCTTAAACGGGTGGTGAATTTTCTAGTGTTCAAGGGAGACCGGGGGGCCTGGTTTGCCCTGGCTGTTTTCTGCATTCTGACCTGGTTTGCCTGGCCTTCCTTTAATGCCGACCTTTCCACCATGAATACGGTGAGCCAGGAGACCCTCAATGATGATGCAGCGTTCCAGAAGGTTTGGGGACAGGGATTTACGGGAAAGACCCACCTCATGCTCACCGGTGACACGGTTGAGGACCTCCAGGACAGGAGCGACAAGCTTGCCGGTATGATAACCCCTGCAGGTCCCGGCAGTTCTGAAGTTTCGGGCTTTGTCCTGTCCATGGTCTTTCCTGGGGAAAAACGCAAACATCAAAATCAGGAAGCCTGGACCCGGTTCTGGACTGCTGAAAGAGTCGGGGAATTAAGACAGACCATGATGGGACAGGGGGAGGATCTGGGCTTCACCCCACAGGCGTTCGAGCCTTTTATTACAATTCTGGGTCCTGCAGTCCAAACCCCCGGACCTGTTGCGATCTCCGCGTCCCTGTACCCCATGCTGGGGATTTCCAAGTCCCGGGACGGCTCGGCCTGGATCCAGACCACCAGCCTGGTCCGGAACCCTGAATCCGACCCCAGGGAGTTCAGGGACAGGTTCAGCGCTGTTGCCACAGTGTTTGACCCCGGCCTGTTTTCAAGCACCCTGGGGGGCATCCTGTTCTCCACCTTTGTCAAGATGTTCGTCATCATAGCTGCCACCGTTCTGATACTGCTTCTCGTGTTTTTTCTGGACCTGACCCTGACTGCCATGGCCATGCTGCCCGTCGTGTTCGCCTTTGTATGCACCCTGGGGACCATGAAGCTCATGGGCCATGCCCTGGACATACCTTCGCTCATGCTCTCCATCATTGTGTTCGGCATGGGCATCGACTATTCCCTGTTTTTTGTCCGTTCCTACCAGCGGTACAGGGATGAATCCCACCCGTCCCAGGAACTGGTCTTCCTTGCCGTTTTCATGGCAGGGGCGTCAACCCTGGTGGGGTTCGGCGCCATGGGCCTTGCCCGGCATTCGCTCCTGAGAAGCGCGGGCCTCACTTCCCTTCTGGGCATTGGTTACAGCCTGGCAGGAACCTTCCTGATCCTACCCCCCCTGCTTCGCCGCTGGTTTATCGAAAGGCCGGGAACCCCGGTTCCAGACACATCCGGAGTTCGTGTTCCCGGAGAAGGGGCGATGCCGGTGATCGTCCCGGAAACTCCCGATCCCGGCCGTGCGGCCAGGGTCATGGCCAGGTACAGGACCCTGGAGGCTTACCCGCGTATGTTCACCCGGTTCAAGATAAAGGTGGATCCCCTGTTCCGGGAACTGCCCCGATTCCTGCCCGAAGAAAAAGGCCCCATTACAGTCATGGACATCGGCACAGGGATCGGCGTCCCGGCCTGTTTTGTCCTGGAGACCTACCCCGCCTCCCGGGTTTACGGGATTGAACCGGATCCTGAAAGCCGGCGTATCAGTGAGATCGCCATTGCCGGCCAGGGCCTTGTCACCCTGGGAGCAGCCCCGGACATCCCTGAAGTTCCCGGCCCTGCCCGGATTGCCCTGGTGCTGGACATGTGCCATTTTCTTACAGATATCCAGTTTGCGGCCACCCTGGAAAATATCAGGGAAAACCTGGAACCCGGGGGGCATCTCGTCCTCAGGGCGGTTATTCCGCCCAGGGCTAAACCATCCTGGGTCTGGCATATGGAAGCCATGAAACTGAAGAAAAAGGGGATCGCTCCCCATTACCGGTCTGAAAGCGAGATCATCAGGTTTATCAACCAAGCCGGGTTCCGGGTTGATCTGACAGAACCGTCCGGCAACAACCCGGAATCATCATGGTTTATTGCCGAGCTGGTCCCATCTGTTTTTTCAAATACGGCGGCAGATTCGATTCAGTGCTGCTGAGCATTCTGTGGGTAACAGGTCTCGTAAGCCTGTTATTTCTGCCCATTTACCTGGACGGGCGAGGCCATGAAATGGTTGAGCACATCCCATGGAATCTTTTTTACTCAACTATCTTCTTTCAGTCGCATCAGTTCTGTCAGGGTTTCATAGATATCTCTGCGGTGACCGATGGCATATACAATAACGGTCCGGCCTATATCATCAATCTTGTAAACGATGCGGTACCGCTTCACTTTCAGTGTTCTGAAGCCCATAAGTTCATGATGCAGGCCCTTCCCCAGACAAGGAGTATGATAAAGCTCTTTCAAGGCTGGTTTCAGTTGTTTTCTGATATCTGGATGAAGGCTGCTGAATCTTTCAGCTGCTGCAGGCGTCAGTTTAACCCGGAACATCAGATCAGGTCCGCCAGATCAATCAGCGGTTTTCCTTCTGAGATTTCATCCCTGGAGTTCGAAATCTGCCGCATCACGTCCTGATCGCCCAGGACCGCCATCGTCTCAAGCAGGGTCTCGTAATGCTCCATTGACATGAGAACCGCTTTAGGGATTCCGTTTCTGGTAATGGCAACCGTATCGTCCCTGTCATCAATCATGCGGATCACATCCAGAAGTTTGGATTTTGCCTTTGTAACCGGTATGTATGAGTCTATCTCCATGGTGTTTCCCTTATTAACATCTTTTATTATGATCACTATAATGACCTTGAAACCAACTGTCAATGTCTGTTTCTGACCGGAAATGTCCTGCTGACCAGCAAAGCTGTGTGGGTTTCATACCAGGATGGGTTGCGGTTAGGTATTTATATTCGTGGATAAGGGTATCCCCCCCTATTGACAAGAGCGCCTGTTTGGTTGATGAAACGAGTGGGCTCCAATTTTCCAGGAAATATAAAACCGGTTGAGAGGCAGAGGCCGCCGGTACTTAGGAACTGTTCAAAAACAAACAGTGCTTTTCAGTCCTCTTATGTTATGGTTTGAGGCATGAATGGAGATGACCAAATACGTTCTCGATTTCAAGCCATGTGGCCCTGAATCTAATTATTTCTAACGGAAAATTCGCCGTAACATGCCCCCTAATGGGGATTCGAGATAATTCCTGTTGAATAAACTGGTAATCGTGGGTAGAATGCCATTGATTCCATCAACCCGAGGAGCCCGGACACGGTGAATTATCATCCGCTGACACTCTCATTTTCCGGCCCATGGGCTCACCTGGAGGCCGGTTTCCGGAAATTCAGATACCTTGATTCCCTGGGGCGCGTCCGCGCAGCCCTTGTGGTAGCTGTTTTTTTCTACGCTGCCTTCGGTATCCTGGACGCAGTCATTGCCCCTGAAAACAAGGTGGTTTTCTGGTGGATCCGGTACGGCGGGGTCTGCCCTGCAGGAATTCTTGTCCTGGCTTTTACCTGGCATCCCCTGTTTGAACGCCTGGGAACGGCTGCGCTGTTTGTCCTGTGTTTCATGGGTGGGCTGGGCATCGTCCTCATGGTTATTCTGGCCGGCCCCCCGGCAACCTATTCCTATTATGCCGGTATTATCCTTATTTTTATCCACATCTACACCTTCCTGCGCGTGGAGTTCATCTGGGCAGCTGCCTGCACATGGCTGACTGTGCTGTGCTATGAAATCGGGGCTGTCTGGATTGCGGAAACGCCGGCGGCGGTTCTGATCAACAACAATTTCTTTTTTATCTCGGCCAATGTCCTGTGCATGCTGGCAGGCTACTCCATGGAGCTGAACGAGAGACGGAGCTATTTCTACAATTACCTGCTCAATCAGGAAAAGGAAAAGGTTGCACAGGTCAACGCCCACCTTGACCAGGTGGTCAAGGACAGAACCAGTGAGCTTGAAATAGCAAATCAGCAGCTCAAAACCGAGATGGCTGACAGGATGACATCGGAGGCGTCCCGCAGGGAACTGGAGACCGAGCTCAACCGGGTTCAGAGGATGGAGGCAATCGGTACCCTGGCCGGGGGCATAGCCCATGACTTCAACAATATCCTGTCCGCTGTTGTCGGGTATACGGAACTTACCCTTGATATTGTGGACAAGGATTCCGAAGCCCGGAGAAATCTTGAGGAGATACTCAATGCGGCCATGCGAGCCAAGGATCTGACACGGCAGATACTGGCTTTCAGCCGTCAGGCAGACCAGGATGTTCAGCCGGTCAGGATGGATCTGCTGACCAAGGAAGCCATGAAGATGATGCGGGCGACCCTTCCGGCAACCATCGAGGTAAGACAGAATATCAGGAGCAGCGCATTTGTTCTTGGAGATCCGGGCCAGCTGCACCGTATCCTGGTCAACTTGTGCGCCAATGCGGCCCATGCCATTGGGAGCAAACCGGGCACCCTTTTTGTATCCCTGGAAGATACTTCTGTTGACGACAAGTTCCCCCAGACCGGAGACCGTCTTGTTCCCGGCGGTTATATCCGCCTTACCATCAGCGATACCGGGTGCGGTATGACACCGGACATCATGGAACGGGCGTTCAATCCCTTTTTTACCACAAAACCCCTGGACCAGGGAACCGGGATGGGACTTTCGGTGGTACACGGTATTGTCAAGAGCTGTCAGGGCAGCATCCAGGCAGAGAGCAGGGCGGGCCATGGGACCACGTTCACTGTTTACCTGCCCATTACCGGGGAAACCCTGGGACCCGGGACTGTCCTGGAGGACGAAAATCTTAAGGGAACAGGGCACATCCTGGTCCTTGACGACGAGGAAGCGGTTGCAGCCACCACCCGCAGATCCCTGGAATCCCTGGGTTACACCGTTACCGCATGCCTCCAGGCCGGTCAGGCCCTGGCCCTGTTTTCGAAAGCTCCGGACGCCATTGACCTGGTGATCACCGATTTTGCCATGCCCCGGATGACAGGCCTTGATGTGGCAGCCCAGATGCATGACATCCGCCCGGATCTCCCCATCATACTCTGTACAGGGTATGGTGAGAATCTGTCCAGGGAGGTCATTGACGCTGTCGGCATCCGGATGTTTCTGGTTAAACCGGTTCTTCGCACAACCCTTGGCAAAGCCGTGGCTGCTATTTTTACTCCAATGGTTCTGACGGGCGATTCTGGTGTTTCCGGGATTGGAATGGAATAGACCGGCGGTCCTTCAGATTCCTTCCAGGGAATAGGTTTTCCCTTCCCGGGCCAGGGGAAAGGGGGCGTTTGCCAGATATGGGGTGTGGTAGCCTATAACCTGGCCAGGTATTGCCTCCTGGAGTTTCTCGACCTGTTTCCAGTGGGTATGGACGCTGCCGGGGTTGTCAAAATCGATTTCATGCAGGACAAGGCCGCAATGTTTGAACCATACGTATCCCAGTTCCGCCCTGTTCAGGATGGAATTGATGGTTTCATCCAGCTTGGTATCACCGGAAAACCCCACCATGTGTCCTCCTGCCCATATCCGGAGCCCCAGGGTTCCGTAAGGCAGGAAATGATGATTCCAGCGGCAGTCAATCCTGATCGGGTCCAGCTGAAGCGGGATTCCCGGTTCCATGGGGATAAAGCTCACAAGGGCGTCGAACTCATGGCAAAGGGGGGTAAACTGTTTTTTGAGCAGCCTGTGGATGCCGGGTGCTGTCAGCAGCCGCAGCGGGGTAGCGGTCTTTTCCGCCCGCTTGAGACAGGCGGAAAAGCCCTGAATATGGTCTTCATGGTTGTGGGTGATCAGGATATGGGTGATGTCATCCCAGTGGACCCCGTGACGCGCCAGGGTATGTGCCGGGTATCCGGCCGGATCAATGAGGATAGCCAGGGGCCCGAACCGGACGACAAAGCTGGAAACCGTTCCCACAAAACCGTTTCCTGTTCCCATGGGCGTGATTTCAAGGACCTCCCTGGGGTGCCGGTCTCTGGCGACTCTGGCCAGAACTTCCTCGACCCCGTCATCGGGGCCTGATTGTGGCCTGAGTTCCAGACGGTCATACAGTTTTTGTCCATGATCGGTTATGACAATATTTCCCTTGTCCATTTGTATCTTTAGATCGCCGTTCCTGTATGCGGGTTCGGCGGCACGGGGGCAGAACCAGTTTGCAAGCCAGCGTTTTTTGATAATAAAGATCCGCCTGGGATCAAAGAAAAAGGAAAAGGTCTCGTCGAGATGGCTGCGCATCTGCCTGATTTCTTCAGGTTTTCCTACATACTCTTTTTGAATTCCTCCCTTGACCTGGGCCTGCCACAGGACAAACTCCTCGCCGGTTCGATTGTCGCCGGCCATGCTTCCCTCCCAGTCGGGAACGACGACGGTCTCTTCACGGAATCCGAAATGGGACATGGCTTTGGCAATATCCGGCATGCTTCCGACACGGACCGTCCCCCTGGACGTGGCGATAAGGTCAACGTACATTCCGTATTGCTCGATACGTTTTACTGCACTGCTCAATGATGTCAGACTGGCATGGCTCATGGGATGCTGCTCCCTGGGATATGTAAATGTTTACATCGATGACTTATAATATAGATCTTTCCATGGTTTCAAGTCCAAAATGAGAAATGGATGATTCAAATACTAATATGTGGCTAATATAAAAGAAATGTTCGATCAGTAATACTTAAATGTGCCAAAAAGTTATTGACAGGTTTTGGTTGGGGGGATTATAGTTATGTAAACGTTTACAGAGGTGTTGATGACCACGATCCTTGACGTCGCAAAACTGGCAGGGGTATCCACAGCCACGGTTTCACGGGTAATCAATGCCCCTGAAACCGTGCGGCCCGGGACCCGTGAAAAGGTGGCCCGGGCCATGAAGGTCTGTAATTACAAGTACAACGCCCTGGCCAGGGGTTTTGCGACCAAACAGTCAAACACCATCGGCCTGATCATCCCGACCATCAACAACCCCGTGTTCGCCGAATCCACGCGGGGTGTCCAGGATTATGCAGGTCAACGGAAAACCCAGGTCATCCTGGGCAACACCTACTACCAGTATGACCAGGAGGAGACTCTGGTTGAGACCCTGAGGGAAAAGCAGGTTGACGGCCTGATTATCACCACCACAAACCCCCGGGGGAAAATTCTGAAAACCCTTCTGGATGAGGGCTTTCCGTTTGTTCTCCTGTACAGCACCGTGAAACCGGGCCCTGTCTGGGCCGTGGGGATAGACAATTATCGGGGCGGCTACCGGGTCACAGAGCATCTTGTATCCCTGGGACACCGGCGGATCGGGATGCTTGCAGGGAGTTTTTCCATATCCGACAGGAGTTTCCACCGTTGGCACGGATACCGGCAATGTCTTCTGGACAACAGGATCGCCTATGACAGTGATCTCCTTATCCAGGTTGACTATTCATTGACCGGCGGACGGGATTCCGTAAAAAGGATGCTGTCCATGGCAGAGCCGCCCACCGCTGTTTTCTGCTCCAATGATTACCTGGCCCTGGGCGCCATGAAAGGGGCAAGGGAAATGGGTCTGAACCTCCCTGGCGATCTCTCCATAGCAGGTTTTGATGACATCCAGATCGCATCCTATGTGATCCCGGCCCTGACCACCATCCGCCAGCCGGCTTACGAGATGGGAAACCTCGGGGCGGACCTTCTGTTTCAGCGAATGGGACAGAAAATTAAACCCGTGCAGCTGATGCTGGAAACCGAGCTGGTTGTCAGGGAGTCCACCACCCGGCCTCCGGATTAAGGACAAAGAGGCCAGGCTCCCGTTTCAACGGCCGTATAGAATGATGATCGGATGACCTCCGGGCTTTCCCGTCCGGGGGATAGTCCATACGTGTTGAACAGATGACAACCCTTTATAAAGGAGAAAAGCATGAAAACCATTACATCAGGCATTCAAACCCTCAAGACCCTGCTTCTGGGGTTATTGTTGCTGTCGCTGGCGACCATGGCATCAGCCACCGAGCTTACCATGTTTTATCCCGTGGCAGTCGGCGGTCCGCTGACAAAACTTGTTGATAAGATGGTCCAGGATTTCCAGGCGGAAAATCCGGGGATTACGGTCAAGGCCATCTATTCGGGAAATTATACCGACACCATGACCAAGGCCATGACCGCGCTCAAGGGAGGCACTCCGCCCCACCTCAGCGTGATCCTTTCCACGGAGATCTTCACCCTGATCGACAATGATGCCATCCTGGCCTTTGACGATCTTGTTGCCAGCTCTGAAGAAAAGCAGTGGCTCGACAGTTTCTACCCGGCCCTGATGGCAAACAGCAGGACAGGGGGGAAAACATGGAGTATCCCCTTCCAGAGATCCACCATTGTCATGTATTATAACAAGGATGCCTTTAAAAAGGCCGGGCTTGACCCTGAAAAACCGCCGGCAACGTGGGATGAACTGGTGGATATGTCCAAAAAGCTGGTGATTCGGGACGCGGGTGGCAAAGTAACACAGTGGGGTATTGAAATACCCTCCACAGGATACCCCTACTGGATGTTCGGCGCCCTGTGCCGGCAGAACGGCGAGGATCTCATGAACCAGGCCGGCAATGAAGTCTACTTCAACAAACCCGACGTCATCAAGTCCCTGGATTTCTGGCAGGACCTTGGGAAAAAATACCAGGTCATGCCCGAGGGGACCATCGAGTGGGGCACTCTCAGGACCGACTTCCTGGAACAGAAAACAGCCATGATGTGGCACAGCACCGGCAACCTGACCGCCGTCAAAACCGGCGCCAACTTTGATTTCGGCGTCGCCATGCTCCCGGCAAAGAAGGAGCGGGGAACACCAACCGGCGGCGGTAATTTCTATATCTTCAAGCAGACGACTCCGGAGGAAAGAAAGGCTGCCCTGAAGTTTATCCAATGGATGACCCAGCCGGTACGGACAGCGGAATGGAGCATTGGAACCGGATACCTTGGAACCCGGGCAGCCGCCTATGAAACTGACCTCCTGAAGAGTTACGTGGCTGAATTCCCGGCTGCCGCCGTTGCCCGGGATCAGTTGAAGTATGCCACCGCGGAACTGTCGGTTCACGAGAACGGACGTGTCTACAAGATCCTGAACGACGCCATCCAGGCAGCGCTCACCGGGGCAAAGACCCCTGAAGCAGCCCTGCAGGATGCACAGAAACAGGCTGAACGCATTTTAAAACAATACCGATAGCACACGGCTGCCGGGCATGGGATATGGAAAACACCATGCCCGGCTCAAAAGGAAATAATCAACCCATGACATCCTGGGTATCGGGAACAGAAAAAACAGTGGCGTCCATCGGGGCATGGATGCTGGGGGGGCTCTGGCTCCTGCCGGTGGTCTTCGCTTTCTGGAGCGCCTTTCACCCGGCCGAGTATTCGACCAGCTTCAAGCTGTTCGCTCCCATGACATTGGACAATTTCATCAGGGCCTGGTCCTTTGCCCCGTTCCCCCGGTATCTGGTAAATACTTTTGGCCTGGTCACCCTGATCCTGGCGGCCCAGTTTGTTCTGTGCACCCTGGCTGCTTATGGTTTTGCCCGGTTCGATTTTGCCGGGAAAAATATCGTGTTCGCCCTGGTGCTTCTCCAGCTCATGATCATGCCCGAGGTTCTCCTGGTTGAAAACTACCGCACCATCAGCAGCCTCGGGCTTCTGGACACAATCCCCGCCATCGGTCTGCCATACATGGCCAGTGCCTTCGGCATTTTCCTCCTGCGCCAGTCCTTCAAGACCATCCCCAGGGAATTGGTTGAGGCCGCCCAGGTGGAGGGGGTTTCGGCCATGGGTATCCTCTGGAAGGTCTATGTCCCCCTGGCCCGGTCCACCTACATCGCCTACGGTCTGGTATCGGTCAGCTACCACTGGAACAACTTCCTTTGGCCCCTGGTTATTACAAGCTCGGTCAACAGCCGGCCGCTGACGGTCGGACTTGCCATCTTCGGAGCCCCTGAATCCGGGGTCGACTGGTCCATCATAACGGCAGCAACGGTTATGACCATGTCTCCCCTGCTTGTGGCGTTCATCCTGTTCCAGCGCCAGTTCGTTCAGTCGTTCATGCATTCAGGCATCAAATAACTTTCCGGCCACGGCCGGAGTAAACCTCGAAACGGACACTTAGATCACAATGTCAGCAATTATCCTGACCGATGTTTGCAAGAGCTGGGGCAGCACCCAGGCCCTGTCCAACATCAATTTCGAATGCGAGGATGGTACGCTTCTCGTACTGCTGGGTCCATCGGGATGTGGCAAGTCAACCACCCTCAGGCTTATCGCCGGATTGGAGACACCGACATCCGGGACCATCGAAATAGGAGGCAGGGATGTCTCCAATCTTCCGCCTGTAAAGCGAAATATATCCATGGTATTCCAGAACTACGCCCTGTTTCCCCACCTGAATGTGGCGGAAAATATCCTGTTCGGGCTCAAGGCACGCAAGGTACCCAGGGCGGAACAGAAAAGGCGTCTGGAAGACACTGCTGCCATGCTGGGGCTCTCAACGCTGCTGGACAGGAAGCCCGCCCAGCTTTCCGGCGGCCAGCGCCAGAGGGTTGCTCTTGGCCGATCAATCGTGGCACAGGTTTCCGTCTGCCTCATGGATGAACCCCTGTCCAATCTGGATGCCAAGCTCCGTCAGGAGATGCGCCAGGAAATAAGGTCCCTTCAGCAGCGCCTCAAAATGACCATGGTCTACGTGACCCATGACCAGGTCGAGGCCATGACCATCGCGGACCACATCATTTTGATGAAAGGCGGACTGATCGAGCAGTACGGTACGCCCGAGGAACTCTACAACAGACCGGCCACTGCGTTCACCGGCGGATTCATCGGCAGTCCCCCCATGAATATTCTCCAGCCCGATCCGGGCATCATGGAAACCTTTTCCTCCATGCTGCCGCCTGGAGGTTCCAAACCAGAGTACCTGCTCGGAATCAGACCTGAAAATATCGATATTTCGGGCGACTCAGGTTTGGCGGTCAGGGTTTCGGCAACGGAATACCTGGGTGCGGACACCTTGGTTGCCTGCCGGTTCGGCGAACAGAACATCATCCTGACCGTAAAAGGCAAGGCATCCGCTTTCCCGGGGGATACCCTCAGGCTCAACTGGCAGCCCGAGCATATCCACCTGTTCAATGCCGCAAGCGGCAGGCGGATGCCCAGCACCGGAAAGGGACAGACTTCATGAAGACACTGCTGAAGCTCAAATACCGGCATCATGTCAATGGATGGCTTCTCGTGCTGCCCGCTGTTTTCATGATCTCCCTGTTCACCCATTTTCCCATAGGGGCCACGGTGTTTCACAGCCTGTTTTCCATGGGAACCCCGGTACGCCCTTCCGTGTTTATCGGGCTGGACAACTATATTTTTCTCATGGATGACCCCATCTTCTGGAAGGTTCTTAGAAATAACCTGCTGTACTCCATGTGTACGGTTCCCTTCAGTATCACCATCGCCCTGGGTATGGCTCTGCTGGTCAACGGAAAAATCAGGGGGCAATCCCTGGTGCGCATGGCGTTTTTCACCCCGACCGTCCTGCCCATGATAGCCGTTGCCAATATCTGGCTCTTTTTTTATACCCCGGAATACGGGCTGTTCGACCAGCTGTTCACCGTTTTCGGCGGCGCCAGCCACAACTGGCTGGGCAATCCAGACACTGCTCTATTCTGCCTCATCGTCATGGTCATCTGGAAGGAATCGGGATTTTTCATGGTATTCTATCTTGCGGCCCTCCAGCAGTTGTCCCCGGAACTCAAGGAGGCCGGAAATGTGGAGGGGGCTGGAAAGTGGTACTATTTCCGGAGGGTTACCTTTCCCCTTCTCATGCCGACCACACTCTTTGTCACGGTCAACGCCGTAATCAATTCCTTCAAGCTGGTGGATCATCTGGTGATCATGACCAAGGGAGGGCCCGACAATGCCAGTTCCCTGCTCCTGTATTACATCTATGAAAACGCTTTCAGTTTCTGGGACACCAGTTACGCATCAACGCTGACCGTTATCCTGGTGCTCATCCTGGCGATCATCACAATTATCCAGTTCGTATTCGTGGAGAAACGCATTCACTATCAGTAACCGGTATTCCCTGCGCCATTGCCCCTGCGATCCGACAGAATTTTCTTCGCCTCCTTTTCGTGCCATGGTTGGAAAAGGATAATGTTGACAATGCGTTCTGCAAGTTTTAATCTGTAAGGCGAGATTTGAAATCAACTTCAGAACAGGATTTCCATGAACCGCAGTGACATAATCAATATTTTATCTTTGCACAGGCAGGAGCTTGAAGAACGGTTCGGCGTTACCAAAATCGGTCTTTTTGGAAGCTATGCAAGAGGAGAAGAAAAACAAGACAGTGATATTGATATCGCTGTTGAAATCGAGTCCAAAAATAAATTCAGGAGTTTTTTCAGGTTGAAACACTTTCTGGAACAGACATTAAATGCCAATGTCGATCTTGGAATTGAGAGCACATTAAAGCCTGTTGCAAAGCAGTATGTCCTAAAAGAAATAATTTATGTCTAAAAGAGATTTGAGGCTTTATGCTGCTGATATTATGGAATCCATTGAAGCCATTGAGAGTTTCATGATCGATGTCAAAACTTTCGAGCGATTCTCCAAAGACAGGAAAACCTATAGCGCGACAATCCGGGAATTTATCGTATAGGTGAAGCAGTCACTGCAATTATTGACGTGCTGGAAGAAAAATTTCCTGATTATGAATGGCGGATGATCAAGGATTTCAGAAATTTGATTATCCATGAGTATTTTGGTGTGGATTTGCAGATAGTCTGGGATGTTACCAGACTGGAACTCGATCAGCTGAAAGAAAAAATTGTTATCTTCAGAAAAGAGCTTGAACAGACAGAGCTATGAGGTTAGGTAAGTAATCCTCCTGAAAACCTTTCCAGTTCAACCAGGGTTTTGTAATCGGTCATGTCACAGTGGATCGGGGTGATGGAGATGTGGTTGTCTGCCAGGGCATCCTCATCCGTATCCCGGTCAACCTGCACCTGATCCATCCTGCCGTACCAGTAATACGTCCTGTTCCTCGGGTCTTTACGCCTTTCAAATTGTGTGGACAGATTGGTTGCGGACAGCCGGGTGATCCGGGTGCCCTGCACATCATCCAGGGGGATATCCGGTACATTGATATTTAAAAATGTGCCCCTGGGCAGGCCGGTCTGAAGAAGTTTGGCTGCCATGGAGGATACGAGCCGGGACGTGCCCCTGAAATCCATTATTTCACCCCGTTTGATGGACACAGCCATGCTCAGCAGTCCGTTGAGTGCAGCTTCCCTTGCAGCCCCTACCGTGCCGGAATAGTTGATGTTCACTCCGGTGTTGCTCCCTGCATTGATTCCTGAAATGACAAGATCCGGCGGTTCCTGGAAGAATTTGAACAGGCCCAGTTTGACGCAGTCTGCCGGTGTCCCTGAAATGGCATACCCCTTGTCTTTGCCGTTCAGGGGTATGGTGGCGATCCTCAAGGATTCGTTCAGGGTAATACTGTGGCCCACGGCGCTTCTTTCCCGGTCCGGGGCAGCCAGGACGATCTCATGTTCAGACCGGAGTTCTTCATAAAGAGCCAGTATTCCGGGAGCCTGGTATCCGTCATCGTTTGTCAGAAGTATTTTCATTGTCAGTCCGTTGTTGATTTGAAGTGTTGATTTCGGCCATGACCGGTTTTTCCAGAAGGTCGGCCAGGGGAGCTAGGGTCAGGTTCCCGGCCCTGAGGCCATGGATCAGGGTTTCAATTTCGGCAAGAAGGCCTGGGAGTTCCGCTTTGTTTCGTGGGCAGGAGTCATGGAGCATGACGATATCGCCCGGTTTTACGCGCCCCAGGATCCGGGATGCGAGGCCTGCTGTCCGGCGGTTTCCCCCATCCATGGCCCGGCAGCTGAAATTAACGGCTGTCATTTTGAGCTCTTCCAGGATCGGACCCAGTTTCGGGTTGGTAATCCCGGCCGGAGGCCTGAAGACAAGGGGTCTGACAGTGTGGGCAGCCAGGGTCTCCTGGGCTGTCATGATTTCTGTCCTGAGACGGTGGCTGGACCTGAGCATGATCAGGGGGTCATGGGTGTGGGTGTGATTTCCAACCGTGTGTCCCGCCTCAAGGATCTGTCGGATGAGATCCGGATGCTGCCGGGCCTTTTGGCCGATGACAAAGAAGGTCGCAGTGACTGCGTGGTTTTCAAGGATGTCCAGAACCTTTGGTGTCATTTCTCTGTCCGGGCCGTCGTCAAAGGTCAGGGCAACGCGCCTGCCTTCGGGGTTACCACGGCTTGCCACCGGCAGGAAAAAGCCGGCGGCCGGAAAGAAGGGTGCAGCCAGGCACACGGCAACAAATCCGGCCAGGGGAACCATGGCCCACCCTGTCCCTGCCAGGAACAGTCCCAACCCCGACAGGACAAAGGCGGCAATTCCGGTCCGGACCGCCGGAGACGGTCCTCTGCCTGAAAGCCCCTGTCCGCCTTCCCGGGTTGGGCTTATATCCCGGTCAGTGATCAGTCCCTCCTTCACATGGGCCTTCCATCACCTGCATCACCACGCGGCGTCAGGGGCAGCCGGATGCGGAAGGTTGTCCCTTTTCCGGGAAGGGAATCCACACCCATGGTGCCGCCATGATCCTGGACAACTATAAAGTAGGACACGGAAAGTCCCAGTCCAGTTCCCTTGTCCGGGTCCTTGGTCGTAAAAAAGGGTTCAAAAACCCTTTTCCGCGTTTCTTCATCCATGCCTGGCCCGTTGTCCTGGATTTCAATCACCACCCAGGGCCCGTCGGTCATGAGGCGCAGGGTCATGGTGGGCTGAGCCTGGGGATCGGGGTTGGAATGCATGGCTTCGGCAGCGTTCCGGATGATGTTGAAAAAAACCTGCTGGAGGTTGCTGGCTTCGCAAAGAAGATCCGGCGGATCAGGGTCATACTTTCTGAGTATCAGGGTTTTTCTGAAGTCAAACTTCTTTTTAAGGCTGTAGTCGTTCTCTGCCAGTTCAATGGTTTTGTCCAGGAGATGGGATGGATTGTGATAACTCTTCGTGGATGTGTTTTTCTGGGCAAAGTTGAGCATGTTTTGGACGATCCGCGCGGCATGGGTTCCGGCGCCGTGTATGGATTCCAGGAATTTGAGGATATCACGCCTTTTCATGAACTCATGGATAACCGCCATGGTTGTACCCAGGTCCCGGGCAACACTTTCGTTCACAGGAAGGTCCGTGGAAAGGCGGTTCATGATGACCTGGGCATTCTGCATCATACCGGCCAGGGGGTTGTTGATCTCGTGGGCCATGCCTGCTGCAAGTCCTCCGATGGAGACCATTTTTTCTGACTGGATGATCATCCGTTCCATGGTGACCCTCCGGGTCACATCATCAATGCGGACCACGATCCCCTGGAAATGGTCTCCGTTCAGGGGGTAGGCAGTAATGTCCTGATATATGGCGCCTTGGGGTGTGTGCTTGATCCTGTTGGTCAGGGCGGCTGCCGTGGATACGTCCAGGGCTTTTGCTACAAAATCCAGTAGCTCCGTCTCCATGGGCAGGACTTCATCCAGGGTTTTTCCCAGAACTTTTTCCGGCAGTATCCCTGTCAGTTTTTCTGCTTCCCGGTTCCAGTGGAGGATCTTCATTCTTGTATCCAGGGCCATGAGCGCCGACGGCATGGAGCCGGTGATACTGGCCAGCAGGTTTTTCAGCCTGTCCCTGTCCTGTTCCGCATTTATCTGCCGGCTCATATCCAGGGCCACACCACCCACAAAGGCAGGGATTCCCTGGACCATCACCGGGAATTTGATGACCAGCTGGGGGCATGATCGTCCATGGTTGTCCGTGACCGTTTCCATGCCTTCAAAGATGATTCCTGTTTTGAGAACCGTTTCGTCATTGGCCTTTAGCGCTTTTGCAATATCCGGTGGAAACAAGGTGTCGTCGGTCTGGCCAAGGCGCTTTTCAGGGTCTGAGTTCATGACGTAGTCGATGGATTTGTTCGCATAAATATAAGCCCCTGTTCTGTCCTTGATAAAGGCATAGGCCGGCAGGTTCTTCATGAAGGAATCGAACAGGTCTTTGCTTTCCATGAGTCTGTCGTTGGCGGCTTTCATGGTTTTCTGGGAAAGTGTTGTCTGGTGAAGGATGACGATGAACAGCAGTATGAGGACTTCCAACAGACCTGTTATGGTGATGCCGAACCATTGGTAAACGCCGATGGCATCCTGCCATTTGCCTGCATGGACATCCATCCCCAGGACCGCCACAGGGGCGCCGTCCGCTGAGGGGATGGGCACAATGGCACTGACCCAGACCCCCCACCGGTCTTTCAGGGGGCCCTCGGTAAAGGCATTGCCCGTGGAAAAACTTTTAACAAGCTCAGCGGATGCTTCCTGGTAAACATCGCCGGGGGTTGAGTAGTCTTTTGAGTCCATGGGTTCGGCATCGGCCAGAAAAACTATCCTGCTGTTCCGCTTGGCCATGATGTAAACAAACCGGATGTCCGGATTGGCCTTGCGGATGCCTTTAAGCTGGGAGCGAAGAAGGATGTGACCGGGCAGAGCCCTTTCCCCGGGAGTCCCCTGTAGCAGGGCTATGGCCCCCGGGTCCAGAGCGGCGGCTCCGGTGTGGGTCCTTGCCAGCAAATGCTGGCGCTCATTGGTCTCTCCATAATCCATGAGAATCTTCGTGAATGCCCATCCTGCAGTACCGATAAGCAAGCTTGCAACCAGGATCAATCCCAGGAGACGGGTTCCATGGGATGGGTTCCCAGGCGTCCTGAAAAGGGCGGACATCCCGGTCCGGGAGGGCGGTTTCGAGGCTGGTATATCAGGATCATGGTGCTTCATGTTTGTTTCCCGGCGTCGTCCTGCCCGGCAGGACATGGGGGCAATGGTTATAAGTTTTGTAAATAGTAACCTGACAAGGATTCAAAATCAAATGATAAACGGTATCTGTTACTCTTTCACCGAACCGGACCCTGTCCCGGGAGGCAGTTGTCAAAATGGCGGATGAAGCCCTGTATGAGGCAAAGAAGCAAGGGTGCAACCAGTCCCGGTCAAATCAATTGACAACCGGCAGTACCACTGGTACATAATAGTCCGTATAATCGATAAATAAATTGTCTGTATTCCCATCATCCATGATTGGAGGGTGAGATATGGTTTTTCCTGCTGAGCGGCGACGATACTTCCGGTCCCCGGATCAGGCTGAGGTGGTTTACACCAGGGCCGGAATACACGATTACACCAACGGGACAATGGTGAACTGCAGTCCGGGGGGGATGTCCATCCGGTCGCGGTATGCCCTTGAACCCGGCGTGGAGGTCTGTGTTAAACTGATCAGCCTGCCAGCGGTTTTTGCGGCCAGGGTTGTCTGGTGCGTGGAACAGGTTGGCCGGGAAGGACCGGTTTACGGTATCGGTATCCGGTATCCGGCACCTGTGGTATTCTGATCTGTAAGGCCCCCTTGATAACTCTGGCACGCTAATTGCCAGATAATCTGTTATGCAGACCCATGAAACAACCACAATCCGAGGCATCGTTGTTCCCGCAGACTGGGATGATCAGGGCAGAATCCTGCGATTGGCCATCGCGACCTATTTCGAGGACAGGGTGTTGATCGTCGCGGATCCCCAGGGGATGAATCTCATGTCCTGTTTGAGGAAAAAAGTAACGGTGGATGGGATCCTGGTGCAACAGGGCGCTATCCGGGAAATCAAGGTCCAGGCCTATGCTCTGGATGGGGCATCCGTCGAACGCAGGCGCAAAAAAAATAGCGCCTGAATCCCTGCATCAATCCCGTTTCTCCGGATATCCGGCCATCTCCTCTGTTCATTTTCTATTGACAGCCAATTCACAGAAAGGTATCTGGAAGGCATATCAACCTCTGGCTCCCGCACAGCGCGGGTGAAAATTCCCACGGGTTCCCTTTGATTTGACAGGGGGACAGAACCCTTGATCTTAACTTTTTTGCCAATGACAACATGAGAAATATCCTGGTTCTATCCGGCAACTCCGACGTGATTATTGCCATATCCGGGGCATTTCCAAGTGATGCCCAGGTCAGGAGCTCAGGGGACCTGGCGTCTGCATTGACTGCCCATAACCTGCATCCCTTTGATTATGTGGTCCTTGATATGGGACTCCTGGATTCGGAAACACTGGCCTCGGGGTTTCACAAGGTAACCCGGCCGTTCATGGCCTCCAATCCCCTGGTTCAATTCATTGCCCTGACCTCGAGGGATGAGGTCAGGAAGGCTGTCAAGGCTGTAAAAGAAGGGGCCAGTGACTATATCACCTACCCTGTTGAACCCAGGGAAATCCGTTTGGTTCTGGATGAGATCAATGAGACCGTGGGCAAGGATCTGGAGCTGGACTACCTGAGGGATCGGTTCTGGAAAACCGAGTGGCTGGAGATCGTGCAATCGCACAATCCGGGGATGAGAAAGGTTTACGACAGCATCCGGTCGGTTGCCCCGACCATAGCAACCGTGCTGCTCCTGGGAGATACGGGAACGGGCAAGGGACTGTTTTCACGGCTCATTCACTGGCACAGCCAGCGGTATGACAAACCCTTTATCGCCGTTCACTGCGGAGCCATACCCGATACGCTCCTGGAGAGTGAACTCTTCGGCCATGAAAAAGGGGCCTTTACCGGTGCAGACCGAAGAAAACCCGGTAAATTCGAGCTGGCAAGGGGTGGTACCATATTCCTGGATGAAATCGGCACCGTTACAGGTTCTGCCCAGATAAAACTGCTCCAGGTCCTTCAGGACGGAATGTTTTCAAGGGTTGGCGGGGAGCACCTCATGGCTGCTGATGTCAGGGTCATTGCCGCCACCAACGCGGATTTGGGTTCCCTGGTCCACCAGGGCCAGTTCCGCAAGGATCTCTATTACCGGCTCAATATTTTCCCCATTGTCATCCCGCCGCTCAAGGATCGGCTGGAAGACCTGCCATATCTTGTAGACCTGTTCCTGACAAAGCTCAACAACAAGTATGGAAGAGGCGTTCCAAAGATGCACCCGGCAGTGAAGGAAGGCTTTCTGGCCTATGATTGGCCGGGCAATATCCGGGAGTTGGAGAACATCCTGGAGCGGGCCTATATCCTGGAAACAGGGACTGTGCTGAATCCCAGAAACTTCCCGCCCGAGTTGGTCATGGATGCCGGGCAGGCATCCATCCCCGTGTCCGGAACTCGGGATCTTTCCCTGGCCCAGGCCCGCCAGGAAGCCATCCAGGAGTTTGAGCAGGGATATGTGAGAGAACTGCTGAAGCTCACCGGCGGCAGGGTCAGCCCGGCGGCTGAAAAAGCAGGCATTACAACCCGCCAGCTCAACAGGCTGATCGTCAGATACGGTATCGACAAGGCCGAGTTCAGATCTGGTAAAAATCAGACCGGCAACGGCTGAGCCGCAAAAGAAAATCAGACATCCCATGTCCTGAATGCCATCCCCCCCTGCATGAATCGGACATGGGACTTCCCGAACAAGAGGCGTGGTTCCGCCTGAATGCAATGATCCTCGTATCAAGTCCTGTTTATTCCTGGGTTTGAGAAAATAATTGTTTCTGCCCATGAATTTTTATAACAGGTATGATGTTTGCTTAGTCAAGGTTTGCCTGTGGTTGGGTTGCCATGGGCCTGATTCATACGGAACCCATGACTGCAAACCTTGAACAAGGTGTATACAGGAGGAGACACAATGCAAGAGGGACAATCTGCACCGTTGGATACAACCATGATGCTGGAGGACGACGAGCCTCCCAGTAGTTGCCCCATTTATTCCAGTAGCCCCCATCCGGCCTTCCCGGCCGGTTCCTATCCCATATCGTTAAGGCATACCACGGCCATACCGGCTGCCAGGATGCAGGTCGTCCGGCGCAGCTCAAAAACCACCCCCAGGACCCAGGCTTTCAGAAAGGCCTTTTATCCCAATGTCATGGACAAGGAGTGGAATGACTGGCAGTGGCAGGTCTCAAATCGAATCAGGACCCATGAAAAATTGGCTCAGATGCTGACTCTGAGTCCGGACGAGTCTCTGGTTAACACCGAATCCCAGCTCCCGCTCAGCATAACACCCTACTATATGAGTCTGGTGTCTGCCGACAATCCGGATCAGCCCCTGCGCAGGTCTGTTGTTCCCAGGATCAATGAGTGGATCAAGATGCCCTGTGAATCCGACGACCCCCTGGGTGAAGACCACCAGAGTCCTGTCCCAGGACTGGTGCACCGGTATCCGGACAGGGTGCTGTTCCTGCTTCTAGATTTCTGCTCCACCTATTGCCGGTACTGCACCCGGTCAAGGGTCGTGGGCCATGGCGGCATCCACGCGGGGAGAAACCGTTGGGAGAAGGCCATTGATTATATCCAGAGGACCCCCACCATCCGGGATGTGCTCCTGTCCGGCGGTGATCCCCTGACCTTGAGCGACGACCGTCTGGAATGGGTTCTTGCCAGGCTGCGAAGGATTCCCCATGTGGAGGTTATCCGCATCGGTACCAAGGTGCCGGCGGTCCTGCCCCAGCGCATCACGCCCAAACTGGTGAAAATGCTCAGGCGTTACCATCCCCTGTGGATGAGCCTGCATTTTACCCACCCGGACGAATGTACGCCCGAGACATACAGGGCCTGTACCCTGCTGGCGGATGCCGGTATCCCCCTAGGATCCCAGACCGTGCTGCTCAAGGATATCAACGATTCGGTAGACACCATGAAGTCTCTGATGCACCATCTCATGAAAATGAGGGTGCGCCCCTATTACCTGTATCAGTGTGACCCCATCACCGGGTCCGGTCATTTCCGGACCTCCATTGACAAGGGTCTGGAGATTATCAAGGGACTCAGGGGGTTCACCACCGGTTATGCGGTTCCGACCTATGTGGTTGACGCCCCTGGCGGCGGTGGTAAAATACCGCTGACACCCGACTATGTCCAGGGCCATACAACCGATGATCTGGTCCTGACCAACTACGAAAACAAAACCTATACCTACCCCGACCCCATACAGGTAACCGGGGATGCCGTGAAATAATGACTCAACAAGAGACGTGCGATGCACCGCTGTGCGCCCGGTGTTCCACACTGGGCAAGACCTGCTGCCAGACAACCGAAATCTATGTGACACCGGGGGATATCCGCCGAATTGCTTCACAGGTGGGGGGCAGGGACTTTTTCGAGTACCGGAGTCCGGAGGACCCCGCTTACCTGGATCAGTCCCATGACCCTGTCTGGGCAGCCCATGTATTCAGATCCAACGGGACCCGGCGGGTGCTCCGCCGGGATACCCAGTCCAACTGCCGGTTCCTGGGGGCGAATGGCTGCCACCTGTCCATGGAGGTCCGCCCCCTGATATGCCGGCTGTATCCCTATCAGTACACGGCCGCCGGCCTTGAACAGGAACTGGCGCCGGGTTGTCCATTAAAGCTCCTGCCCATGGATCATACCCTTGAGCAGGAACTCAACATGTCCCGCCAGATTGCAGGTGAGTGGCATAGTTTATTATATGCGGAGATCCGGAAGGAGACGGACAATGATTGTTGGACTGACCTATGACCTGCGTCAGGATTACCTGGACATGGGATACAGCGAGCTGGAAACCGCGGAATTGGATTCCCCCCAGACCATCGAGGCTATTGAGAAGACGCTCCAGGCTCTGGGACATGAAACCCGCCGAATAGGAAGCGGTCGCAGGTTGACCGAGCGCCTTGTCAAGGGTGAACGTTGGGATATTGTTTTCAATATTGCGGAAGGACTCCGGGGTATCGGCCGGGAAGCCCAGGTACCTGCCATTCTGGACATGTACGATATCCCCTACACCTTTTCGGACCCCATGGTCATGAGCCTTACCCTGCACAAGGGAATGACCAAACGGGTTATCCGGGATGCCGGGCTTGCCACAGCTGATTTCATGGTGGCAGAGTCCGGGGAAGACGCTGATACCGTGAGCTTTGAACCCCCTTATTTTGTCAAACCTGTTGCCGAAGGAACGGGCATGGGTATTTCGGCAAAATCCGTGGTCCGGTCCCGTGACTCTCTGGCCGGGATCTGCCGGGATCTCATCGGGCAGTTCCACCAGCCTGTGCTCATTGAGGAGTTCCTGCCCGGCCGGGAGTTTACCGTGGGTATGGCGGGTACAGGCAAGGATGCCAAAGTGCTGGGAACCATGGAGATCATACTCCTGGACAAGGCGGAAAAAGAAGTGTATTCCTTTGAAAACAAGGAAGGCTGGGAAGGCCGGGTGGAATACCACCCGGTGAGCCCCGGCAATGACCCCATGATCGAGGCTGTGGAATCCCTGGCATTGGGGTGTTGGAGGGTTCTGGGGTGCCGCGACGGCGGCCGTATCGATATCCGGTGTGACGACCTGGGCCGGCCCAGCTTCATTGAGGTGAACCCTCTGGCAGGGCTTCGTCCCGAGTATTCGGATCTGCCCATTGTATGCCAGTTTTTTGGGACATCCTATGTCCGACTGATTGAAATGATCATGGAATCGGCTGCAAAGCGGGTTCCTGAGAGCAGGGTGAAGTGAGACAGACCATAGCTGTTGTCCATAATGCAGTAAGGGACAGCAGCCTTCCCGATGAACAGGATGTCCTGACCCAGGTCAAGGTCGTGTCCCAAGCAGTGGAACAATTGGGGTATGAGCCTGTTGCCGTGCCCTGCAGCCTGGACCTGGAAGCCCTGAAAAAGGTGCTTGCCGAACTCCAGCCCATGGCTGTATTCAACCTGGTGGAATCCCTGGACGGCCATGGACGGCTGATCCATGTGGTGCCTGCCCTGGTGGAGGCCCTGGGGATTCCCTATACCGGGTGTCCGGCCGAGGCTGTATACGCCACGTCCCACAAGGTCATGGCCAAAGAACGGATGCGGGCTGCGGGACTCCCAACGGCGGACTGGATCAATCCCATGCCCCCGGACATCCCCTGGGCAGGCGCTGCAGCAGCTGGGGAAAGCAAAAGCTGGGGAGGTGCGTCCGCCCAGGGGGTATGGATCATCAAATCCCTGTGGGAACATGCATCCCTGGGGCTGGAGCAGGAAAATCTGGTCACCGGAACCCCGGAGACAATTGCCTTACTTCTTACCGGCAGGGCCCGGGACCTGGGGGGAGCCTGTTTCGCCGAGAGGTTCATCGAGGGAAGGGAATTCAATCTCTCCCTGATCGGCATGGGGGATACCGTCAGGGTACTTCCGCCGGCGGAGATTCTGTTCAAGGGGTTTGGCGACGACAAGCCTAAAATTGTCGGGTACAGGGCCAAATGGATCCCGGAAGCGGACGAGTACCACAATACGCCGCGCTGTTTTGATTTCCCGGCCCGGGATGCGGCACTTCTTTTCACCCTGGAAGACCTGGCCTGCCGGTGCTGGCGCTGTTTCGGCCTCAGGGGGTATGCCCGGGTGGATTTCCGGGTGGACGTCAGCGGTAATCCGTTTATTCTGGAAGTCAATACCAACCCCTGCATCTCCCCGGATGCCGGGTTCGCCGCTGCCCTGGACAGGGCAGGAATTCCCTTTTCCGATTGTGTTGCCCGGATACTTGATCAGTGCTTCTGACCGGTAATTCAAGTTAAAAGCGAGACCCATGTTTCGAATCCGACGAATTTTTGATGATGTCATTCCCGTTAACAGGGACGCCCTGCGCCAGGTCAGGGGAATCCTTGAAAAGCGCTTTCCCCAGGCTTCCGGGGAAGAGATTGCCCATATCGGCGACAAGCTCAGGAATCCTTTTAAATTGAGGTTCCGCCCCATCCTGTTCGTGGCTGAAAATATGCGCCACAAGGTCATGGGGTTTGCCATGGTCCTCCATGAACCGGAAATCAATTTCTGTTTTCTGGACTGGATCGCCACTGCCAGGGATACCCTGAGGGGAGGTCTGGGAAGCGCACTGTATGAACGGGTCCGGTCCGAGTGTTCATCCCTGGGAGTAAAGGGGTTGTTTTTTGAATGCCTGCCTGATACGCCCGGGGCCTGCCATCCGGACATCCTGAAAGAGAACGTTGCCCGACTCCGGTTTTACGAACGTTACGGGGCCCGTCCCATGGTGGGTACCGGGTATGAGACACCGGTCAACTCCGGAGATACCTGTATGCCCTTTCTGCTCTATGACGGCCTGGACAAGGACAAACCCCCTAGCCGGAATCATGCCCGCAGGGTGGTCAGGGCCATCCTGGAGCGGAAATATGCAGACCTGTGCCCTCCCGAGTATGTGGAAAAGGTAGTGGCATCCATCAGAAATAATCCGGTCCGTATACGGCCCTTTGTTCATGTCAAACCGGACAGCACCCGCAGGACGGTTTCAGAAGGGTTTGCCGAGAAGATTGCCCTGGTTGTAAACGAGCGGCATATCATTCACCACATCCATGAACGGGGGTACGTGGAGTCTCCGGTCCGGGTCCGGAGCATCCTGGCCGAACTGGACAAGAGCGGCCTGTTTGAACATGTGGAGGCAGCGCCCTTTCCGGATACTCATATCCACGCTGTTCACGACGCAGACCTCCTGGCTTACCTGGCCAGGGCCTGCGAGGAGGTTGCCGAAGGGAAATCCCTGTATCCCTATGTGTTCCCCATCCGGAACAAGACCCGGCGGCCACGGGAGTCCACGGTGCTTCCCGGGTATTACTGCATCGACACCTTTACCCCCATCCACCGCAATGCCTATCCTGCGGCACGGGGAGGCGTAAATGCGGCCCTGACAGCAGCCCAGACTCTGCTGGACGGCCGCAGGATCGCCTATGCCCTGGTGCGGCCGCCCGGCCACCATGCAGAGCAACGCGCCTTTGGCGGGTTCTGCTACCTGAACAACACGGCTGTTGCCGCCCAGTACCTGAGGGAACAGGGCAGGGTGGCCATCCTGGACATCGACTACCATCATGGCAACGGTCAGCAGGATATCTTCTACAACCGGTCCGACATATTGACCGTATCCATCCATGGCCATCCGACTTTTGCCTATCCCTATTTCACCGGGTTTGAGGATGAAATCGGTGCTGGGGAAGGTGAAGGATTCAACCTTAATATCCCCCTTGAAGAAACGGTGAGCGCCGAGGAATACCGCAAAGCCCTGGCCCGGGTTCTGAGGCGGATTTCTGAATTTGAACCGGATTTCCTGGTGGTTGCCCTGGGCCTGGATACGGCCCGGCACGATCCAACAGGGACCTGGTCCCTGACCCCTGCCGACTTCCGGAGGAATGGGCGCATGATCGGAGAAACCGGCCTTCCCATCCTGGTTGTCCAGGAGGGCGGTTACCGTACCCGGAGCCTGGGAACCAATGCCCGGAATTTTTTCCAGGGTATGGCTGAGGTGATATTCACGGTCACGGGCCGGAAATCCTTGTTTGATCTGCGTCACAAGGGCATGAGTATCCGGTATGAACCCATGGAGACAGACGTGGAGCAGATTCGGGCCCTGGTGGAAGCCACAGGGTTCTTTCGGCCGGACGAGGTGGAGGTTGCTGCGGAACTGGTCCAGGAACGCCTTGAGAAGGGTCCTGCCAGCGGTTATTACTTTGTCATTGCCCATAAAGCGGACCGGATTATCGGGTATGGCTGTTACGGTCCCATACCCTGCACCCTTACCAGCTACGACATCTACTGGATCGCAGTATCCCCGGATCTCCAGGGACGGGGGCTGGGCAAGATTATCCTGACTGAAATGGAACGTCTGATCGCTGAAGCCAGGGGTATCAATGCCTATGTGGAAACCTCGACCCAACCCAGGTATGCGTCGACCCGGTCCTTTTACGAGCAGTGCGGGTACCATTGCGATGTGGTCCTTGACGACTTTTATTCGCCTGGGGACGGGAAGGCCATGTACAGCAAGACCGTCGGGACCAGCCTGATTAAGCCTGTGGCGCCAGTTTCCTGAACATCCCTATTTCCCCCATGCTCCGGATAGTTAACATTCCTGACATAGCTACATGAACTATCCGGGGTAACGTGGCATAATACGTTCCGGGATTGGTTTCATACGTCTGGAATGCATTACCATGCATGGTTATTGCAAAAGTATCAGGTACCCGGGGTGAAAGACGATTGCTGTTCGTGCAGGACAGGCCCATTAACACAGGCGTGTTCCGGCTCTATAAGAAAACCGGGGACAAGTGTCGGATAAATGCCGTGTCAGATTGTTTTTCACGGTGTAAACAAAATAGGGACACCGCCATCGGATAAAGGGCGGATCAAAGGACCTGGGAAGGAAAACCAACGGAGGATAGTATCATGGCATATGAAGACCAGTACACGGACTGCGGATGGGTAGATTTTAATACATTGGAGCTGTTTATGAAGGATGTCCTGGTGGCCAGCGGGGTTCCGGAAGATGATGCCGCGATTGTCAGCGATGTTCTTATTACATCGGACAAACGGGGAATCGATTCCCACGGTATAGGCCGGTTGAAACCCATCTATATCGACAGGATCGATGCGGGTATCCTGAATCCTGTCACCACCATTACCCTGGTAAGGGACAAAAAGACATCGGCTGTCATGGACGGGAACAACGGCATGGGGCACGTTGTCGCCAAACGGGCCATGGAACTGGCCATTGAAAAAGCCACAACTCACGGGATGGGTATGGTTGCCGTGAGAAATTCGACCCATTACGGAATCGCGGGGTACTATGCCCTGATGGCTGCCGAAGCCGGGATGATCGGAATCACCGGAACCAATGCCAGGCCCTCCATTGCACCGACCTTCGGGGTGGAGAACATGCTGGGAACCAATCCTCTGACCGTGGGTTTTCCCACAGACGAGGACTTTCCCTTTGTCCTGGACTGTGCGACTTCGGTATCCCAGCGGGGGAAGATCGAGGTTTACGGAAGGGCCGGCAAGGAGCTTCCCCCGGGATGGGTTATCGGCGAAGACGGAAGGGACAGGACCGATACGGCCCAGGTTCTCACGGATTTGACCCTGGGGAAAGCTGCCCTGACCCCCCTTGGGGGCATTGGTGAGGAAACGGCGGGGTATAAGGGATACGGGTATGCCACAGTGGTGGAAGTGCTGTCATCGGCCCTCCAGGGGGGAGGTTTCATGAAGCAGCTGAACGGTACTGACAACCAGGGAAATAAGACCCCCATCCAGCTGGGACATTTCTTCATTGCCATTGACATCAGTGAGTTCACTGAACTGGCGTCCTTCAAACGGACGGCCGGAACCATCATGCGGGATCTCAGGGCATCCAGAAAGGCCCCCGGACAGGACCGGATCTATACGGCAGGTGAAAAGGAATGGATCGCCTGGCAGTACCGGAAAGTCCATGGCTGTCCTGTACCTAAGTCCCTGCAGGCCCAGATGATCGGATTCAGGGATCGATTCGGGTTGAACTATTGTTTTGATTTTGAGCCGAAAAAAGATTGCTGACGCGATGAGCTATGCGCTGGAGCCTGTGGGCGTCGTTCATTCATGTTTCAGGGAAAAATTCGGAATCCCGCGCCAGCCCGGACTGGTACCCGAGGCTGCGGCCGACCTTGAAATTTTTCCTCCCTTTGACAGGGATGAGGCTTTTCGCGGGATAGGGGAATTCTCCCATGTCTGGATCATTTTTGTGTTTCACGCCAATCTGAGGGAATCCTGGAAGCCTACGGTCAGACCGCCGCGCCTGGGGGGCAACCGGCGGCAGGGTGTGTTTGCAACGCGCTCGGGTTTCCGTCCCAACCCCATCGGGATGAGCGCTGTTGCCCTGGACGGCGTGGTACGGGAAAAGGGGAAGCTGATCCTGCATCTCAAGGGAGTGGATCTCATGGATGGGACTCCGGTGCTGGATATCAAGCCCTACCTTCCCTATGCGGACAGTCTGCCCCAGGCACGCGGGGGATTTGCTGAAGAGAGGCCCGATATGGACATGGCAGTCGACTTTGCTCCGGATGCAGTCCTGGCCTGCCAGGCTGCCGATAACGAGCATCCGGGATTTTCAGAGCTTCTGGCTCAACTGCTCCGGTGTGATCCAAGGCCCGCTTACCACGGGTCGCGCCCGGGTGTTAAGGAGTTCGGTATGGCCCTGTACGACAGGAATGTCAGGTGGACCTGCGACAATGACAGGATATGTGTTACTCATGTCTCCATGTCTTGATCATGAACCCCATGGGAGTTTCCCATTGAAAGAAAACGGAAAATATGACATGTTGAGATCAACTCAGAACAGGATTTCAAGGCCATGGGAGGATATGAATGACCGAAGAACAATCAATGAACCAGTGTAATGATCCGACCAAGAGTCTGACCATTGAAATACCGTGCCGTCTTGTTCAGAGGGCTGAGCGTTATGCCCAGGAAAATAACCAGACCCTGGCAGGACTGGTCATCGAAGCCCTGGACAGTTTCCTCAGAACCCAGAAGTGATGGATGTGCTTCCTCTGTTTAAAAAAACTGGGCAGTCCCCCCGGGATTCACGGGGGACTGCCCAATGACTGATGTCTGTGATGCTTTTCAGACCTTGAAGGATTCCACGATGGTGTTCAGGTCCCCGGCCATGGCTTTGAGACGGTCCGCGTTGTCATTGACATCGCTGCTGCTTCTGGCAATTTCATCGGAAGCCCTGGTGACGTCGGCGATGTCCCGGGTGATGTCGCTGGCAACCCGCGCACTCTGACTCACGTTGGTGTTGACTTCCTGAATGCCCAGGGACAGCTGTTCGATGTTCATGGATATTTCCTGGGTGGCTGCTGACTGCTGGGTCACTGCGGCCGCAATGGTGGACACGATCTCATTCACCTGGTGGATGATATCGCTGACTTCCCGGATGGATTTGACCGTGGAATCCGATGTGGCCTGGACATTTTCGATCTGGCCCCTGATATCGCGCGTGGCTTCAACGGTCTGATTGGCCAGATCCTTGATCTCATTGGCAACAACGGCAAATCCTTTGCCTGCCTCGCCGGCTCTGGCCGCCTCGATGGTGGCGTTCAGGGCGAGCAGGTTGGTCTGGTCCGAGATGTCCTTGATGGTTTCCGTGACCTTGCCTATGGCCTGGGCTGCCCGGCTCAGTTGGTTCATCTGTTCTGCTGTTTCCACGGCTTTTTTAGCGGCGCTTTCGGAAATTCCGCGTGCGTTTTCGGCATTGCCCGCAATTTCATTGACCGTGGAATTCATTTCTTCCGAAGCCGAAGCCACCATGGCCGCGTTGGCCGAGGACTCTTCCATGGCCGCGGCCACGGATGACAATGTGGAACTCATCTCCTCGGCTGCTGCAGACACATTGCCGGCCCTGGACGATGTGTCTGCTGAATTGCCGGTCATCTTCCCGGCAAGGGTCAGGAGATCGGAAGCCGCACCGTCGATGCTTGAGGAACCCTGGGCCAGTCTGCGGATGATACCCTGGAGTTTTTCCAGGAACAGGTTGAACCATTTGGCCAGTTCTCCCAGTTCATCCCTGGAATCCAGCACGATTCGCCGGGTCAGGTCTCCTTCGCCCTGGGCGATGTCCTTGAAGCTGAGGATCATGGATTTCAGGGACTTGGAGATGGCAAAGACAATGACCAGGCACAATGCTGTTATGGCAAGGAAAATGATGCCTGAAATAATGCTCATACGAAGGATCATGGAGGATACCTTGGCATCGATATCGGAGCTCATGGCTGTCTTGTAGGCTTCTATGTTGTCCAGGTAGACCCCTGTTCCTATCCAGTAATCGGTTCCTGGGATCAGCGTGGCATAGCTAACTTTCGGCGTGTCTCCTGCCCCGGGTTTGGGCCAGACGTAGTCGACGAATCCACCGCCGGCCTTGGCCCTGTCCCTGAGTTCCCGGATGACATAGACGCCGTTCTTATCCTTGGTTTCGGCCAGGTCCGTGCCCTGAATTTTAGCATTAACCGGCATGGCGATATTGGTGGTCCCCTTGTAGATGAAAAAATAGCCGGAGTTGTCTTCCTCGAACCGGATATCACCCACTTCCTTTCTCATTATCTCTATTCTGGCCGCGTCGTCGCCAGCTGGTTCAATGGCGTGGCCGACAGCCAGGGCCAGGGCCCGGGTGGCGACCATGACCTTGTTCTTCTGGTCTTCCAGCATGATACTCCCTGTTTTTTCAATGGCAAGGTCTCTTGCGTTGTTGCTGCTGGAGATGGCAAAATAGGTCATCAACACGAAGAGCACAAAAATTGAACAGATGATGATGACCATTCGTCCTTTAATCGAAAACCGGTTTAGCATGACGGCCTCCTTTGTAAACAGATTTTGCAGGTGAATGCTACGACAGAATATTATTGCATTTAAATAAATGAATACCATTTGGAATGATATTTGACCACAGATTTTTTTGTTGTCAGGAAATTTTCATCTCAGGAATAACTGGACAAGGGGATGATGGTTGTCGGGTCAGGGGGGATCCAGGTGCCGGGCGACTCCTCAATTCCGGAGGCGATCCTGTTTCAAAACGCAGACGCCTGGGTTTTAAACTACAGGCACTCGGAGAGTTTGTCCCAGTCACCGGCTTTCACCCATTCAAATTTCTGTCTGAACAGGCGGTCGCTTTTATACAGCTCATCGGTGACGTGACGGTCCAGGAATTTTTTAAACTCGCCGGGCCCGCCGTTGTACATGGCATAGACGCTGCCGGCCAGTTGGAGGTCGGTCCAGGTGTCGGCATCGCCTATTTCTTTCATGTATCGCAGGGCGTACCGGTTGAAGTAAATGTCCAGGATTTCACATCCGGCCAGGATATTGTACTGGATATCCCATCTCAGGCGCTTGATGCTGTAAATGCCTTTCCAGACACGTTCGTTGATCTGCATCAGCCCCACGGAACTGTTGTTGTAGGACCTGACATAACCGACGCTGTTGTTGCGGGACTTGAGATAGTGTTTCAGGCAGCTTTCCTGCCATGCCGTTGCCAGAACTATGAGGCGGAACAGGTCGGTGTGCTCACCGGGAAGGGCGCTGGTTTTCAAGACCGTTGAGGTTGTGGCGGCCAACAGTTCCTTGATCCGTGTAAGATAGTCCCTGTAATCGGTGCGGTCCACAATCCATTGTTTGATATCTGCCAGGGATGGCTGAGTTGTCAAAGATGTACCGGTACCGGCCCAGGCGGTCCCTGGCTGGAGCAGGATTTTCCACAGGGAGGATAATCCTGATTTCATACCCGGCATACCGGGACTCGACGTGTCATCTGAGTCCTGGACAGCCTGGGGCGCCAGTCCGAGAAGCTCCCTGAGCTGTGGATTTTCTTCCTCGGGTGAAGATCTGGGGCTTCGGCCGTCGGCAATAAGCATGCGGATGAGCCTTGTAAACCCTTCCCGGGAGATGTCTATACCCAGGCTGGGTCCGATGGCATCCAGGGAGACCAGGGCATCGGCAGCCGTAAAAAATGCCAGGTAACCCAGCAGTGATTGTCCTGATCCCTCCTTGAGATAATGTCTGAAAACGGGATGGAGCCTGGACCAGGACTGCACAAACTGTTCCCGCACAAAATCAACCTGTCTGCCGGATGGGTTGGTCAGTTCCTGTATAAAGGTGTAGCGGGTGTCAAGGATTACATCCAGCAGGGTCTGGCGTTCCTCCTGGGAAAGGGGTTGGCCTGCCAGGGCCATCAGGCAGTTGACAAGAAATGTATCCCAGGTTTCCCAGACGTCGATGAATGCATCGACCTCCTCCTCTGTCAGGGGCTGTTCCCGGACGGCCGGTTCAACCAGCATCCCGTCGGGAATGGTTACCTGGCTGGTAATTGTCAGTGCTTTTTCTGTGATGGCAACCTCCCCCGGATGGATGCTCCGGATAACATCCAGGGCATCGCTTTCCTGGTACCTGGAGAATACCGGAACAAGAAAGTCCTTCATATCCTTTACCGGGGGGCCGAGATCTACGTGGATGGCTTCAAGGTATGCGTATACATTGTCCTTGATGAAGTCCCATACAACACCTGCAATTTTGGCGGGTTTCCTGTCCAGGGCCAGCAGGCGAGAATCATTGATTGAAAAGGACAGGGTCCAGTCCTGTGCCCTGATGTGGGGTGTCTGGTACACGACGAGGTAGCCGGACCAGGTCACGGGAGAAAGGCAGGATTTGAAAATTCGTTTTCCGTATTTGACATCCACCCGTGTTTCAAAGGCAAGGCGTCCGTTTTCATGGCTGAACCTAGGCTCTGACAGGAGTATGCGGCGGCAACTTCCTTGTTCATCGAGCACCTTGGCCACACCCGGATAATCATGGAAGTGACTGACCTGCACCAGGGAGTTGAGAAGGGCATAATCCAGGGTCATGGGAAGGGAGCAGGATGCGGCCCGTACAGGGCATGGGCTGAAAAGGATCACGGCCGCAAGAAGCAGCGGGATGATCCCTGCTGCTCTGCAGATCAACGCCGCTTTTTTCTGATCCATGGTTTTTTTTGCTCCCGGGTTAGTGTCGCCAGGTGTTCCTGTTCTTCCTGTTGACGGTTTCATTTTTTATAGGTTCTCCGGGATTCCGTCAAGAAAAAAAGCAAAAATGCAGGCTGAAAGGGTTTTGGACACTGCCTTGAGATTTATGGGGATCATGGTTTATTCTTGACATGGTCAGAAAATCATTACTAAAGTGTAAGCCGGTATATTCAGAATCAAACACCGGGTTGCTGTTCCGTGGAAGGCAGGGCCGCTGTCTGCAGTATTTCCGGGGAACACAACTGTTGGAAGCCACCTGTTCCCCAGAGGCTGATACCATGTTGTTACTGGATGCGGATCAATGAATTCTGATACCTCCGGACAGACCCGAAACCATTGCTGCAGGTCTTGGCTAAAGACATTGGCCGGGATGCTGACCATTGTCCTTTGGTTTTCAGTGTCACACTCCCCGGCCTCGGACAGGATTTGCTCAGTCCAGGGCGATCACAATTACCCCCCCTATGAATATCTGGACGACCTGGGAAAGCCGGTTGGCTTCAACGTGGAGTTATTTGGTGCTGTTGCAAGGATTATGGGACTGGATTACAAGCTGAGTCTGGGCCCCTGGAAAGATGTGCGCAAGGCGCTGGAAAACGGGGAAATCGATGCGGTGACCGGAATGTTTTTTTCAACGGACCGGGATACCCTGGTTGATTTTTCTCTGACCCATTCCATGGTGGATCACGGACTTTTTGTCAGAAAGGGATCATCGGTTTCGGGTTTCGAAAGTGCAATCCGTGGGTCGGTTCTGGTGCAAAAAGGGGATATCATCCAGGATATCCTTGTCAGGATGGCCATCCCTGGTCAGGTCATCACCGTGAACGATCAGGAGGATGCCCTGCGGCTCCTGGCAGTTGGCAGTCACGACTGTGCCCTTCTGAACAAGCTTCAGGGAGAGTATTTCATAAAGAAACTTGGACTGACCAATGTGGTTGCCGTGGGCGGCGGTATTTTTCCGGAAAAATATTGCTTTGCCGTATCCCAGGGCAGGGAAGAACTCCTGGCACGACTGAATCAGGGTCTTACCATCATCAAGAATACAGGGGAGTATGACCGCATTTATGACCGGTGGTTCGGCATTTACGACCGCAATCAGCTGATGTGGCGGAGTATTTCTGTGGTTGCCTGGATCCTGGTCCCCTTTGTCCTGGGGTTCCTTATCCTGGGGACTTTTATTTTAAGGCGTACACTGGCCCGCAGGACCCGGGAACTTGAGAACGAGGTTTCCCACCGTCGGAGAATGGAGACTGAACTGGCCAGGCACCATGAGCTTAAGCTGATCCTGGATTCCTCACCCATAGCCATTTTCTACATGGACCGGCAGGGGCAATACAGCTATGTCAACCAGGCCATGACAGAGGCAGTTGGACTTTCCCCGGAATCCATCAAAGGCCGAAAGGTCAGGGAAATTTTTCCGGACGATTCGGCCGCAAGGATGGAAGTGGAGGACATGGATGTAATGGAAAGCGGAGAGCCCAGGATCGGCAGTATGTTCCAGTTCCGCCGCAACCAGGAGGACCGCTGGCTCAGGATCACCAGAGTCCCGTTAAGGGACAGCGGTTCGGCAGTGGTCGGCCTGGTAGGTTTTTCCGAGGATATCACGTTCCAGAAACGGATTGAACAGGAACTCAAGAGCAGTGAAGAACGGTACCGGAGTCTGTTTGAGACAACCCAGGCAGTCATGCTGCTGGTTGATTCGAATACGGGCAATATTCTTGACGCCAATCCAAGGGCCTGCAGCTACTACGGGTATTCCAAGTCAGAGATAACATCCATGACAGTTTTCCAGATCAACTGCCTGGAACCGGAAAATGTTCTGGCCGAGATGGCCAGGGCCAGGGCTGAAGAACGGAACCACTTCCAGTTCAGACACCGGTTGGCAAGCGGTGAGGTCAGGGATGTGGAGGTTTACAGCACACCCCTTATCCTCAGCGGAAGACAGACCCTGTTTTCCATCATCCATGATGTCACCCAGCGCATCCAGGCTGAGATTGCTGTCCGGGAAAGTGAGCAGTATTACCGATCCATGATGGAGGCGGTTCCTGATCTCGTGTATATCTGCTCCCAGGACCGGAGAGTTGAGTACATGAATCCGGCCATGGCTTCGTGGGCCGGGGTCGGGCAGGACAAAGACATATCCTGCCATGAATTGGTTTTTGGGAAAAAGGAGCCCTGTGACAAGTGCCTGATGAACGGCCTGGGCCCGGAAGGACAAAAAAGGAATGAGCCCGACATTGTTACCCTTAAGGATGCACGGCAATACCTGGTCATGACCACCTCCATCCGCCATGTGGACGGGACCTATTCCCAACTGACCATGTTCAGGGATATCACTGTGCTCAAAGAGATGGAATCTGAATTGATCAAGGCAAAAAAGATGGAGTCCCTGGGCAGCATGTCCGGAGGTATCGCCCATGATTTCAATAACCTCTTGACCATCATCAACGGGTATCTGGAACTTTCGCTCATGGAGGTCAATCCTTCCGACCGGATTCATGATCTCATTGCAAAGGCGGTCAAAGAGTGCGGTTTGGCCAAGGACCTGATATGGAAATTTTTGACGCTGGCCCAGTCCGAACGGTTCAGCCCCAGGGCCGTATCCATGGAAGAGATGATCAGGGATGCGGCCGGTTCAGTGATGGGCGGTTCCACCACCCAGATTGACATCATCACCGATGATCGCCTGTGGGAGGTCACCGGTGATCCCTGGCAGATCAGAGAAATTCTGGGTCATGTCCTGGAAAACGCCAGGGAAGCCACAAAGGACAAAGGGAAGATTGTTCTGAGTTCCGCCAACGTTGACAATACCCAGGGCAATGCCGTCAACGGCAGTGGTATCCCACCGGGAATGTATGTCCATGTCAGCGTCGAAGACACGGGCAAGGGTATCCAGCAGAGTGACCTTCCCAGGATTTTTGATCCCTATTTTTCCACAAAAACCCGTGGCAGCAAGAAGGGGATGGGGCTTGGTCTTACCCTGGTCCTTTCCATGCTCGACAGGAATAACGGGTTTATCCGTGTTTCTTCCAAACCCGGCCAGGGGACCCAGGTCCACATTTATTTCAAAAAAACACCCTCTCCGTGAAGGTATTGTCCGGAGGGCAAGGTTTTTCGTCATCGCCCATCAGGGCGTACTGGACGAGGGTGTACAGTTCATTCAGAAACCCTTTTCCGGGTCCGACCTGGCAGCAAGGTTGCGGGGGCTCCTGGATAAAAAGAACCCGGGATAAAGCGGGTTCCCGGGGAAAATTACGGGGGCATTCCTGTTCAACAGCATGGGTCAGGCATCGGAAGCCTGTTCTGCCCTGTAAAAGTCAATTTCGAAGGCGAACGTTTTTTGAATTTCCCTTGGCTATCTGCTGCCAGTAATGGTATGAAGGAAAGCAACAGCAGCTGGAAAACAGACAGGACGGGATGTTACCCGCATCATGGCAACCCGACAGACAGGTGAACGACCATGGCACGTTCCGACATGCACCCGGTACACCGCTTTGATCCCTGGCAGGTATGGCCGGGTTCCTATGACAACCCGTTTTTTCCGGACCAGTATCCCTTTAACCCAGAGTCTGGGCTGACGCTGGACAGGACAACACCCCTGGCGTCCATGGGCTCCTGTTTTGCCAGGGAGATCCGGCGGCGCCTCATCCAGTATGGGTACAACTACATCCAGGAGGAAGCCGAACACCCGGCATCCATCCATGCCAGCGCCGCGTGGGAGCGGACCTACAACACCTTTTCCATGCGACAGATTTTTGAATACACCTTTGAGTCTTTTGAGCCCCGGGTCCGGTGGTGGATCTCTCCTGAAACCGGAACCGTCCAGGACCCTTTTCGCAGGATCATCAAGTACCCGGACGTGGCGGCTGCAGAGGCAGATTTCAGGAACCACCGGGAATGCTCCAGGCGGGCACTGACCCGGGCCCGGATCCTGATCCTCACCCTGGGCCTGACCGAGATCTGGCGGGACAGGAAGGACGGCAGCGTCATCTGCCTGCCGTCAGGCCCCTATGTCAATGAGGGCGGCAATATGGACCGGTATGAATTTGTTGTCAGCCGGTATGCCGAAAACCTGGAGAACCTGGAAGCCATTTTCAGGATCATGGACAAGTACAACCCTGAGTGCCGGCTCCTGGTCACCGTGTCCCCGGTCAACCTCTGGGCCACCTTCCGCAGGGACTCGGATGTGGTCAGCGCCTCCTGCAATTCCAAATCCACCCTGAGGGCTGTGGCCGATGAATTTGTTTCGCGCCACGACAATGCGACCTATTTCCCGGCTTACGAGATAGCCACAACCTTCACCATGATGCGGGGGCAGTCCTGTTTCCTGGAAGAGCGTGAAAATTTCCATATCAACAAACCCACCGTGAAATTTATCATGAAACAATTTTTCAACCGGTATTCTACAGAGCCTTTCCCCATGGGAGACGGCCGATGAGCGACGGGAAAACTTTTAATATCCTCATGTACTCCCACGATACCTACGGCCTGGGTCATATCCGGCGGACCATGGCCATTGCCGGGCACCTGAGCCGGCCGGACACCAATATCCTAATCCTGACAGGGTCGCCCATGGCCGGCAGGTTCAAATTCCCCCAGTATGTGGACTATGTCCGGATACCTGGCATGATCAAGAAAACCAACGAGGATTACTTTCCCCTGGCCATCCGCATCGACCCCAGGCAGGCACTGGAAATCCGCAAGAGCCTTATCCTTGCTACGGCGTCGACCTTCAAGCCGGATCTTTTCATCGTGGACAAGGAACCCCTGGGTCTGAAAAAGGAGGTCCTGCCCACCCTGGAATGGATCCGGGAGAACCTGCCCCTGTCCCGAACCGTCATCGGGCTCAGGGATGTGATGGATGACTCGGAAACCATTAAAAAGGACTGGTACGACAAGGGGGTATATGAGGCCATCGAGTCCCTGTACAGCGAGGTCTGGATCTACGGCAACCAGAATCTCTACGACCCGATAAAGGAGTATGACATTCCCCGGTCCATCGCTGAAAAATGCCATTTTACCGGGTACATCCCCAGGCGGGTTCCAGAGCGTAAACGGGTTGTTGCCATGCGGCGAAGGCTTCATGCCTCCTGCCGCGACCCCCTGGTCACCGTGACCACCGGGGGCGGAGGAGACGGATACCCGGTCCTGGATGCCTACCTGTCCATGCTGGAATCCATGATCCAGAGATCTGTTACTCCCCCGTTCAAGAGCGTAATCATTACCGGACCGTTTTTGTCTGCCGAAGACTGGGAATGTCTGGAAAGGCGTGCCCGGGCCCTGGGGGTCAGGGTATTCCAGTTTTTCACCGACATGGAAACTCTGTTCGCGGCATCGGATCTGGTTGTGTGCATGGGTGGGTACAATACCGTATGCGAGATCCTGTCCCAGAAACGGCCGGCCCTGGTCATCCCCAGGGAAACACCAAGGATGGAGCAGTCCATCAGAGCCGGGGCCCTCAAGCAGAGGCATCTCCTGGACAGCATCCCATGGGGCAGAATCGGACCGGAAATCCTTGAAAACAAAATTTTGACCATGCTGGGCGCCAGCCAGACCTTTGTCCAGGCCATGGAAACCTTTGAACTGACAGGCATCAGGGAGATCTGCAGCCGCATATCCCTGTTCAGGAAACTTAAGAATGACCACGCCACCGACCCTGTGCATGATCCTCAAGGGGTTCCCGCGCATCTCTGAAACCTTTATCTCCAACGAGATACTGCTCCTGGAACAGCTGGGATTCACAATCCGGATCGTGTCCATGAGGCATCCCAGGGAATCCTTTGCCCATGCCAGCATTTCACAGATCAAAGCTAGGGCTGACTACCTGCCCAGCACCATCATGGACAATCTCAAACCACTATTGTACCACAACATCCTCCTCTTCCTGAAGCAGCCCGGCCGATACTGGCAGGGGCTGAAAAAAGCAGGCCGGCGCTGGCTGAGGACCCGGAAATCAGCCACCCTCAAGCACCTGCTCCAGGCCGGATACCTGGTGCACCACCTTCTGCCCGGCTCCGGGGTTGTCCACTTCCATGCCCATTTCGCCCATTCCCCCACATCGGTGGCCATGTTTGCAAGTATCCTGAGCGGGATCCCCTTCAGTTTTTTTGCCCATGCCAAGGATATCTACACATCGGACCCGCGGCAGCTCCATGAAAAGATAAGTCTGGCCCGGTTTGTGGTGACCTGCACCCAGTACAACCAGCGTTATCTCTTCCAGGTAAGGGCCTCGGCCCTAACCCCTGTTTTCTGTGTGTACCATGGTATCAACCTGGCCTATTTTTCCCCCGGGGAGATCCGGGCTCTTCCATCAGAGCCTTTCAAGCTTCTCACTGTTGCCAGGCTCACGGAAAAGAAGGGGCTGGACGTGGTTTGCCGGGCTCTGAGGATCTTAAAGGACCGAGGTATTCCCTTTTTCCACACCCTGATAGGCGAGGGGGACGACCGTCCGGGTGTGGAAGCCCTGATCCGGGATCTGGACCTGGAGGGCTGCACCACCCTTCTGGGAACCCTGACCCACGAGGCCGTGATCAGCCACTATGCCAGGTCAGACCTGTTTGTCCTGGGCTGCAAGGTTGCCGGAAACCAGGACCGGGACGGAATTCCCAATGTCATGGCCGAGAGCATGGCCATGAACCTGCCGGTCGTGGCCACACGGGTATCGGGTATCCCGGAACTTCTCAGGGACGGCGTGACCGGGCTCCTGGTGGAACCGGAAGATCCGGCAGCCATGGCAGATGCCATGGAGCGGCTTCTCCAGGACGAGACCCTCCGGAGGACCGTAATTCGGGGCGGCAGGGAAACCATCGCCCGTGTGTTTGACAACTCCAGGCTCATCAGGGATTTGGCAGGGATCTACAGCACCATGATCCCGGCCCTGGAAAGGACCGGTACCATCCCGGTACCAGGGAACTGACCATGGACATCGCAGTCTACACCCCGTTCAAGCCCCTGGACCACCCCAACCCCTCCGGCGACCTGATTATCGCCAGGGGCATTGTCCGGTTCCTCCGGGAACGGGGCCAGGACGTCCGGGTGGCGGCACGGGTTAGGGCGCGGTGGATTTACTGGAAGGTGTGGCTCTGGCCCCAGGTTTTAAGGGACATTCTCAGGGCTTTGAGACAGTTCAAGGCAGATCCCCCTGACATCTGGCTGACATATCACACCTATTACAAGGCCCCGGATGTAATCGGCCCCTGGGTCTGCCGCATCCTGGACATCCCCTATGTGATTTTCCAGGGCATTTATTCCACCAAGCCGAGGCGGAGGCTGAAATCGCTCCCGGGATTCTGGCTGAACCGCCTGGCCCTGTCCCGGGCCTGCCATGTGATGACCAACCGCAAAGAGGACCTGCTCAACCTGAAGCGGCTCCTGCCGGACCACTGCCTGACCTATATTCCCCCCGGTATCTTTCCCCGGGATTTTACCCTGGATCCGGAGTCGGGCCGTAAATTCCGGGAGTCCCTGAATACCGGGGACAGACCCGTGATCCTGACAGCAGCCATGTTCCGGGATGACGTCAAAAGCCAGGGACTGGCCTGGTTGATCCGATGCTGCCGTATCCTGGTTGACGCAGGCGTGGATTTCTGCCTGGTCATTGCCGGGGCCGGACCCATGGAAGGAATGCTCAAAGCCATTGCCCAGAAAGAAATTCCCGGCCGATGTCGGTTTGCAGGCCACATCCCGAGAAAGGATATGGCAGCCTTTTACAGTTCCGGCCAGGTGTTTGCCTTTCCCGGCATCCGGGAATCCCTGGGTATGGTTTTCCTGGAAGCCCAGTCCTGCGGGCTACCCGTGGTGGCTTTCAACAACGGCGGTATTCCTGAAGTTGTCCGGGACCGGGAGAGCGGTTTCCTGGTCCCCATGTATGATGAAACCGAATTTGCCCATTCCCTGGTCCGGCTTATCACAGATACCGGGCTCCGGGAGCGCATGGGCAGGGCCGGGGCCACGGCAGTACGGCAGCTTCATGACCTTGACCGGAATTACGGCCGTCTGGAAGAGCTTCTGTCAAGTCTTAGGAGGAGTGCATGACCGTCCTCGGCCTGATCCGGCATGCCGCCACTCCCTGGAACCGGGAGAAGCGGCTCCAGGGTCGGACAGACCTGGATCTGTGTCCCGAAGGTGTCCAGGATGCCAGGTCCTGGGCCAGGGTCCTGGCGCCCATGGCTTTTGGCCGGGTCGTATGCTCTCCCCTGGTTAGGGCCCGCCACACTGCGGAGATACTTGCCGGAGTCCTGGATGCCGGACTTCCGGTGGTTATGGCTGGCCTTACTGAACAGCATTTCGGCCAGTGGGAGGGCAGGCGCCTTTCAGAGATCCGCCAGGAGGAGCCGGGCGAAGTGGAAGCCCGGGAAGCCATGGGGTGGCTGTTCCAGCCTCCCGGAGGGGAGTCCAGGGAGGCGGTTCTGAAACGGAGTCTCAAAGCTCTGGAGCAGGCGGCCTTGGTTCTTCCAGATCACGGCTCCATGGGAGATTCCGCCAAGGTCTATGGAACCGGGGGTGCCCGGATACTGGTCGTGACCCATGCCAGTGTCATCAAGGCCGTGATCTATCATCTTCTGGGAAGGTCCCTGGTCCGTCCCGGATCCCGGGTGCTGAAATCCGGCCATGTCCACCTGGTGTCCTGGAATCCGGAGGCGGGACTTCTCCTGGACCAGGTCAATGCAGCAGATCTTGCCGCAAATCCCATGGAGGACCCATGAAAAAAAAGATCCTGGTCTATTGCCAGTATGTTCTGGGTGTGGGCCATTTTTTCAGGACCCTGGAGATTATCAGGGCCCTGGAGGGGTTTGATGTGATCCTGGTGACCGGAGGCAGGGCTGTTGACGCGCCCCTTCCCGGCCATGTCCGGCACAGGGAACTGCCAGGGCTCATGATGGATGCAGGGTTCACGTCCCTTCACGGGGTTGACGCCCTTGATGTGGATGAAATTAAGCAAAGGCGTACGAAGATGCTCCTAGACCTTGTCCGGCAGGAAAGCCCTGACCTTGCCCTGATCGAGCTCTATCCCTTTGGCAGAAAGGCCTTCGGGTTTGAGTTGGAACCCATGCTGGAGTTTCTGCGTCAGGGGGAGAAACCCTGCCGGGTCGTGTGCAGCCTCAGGGATATCCTGGTGGAAAAGACCGATACTGCAGCTTATGAGACCCGGGTGGTAAAGCGGCTCAACCGTTGGTTCGACGCGGTGTTCATCCATTCGGACCCCAGGCTGGTGGACCTGGTCCGGACCTTTTCGCGTGCCAGCGATATCCGGATTCCCCTGGTTTACACGGGATTTGTGACCCCGCTTCCGGACCCTGCCGCTGCCAATGCACATCGTCTTCGTCTGGCACCCGACCCGAAACATGCCCTGATCATCGTCAGTACCGGCAGCGGGAGTGTGGGAGCCGGACTCCTCAAGGCCTGCGTCAGGGCCCACGGACTCCTGACCTCTCCTGAAAAGTCGCGGATGCTGGTGCTTACCGGCCCCTACATGGATGGAACGGATGTTAGGCAGATCCGGGACCTGGCAGGCCCCGGGGTTCTTGTGGAGACCTTTGTCCGGGATTTTGTCTCCCTGCTTTTTGCAGCAGACCTGTCCGTGAGCATGGCTGGGTACAACACTCTCATGAACACGGTTGCAGCCCGCGTTCCGGCCCTGGTATGGCCCTTTGGCCAGAACCGGGAGCAGGCTCTCAGGGCCGGGACCCTGGCCGGGTTTGCCGAGATCCGTCTGCTTGAAGATTCTGATCTTGATCCCGGCGCACTGGCTTTCCTGATGCAGAATTGCCTTGACCGAAGGAATTCGAACTGCTTGAAGGATTCCTTGTCAGAGGCAGTCTTGATCGGGGCCGCAGACGCCGTCAATCTGTCCGGAGCAGCAACCACGGCAAAGCTCGTAACAGAAATGCTTTAATCTGGATGCGATCATTCCTTTTCCGGATGTAATCGGAATCAGCATGGGGTTGATTCCGTTCAGGGTTTGAAACAGGCAGGGTTTACTTCAGGCGCCTTGCTTCGATGCTTCAGGCCTGGTAAACATCAGGATACGGCCTTTAACCTGAAAAGCAATGGTATGGGATTGCATCATGAGTATCCTGATTTATAACGCGATGACGGTGGGATCAGACCTGGAGAGGCACCTCAGCCGTCTTTCCGAGGCCGTTGAGACCGGCCTGTCCCGGTGCAGGGCCCCCCTTGTCTTTTTCAGGGCCGATGATATCGGCCCTCCCGGCAAGAACGTATTCCGGATGATGGACCTGTTTTTGAAGTATAAGGTTCCCCTGTGCCTGGCCGTGGTTCCGGCGTGGCTGACCCCGGTCCGATGGGAGGCCATGGCAGGCAGGGCACAAGAGGCAGGGGCCCTGTTCTGCTGGCACCAGCACGGCTGGCGCCACAGGAACCATGAGACCCGGGGCAAGAAGCAGGAGTTCGGACCTGCCAGGTCCCCGGGGGAGATCCTCCGGGATCTGGAGAGCGGGAAGAACCGGCTTGACAGCATCATGGGTTCAAGGTTCTCCCCTTTTTTTACACCGCCCTGGAACCGGTGTTCGAGCGAAACATTGGGCTTTCTGGCATCGGGAGGCTTCCGTGGGGTGTCCAGGAGCCGGGGAAGCCTGCCTCCGGCACCTGAAGGTCTTGCTGTCATGGATGTGACCGTGGATCTGCACACCCGTAAGGAGACCTCCCCGGACCAGGGGTGGGAGGCCCTGTATGCGGAGCTGGCCCAGGGTCTTGCATCGGGGCTCTGCGGCATCATGCTCCACCACAACCAAATGAACGAGGGGGCATTTATTTTTCTTGAGTTTCTGCTGGCCCGGATTGTAGAGTATAAGACCCTTAGCTTCATAACCTTTGATAACCGGTAGCATTCAGGAAAACCTGGGATTGCTTCTTGGAAAACAACCATGGGAAACCAGATGAACGGCAAGTTGGGAAATGGGTCTGCAAAGCCGGTCCAGGCTGCACCCGTAAGGGGATTCGGTCACCGCAGGGCACGGATGGTGGTTCTTCCCTGGGGTAAATCCATGGAGATCGCCATCCGGAGCATCCGTGTCCGGTTTTTCCGGTCCCTGATCACCACCCTGACCCTGGTCCTTGCCATCTCATTTTTCAGCTATGTCAGGGTTAATGCCGTCACGGCACGGGGTATGATCCTGGCCCATGACACCCAGGCCATGGAATGGCTCCAGACCAGGGGATATGACAGCGATGACGGGTCCATGGATCCCGGTGTCAACCCCAGGGACCGGTGGATCCTGTTTCTGTCGCTTCTGGTCTGCGTGGTGGGCATTGTCAACACCCAGCTCATGGCCGTGACAGAGAGGTTCCGGGACATCGGGACCATGAAGTGCCTGGGAGCCCTGGACCGGTTCGTCCTGCGGCTTTTCCTTATTGAAGCGGCTTTCCAGGGGCTCCTGGGTGCTGCCCTGGGGGCGGTGCTCGGTGCTGGGATCTCGGTGCTGGGAACCCTGATTACATTCGGGTCCAGGGGGATGGGATTCATCCTGTGGCCCGGTGTGTTTGCATCCCTTGTAACCGCCCTGGCCCTGGGTTGCTGCCTGAGCCTCCTGGGAGTTCTCTATCCCGCGCTTCTGGCGGCAAGGATGCGGCCCGTGGAAGCCATGCGGGGAAAGGATTGACTCTGTCATGATACAAAAGAGCAGCCATGTTGTCCGCGTTTCCGGGGTGACCCGGTCGTTTACCCTGGGCAAGGCGCTGGTCCAGGTCCTCAAGGGCATTGATCTCGATATTTACGCAGGGGAATACATCTCCATCATGGGACCGTCCGGGTCCGGAAAAACAACCCTGTTCAACATGATCGGGGGCCTGGACAAGCCGACCGCCGGATCGGTGTTCATCGACGACGTGGATATCTCCCAGCTGGATGCCTATGAGCTGGCATGGCTGCGGTGCAGGAAGATCGGCTACATTTTCCAGACCTTTAACATCATTCAGGTTATGACAGCCCTGGAAAACGTTATCCTGCCCATGATTTTTGCCGGGGTTTCCAATGCCGACGCCGTGGACAAGGGCATGGAGCTCCTGGAAAGGGTAGGGCTGAAAGAAAGAGTCCACCACCGTCCTTTTGAACTTTCGGGAGGCCAGCAGCAGCGGGTGGCCGTGGCACGTGCCCTGGCCAATGATCCGGCCATCATCCTGGCCGACGAACCTACCGGGAACCTGGACCTGACCACCGGGGCCGAAATCATTGCCCTGCTCAGGGCCATGAGTCTGGACAAAAATGTCACCGTGATTTCAGCGACCCATGACCTGAAGATGCTGAACGTGTCCGACCGGGTGGTGTGGCTCAGCGACGGCAGGATCGAGAAGATCGAAAACAGGGACGAACTCTCCATCTCCATCGGCCGGATCGGAACCCAGGATCCGGGTGCAGGGAACCTGGAACCGTGATGAAGCTGGTTTCCATAGGATTGAGGGGCCTGGTCTGTCTGGCTGCTGTTGTGCTGGTGTGGACAGGGGTGGCCCCCGGGGCCGCAGGTCTTGATCCGTCCTATTTCAGCCGGGTGATAACGCACCTGTCAGGGCTGGGTGACCGGTCGCCGGGAAGCTCCGGTGCCGGGGAAAGCGCCCGGTTTATCCTGGAGGAGTTCAAAGGATTCGGGTTCAAAACCGTGGGCAGGCACCGGTTTTCCCTTCCGGCCAGGACCCAGAGCCGCGCCCGGATGACCGTATATAACGGTCAGGAACAGGTGGAAACGGCAATGGATACGTTCATCGGCAATGCTGTCTCACCAGGGACCGTGGGAGAGCCCGGACTGACAGGACCCCTGGTCTATGCGGGCGACGGAAGCCTGGAGTCCTTCAACCACAAGCCGGTCAAGGGCGCCGTGGTCCTCATGGACCTGGATTCCGGGAAAAACTGGATCAATGCCTTGTCTCTGGGGGCCAGTGCCCTGATTTACCTCTGCCCGGGAACCCCGGACCGGTACGCCTTTGAAGACAAGCTGGAACTCACGCCCGTAGACTTTCCCAGGTTTATTCTGGGTCAAAACCAGGCAAGGCAGGTGTTCGGGAACTATGACGCCCCGGATTTCCAGGACCGGGGTTTTAGGGCAAAAGTGGTGTCGGACCTGGCATGGAACCTGGTTCGTGCCGACAACATCTATTGTCTGATTCCGGGCACCGACCGGGCTTTTGACAATGAACTCATCATTGTGGAGGGTTTTTACGACACCCGGGGATTTGTGCCGGGAAAGGCTCCTGGGGCTGATCAGGCCTGTTCCATCGCAACCCTCCTGGACCTGGCCAGAAGCCTCAGCATTCATCCCCCGGAAAGGCCCGTGCTCCTTCTGGCAACGGCCGGCCATGACAACGGACTTGGCGGCATGCGGGAGAGCGTCTGGAGCCTGGTCGAATCGTCCAAGAACCTCAAGAGCATGAATCGGGATCTGGAGGCTGTTCAGGACCAGACCGCCAGGGACCTGAAATTCCTCTCCGGTATCCGGGATGGAGCATCCATTTCAGATGCCTTCGGGGATGTGAAAAACGCGATTACCGATGACATTAAGACCAAAATTCATAACCTGGGCATGCGCCTCATGCAGCTCCGCATGGCAGAAGGCGACCCAGCTACCCAGGCGCGGATCCGGGAGCTTGCGGACCAGAGACTGGCTTTTAGGAAACTCCAGGGCATAACAGCCGGCGGGGATCTGGTTCCCAAAGACCGGGAACTTCTCGTGGCCCTGATTCCCGTAGCCATAGCCAGGCTGGAGATCCGGGCCCGGGATGCCGAACGCCAGCTGGCGGAACTTGCCTCGTCACGGACATTGAGAAAACTGGTGGAAGGCCGTTCGGTCCAGGCCTTTATTTCCCTCCACCTGTCCAGCCACGGGGACGGGGTCGGTGCCTTTAACGACGGGTGGCTCTTTGATCTGAAACCCTCGGTCAACCGCATACCTGTTTACGCTGACCTGGAGCGGGAACTGACCCGTGCAGCACTGGACATTAAGAAGGATCCGGGGATTTCGACCCGGTACAAGGATACCCTGAGACCCGATTTTCGCAGGTCCTGGCAGAGTTTTTTCAAGGACGGGCCGGCCCTGGGAGGCGAGGTCAGCGCCCTGGCGGGATTTCCGGGATTTACCCTGGCCACCACCAATGATGCCCGGCAGTACTGGGGAACACCCTCTGACATCCCTGCCGGTATGGATCTGGCCAGGGCCGTGGACCAGAGCTGTTTTGTATCAGGCCTGATCACCCGCCTTGGTGCATCCATGCGTCTTGCCGGAGACCAGGAGAATGGCAACGGGTTTGCCACGGTCCGGGTCCGGGCCAATTTCATCCGTCAGGGAGACTTGTTCGCAGACCAGCCAGCCCCTGGAAGCGTGCTCCTGTCTTTCCAGGGGCAGGCCATGGTTCACGGCATGGTGGACGCCTTTGGGAACTGTCTGATCAAGGGCGTTGCCGATAAAAAACATGTTCTGGACAAGGTGATCATCGAAGGGTACAGGTTTGATCCCGGTACCGGCCAGGCCATATGGGCCATTGACAAGAAAAAGACATCCAAGGACGGATACCGGGTCAAAGTCGGCAAAGCCTCGGTGGAAACCGACCTGGTCATGTTCCAGTGCAGGCAGACCACCATTACCGATGTGCTGGAGCCCAGAAGCTTCAGGTATATGACCCGGCTGCAGCTTTTTGACGGACGCCTGGACGCAGAGCCGGTACGGTACTGGTACTCCAGGATGGATACCCGGGAATCGACCCTGGCGTCCATTTTCCTTGAACCGGGCACCCGCTTGAAGCTGACCCTGTCCGATTCGCTCCTGACCAGCAAACTGATTCTGACCGGATCCGATGACCGGCACCCCCAGGGCAGGGGATTTGCCATTGACGATAATCCGGTCCTGGCGCCCACCCAGTACCTGGCTGCCCGGGACATGTGGGCCCTGCTGGGGCCCAGGATTGACAACCTGGAGAGCAAGGGGATCCGTGATGCCAGGATCCGGGACCTGGCAGACCAGGGGAATGCTGCCCTGGGTCAGGCCCGAGATTACCTGGGCAAAATGGAGTACGGCCTGATGTTCAAGGCTGCAGGCGCGTCCCTGGCCCTGGCAGGACGCGTGTACGACCACGTGGAGAAGACCCAGAAGGATGTGCTCTTCGGGGTCCTGTTTTACATCGCCCTGTTTGTTCCCTTTGCCTTTTGCCTGGAGCGGTTTCTGTTCGGCCACAAGTCCGTCTACCGGCGGATCATAGCGTTCCTGGCCATACTTGTCGCACTCATCGCCTTGATTTACCGGATTCATCCGGCATTTGAACTGGCATACAGCCCCCTGGTAGTGATCGTGGCCTTTTTTATCATCAGCCTGTCGGTGATGGTAACCTGGATCGTTGTGGCACGGTTTGAGGACGAGATGAAACAGGTCCAGCGTCACGCAGTTCAGGCCCAGGATACCTCCATCAGTTTTTTTGCAGCATTCACGGCATCCTTCTTCATGGGGGTCAGCAATCTGCGGCGCAGGCGCCTGAGGACCATCCTGACCTGCACGACCCTGATCATCCTGACCTTTACCATCATGAGCTTCACAACGGTGAAAAACGTTCGCAGGCACACCCGTCTGGATTACGGAAGCCAGGCGCCTTACCATGGGCTCCTGGTACGCCAGATCAACTGGAAGGGACTCCCGGGCCAGGCAGCCGACGTCCTGGAAGCCGCCCTGGGCAAAGGGATGATTGCAGCACCCCGGGGATGGTTGGACGGGGAGACCCGCATGCGCTCTTCAAGCGTCCCGGTCCGGTTCCAGGACCGGGTTGTGGATGCAGGAGGCCTGGTGGGACTATCTGCCGGAGAAACCCAGGTTACGGGCCTGGACAGGACCCTGGTCGCAGGCCGGTGGTTCACGGACCAGGACCGTTACAGCGTCATGATCTCCACCCGGATGGCCCAAAAGCTGGGGATCGTCGACCTCTCCGGGAAAGACAGGGTTACGGTGACATTCTGGGCCATACCGTTTACGGTGGTCGGTATTGTTGACGGGGATGGCCTTGACAGGTACACGGACCTGGACGGCGAATCCCTGTCACCGGTCATTTTTCCGGACGAGGTGTATCAGCAGACAACGGATGCTGAAATGGATGCCATGGAATCAGGGGCTGAGGTCAAGGCCTTTAATACGCGGTATCAGCACCTGTCCTTTAACGAGACCCCCATTATCCCCTGGCCGACCCTCAAGGCCCTGGGCGGAAGTCTGAAGAGCATTGCCTTCAGGTCCCGTGAACCCGGGCCCGGGCTGTCCGGAACGGTGGCGCTGCTCCTGGATAGGTTCGGCCTGTGGCTGTTTGCAGGGGACAAGGGTGGGGTCACCCTGTACACTGCCAGTGATACCCTGAACTATGCCGGTGTGCCCAATATCCTGATCCCCGTGGTCATGGCCATGCTCATCGTGCTCAACACCATGATCGGCAGTGTCTACGAGAGGAAACGGGAAATCGGGATCTACACCTCCGTGGGCATGGCCCCGTCCCACGTGGCGATTCTCTTTGTTGCCGAAGCCCTGTCCTATGCGGTGCTCAGCGTTGTCCTGGGGTATGTCCTGGCCCAGGCTACGGCTACCCTGTTCGCCGGGACCGGCCTGCTCAAGGGGATTACCGTCAATTACTCGTCCCTGTCAGGCGTGTTTGCCATGGTCATGGTCATGGGCGTGGTTCTCCTGTCTTCCATTTATCCCTCAAAAGTTGCCGCCTCCATTGCCATCCCGGATGTGGAAGCCTCGTGGAAGCTTTCCAAGGCCCAGGGAAACAGGCTCACCGTGCCCCTGCCGTTCCTGCTGGGGGACCATGACGTGGAAAGCGCAACCGGGTGGCTGTTCTCCTATTTCAGATCCCACCAGGAGATCTCCCATGGTGTTTTCTCCACGGACAACCTTAACCTGTGGTTTGAACCCCGGCAGCACGGTCCGGTGCAGGTCGACCCCGGCACTTTGTGCTCCGGTTCCCAGGCCGTTTGCAGGGGGCTCTTCCCAGGCAGGACCGATCCCGGGGGGGACTTTGCAGCCAAAGATCCTGTGCAGGACCCTGAAACCATGGACAGCCCGCCAGGGGAGCGGTCCATCAGTTTCACGGCATGGCTTGCACCCTTTGATCTCGGTATCATGCAGGACGTGCACGTCCTGTTCCATCCATCGCCGGATCAATCCGGATTCACCCGGGTCCGCCTGGTGATCCTGAGGCGCTCCGGGGAAATCCATACCTGGTGGCGGGTGAACCAGCGGTTTGTCAACCGTGTCCGGAAGCAGCTCCTGATCTGGCGCTCACTGGATCCGGCAGGCAGGGAGCGGTTCAGCGCTATTGTCGCAGGTCATGCCCTTGTTGGGCCTGAACCAGGGGAGGGCAGCAATGTCCATGCCGGATAAACAGGGCCAGGCCCTGAGGCCCAGGGCATTTGCGGCCGGCATTGTGTTTGCCGTTCTCATTTGCGCTTTGACGCCCTTTAACAACGCCTACAGGAATGCTACGCCCCTGGGGGGAGGCTATTTCCCCCTGGCACCCTTTTACGCGTTCTTCTGGCTGGTGGTGTTCACGGCCCTTACGCGGCGCTGGTTCAGGGGATGGACCCTTTTCACAGGGACGGAGCTGGTGTTTGCCTGGGTTATCATGGTCATTGTTTCAGGTATTGCCTATACCGGATTTGCCCGGACATTTTTCATCAATCTCACTGCCCCCTGGTATTTTGCCACACCGGAGAACCGGTGGCAGGAGATTCTCCAGCCCCTGCTGCCTCCGGGCCTTTTCCCGGGCGATTCCCGGGCAATCGATCTTTTGTACAACGGAATACCCGGAGGCCGGGACATGGGGTGGCTTGACCTGGCATGCCGGGTCCCCTGGTCGGCCTGGGCTTCTCCGTTCCTGTCCTGGGGCATCTTCATGCTGGTCTGCTACTTTATCATGCTCTGCCTTGTTCGGCTGATCCACAGGCAGGCCCTGATGAATGAACGCATGAACTTCCCCCTGCTCATCGTGCCGGACATGATACGAAAGGCCATGGACGAGGGGCAGCTGGGTCTGTTTTTCAGGAATCGCTTCCTCTGGGTCGGGATTCTGGTGCCTGTGTTCCTCCATGGCCTGAACGGTCTCAACGCCTATTTTCCGTCGGTTCCCAGCATCAACACCCTGGTCCTGGCCGGGCCCTATTTCCCGGACCAGGGGCTCCTGTCGGGTTTCGGCAAGCTCAAGCTCTATGTGTACCCCGCCTTTATCGGGTTCGCATTTCTGGCATCCAAACAGGTCTCCCTGTCTTTCTGGTTTTTTTTCATTGCCGGGTGTCTGACCACGGGTGTCCTGACCGTCATGGGCCTGAGCTTTCCGGCTTCGGAACTGGGTGTCACCTTCGGCCCCACCCTGTCCCGGCCCGAGGAGACCCAGATGATCGGGGCCTTTGTCGTGTTCTTTGCATTTCTCATGTGGCTGGCCCGTTTCCATTTCAAGGGAATACTTGTCCATGCCATATCCAGGGGCCCTGCCCGGGATATGACCCAATCCGCAGCAGGGGATACCCTGGCCTTCTGGGGGGCGCTCGCCGGATCAGGGATCCTGGTCCTGTGGTTTGTTTTTCATGGCGTCAGCGTGTTAAATGCCCTGGTGCTCATCGTGTTTTTCTTCATGTTCGTCATGGTGGCCACCCGGGTGGTGTGCCAGGGTGGGGTTACTTATTTTACGCTCACGGCAGCGCCCCTGGACGCCATCAACACCCTGATAGGCCTCAAAATGTTTTCCAGCCTGGGCCTGCTCCTGGCCGGCGTAGCCCAGAAGGTCCTGTTCGTGGATCTCAGGGAATCGGTTGTGCCGTCCCTGCTCCACGGTCATAAGGTCACCTGGAAACTCAAGGGCCAGGCAACCATCCTGGGATGGGTACTGGGCTCAATGATCGTGTGTCTCATGGTCTCCGCCGCTGCCATGATCCTGCTCTGCTACCGGTACGGAATCCGGGAACTGGAGCTGGATTGGGCAACGCGGACAACGGTTTCCATGTACACGAGCCTGGCGTCCCTGATCCACCATCCGACGGGCCAGGGGGCGTCCATTGCCGGGTTCGCCTTCCTTGGCGGAATCATCATGCTGGTGCTGGTGGTCTGTTATCAGCGGTTCTACTGGTGGCCCCTCCATCCCATCGGATATCTCATGGTCTACAGTTCAGCCATGGCCATTCTGTGGGTGAGTTTTTTTGCGGGTTGGCTGTCCAACGCCGTGTGCATGCGATACGGTGGCGTGATTCTGTACCAGCGAATGCGGTATTTTTTCGTGGGGCTCATCATGGGCGACTTTCTCATGGGCGGGCTGTGGGCCACACTGGGGCTGTTCACCCGGACCGTCTACCAGGTGCTGCCCACATGACCGGAAGCAACGCCAAAATAGCTAAGATGGATAAACCATCATGATCGAAGACAGGGAACTCCAGGAATACCGGGATCTCTTGAAACCACCTGACCGGTTTGTCGAAGGGTTTGACTGGAAAACCGTTGTGGGTGCCGTATTCATCGGATTTCTCATGATGCCCGGTTCCATGTACCTGCAGCTGGTTATCGGGACCGGGATCGGCCCTGCGGCCAGGTGGGTGACCATTATCCTGTTTGCTGAGATCGCCAAGCGGGCCTATACGGAACTCAAACAGCAGGAGATCTTCCTGCTCTACTACATGGCTGGCGCAGCCATGGCGTCACCGTTCCAGGGACTGATCTGGAACCAGTATCTGGTCCAGTCCGATGCTGCCCGGATGCTGGGACTAACAGAGTATATCCCGTCCTGGATAGCTCCGGGGCCAGGGTCGGAATCCTTCCTGGAAAGGACGTTCCTGCACCGGGACTGGCTCATCCCCATCCTGCTCCTGGTGGGCGCCCAGATCATCCAGAGGATCGACCAGTTCGGTCTGGGGTATGCCCTGTACCGGATTACCTCGGACGTGGAAAAGCTCCCCTTTCCCATGGCCCCGGTGGGCGCCCTGGGCACCATGGCCCTGGCTGAGTCGACTGAAACAAAAAAAACAGGGTGGAAGTGGCGTGTCTTTTCCATCGGCGGGGTCATAGGACTGGTATTCGGCGGGGTTTATGTGCTTTTGCCTGCGGTGTCGGGCCTGATCTTTACCGAACCCATCCGGCTCATTCCCATTCCCTGGATCGAGCTGACCCGGCACACGGAATCCGTCCTGCCTGCCGTAGCCACCGGTCTCCAGCTGGATCTGGGCCTGGTTTTCCTGGGCATGGTGCTCCCGTTCTGGGCGGTCATCGGCGGGCTGGTGGGCCTTATCATCACCATCATCGCCAACCCCCTTCTGTTCAAGTGGGGTATCCTGACCCGGTGGCACCCGGGCATGGGAACCGTTGAGACACTGTTTGCCAATTCCTTTGATGTGTACATGAGTTTCGGCATCGGCCTGGGGCTGTCCATCGGCCTCATCGGCCTGTGGCAGACCCTAAAATCCCTGCGCTCCGGCAGCACGTTCAGAGGAAAGGACTGGATCCGGGCCCTCATGAATCCGCCGCCGGGCAGGGGGGATATCGATATCCGCATCGCCATCGGCATTTACGTGGCATCCACCCTGGCCTACGTGGCCCTTTGCAGGCTACTTGTGCCCAGTTTTCCCTGGATTTTTTTCCTGGCCTACGGGTTTGTGTACACCCCCCTGATATCCTACATTACGGCCCGGATGGAGGGTATTGCCGGACAGTACGTGAGCCTTCCCATGGTCCGGGAAGCCAGTTTCATCGCCGGGGCCAAGTATTTCGGGTACCAGGGTATCGAGATCTGGTACGCTCCCATCCCCATCCACAATTACGGTGAGGCCACGGTCAGCTTCCGCCAGATCGAGCTTACCGGCACCAGCTTCAGGGGAATCATCAAGGCCGAGTTCGTGGTTTTCCCGGTGGTCATGGTCTCCAGCCTCCTGTTTTCCCAGTTCATCTGGCAGCTGGCGCCCATACCGTCGGCCACCTACCCCTATGCCCAGGAGATGTGGCACCTCCAGGCTCTGAACACCCTTCTGATGCAGACGTCCACCATGGAGGGGAACTCCCTGTTCTACCAGGCCCTGAGCGGGAAAACAGTCCTGGCGGGCCTGGGGTTCGGAGTCATAACCTATGGAATCCTTACTGTTTTTGGACTTCCGGTGATGCTCATTTACGGCGTGGTCCGGGGGCTGGGCCAGAGCACGCCCCACGGCCTGATCCTGGAGGTTCTGGGAGCACTCCTGGGGCGCTTTTATTTTCTCAAACGGTATGGAAAAAAATGGCGGGAATATGCCCCGGTGCTCCTGGCCGGCTTTTCCTGCGGCATGGGTCTGACCGGCATGTTTGCCATGGGCATGACACTGATACTCAAATCCCTGGGAAGGCTGGCCTACTGATGGGTCTGCCGTCCCGTACCGGTTCCTGCAACGGTTTTCCAAAAAACTGCCTGGTCTGCGGCTTTGGCTTCTGGATCAGGCAATCGGCAAATGAATCCGGGACTTGGAAAAAATAATATAAGGAGAAATAGTTATATGGTCTCAAGCCATGACAACACCATCAGCCGTCTGGTTTCAGAGGCGGAGCGCACCAGGAAGGAGCGTGAAAAAACATACCGGGAACGGGCTCTCAAACTGTTCCCCTGGGTCTGCGGCCACTGCGGCCGTGAGTTTGAGGGCAAGCGCCTGCGTGAGCTCACCGTACATCACCGGGACCACAACCACGACAACAACCCCCCGGATGGAAGCAACTGGGAGCTTCTGTGCATCTACTGCCACGACAACCAGCATTCCAGGGACCAGGTTGCGGATGCCCTGGACAGCGGAAGCGGACCCCGGGAACGGTTCGCCCCGGACAAGGAATTTGTGGATAACCCCTTTGCAGCGCTGGCGGCCCTGAAGAATAAACTGCCCGGCTGAAAAGATTCGGCAGCCTGGGAAAACGGTTTCTCTCCTATGCTAATGGACTGGTCCAGGGAGGCTCCAGGACAACGGGTGCCTGTTGTCTCCGGGCTGCGGATGCAGGTGTGTTTCGGACTCGCAGACATCAGGAGGCCGGATAAGGGTCAGTAGGAAAACAGGTCAGACATGGTTTCTTTCCTGTCCACGACCAGACGCTCCATGCCTTTGATAATGTGATTTCTGACGCCGACAATATGGTCGGTCACCGCAGCACAGAGTTCTTCCTGGTTCGTTTTGCTCACAGCTGCCAGAATCCGTTTGTGCTCGGTCAGAGAGGTATCGGTGACGCTGAGGAAAAACAGGTTCCGGCTGTACCTGAGGAGCAGCATGTCAAAAAGCTCCTGGAGCATCATGATCTGTATGGTACACTGGGCAAGGGATGCCAGGTTCAGGTGAAACTGCATGTCCGTCATCATCCGGTTATAGTAGTTATCTTCCACAAAAGCCTTCTGATACGTTGCAAAGGATTTTTCAAGGCTGATGATGCCAGCCTCGTCCAGGCGTAAGATGATGTCCGGAACCAGGGAGACTTCGAGCAGGAGCCGGGTGTTGTAGATTTCCCGAACCTCCTTGACGCTGACTTCATTGATGTAATAGCCCTTGTTGGCCTCATGGCGCACTATATTCCGGAACTCCAGCCATTTAAGTGCCTGGATCACCGGAGTAATGCTCACTCCGATACGGTTTGCCAGATCATGATATTTGATTTTCTGACCCGGCAGGATTTCGTTGTAGAAAAGCATCTGGCGGATGGCCATGTATGCTTTGGATGTCAGATCTTTCTTGTTGGATTGTTCCGGTTCGTTTCGGGTCATGGTGCTCCTTGGTTCATGTCTGGTCAGCGTGGATCACAAGGGCGCTGTGTCCCGTGTATCCCCTGCCTGGATTTTGAAACTTAGTTTATTAACTATTTAATTAAATGACAAGGTTTTTGACTTGACACCGATGATTTCATTGTGTTACCGAATCACTATTATTTAATAATATATTTAATAAAATAGTTAATAAGGTGTCGGAAACCTGGTTTGGCGAACCCAATTTTCAGGCGCTTCTCTTGCCTGTCAGGGGGACGGGTGAAGTTCCTGGATGCTGGAGAACGGCACCGAATGCATCATGAACCGTAACAGGAAAAAGGAGAGCACCATGAAGAAACGGATGTGGGTGGGTTTGGCAGCGGCGGCGTTGATGGTTGTTTTTACTCTACCGGCCATGTGTCTGGCCGATACCATGCAGGTCACAAACCCCACGACCCTGACCTGGGTGGCAGGCGGCGTTGGCGGCGGCTGGTATGTCCAGGCCGGGGGAATTGCGCGCATGATAGCAGAAAAAGAGCCGAAACTGGTAATCAAGGTGGTTCCCGGCGGCGGTGTGGTGAATCCGGTACGGGTGTCCACCCACAAGGATGATCTGGGATGGGGAATAACCTTTGTGGATAAGATGGCCCTGAATGGTCTGGAACCGGTATTCAAATCCCCCAATCCCGATGTCCGTTCCCTGGGCGGGATTTTCGGTATTTATCACATCCATGTGTTGGGTGCTGCAAATCAGGGTGTAACGACCATGGAGCAGCTTGCTGCCATGGTCAAAGCCAAAAAGGCCATCAAGCTTGCCGCACCGATGAAAGGCACTTCTGATCTGCCGCTCATGGACACCATCTTCGCCTTCTACGGTATTTCCATGCAAGACATTGAGGATGCCGGCGGCAAGGTTTTCCATGCCGTTTATTCGGACATGGTCAACCTGTACAAGGACAACCATGTTGATTTCGTATTCACCCATCTGGGACTTCCCGGCGCTGCCATTACCGAAATGACCGTCAGCCGTGACAGCACCCTGATCTCCCTGTCCGATGCCTGTATCGACCACTTGAGCAAGGAACTGGGGACACTGTCCAGGGATACCGGACGGAGCATGATTCCCAAAGGAACCTACAAAGGCCAGGAAGTCGATGTTCCCACCGTTGTGTCAGCCGGTGAGTTGATCATCAACAAGGACGTGCCGGATAACATCGCCTACACCATCATTAAAATTATCTGCGAGAACAAGGCCGAACTGCACACCATCAATCCGGCCAATACCAATTTTCTGCCGGAAACCGGATGGAAAAATGTGGCTCTTCCCCTGCATCCAGGTGCAGAACGTTACTACAAGGATGCCGGTTACATGAAGTAAGGGGCTTATCCATGAAGGTTTTCAATAACTGGAAAGACAGGGCCATCGGTGCCTGGCTTGTCTGTCTGTCGATCTTCCAGCTTTATACGGCAGTGGTGGGCATCTACCAGCCCCGGATCCAGAGGGGCATCCATCTGCTGTTTCTTCTGCCGGCAGCATTTATTCTGTTTCCGGCAACAGGAAAGTCCCCCAGGAACCGGATCGGGTGGCTGGACGGGACATTGGCTTTCCTGTCCCTCCTGCCCCCGCTGTACATCATCTGGTCCTACGAGCGCCTCACCGAACGGCTGGAGTTTGTGGATCCGGTGTCGACGGTGGAGATGGTTCTGGGCGCCCTGATGATCCTCCTGCTGCTGGAGGCGATCCGCAGGGCAGTGGTTCCGGCCATGTCCATTCTCATTGTTGTTTTTTTTGTCTATCTTTATGCTGCGCCATATATGTCCAGTGTTTTTTATGCCAAGGCACTTCCGTTCAATGAGCTCATCGAGATGCAGTATCTCATCACAGATGCAGGGATTTTCGGTTCCATTACCGGGGTGTCTGCAACCTTTGTGGCCATGTTTGTCATTTTCGGAGCCTTCATGGAAATCACCCGTACAGGGCAGTTTTTTACGGATCTGTCCTGTCGTCTGGCAGGTAAGGGGTATGGGGGGCCGGCCAAGATAGCAGTCATCAGCTCAGGACTTTTCGGATCCATCAGCGGGGTTGCCGCAGCCAACGTTTACTCCACAGGTGTGTTTACAATCCCGCTCATGAAAAAGCTGGGTTACCGGGCACAGTTTGCCGGTGCCGTGGAAGCGGCCGCATCCACCGGGGGCATGCTCATGCCTCCGGTGATGGGTGCCGGGGCCTTTGTCATGGCAGAGATCACCGGTATTTCCTATATCAAGATCGCCGCCGCTGCCATGCTGGGGTCTTTGTTCTACTATGCCAGCCTGGTGCTCAGGGTCCATTTCAGTGCCTTGAAAAATAACCTGGGTGGTGTCAAGGAGGCCGAGATGGTGTCCTGGGGCCAGATTCTCAAGGACTCCTATCTCCTGGTTCCCATGGTGGCCCTGGTAATCCTCCTGCTCAAGGGGTTTTCACCGTTTCTTGCAGCCACTGCCTCCATTGCCATGACCTTTGTCATCAGCTTTGTGAAAAAAGAGACACGGATGACCCCGGCCAGGATTTTTGAAACCCTCCGGCTGAGCGGCTACAACATGATCATGATTGCCCTGGCCTGCGCCGGGGCAGACATGGTGGTCAGTATCGTAACCCATACCGGTCTTGCCCTTGGCATCGCCACGGTAATCACCAACTGGTCCGGAGGGCTTCTTCTGCCCGCCATGTTCCTGATCATGGCGACATCCCTGGTGCTGGGTATGGGCCTGCCCTGCACACCAGCCTATGTGATCGCCATCACCATCGGCGGGCCGGCCCTTCTTGCCATGGGGACCCAGACCCTTCCGGCCCACCTGTTTGTTTTTTATTTCGCCATTCTTGCCGGGATAACGCCGCCGGTTTGCGTTCCGGCCTACTGCGCAGCCTCAATTGCAGGGTCAAAACCGCTTCAGACAGGCTTTGAAGCTTTTCAACTGGCCATTGTCGGGTTTCTGATCCCCTATGTGTTCGTGTTCAACCCGGCCCTGCTCCTCCAGGGGACAATGATGGAGATTCTCACTGTCTGCGTGGTCCTGTTCATTGCCGTGCTTTTTTTCGCCGCAGCCCTGTCAGGGTTTTTCGTTCACCGGTTTCATTTTCCAGGACGGCTGTTATTCTTTGTGCTGGCCTTTGGCGCCACGGTGCTTGCTTCCATGCCGGGCATAGTCAACCAGCCCATGGTCCGGCTGGCTTCCCTGGCCTTTCTGGTAATCATTCTGGGATACCCTGTCTGGTACAGGCGATTCGGCCAATACACCGCCATGGCCCGGCTGTTCCGGGATGGATCCGGAACGGGAAGTTCCAGGCCGTGACACATGTCCTGATCATCGGCGGCGGGGTTATCGGCACATCCATTGCCTACCACCTGGCCAGGTATTCCTGCCGTGTGACCTTGCTGGACCGGGGTGATCTGGCATCCGGAACCTCGGGAGCCTGTGACGGCGTGGTGTTCATGCAGTCCAAGAAACCCGGTATCCACCTTGAACTCGCCCTTGCCAGTCTGGCCCGGTTTCGGGAACTTGACCAGGAGCTGCCGCATCCCATGGAATTCAACCCAGCCGGGGGAATGGTCATCATCGAAACCCCTGCCGAATACGAAGCCATGAAGCAGTTTGTCAGGGACCAGCAAAGCCTGGGCCTCGATGTTTCCCTGATCGATGCGGAAGAGGCCAGGGCAAGGATCCCAGGGTTGTCAGACCACATACTTGGAGCCACTTTTTCACCCATGGACGCCCAGGTCAACCCCATGGCCCTGACCCATGCCTTTGCCCTTGGCGCAGTGAACTATGGCGCCAGTATTCTGACCAACACGCCGGTTATGGGGATTGAGATCAGGCAGGGCCGCGTCACTGGAGTCAGGACCAAAAACGGTGTTGTCCGGGCGGACCTGGTGGTCAATGCCGCCGGGGTATTTGCCCCGGATATCGCGAAAATGGTGGGAGTACACCTTCCGATTACCCCGCGCAGGGGCCAGATCGTCGTTACCGAGCCGGTTTTGCCTTTGCTGCCCCACTGCCTGTTGTCCGCCAGGTACATCGCGGCCAAGTATAACCCGGAACTGGCCCGGGAAGGCCAGGGAATTTCCATGGAACAGGCAAAGAACGGCAACCTGCTTCTGGGGTCCACACGGGAATTCGTGGGGTATGACAGGAGTACTACGCCGGAAGCCATCGGACGAATTGTCAGGGAGACCTGCCGGATCATCCCGGGCCTTGCACGGCTCCAGGCCATACGGACCTTTGCGGGCTTGAGACCCTACACCCCGGACGGTCTGCCCATTCTGGGACCGGTTAAAGGCCTGGACGGATTCATGGTGGCCGCCGGCCACGAGGGGGACGGGATCGCCCTGTCGCCCATCACGGGAAAACTTATGGCCGGTTTGATCCTGGACCGGGAAACCGGCATGCGTCTGGATGCTTTTTCTCCTGACCGGTTCTGTAAACCAGGGGGAGTATCGTGATCTTGAAAGCGTTTCGCATGGACTCGATCAACCGCGGACCAGCGGTGACTCTTCAGGTGAACGGACAGAACGTTGAGGCGTTCCAGGGTGAGACCGTTCATGCAGCTCTTCTGGCCGCAGGATACACGGCATTGAGAACCACCCGGAAACGCCATGAACCCAGGGGCGCGTTCTGCGGCATGGGTGTCTGTTATGAGTGCCTGGTAACCATCAACGGTATTTCCGGTCAGCGGGCCTGCATGTGCCTCGTGGAGCCTGGTATGGAGATCACCCTGGATGAAGCGTAAGGTTGATGTCATCATTGTGGGGTGCGGCATGGCAGGTCTGGGTGCGGCAGAGGTGCTTGCAGGGTCCGGGCTCCGCGTTCTGATGGTCGATGACAATGCCCATGGTGGGGGCCAGTTGCTCCGGACTCCCCATAATGCCGGTCTGAAATCGCCATCGTCACGGGCACCCTGGTTTGACCCGGTTAAACAAATGGGATTCCGGGGCCTGGACCGGATCAAAGGAAAACCGATAGAGCGGCTCCAGGGGCTCCAGGTTCTGGGCCTGTTCCCCGGTCCGTCCCTGGTGGTGGAGGCCGGCCCCGGGAATGTTCAGGAGATCCAGGGAACATCAGTTCTTCTTGCCACCGGGGCCCGGGAACGATTTCTGCCCTTCAAGGGCTGGACCCTGCCAGGCGTCATATCCACCGGAGGCGCCCAGATCCTGATGAAAAGCCACGGCATCCTGCCAGGTCCCGAGACCCTGGTGGGAGGTACCGGTCCCCTTCAGCTTGCCCTGGCATCGGAAATTCTCCGGCACCACGGCCGGGTTGCGGCGGTTCTCGATCTTCAGTGCTGGCAGTCAAAACTGGGGATTTTTCCCCTAGTGCATCACCAGTTGCCCAGGATGGTCGAAGGGGCCATGCACCTGTATCGTATCCTGGCAGGGAGGGTCCCTTTAAAACAAGGCGTCGCTATCCTGGAGGCCAGGGGAAAACAGGCCCTGGAGTCAGTGGTTGCGGCCCGGCTTGATTCCAGAGGTACACCCGTCCCCAGGACCCGGACCGTGTACAAGGCGGATACCCTGGCAGTGGGATACGGCTTTGTCGCCAACCTAGAGCTGGCTGTCCAGGCCGGATGCCGGACCGTATATGATCCTGACAGGGGCGGATGGACCGTCCGGGTTGACAGCAGCCTTGAGACATCCATCCCGTCCGTGTTCGCCGCCGGTGAAATCACCGGCATTGCCGGTGGCCGAAAATCCTGGGTGGAGGGGATTATGGCGGCCCGGTCCATCCTTGAGACCCTGGGGCAGACCGGCAACGCCGGGCCTTTGGGATCGAGCTTTGGGCATAAGACCCCTGGCTGCCTGGAAAGGGTAAGACAACGGGAGATGGCATACGGAAGGTTTCTGAACCGGTTGTGCCACATCCCTGCAGCAGCTTTCAGAGCCATTGATGACGATACCATCATCTGCCGGTGCGAGGAGATCACCATGAAAGAGATCCGCAGGGCAATGGCCCTGGGTTTCCTGACACCGGGATCCATCAAGAAGGAAACCCGGTGCTCCATGGGGCGGTGCCAGGGACGGATCTGCGGGCCGGTGATTGGAGATATTCTCTCAGCCTTCTCAGGACAGCCGCCCGGGAGCATGGGGCCTGTGCCGGCCCGGTTTCCGGTAAAGAACGTGTCCCTGGATGCATTGGCAGCACTGGATATAGGTCCTGCCCTGCCTGGACCCGACAGCGGGCAGGTCCAGGGGCCGACAGGGGGATCCGGTCGATGATGCTCCATGGAAAAAGCATGGAAACCCTTGCCCGAAACGTATCGCCGGTGGGAATTCTCATGCTGGACACCCGGTTCCCCCGCATCCCGGGCGATATCGGGAACCCGGAAACCTTCGAGTTCCCGGTGCTGTACCGGACCGTGAAGGGAGCCTTTCCGGAGCAGGTGGTCCTGAGGCCCGATGCCGGTCTGGTGGAGCTGTTTGTCCTTGCCGGCCGGGAATTGATACGGGAGGGAGCCGGTTCCTTGACAACGAGCTGCGGCTTTATGGCCCTGTTTCACCGGGAGCTGGTTCAGGCTTTAGGCGTGCCGGTGTTTACCTCCAGCCTTCTTCAGGTCCATCTAGCCCGGGCTATCCTTAAGCCGGACCGGACCGTTGGGATCATCACCGCCCGCAAGCAATCGTTGACCCCGGCACATCTGGCTTCCCTGGGCATTGATATCCATGATCTGTCCATCGTGGGTATGGAGGATGCCCGGGAATTCACCCAGGTATTTATCCATGGGAAACAGACCCTGGATGTGGCGTTGTGTCGCAGGGAAATGGAAGCCGCTGCCCATACTCTCATGCAACAGACCCCTGACCTGGGAGCCGTTGTTCTTGAATGTACCAACATGGGGCCCTATTCGAGGGATATTCGACGCATTACCGGGGTTCCGGTATTTGATGTGCTTACCCTGGTCCGTCATGCGTACGGGTGTGTGAATCCCTGAGCCTGAGTCAATGATTGCCGATAACGGTGACGGACCGGCCGCTATCCATCATTTCTTTCACGATCTTGTATTAAAGGGTTTTTCTTTCCGTATCCTTTTAAGCGGCAGGCATCACGAGATTTGTGCTCTTGCCTGGGAAGATTGGATGGCTTCCCGGACTGCCGGCTGAAAGATGGCTCTCAGGCCTCACCGGGGTTCGGGTTCTTTAACCGGTCTTTCGGGGACAGCCGGTTGTACTGTTTCCAGGCCCTTTCGGATGCTTCCAGGCGTTTGTGGCTGTCCTCGATATGGCGGCTGATCATCGCCAGCAGGGTATGACTAACACTGGACAGGGCCGTGAACGAGTTAAAGATGCTGTCACTGCCCACATAGGCCTGGAGGACCCGCATTCCAGGAATCGGCTCAACCTTGACGCTTACATCCGTCAGTAAAGCCCGGGGAACTTTGAGCGAACTCAGAAAGTCAATGGTCCGCTGGACCTCCGGAGAATGCCGCCTCAGGGATACCACGAGGGCATAGTCCCGGGGAGTGAGATCGAATAGAAAGTCAATGGCCGACCCCCCGGGCTCAGGGGCAAGCCGGATGCCGGGCCGCATGGTGTTCAGCACCAGACTCAGGTGCAGGGCGATGGGATAGGAGAAGCGCCGGCCGAACACCACAATCCGGTCGGCCGCCGCCATCTCTCTGGCCGTGACCTCGAGTTCGGCCACGTTCAGTCCTTCATAGGTCTGGCGCAGATTCATCAACTCCCTCTGGTAAATCCGCTCCACCATCCCGTCGCTTGCATTGGCCTGGTCGGTTACCGCCTGATCCAGGGCCGGAGAAAAGGATTTCAAGAGATCCGTTCTGACCTTTTCCTGCAGTTCCGGAAAACCGCTCATCCCCAGCTTCTGGGCCAGTCTGACCACGGACGAACGGTGTACCCCCAGCCGCCCTGACAGCTGGGCGGCGGATTCAAATGCCCAGAGTTCCACATGCTCACCCAGGTGGGCCGCCAGACGCATTTCACCGGCCGTCAATGCGTCTGCTTTTGAAGCAATCCAGTCGTGAATCGATTTGGCTTTGCTCTTCATGGGCCCTCCTGCTGATGCTCAAACGTTGCTTTGATCAACCCATGGGAACGTCCACATCCAGGAGCGGAGCGTACTGCTGGGATCCGAAGATGTCCGAATCCCCGGGGCTGCCACTGGGCCGCTTGCGGCTGATGGTGAATTTGATGGCATAGGCCGGATCAAAATAGACAAAATCGGTAATTCTTGACTCATCAATGCCGTACAGCCTGGCCACCGATTCCCGGGTCAACACCTTCGTTCTTTTGACCCGCTCATAGGAATTCTTTTCGAGAAATATAATGTCAAAGGTAAGTCTGTCAACACCTGCGTTTTTTGACCGTATGGTCTTGGCCAGCTCGCTGAGTTTAACCGTTGCCATGGAATGCCTCCTTTTATTTGCCTGCCTCTGTCATGTGGGTTGTAAACAGCTCCATCGGATCATCGGTCGCAACCGTATGATTGAGTGTCCAGCGATAGGCCGGACTGGCCGCCAGGACCTCGTCCAGAATAAAAGCAACACCGCCGGCGGTTCCCTTGACCTGGGGCAGGCGGGCATAGAACATCTGCCGTGTACCGGTCATGCAGACTTCCTCGGCTATCTCTTTTGTGGGGCCGATGCCCTGAACCACAATACACAGTTCATGGGACCTGACATCCTTGAGGGGCTCCATCTCCCCCATAACACCGTTTTTGCCGTAGACGTGGTAATACAGTTCATAGCCGGCGCCGCCGAACTTCTCGGCCACCTGATCCTTTGCCCACTGGATCACTTCATCGACATGGGCAATGGTGTAGGGATCCCGGATACTCACCATGCCGATATACCGCTCGCCTACCTTTCCCGAGCCCTCGAGCTTGACACGGAATTCCTGGGCCGGCTCGAAAACCGGACCGGTAATACGGGTTGTTTTTGGATCAAACTGCTCGTACCGGCAGTTGCTCATATCCAGGCGCCCACCGGCCACATACTCGTAGAAAGGATTGGTCCGCTCATACATGGCGTGGCCAGCCACCGAGGCCACCGTGCACCGCTGGTTGGGATGGGATGCGGTCACCTTGACATCCTCCATGGAAATCTCCCCAATGACGGTCTCTTTTCCGGCATAGGGCTCCGCGCAGAAGGAAGCGCACTCCAGAACCTTACCCAGATAATAGGAGAGCGACTCCGGGTATCCGGCCCAGATCGCCGGTCCTGCAAAAATAACGCAGTCGCTGCTCCTGCCGCCGATAACAACGTCCGCCCCCATTTCCATCAGCTTGATGTAGGGGTGAACACCGGCCATGGCGACGATGCGGTCCGTAGCCTCCAGTTCTTCGTAGGTCAGGTCCGGCCGGCCGTCCAGGCCTGTGATGGCCTGGCCGGCATCCATCTTACCCTTCAGGTACGCCTTGCTCACATCCGAATAGAAATAACCGAGTTTGAATTTCGACAGATTGTGCTTTTCCGCCAGTTCTTTGATGATTTTGACGTAGAGATCCACCCGGCTGTTGGACCCCGTGTCGCCGGCCGAGCCGATGAGCATGGGGATGCCCAGTTTACGGGATGCCAGCAGCATGTGCTCCAGGTCGTGGCGCTGCCACTCCAGAGGACTTGTTGAGGTATCGGAACCCAGCGGCCCCGGTCCGATATCGTCACTGCCGGAATCGGCGAGGATGAAATCGGGTTTCGTCTCCACACCCAGGTAAAAACTTCCGGTCTTGATGGGGGCAAACCCCAGGTGCCCGTTCGGGCAGAGAAAACGCAGTGTTTTCATAGCAGCCTTCCTTATGGTTGTTACAGTTGAATTAGCCATGGCGACGTCTGACCTTGGAATAGTCACTCGCAGCCCTGATAAATGCCTGAAACAGACTGAGAAACTCCCTGTGCTGCGTGTACAGCCACTCCGGATGGAATTGCACACCCAGCGCAAAGGGGGCCTCGGCCTCAATCGCTTCGATGAGATGGTCCTCTGACACTGCCGACACCGTGAAGCCTTCCGGGGGCCGGGCAACGGCCTGGCGGTGGAAGCTGTTGACCCGTATTGCCCCGCCCAGCCATCGGTGCATGCGCGTTCCCTGGGGAACGACAACATCGTGGCTCGTGGAATCCGGAAGGTCGGTCTGGTAGTGGTTGAAATGATTCGGATCATGTTCTTTTATATTCAGGATCAATCGCCCGCCCAGGGATTCGGCCAGGGTCTGGTGCCCCCGGCAGATGCCCATGATCGGCATGCCTGCACCATGGGCCTTCCGGACCAGTTCGACCTCATAATCGTAACGGACCGGGTCGGTCTCCCGCAGTGTGGGGCATGAACCCGTTCCAAAGCTCCCGGAAGGAAGATCCGTACCCCCGCTGAGCAGGAGCCCGTCAAGGGCGGTGAGCATATCCGGCGGTGCCGGCGTCGAGCCATGGGCGGTTCCCACGATCACCGGGATTCCGCCGGCATCCAGAATCGCCCGGGAGTACTGGGCAGCCACGCGGTGAAATCCGTGGATGTGACCGGACGGAGACTTCTGAAGGGCCAGGTGGCAGGTGATGCCGATAACGGGCAGGATCGGATTCATATCAGGCACCTCCTGAGACGGCATCGCCGCACCGGAAGCAAGCGACCTGGTGCGTCGGGGTGATCTGGGTCCAACCCGGCCGCTGGGTTTCACACCGGTGGTCCAGTTTTTCCGGACAACGGGTATGGAAATAGCATCCGTCTGGAGGCGCCAGAGGAGTGGGAACCGTTCCCTTGAGAACGAAGCGCCCCGTGACATTGATCCTGTCCAGTTGAGGGATCGCAGCGAGAAGAGCCCGGGTATACGGATGCTGGGGGTTCTTATACAACGCTTCGGTCTCTCCCACCTCAACGATGCGGCCCAGGTACATGACAGCTACCCGGTCGGAGATGTGATAAACGACCCTGAGATCATGGGAGATGAAGAGATAGGTAAGGCTGAACTCCTTTTTCAAGTCTGCCAGAAGTCGGATAATCTGGGCCTGAACGCTGACATCCAATGCACTGACAGGTTCATCTGCCACGATCAGACGCGGGTGAACGGCCAACGCCCGGATGATGCTGATCCGCTGCCGCTGTCCTCCGGAAAGCTGATGGGGATAGGCATCAATAAACCGTTCGGGAAGTGATACCCGTTTGAGGAGCTGTCGGATTTCCTGGTCCTGGTCCCCGAGGTTACTGATACCACTGGCCTTCAACGCAACGCCGACAATCTGCCGGATCGTCTTCCGGGGATTGAGGCTGGAGTAAGGATTCTGAAAAATGACCTGCATTTGCCGTCGAATATCCCGGATCCTTTGCCCTTCGAGTGCACTGATATCGCGGTCTTGAAATATAACGTTTCCTGCGGTGGGTCTCAGAAGCCGAATCGCCACACGGCCCAGCGTGGACTTTCCGCTTCCCGACTCCCCCACCAGCCCCAGCGTCTCGTTGTCATTTAGATCCAGGCTGACGCCGTTGATGGCATGGACCACCCGGTCTTTCTGTCCACCCAGTAACCGCCCCAAAAGGCTGCTCGGCAGGACAAACTGTTTCGTAACATTGTTCAGGGAAAGAAGAGGCATCAGAGTCCCTCCGTGAAACGGTGGCAGCAGACTTCCCGATCCCCGTCCAGAAGGATTCTCTCCGGCACCTGGTTTGCGCAGTTATCCATGATCCGGCTGCACCGGGGGGCGAAAGCACACCCCGGGGGCAGATGGGCAAGGTCCACTTCCCCCGGAATGGGTTCCAGGGGCTTGCTCCTGCCCCATCGCATCCTGGGCAGTGCATTGATAAGCCCCTTGGTATAGGGGTGTTGGGGATCTGCGGTCACCTGGGCAACGCTTCCCAGTTCAACCACCCGTCCCGCATACATGACGGCAATCCGGTGACAGAACTCGGCCGCCAGGGAGAGGTCGTGGGTTACCAGGATCACAGCTGTTCCCCGTTCCTGGTTTATCTTGTCCAGGAGATCCATTATCTGGGCCTGTACAGTTACATCCAGGGCCGTGGTGGGTTCGTCAGCCAGAAGGACATGGGGATTGCAGGCAAGTCCAATGGCTATCATGGCCCGTTGCTGCATACCCCCTGAAAACTCATGGGGATAGGCCTCATAACGCTCTTCAGGCGAGGGAATGCCTACCTCGGACATGAGCTCGTACACGCGTTTTTTCTCGTCCGACTTCTGCTTCCTGCGCCCGAAAAGCCCGGATGAGCCCGAGAAAATGTTATGGACCCTCAGGCTTTCCCGAACCTGCTCTCCGACTTTGTAAACAGGATTCAGGGTGGTCATGGGGTCCTGGAAAATCATGGACAGGCTCTTGCCCCTCAGGGAACGCATTTCGTTGCTATTTAGGGAGAGCAGATCACGGCCCTGGTAAATGATTTTTCCCGCAGTAATTTGTCCCGGATAGGGGGTGAGGCGGAGAAGCGTGAGCAGGGTCATGGATTTTCCACTCCCGGATTCGCCCACCAGCCCCAGTTTCTCCCCCTCGCGCAGGTTGAGACTGACATGGTTGACCGCCCGTATGACGCCCCGCCGGGTGGGAAATTCCACGGCAAGGTCTTCTATTTCAAGCACATGCTGATTCATGACTGTACCTTCAGCCTCGGGTCCAAAACCTCCCTCAGCCCCTCTCCAAGGATGTTGATGGATAAGACCAGCGTCATCAGGATGAGACCCGGAAGGGTGCTTACCCACCAGGCGATGAACAGGACTCCCCGGCCTTCACTGATCATGGACCCCCAGGCAGGGATGCTGGGGGGGATGCCCACCCCGAGGAAGGAGAGCGATGCCTCCAGAACGATCATGAACCCCACCCTGAGCGTGGTAAGGACGATGATGGACGGCAGGATATTGGGCAGTATTTCGCAGAACATGATCTGCCAATGGGACTGTCCCAGGGATTTTGCCGCCTCCACGTACTCCTTGGGCTTCTGTGCCAGGGTGTCTCCCCTGGACAGGCGGAAAAATTCCACCCAGCCCCGCAGTGCCAGCGCCCATATCAGGTTAAAGAACCCCGGTCCCATGAAAGCCATCATGGCAATGGCCGAAATCAGGTACGGAAAGGCCATCAGGAGTTCACTCAACCTGGACAGCACACTGTCGAGCCTGCCCCGGTAATATCCGGCCATCAGTCCGGTTCCGACCCCGATAACAACACACAGCATGACGGACAGAAACCCGATGAGAATACTGACCCTGGCACCATAGATGCACCGGGACAGGATGTCACGCCCTAGTCCATCCGTACCCAGCCAGTGGCTGACACTGGGCCCCTGAAGCCGATCCACAAGCGCCGTCTCATTGGGAGCATAGGGAGCAAGGGCCGGCCCGACAATGGCCATGACAATATAAAACCCCACCAGAATCGCGGCGATGAAAGCTGCCGGGTTTCTTCTGAGCTCCCGCCATACGCCGGCAATGTTTTGCATGGCCAGGGAGGTTTGCAGCATGAATGCATTGGAGACAGTTGCCATAGCGCTAATCCTAAAGTTCGATTTTGGGATTCAAAAATGTATAGACGACATCCACCGTAAGGTTGACGGCCACATAGGTGAGGGCATAGAGCATGACGGCGCATTGCACCACCATGTAGTCCCTGGCAAATATGGAGCTGACTACCAGCCGTCCCAGTCCGGGCCAGGCAAAGATCGTCTCCACAATCATGTTGCCGCCCAGCAGCATGCCCACTTCCAGGCCCGCCACTGTGACCACGGGAATCATGGCGTTTCTCAGGGCATGACGGATCACCACCATGGGTTCGGACACGCCTTTGGCCCTGGCTGCCACCACGTACTCCATGCGCATGGTCTCGAGCATGGATGAGCGGATGACTCTTGCCATCAGGGCAGCAAATGCGACTCCGAGTGTGGTTGCAGGAAGGAAAAGATGCCGGAGAACATCCTTCAAGGCCACCCAGTTTCCGGTAAGCAGGGCATCCAGGGTCATGAATCCCGTGATCCGGTTCAAGTCAATGGTCGCCTTTATCTGACCTGATGTCGGGAACCATCCCAATGCCACACTAAAAATAAGAATGAGTATCAGACCGAACCAGAAATTGGGCATGCTGATACCGACCAGCGCTCCGGTCATAGTGCCCCGGTCAAGCCATGTGCCGGGTTTGAGGGCTGTAATCACCCCCACAGGAAGCGCAATGATTAAAGCAATAAGAAAGGTAGCCAGGGTCAGCTCAAGGGTCGGCGGCAGGGTTTCCATCAGCAGGGACGCCACCGGCCGGCGCTTGTCCAGGGAGGTGCCCAGGTCCCCTCTGGCGACTCCGGAAATAAACAGCCACAGCTGTTCAACCACGGGCTTGTCCAGGTGGAGTTCGCTCCTCAAGGAGTCCATCTCCATCTTGCTTGCAGCGCTGTCCCCCAACATTATCTCAACCGGGTCTCCCGGCAGAAGGCGCATGAAGAAGAAAACGATGATGAGCACCCCCAGCACAACAGGAATCGCACTGATAAGCCTTTCGATGATTCGAATGATTCTCATGCCCAAACCCCTTTTTGTAACCGGCTTATCGATCAACCACCGGCAGTGTCACCCATCGATAGCACAGAGTCCGGGGCAGGGAGAGAGACCCCTCCCTGTCCCTTTACATCGGTATTATTTAACCTCGTAGCCTGCTTGCTTCAGCAGAGTTTTGGCTTTTTCCGGATCATACGGATAGGCTTTCAGTTCCGGATTGTACCCGAAACCGCTGGGCAGGAAGCAGGTTGGAAGCCTCTGGGCATATCCAAGGTAGATATTGGTCAATATCTTGTCCCAATCAACGGCCATGTTCACTGCCTGCCGCACGCGCACGTCATCGAACGGGGGTTTTTTGTTGTTCAGTTCAATCTGATGGGAGCGGGTCCCTTCCACGGTCTTGACCTGAACCCGATCACTTTTTTTAAGCCTCTCAACAAGATCGGCAGGAATGGCCTGGATGATGCTCACCTCTCCGGCAAGGAGTGCCGCCACCCGGGTGGACGGTTCGGGCATGGTTCTGAACACGACCTTTTCCACCTTTGCAGGACCCACCGGCGGCAGTTTCGGTGCACCCCCGTAATAGCCGTCAAACCGCTCCATCACCACCTCGGAATCCAGCCTGCCCTTGACGAACTTGAAAGGCCCTGATCCAACTGGCTTTTCGGCAAACACAGCATCTCCGACCTCCTTGACGTATTTCATGGGTACGATCTGAAAATGGACCAGGGCCTGGAGAAACGGAGGGAACGGTTTGGCAAGGATGAACCTGACTGTGTTCCCATCGACCTTTTCGACCTTTTCAAGCGGCCCCAACAACCCCTTTCTGGGACTGGATTTTCCGCCGACGCCCCCCTCTGTGAGAACCCGTTCAAATGTGAACACGACATCATCCGCTGTCACCGGGTCATTGTTGTGGAACCGAACGCCGGGTCTCAGGGTGAAAACATAGGTCGTCGGATTGATTTCCTCCCATTTTTCCGCAATCTCGGGAACAACGTCCGAACCGTTTGTCCGGGTGACGAGCCCATCAAACATATTGCGGATAACCGTCTCCGTATCCCTGTCACGGTGCAAGGCCGGGTCAAGGGTTACAAAGGCGTTCACGTTCATGCCGACCACGATTGTATTCCCGCCTGCCAGTTCCACATCGTGAAGGTTCACACGGTTGTCCATGGATGGTGCCCAGTTTTTAACATCCGCGGATGCTGCCTCGATATTCTGGAGCAGGTAACCGAAAATCCAGGGAGCGTCGTTGAAGACCGCATTCTGGGCCTCGAAATACGCCGATTTCCGCAAGGCGTTATCAGCGGACGTTGACCCGGTGCGCAGCCATTCGTCCACCTTGGGATTTGAATAAAACGAAAAATTGCCCCGGCCGCCTGTTGTCAGTTTCGGTTCACCCAGGTCAAACGGGTCAAAATAGGCGCTGCCCCAATCCGTGAGGTAGGCCAGCCGTTGGCCGGAAGAGACCTGGTCACGGAGAACGATCTTTTCCCAGATTCTGGCTTCGGCCTGGATGCCTATGGCCTTGAGCTGTTCAACGATTGCCTGCGCTTCCATCTGCCGGTAGGGCGGTGCATCCAGGGTAAATGCCAGACGCCCGGACTCTGCATCTGCCCCATGCCAGCCGATTGAAACGAGCACCAGAACTGCTAATAGTACAGCCGCCAATCTTTTACGTCCCATGGTTTTTCTGCCTCCTTTTTCTGTTAATTGATGGAATCGCAATGAGCAATTTGTTGCGATAAATTAATTTTGCATCATTTGTTGTTATTGTTTTTGTAGAACATATCATTGATTAGATGTCAATAGTTTTTTTATCAAAATGGAAAAAATGTTTTCAAAGACACTATTGTCAATGACTCTTTCGAAACAGACCCGTCCCTTATCAGGGACTATTTATCAGCTCTTATCCGGCCATATATCAAATGAGCTTGCATTATGCAACAGACTGTGATAATAGTGCTTTCCTTCTTCTGCCAGGTTCGGAGACAGTTGGCATATACAGCATATTGAGAAAGCACATCCATGAGAATCGTTCTGGTATTTCCACCCAAAGCCAGTGCAACCTATGTCCCCATCGGGATCGCTTCGCTTGCACCCTATATTGAAATGTCGGTTCCGGACGCGTCTGTCGCGTTGCTTGATCTTAATATCGAAACCTGGCACCACCTGGCCAAGAATGACCCCAGGGGCCGGGACCTCATTGAATTTGTCCATGGCAGGGCAGGTGACTTCCTGGATCATGGAGAAACCCTTCACCATAAGATTGTCTGGGACAGCCTGAGAAAACGCATGGGAGAGTATGCGGATCAGGCCCGGTGCTATGCAGAGACAGGGGAAACAGGTGACGGGTACGCCAGGGTGCTGGCAGCCCAGGTGGAGAGTATTCTTGCCTCGGATCCCGAATTGGTTGGTTTTTCCGTCCTGTTTCCTGAACAGTTTCCCTTTGCAGCGGCCATGGCCAGGGCCGTAAAGCATGCGTTGGCATCACGGCTATCCAGGGCCGGTTCCAGGTGCCGGGTGGTCATGGGAGGTGCTGCCGTGTCAGCCCTGTCCGTCAACGACCTGCTGGCCGCCTGTTCCTACGTGGACGGGGTTGTGGTCGGCGAAGGCGAACAGGCAGCAGCAGCGCTGTGTTCGGGAGTTGACTGGGCAGCGGTTCCGGGACTTGTTTACAGGGGGACTTCCGGTGTTGTCACCAATCCCAAAACCCAGACCCTGTCACTGAGGTCCCTGCCGCCGCCTGATTTTACCCGTCTGCCCCTGGATGATTATTTTAACCCGGTTCCGGTTCTGCCGGTTTTGTTCTCCCGGGGCTGTTCCTGGCGCAGGTGCCGTTTCTGTGCACACAACTTCGCCTTTGCAGGCCACAGGAAAAAAGATGTGGAGGCCTTTGTTGATGAGCTTGAGGGATATTACACCAGGCTGGGAGTCCGGTACATCTATTCCGCAGACGAATTCATCGCGCCCCCGGACATGGATGCCATTGCCAATGCCATCAAGTCCCGGGGACTTGACATCTCGTACCACGTGCTGGGCAAGCCGATCCAGGAGTATACCCTTGATAGCATGGCGCTCTGGGCATCTGCGGGTTGCCGATGGATCGGGTGGGGTGTTGAGAGCGGTTCCCAGCGTCTTTTGGATCTGATCAACAAGGGCACCGATGTCCGGGTGATCGAAAGGGTGATCAAGGAATCTGCCGAGGCCGGGATATCCAACCTGCCCATGATGATTTTCGGATTGCCCACAAGTTCCGACCAGGACCTGTATGAAACCCTGGGGTTCCTGGAGCGCATCTACGGGTCCATGTCCGCCATGTCCGCCAGTGCCTTTGTGCTGTTCGAGGGTACCTATTTTGCCCGCAATGCCCGTCAGAGCGGGATGCACGTGGACGGGCCCCAGGAGCTCCTGCGCGTGGATGGGGTTCCGGTGCGCAGCCGGCGTCTCAAGTTCCGGGAGATCTCTGACGATGGTTCCCTGCGTGCCCCCCGGGGAAGTATCGAGGTCTCCGCCTGGATGCAGCATCGGCGCTGGCTGGGGGATGTACCCCTGCTGGAGCAGCTCCCATGTGAGCATTATCTAATCCATGTCTCAGGCGGCCGCGGGATAGGCCTTAAGCCCCTGGTGCCGCCGGCGCGTGCAGCGTAGCGAAGATTCCTTTCCTTTTGGGATGACAGCCGGATCAAAAACCGGCTGCTGAACAGCTGAAAAAGTTTTGCCTTTTCCCGGACCATACTGGTCTTGAAAATGGAAACAGCCGCCGTCACTAGTACCGTGACAGCGGCTGTTTTATTTAAAAGGGTATGCGGGAGACCATCTGGGGATCCGCTCGCCGCATGCCCTGGGAGGAACAGGGAGTGTTATTTCACCAGTATGGGCATTCCCATGAGGGGCCAGATGACCAGGACTGCCAGAGCCACCATAACCATGAGGAGAATGCTGGCCAGAATACCGTACTTGAAGAATTCTCCGGTGGTGAACTGTTTGGAATCGTAGGCAATGGCATTGGGGGCTGCCCCCACAAGCAGAACAAATGGCATGCCGGCAGTAGCCAGGGCGCTGAACAGGATGACTTCAGGGGAAACACCCAGGTAGGGTGCGATGACCAGGGCTACGGGCAGGGAGATGGCAATGGCTGCAACGTTCATGATAAAGTTGGTCATGATCATGACAAAGAAGGCGATGCTCATGACAAAGACAAACCAGTGAGACTCCTTGAACATGGTCAGCCAGTTGATGGCCAGCCACTGGGCAGCCCCTGTTTCCCACAGGCAGAAGCCGATGCTCATGGCACCGCCGAACAGCAGGATGATGTTCCAGGGAATGGCTTCCAGGTCTTTGAGATCCAGGATGCCAAGAACAAAGAAAAGGATGGTTGAGATCAGGATGATGGCGGTCTTGTCAATGGGTTTGAGCATGGGAACAAAGGAGCGCAGGGACATGACAAGGATGCACACGAAAATGATTACAGCGGCAATGATCTCGTTGCGGGTCAGACTCCCCATGTCGGCGTTCAGGGCCCTGGCCTTTTCCCGGAGACCCGGGATGGTTTTTTTCTCGGGTTTGAGGAAAACCATGAAAAAACCCCACAGCAAAAATACCATGCACCAGCCCACGGGGAACATGTAGTAGGTCAGGTCGAAAAAGGTGATCTCTTTGCCGATGATGTCCTTGAAAAATCCGATGGCAACAGCCCCCCGGGCAGCGCCCAGAAGGGTGATGATACTGCCGGCGCCGGCAATATAAGCCATGCCGATGAACAGGCCCTTCCCGAATTTGGTTGGCCGGTCATCCTCGGCATAGATGTTGTAAATGGTGACCAGCAGGGGGTACATGGTAGCGGCAACGGCCGTGTGAGCCATGATGTGGGTCAGGGCCGCTGTGACAACAAAACAGCCCAGATAGATCATGCTTGTCTTTTCACCCACAATGGTGAGCATTTTGTAGGCAAGCCTCCGGGTCAGGCCCGTCTTGGTGAACACCATACCGATGACAAGAGAGGCAAAGATAAACAGGACGGATGGGTCCATGAAATCCTTGAAGGCAGAATTGGCAGGACGCACCATGAAAAGGACCTGGAGCACGCCGATGGTGAGACTGGTCACCCCGATGGGAACCACTTCAAAAACCCACCAGATGCCGGCCAGGAGAAAAACCGCCAGGGCCCCCTTGGCCTGGGGACTCAGGATAAAATGCTTTCCCATGGGATCCACGGCATCGGGCCATGGAACGCTGAAATTGACGCCAAAGAAAAGCACAAGGCCGAGTGTTAGGAAAAAGACACGCTTCCAATCTATGTTCGAGCCTGTTAAGGCAATGGTTTGAGTAGTCAAAGCATAATCTCCTGAAAAGAGGTTGTGGATATAAATTGTTCCTGACAGTCACGTGCCGTTGGTCAACACGGGGGCAGGGTTCTGGGTTTATGGGATTTGGTTGCCTTAAAGTTACCATCCCCGCTGTTTGAGGATGTTTTCTATCTCGGCCTGGCGGATACGGTCTTCGTGCCTGACTTTGATGTCATGGGCCTCCTTGATTTTTTCCTCAAGGACGTCCGTGTCTGCAGGTTTCATGAGAAAGTCAAAGGCCCCAAGCTTCATCCCTGCAATGGCATTGTTTACAGTGGCGGCTCCGGTCAGCATGATCACCTGGGCCAGGGGTTTGATGTTTTTGATTTCCTTGAGCAGTTCAATACCCGTGAGGCCCGGCATCAGAACATCGAGTATGATCACGTCAAAATCAACTTCCTTGATCAGTTCCAGGGCGCTTTCTCCGGAGAAGACAGCTGTGACGGCAAAGTTTCTCAGCGTGAGTCTCTCTGCCAGGGTTTCTGCAAAGTCCTTTTCATCATCGGCAAGCAGTACTTTGATTTTCATTGTGTTTCCTTTGTTATCAGTTGTGAATTTTATCCCATGGCTATCGGTCCTGGCGGGGTTGCTGCAGGAGCGTTTTTTTTCGGTTTATCCTGGCATAGGCCTCTTTCATGGTCTGGGTGAGCAGATCGATATCGGCCGGTTTCTGGAGATAGGCAAAGGCCCCCAGTTCCATGCAGGCGGCCCGGTCCTTATCCGAACCGTGGCCTGTGAGGATAATAACTTCAATATATGGTTTGGTTGACTTGATTTTTCTGAGGACTTCAAATCCGTCAACGCCGGGCATTTTGAGATCAAGCACCATGACCTCGGTATCATTGCTGTTTGCGATGTCGATGGCATCCTGTCCGTTAAAAGCGACATTGTTTGCTATCTGACGCATTTTCAGACGCTCGGAAAGGGTCTGGACAAACTCCTTTTCATCATCCACCAGAAGAATATGAAAGGGGTCGGATAGTTCAAGATTCTGGTTTGTATCACAGTTGTAGTAGTTTTTCCCGATTTTTGTCTCAACAGATCTCACCCCTTCAACCTGCTGGGCAATGAGGGTGACCTTCTGCTGGAATTTGGACAAAAGCAGCACATTCCTGTCAATGGTGATCACGATATGGCCGTTATTCGCCGATACGGCAAGGTTGCTTCCCATTTCTGCCAGGGCCAGGTCCACCCTGGCTGCCAGGGCCAGGTCTTGGGCTTCCCTCCGGATTTTTTCAGGGGTAATGTCAGGCATGGAGTTAAGGTGCCTTGTTATCAGTTCCATGGTTTCTTCAGGTGATACCTTGTCCGAAGGGATAACGATATCATACAGGGTTTTATCCCATGCTTTTTTCCCTGTGATGCTGTTGATCCAGAAAATGGCCTGCCTGTCAGCCTCATTGATCCTGGCGGTTACATCCTGTTCAGTTTTTCCAAGCCGGGCTGCCCCGGTTTGAATCCGGGTTGCCTTGTCTGTGATGATCAGGACGCTCAGGACATGGGTCGTCCATTTGGGGATCAGATGGCCCAGGATTCCATGAAAAATGGTGTCCCCCCGGGTCACGTGATCGGCAACGGTTTTGCGCAGACATGCAATGTGCTTCTCTTTTTCATGGGTAAAGTCATTGTAGGCAATGGGGCTGCATTTGATGACCTTGTCAATGGTTGACCTGTTCACCCCCTGAACCCGGATCGTCTCCTCAATAATGTCGTTATCGGTTACAACCGCGTGGTTAAGGGTTGCTGAAAGTCTTGACACCGCGCTTCCCGCATTGGTAAACAGACCACTGGTAATGGCAATGATTGACATATGAACTCCTTGGTGTCAGGCTGTATTCCTGGGTTACAGTTCTGTCAGAGGAATTGCATAAGGCGTGCCATAAAAAAATTTTATTAAATTCAGATAGGTTAATCACTTGGCGAGTGATTGCCTGGATCATTATGAACTGTTTTGAAACAAACCAAACGATACAAAATGAAACATATTGACACTGTCTTTGAAGGACCAGTCATAACAGGTCAGGGATGGGCTGGAAATCCATGTGGCAGGAACCGGTATTCCATGGAAACCGGTAATATCTCTTGATCCCCGGGGCAGTACCAGGGTATGAAAGACGTTGATAATTCAAGTTCAGACACAGCGGGTGCAGACGGGTGCAGACCATGAAAGACATTCCTAAAGCCCTTATTACCGGATTGATAAAGTCCCCCCTGAGCTTTTCTTGTGTATTTGACGAGATCCCAGTGGGCATAGCCATCCTTGACCGTGATTGCCATATCGTGAACCTCAACCGGGCATTTGAAGCTCTGACCGGTTTTTCTTTGAACAGTGCCTACGGGGTTCCATGCCGGTACATTGTTCGGAGCAGGGCCTGCCTGTCCGGTTGTCCGGCCAGGTCCCTCACCACCGGGACCGGCCCGGTATCCCTTGAAACAGATATCATCAACACGGACAGACAACGGCTGCCGGTGCGCATGACCGTTGCCCCCATGCTCGGTGCCCATGGAGAGATAACCGGCTATATTGAAACCCTGGAAGACATCCGGGTTATCCAGCAGTGCACGGTAAAAAAAAACAAGGCTTACAGTTTCGGGGATATTATCGGTCGAAGCCCCCAGATGGAAAAAATATTCCAGACCCTTCCGCTTCTGGCCCAGAGCGATGCCTCCATTCTGATCACCGGGGAGACCGGAACCGGGAAGGATCTGGTGGCGGAAGCCATTCACCAGACATCCCACCGGGCATCGGGACCTTTTATCAAGATCAACTGCGGAGCCCTGCCTGAAACCCTTCTGGAGTCAGAGATTTTCGGTCATCAGAAAGGGGCTTTTACCGGAGCGGTTGAAAATAAACCCGGCCGGTTCCAGCTGGCCCATAACGGGACCATTTTTCTGACGGAAATAGGGGATCTGCCTATTTCCCTGCAGGTCAAACTCCTGACCTTTCTCGACGACAAGGTCATCTACCCCCTGGGTTCCACCAAGGGGTTCAACGCCAATGTTAGAATCGTTGCCGCAACCCACAGGAATCTGGAACAGATGGTCAGGGAAGGCCGGTTCCGCCAGGACCTTTTTTTCAGGCTCAATGTGGCGCGGATCCATCTGCCGCCCCTGAAGCACAGGGAAGGGGATATCCGGCTCCTCCTGGACCACTTCCTAAACGCCCTGTCAAGGCAGCTGAATAAAAGAAATATCCGGTTTTCCCCCAGGACCCTGGATTTCCTGCTTCACTTCAACTACACGGGCAATATCAGGGAACTGAGAAACATTGTTGAGTATGCCGTCAATGTGGCGGGTGAGGGTCCCATCGAACTCGAGCACCTGCCGGCCTATATTTTTGACCCTGCCCCTGATGTACCGAATTTTGTTCTGGTTGCCGGTGAGACCCATGACACGCGAACCAGAATCCCTGAGTCGGAAAGCAATGCTTCGGTAAAAACCTGGGCCTCAACTGAGAGGGAAATGATCCTGGAGACTTTGATCAAGGCCAGGGGCAAAAAGAACGTGGCTGCGGACAGCCTCGGGTGGGGGAGAAGCACCTTGTGGAGAAAAATGAAGCAGTATGGCATCGATCAGTGATACTATTTGACAACCAGGCAATCCAAACCTATACTCCGGAGAACTTTTACCGCCGGACAACGGTCCTGTTATGATACGAAAGCTACTGATACCTGTGATCATTGATGAAGTTGCTCCCAGATTTGACCTGGCAACCGAAGTCATGATCATTATTTTATCGCGCCATAATGACGTTGAAGAAGAAAGGACCATCGTCCTTCCCCAGGCGTCTGCTGAAAAGCTCTGCCACCTGGTGCTGACCGAATCCATTAATGTTCTGATCTGCGGGGCCATCGAGGACGAGTATTACCAGTTTCTGAAATGGAAGCAGGTTGTGATCTTTGATTCGGTTGCCGGAAAATGGCAGCAGGCTTTCCAGCGGTACCAGGATAAGACGCTCATGTCCGGTGATATCCTGTGTGAGCGGATTGTGGAGGGACAAAATGTCTGACAAGGGCATTTCCGGGTCCGGGTCTACACCGCACCACGGGAGCGGCGGTACCTCGCCGGAGCATTATACAGCCCTGAAACGGAACATCATTGCCACAATGCTTCTTGTCACCATTGTGCCCATGACCGTCATGATTTTCATCAACCATTACCAGTACCGGTCCCACCTGCACGAAGAGATGACGGCGCCCATCCTGGCCCTGGCCAACAAGACCAAGTACTCCTTTGATATGCTGCTTGAAGCCAGGTTGGCCACGGTCCGGTTCATTGCAGCGGTCTACTCCCTGGAGGAGCTGAGTGACGAAGCCAATATCAAGCGGATATTTACGGACCTGAAAAAGGAATTCGGGGGGTTTGTGGATATGGGCCTGGTCAATTCCGATGGTGTTCTGGTCAGCTACGCTGGGCCCTACACCCTTATGGGCAGTAATTATTCCGACCAGGCCTGGTTCCAGGAGACTGTTATCAAAGGGAAATACGTCAGCAACGTGTTCCTGGGATACCGCAAGATTCCCCACATCGCCCTGGCTGTTCAGCACTATACCGAAGACGGACGGTTCTGGATACTGCGCACTACCATCGACACCGACGAGTTCGACAACCAGATCCGGAGTATGGGGCTGGATTCCAGGAGCGACGGGTTTCTGGTGGACAGTGAAGGTATTCTGCAGACCGGTTCCAAGTACTACGGCAAAGCCCTGGGAAAATGTCCCCTGAAAATTCCCACCAACAGTTTCGAACCTGAAATCGAAGAAACCATGGACAGCGTCTACCGTCCCATTGTCATTGCCAGCGTGGGGCTCAATGCCGCCGGTTATACCCTGGTCATTGTCAAGCCGAAATCGGTGGTCCTCCAATCCTGGCAAGCACTCAAGACAGAGCTTTTCATCGTATTCACCATCGGTATAGTGATTATTGTGCTGTCTGTTTTCAAAATTACCCAGATTCTGATAAGACGCATCAAGGAAGCTGATGATAACCGGGAAAATGTCCTGGTCGAACTCCAGCACACCCAGAAACTCTCTTCCATCGGAAGGCTGGCTGCCGGTGTCGCCCATGAGATCAATAATCCCCTGGCCATCATCAACGAGAAGGCCGGGCTCATGAACGACCTGATCGAGTATTCCAGCGAATTCACTAAAAAAGAAAGATTCCAGGTCCTGCTTGCATCCATTATCCAGTCCGTGGACCGGTGCAGGAAAATTACCCACAGGCTCCTCGGGTTTGCCAAGCGCATCGATATCCGGATTGAGGAGACAGATCTCAACGCCCTTGCCAGGGATGTTCTGGGGTTTCTTGAGCAGGAAGCCCTGTTCAGGAGGATTGATATCCGGCTTAAGCTGTATGAGCCTTTGAATGTCATCCTTTCAGATAAGGGGCAGCTCCAGCAGGTTCTCCTCAACCTTTTGACCAATGCCTTTGCAGCCGTGGAAGACTGTGGTATAATAACGGTTCTTACGGAGAACACCCAGGCAGGCGGTGTGCGGGTCAGTGTGATTGACAATGGGTGCGGTATTCCCGAAAGTTTCATCAAACATATTTTTGATCCGTTTTTTTCAGCCAAGAAAGAAATCGGAACAGGTCTGGGACTGTCCATCTCCTATGGCATTATTGAAAAGCTCGGCGGTACCATTACGGTCAGGAGCGTAGAAGGTAAGGGAACCGAGTTCACCGTTACACTTCCTGAAAAGTGTGATACAGGATCGGAGGATCAGAATGACTGAGATCGCCATCACAGTTCTTCTCATCGATGATGAGGAAGAGTTCACGTCCACCTTGGCTGAACGGCTTGAACTGAGAGGATACGAAACCCGGACTGCAAACAACGGGGAAACAGGTATCAGCATGATGTCAAACACCCGTTTCAGCATTGCTGTTCTTGATCTGAAGATGCCTGGACTCAACGGTCTGGATACCCTGCGCCGGATGAAATCCATAAACCCGGATATGCCTGTCATTCTTCTGACCGGCCACGGATCTACCCGGGAAGGCATGGAAGGCATGAGACTGGGTGCCTATGATTATCTCATGAAACCCCTGGATATCGATAACCTGATAGTGAAAATCCAGGGTGCGATGAGCGCACCCGGAAAACGGTGAACCATGACATTGAACTCCCATGAAAAACCCAGGTTTACAGGCAGGGTAACAGCATCCATAAGCCATGAGATCCAGAATGTTCTGGCCATTATCAAAGAACGGGCAGGGCTCATGGAAGATCTCCTGGCCATGGGCCGGGACATGTCTGCCGATGCTCTGGCAGGGCGCCTGGGCACCAGCCTATCAACCATCAAGACCCAGGTCCAGCGGGGCGTCCGGCTTACATCTGGCCTGAACGCCTTTGCCCACACCTCGGATCATGACCGGATCCAGATTGACGTCAGGGATATGGTAGATCGGCTGATTTTTCTGACGGAACGGCTGACCAGGGGAAAGGAAATCAAGTTTCATGCCCTGGAGTGCCCTAAGGCTCCGGGACTCCAGACAGATCCCGTCATTTTCCAGCTTGCGGTTCACCGGTCCATGGAGTGCCTGTACCGGGTTGCCCCCCAGGGGTCATCCATAGCCATTTCCTTTTCAGAACAGCCGGGTGAGATCCAGATAAAACTGGCCCTGGAAAATAACGTCATTGATACCGGTGCCCTTGATGAGGACGTCACTGCCTCTGCAGACTGGGAATCGCTTCTGGCTGCCTGTGAAGCTATTCATGGCAAGGCATCTGTCTTGCGGGACCTGCCCGGGATCTGTCTTGCATTTACACGGCAGTCGTCCCTGTAAAGCAAGGCAATCGGTGTTCAGCCCCGGGCAGCTGCAGCCTGGATATCCGGCCTGGTGCAGACGGAGCACATCTGGTTTTCAGCGCCGAATATGAGCCTTAGAATGAGGATGCTCTGCTGCTGGATATAGTCTTCCACGGTGAAATGCCGTGTCAGGTACCAACGCCGAAAAGCCCACATCTGGCCTAGAACCGCTATGTTATGCCCTATGAGGTTCAGGGTCTGTCCGGATAGTTCGGGAAATCCGTTCTTCCCGGAAAGGCGTTTCAGCACCCGGATGAAATTGTCCGTAATTCGGAGTTCATTCTCAAGCACCCTGACCTGCCATGGTTTGGGAAGGAATTGGGTGATCTGATACATGAGCAGTATGTGATCATTCATCCGGTCACAGACCAGGATATACTGCCGGATCATTTCCGCCAGGGTTTCCTGTTCCCTGCCGGGTTCTTCAAGGGCCAGAGCCTTTTCCACACCCTTTTCCACTTCCGGGCAGATCGCTTCACAGACAAGATAGAGGACATCCTCCTTGGATCCCACGTATTCATAGAGGGATCCTATGGATAGGCCCGACGCCTTGGCGATCATCCGGGTGGTAACGCGGTGATACCCATGGGCTGCAAAGAGGTGTACCGTCGAATCCACGATGCGCCTGCGCCTTTTCTGGACGAGAGCAGGATTTTTGATCTGTGTCGGCACCGTGTGTCTGGCTGTTTGTCTGACTGCTGGTGTCTGTCCTGATTTTTCCAGTGCAATATGGTCCACCTGGGGCTCCTTTGGCAATAAATTGGTGCGGCATCCGGATCCTGCCCATTTAAGGCAGGATCCGGTGCCGCATGGAAAGTTTTGCTATTTGATGGTTGTCACCGGGCAGTGGGCTTTCAGGATCACAAAACGTGATGTGGATCCGAGAATCATTTTCTGGGTTTTTGATTTCTTTTTGATACCCAGGAAAATATGGTCCATGGCCTTTTCCCGTGCATAGTTCACGATATCCTCACCAGGTGAAAGGCCGCGGACACTCTGGGAGACACTGCATTCAAGCCCTGCATCTTCCATGATCTTCCTGCCGTACTCAAGGCCCCTGGCTGCCTCCTGAATATCGTTTTCCGTCTCACTGCTTCCTCCGAGCATGGATGTCATGATCACAACTGATGCATTAACGGCCTTGGCATAATCCCTTGCCAGCATCAATGCCCGGTCACCCACATCCCCGCCATTATAACCAACCAGAATTTTCATATTACCATCCCCTTTACCATGATTACATCCAACGTTTACGCCTTTTATAGGATTTAACGTCCTTGAAGGATTTACGCCCCCCCCCGCGGGTTATCCCCATGTAGAATTCCTTGACATCGGGATTGTTCTGCAGTTCCACGGAGGAGCCTTCAAGAACGATCCTGCCGGACTCCATAATATAGGCATATTCAGAAATTGCCAAAGCTATTCTGGCATTCTGTTCCACAACCAGAATGGTGGTCTTCATTTCCTGGTTGATGCGCTGTATGTTCTGGAATATCTCCTTGACAAGCAAGGGGGCAAGTCCCAGGGACGGCTCGTCCAGCATCAGCATCTTGGGTGCAGCCATGAGAGCCCTTGCAATGGCGATCATCTGCTGTTCTCCGCCGGAACTGTACCCCGCCATCCGGTTGCTCACATCGGACAACCGGGGAAAGTGTCTGTACATGAGCCCCAGATCCTCCCGGATTTTCTGGGGAGGATCCTTCCGGGTAATTGAACCCACGCGGATATTCTCGTTCACCGTAAGATGCTTGAACACCCGCCTGCCTTCAGGTACCATCACCGCACCGAGTTTCACAATTTCCGTTCCCAGCATCTGGGTGGTGTCATGGCCGTCAAACCGGATAAATCCCTCCCGGATGGCCCCGTTTTCAGGTTTCAGCAGTCCGCTGATCGCCCTGAGGGTCGTGGTTTTCCCGGAACCGTTGGTGCCCAGGAGGGAGACTATGCTGCCCTGGGGTACGGTGAGGCTGACCCCCCTCAGGACCTGGACAATATCGTTGTAGACAACTTCGATATTGTTGACTTCCAGGAGATTCTTCTGTGTCGGTTTGTCTTGCATAGGTCTGTTGTTAATCCTTCAAGTCAAGGCCTGATGATGTGCCCGGCCCTTAATCTTCCCCTGTCCGGTTCCCAGGGAATCTATTTTATTTTTTTCATGTACATGGATTGGATGGGTTCCCCAACCTTACGGAATACGCCGTTTTTCACCTCGTAAATCTGGAGGACATCCACACCGGCATGGTCATCCGGTGAATAGGTGACCGGCCCGACCGTGGTATAGGGGAGATAGTCGTTTTTACCGTTCATGAGATTGAGTTCGTTGTAAAGGGTCTCCTTGGTAATTTCAAGACCCTTGGCTTTTGCACGCCGGATGACCTCGGTGGCAACCTGGGCAACCATGACGCCGTTGGCATAATTGTGGGAATTGGCGGCCTTTTCATCCCGGCCATACCGTTTTGCCAGGGCAAGCTGGGCTTTGGTCCCTGCATTATCTACCGAGGTGATGTTATAGGAGGTTGTCCACAGGAAACCTTCCGTGGCCTCTGCGCCCAGGGCGATGAGGTCGTTGCCGCCTGTATAATGGGCACCGAGGAAAGTGATCTTCCCGGGTTCGCCAAAGGTGGCGGCCGTGATTCCGAGGCGGCTGGCATCTTTGAGCAGGGAGGCCACCGGAGACTGGACCGTATGGCAGATGACATACTGGACGCCCTTGCTCAGCAGGCGCTGGAGCATGGCCGTGTTGTCAAGGTCCTTGCCGTGCTCAACCACTTCCACGATATCGATATTGAGTCCTGCGGCCACGCATTTCTGGGTGTCCTCAACCGGTCCCCGTCCAAATGCCGACGGATGAATGAACATGGCCACTTTGGCAGCGCCACCTTTATGGTTGTTGGCCACATATTCGGCAAGGGTTGCCACCTGGTCCGAGTAGGAGGCAATGGGCAGGAAAATATAGTGGGAATCCGTGAGGTTTCCTGCATGGAAGGATGCGGGAATCACGGCTATCTTCTCTTCTTCAAAATCATTTTTCAATCCGAGTGTGCTGCCCGTGGAATAGTTGAGGTAAAGCACGATACCCTGGTCCAGGAAGTCCTCAAAATTACGTTTTGTAACTTCTGTCTTGTACTGGTCATCCCTGATGGGACAATCAATGGTATCATCACCCAGGAGCTTGTCCTCATTGACCTCTCGGAAATAGTCCTCAACACCCTTGGCATAGGGATTGCCGGCATCCGATGTGGGGCCTGTGATGGCCAGGGACAGACCGAGCTTATAGACCTTGCCGCCGGCATATACCGGAGCGGTAAGCATGAATACAACGCTGAGCGCGAATAATCCTACAACCGTTAACATCCGTTTCCTTTGCATGATTCCTCCCTTAGTTAGTATGGGTTCTGAACATCCTGTCCTTGCGTGCATCGTAAGTACCGGTTGTTCTGTTACCGTCAAGTCGTCAATGGCGCGGGTGCCGGGCCAAGTGGCGGTGCTAATACCTGAACGGCCATAATTTAGTATACGACCTTACAATACGCCACCAGTTGGCTATGCCTCTGGGCTCGAAAATCAGAAAGAGTACGATGACCAGGCCGAAGGTCAGGGGGCGCAGGGCTGTGGCCAGGTTCATGGTTGACGGGAGATATTGGCCGGCAAGTTCTGCCAGCTGCTCCACCTGGAGTTCAAGCAGCTTGATGGCTGCCGGTCCCCAGAAGGACCCGTTCAATGTTCCCAGGCCTCCCACGATGGCCATGGCCAGGTAGGAGATCGAATGGTGGAGGGTAAAAGACTCAAATCCCACGCCCCGGAACAGGTAGGCATGGAGGCCTCCGGCAACACCGGCCAGGAATCCGGCAACGGCAAAGGCGTAAACTTTGGTGAACCCCGGATGCATGCCCATGGCATCGGCTGCCCGGTCGTTGTCCCGGACTGCCACAAGACTCCTGCCGTACCGGGTTTTTAATAGATTTCTCATCCCGAAGCCGCACAGGATGATAATCGCCAGGATAATGTAATACCAGAACACGTAGTGCTCGTTTCTCCCGACACTCCCTGACAGCCAGTATACCCGGCCCACGGAAATGGTCTGACCCTGGTTGAAAAACGTCATGAAATTGATGGTCCACTGGAATATCATCTGGAAGGACAGGGTGGCGATGGCAAGATACAGATGTTTGAGTCTCAGGGCCGGCAGGCCCACAATGGCACCGAACACTGCACCCACAATACCGCCCAGCACAATGAGGCCGGGCCAGCAGTGGGTGACAACCCAGTGGGAATCCCCCAGAACCCTTGAAAAGGACGCAACCGTATAGGCGCCCACGCCCACAAAGGCGGCATGGCCTATGGAGATCAGTCCTGCATAGCCAGTGAGCAGATTCAGCCCCAGAACCGCCACAATGGCGATCAAGGTGTTATCAATCACCAGCATGTATTTGTTGTTCAAAGTGAACACCAGGGGCCACACAAACAGGAAAGCCAGGAAAAGGGAGAACACGCTCCTGTCAAGATGGGTCACAAAGGTGTGCTGTTCCTGCTTGTAGGAGGTGAAGAAGTTTCCGGTTGCCAACCATTTGTTTGCCGACATGGTCTACACTCTTTCGATTTCATGGACACCGAACAGCCCATGGGGTTTGAAAAGGAGAATAATTAAAAGGATTATATAGGGCATGACCTCTCCGGTTCCGTTCAGGCCCCAGTTCCCGTCCAGGTACCCTGAGGCGAACTGCTGGATGAGTCCCATGATGATGCCGGCCACAACAGCGCCCAGGATGGAATCAAGCCCTCCCAGGATGACAACCGGGAAGACAATGATGCCAAAGGCGTGGAGGGTTTCAAAATTGAGACCGGTGATATTGCCTATGATGCAACCTGCAGCGGCGCCCGAGAGCCCTGCGGTTGCCCAGGCAAGACCGAACACTTTGGGTACGGAAATCCCAACGGACATGGATGCAAACTGATCGTCGGAAACAGCCCGCATGGAAATTCCCACGGTGGACTGTTTGAAAAACCAGGTGAATACGCTGATCAGAAGGATGGTCAGAATTACCCCCAGAAGCTGGGTCCAGGAGATGGAAACCCCTGCCAGTGACAGAGGCTCAGTGGGAAGAAAACCGGGAAAGGAATAGTTCTCGGTCCCGAATGGTGTAAGGTAGATCAGCCCGTCCAGGATGGATGCCAGTCCGATGGTGACCATGATAACCGAAATCACAGGCTCTCCGATGAGGCGCCTGAGAAAGATCCGCTCCACACTCATGGCCAGGAAAAAGGTGACAGTCATGCTGATGAGAAATGAAAATCCTATGGGAATCTTTCCCCAGACAGTCAGGGCAAAGGCAATGAACGCGCCGGAAGCAATGATCTGGCCATGGGCAAAGTTGGCAACCCGGCTTGATTTGTAGATCAGGACAATTCCCAGGGCTGCCAGGGCATAGATGGAGCCGACCACAATACCGCTGACCAGGATCTGAAAGAAATAGACCATTATATCCCCTTGACGGTATGAAAGGTTAGGGTTGTTTTTACCGTTGCCGACTGTCCGTCCTGGTACTGGAATACCGCTGCCACTTCCTTTGAGGTAACACCCTCGTCAAAAAGTCCTTCATAGAGGTCCCGGTACTTTTCCTTGACGAATTTCCGGCGTATTTTTCCGGTCTTGGTAAGCTCCCCGTCATCCACATCCAGGAGTTTATACAAAAGGGCAAATCGTTTTATCCTGAAATGGGGCTTTTCTGCATTCCGGTTGATATCCAGGACCTGGTCCATGATCAGCTTGACCACGTCAGGGTTGGCGGAAAGCCCCATATAGGTGGTAAAGGAAATCCCCCGGTCTTCCGCCCATTTGCCGACAACAATGGGATCGACGTTGATGAGGGCCGCTACAAAGTCCATGCCGTCTCCGAAGATGACTGCCTCCTTGATATAGGGACTGAACTTCAGCTTATTCTCCAGGAACATGGGACTGAACATGTCGCCGCTCCGGGTGTGCATGACATCGGAAATGCGGTCGATCACCACAAGATGCCCGTTGTCGTCAATATATCCGGCATCACCGGAATGGAGCCACCCCCCTTCCAGGAGTTCTTCGGTTTTCTCCGGAAGCTCGAAGTAGCCGGGGGACACTGACAGGGATTTGGAGAGTATCTCACCGTTGTCGGCAATCTTGCATTCTGTGCCTGGCAGGGGTTTTCCCACGGTGTCTGGCCTGACATCACCATCCCTGTGCATGTATGCGATGCCCGTAATTTCAGTCTGTCCGTAGATCTGTTTGAGGTTCACCCCGATGGCCTGGTAAAAGGTGAACAGTTCCGGGCCGAGGGCTGCTCCGCCGGTATAGGCCCGCCGCAGGCGAAGCAGACCGATCTGGTTGATCAGGGGTCTGAAAATGATCTGTTTGCCCAACCAGGCCTTAATGCTCAGGCCCAGAGGCATGGGGTTCCCTGACATCCGGTATCTGGCGGCCTGTTGACCGATACCGATGAAATAGTTGTACATCATCTGGTTGAAACGGTAGGACTGGTCAATCTTAAGCCAGATCTGGGACCGGATGGTTTCATAGATTCTCGGAGCGCCGAACATGAAGTGGGGTCCGATTTCCTTGAGATCAGACATGGCGGTTTCAACGGATTCCGGGAAATTGACGGTTATTCCCGTTGCCATGGCAATGCCGAAGGAATTCATCTGCTCGCCGATCCAGGCAAATGGAAGGAACGACACGTATTCGTCCGTGGGTTCCAGGGGGTCTACCTTGGTGATCTGCACGCCCATGTTAACATAGTTTCTATGGGTCATCATGGTGCCCTTGGGAAGACCTGTGGTCCCGGAGGTCAGGCACAGGTGACACACGTCATCGGGACTGCCCTGGTCAACCAGGGATTCGAACAGGTCAGGCTGGGCCTGATGAACGGCCTCTCCCCGTCTAAAGATATCCCGGATGTCCATAAACCAGTCATCGGCAAGGTACTCCCGCATGCCCCGGGGATCTTCAAAAATTACCCGGGTTACAAAAGGGACCTGCTCCCGGATTTCCATGATTTTGTCCACCTGCTCCTGGTTGTCGCAGAACACCACCGAGACTTTGAGGTAGGGCAGCACCTGGGCCAGCTCCCTGGGCATGCTGGTCTGGTACAGGCCAACGGATATGGCCCCCAGTGCATGGGCCCCCACAGCCATGAACAACAGTTCCGGGATATTGTCGCTGATAATGGCAATGGTATCGCCTTTCTTGATACCGATATCCCGGAGTCCCAGACATGTTTTCCTTACATGGTCATAGTAGTTGTTCCAGGTATAGGCGTTCCAGATGCCGAAATCCTTTTCCCGGAGGGCGATCCGGTCACCGCTGGTGTTGACCCGCCAGCGGAGCAGCTGAGGGATTGTGTACTGCAGCAGGTGTTCGCTGTCTTTTATATTCGGGCTATTCTTCTCCAATGTAGGCCTCTATGACTTTGGGATTGGCTGCCACTTCCCCGGGGGTGCCTGAACCGATGATTTCCCCGAAATCAAGGACGTAGATCCTGTCGGAAATATCCATGACCACGCCCAGGTCGTGTTCGACCAGGACGATGGTGGTTTGACGCTCTTTCTGGATATCGATCACAAAGCGGACGATGTCCTCTTTTTCCTCCACGTTCATGCCTGCCATGGGTTCATCCAGGAGCAGCAGTTCCGGGGCCAGTGTCAGGGCCCGGGCAACCTCCACTTTTTTCTGGACGCCATAGCTGAGATTTCCCACCAGGTTTTTACGGAAGGGTTCCAGTTCCATGAAGTCAATGACTTCTTCCACATAGGCCCGGTTCTGGGCTTCGATCCTTGATGCCTTGCCCATGAAAATCAGGGCCTGGAAAAAATTGTATTTCAGGTGCTGGTGGCGGGCAAGGAGAAGGTTGTCAAGAACAGACAATCCCCTGAACAATTCCAGATTCTGAAATGCCCGTGCAATACCCATGTTTGAAACCTGATGGGGGGAAGCATGGGTTATTTTGTTGCCTTTGTAGCGGATTTCGCCCACCGTGGGATGATAAAACCCGGAAATGCAGTTGAGCATGCTGGTCTTTCCCGCACCGTTGGGTCCGATGATGGAGGTGATCAGACCAGGTTCAATGGCCATGTTCACCTTGAACAGGGCATTCAGGCCGCCAAAGGAAAGGGTTACATCTGAAACAATCAAATCTGCCATGGAAGTATCGTGCAAATCGCCTGTCCGTTCGTTTAAATGAAAAATAATAATGAAATAAAAGAAACTTAGTAATTGATCAAAAAATACGGATAAAATAATTAATAGTTTCTGAATAAAATTCAGGATGTCTCGTTTATAGTCAAGCTTGCATATATTAGTCAAGGAAAAAGTAAGTTTTTAGAAAATTTCCAGGAAAAATTTTACGCACAGGGATTCTTTGGCTTCCCGATTCTTTGACCGGATGGGTTCAAGACAGATTTGATCTTTTTGTCAAGTTGTAATACAGTGGCTCAAAAAGGCCGGCCCCGGTAATTTAACGGGCATGGGCGAAGGTGAAAACCGGGATGGGTGCGGGCTGGGATTCCCGGCTGAACTTAGCGTGTGAACCAGGATACTGGAGGATCCAATGAAACATGTGTTTTTCCTTTTGGGAGCGATCCTTTTGACAGGTGGCAGTGGGTTCGCTGATACCGGGCCGCTGACACTCGGCGGGTTTACACTGGGTAAGGATATTTCCAATTACATATCGTTTATTGATGAGGGCTCGTTTAGAAAAGTCCGGTATTCGGAATACATCGGTGAAGCTGAGATCAAATCCGTTCCAGGATTTGTCTCCGGGTCCATCGCCTTCGGCCTGTGCGATCAGCCCAAAAAAATTGTCAGAATCAAACTCAAGTATGATGACCCGACCCGGGAGTTTTTCGACCAGCTGCTCAAGAGAGTTGAAGCCTCGTTCGGCGAGCCCCAGGAGTATAAAGGCGATCCGTTCCAGGCCATGATCGCCTGGAAATGGTCCTTTGAGACCATGACCCATGGTAACATCAGCCTGATCCTCCAGCACAATACCAAGAATCCGGATGAAAAATTCGGAAACGCCGTGAAACTTACCCTGACCGGCCAGATCGAGCTGGAAAGGATGTGCATGCAGAAAAAGTCACAGGAAAATCCCGGCGGTGAAACTGATGAGCCCCCCATGACGGAAGAGGCCATGTGGAAACGGTATGTGCCCTACTGACAACCTGACGCCGGAAACCAAAAACATTGCCTGGAACCGTCTCTCCATAAGCGTACCGGAATCCTGGGAGATTGACGGGCTTGCGCTGAACCATATGCTTCTGGGAGATGGGAGTGCCGCTCTCATGGAAATCCGGTGGGAGACTCTGCAGGCCGGATGTTCCCTGGATGGTCATGTGAAGCGGTTCATCCGGCAGGCTGAAAAACAGCTCTCCATGGTTGTAAAACCAAGCAAGGATTCGGCCCCTTCTCTTCCATGGCACAAAGATGCCGAGGTGATCGGGTTCTCATGGGAAAGGGCCGGCCTGAAGGGTAGTGGGGCCTTTCTTTTCTGCAGGGAATGCCGCTGCTTTTCAGCGATCCGTTTCCTGCCAGGGATTTCGTCTATGCCGGAAAGAATCCTGGAGGATATTGCAGCCTCCTTTCGGGATCACCCGGCAGGAAACCATATCTCCTGGACTGTGTTCGGTCTGGATGTTGACCTGGACAGCCGGCTTGATCTGAAAACTTTCAGTTTCAATCCGGGCTGTTATTCAATGGCGTTTGAAGCCCCGGGGGGTATTCATTTTACCCTGTACAGCTGGGGGCCCGCATCGGTACTTCTATCAGACAGAAGCCTTGAAGATTTTGCAGCCCAGACCTTCAGGGACACAATGGGGGATCCGGTTGTGAACAGGGCCGGGGAATCGGAGTGCCTTGTGTGGACCCGCATCCAGCACTCGGCGTTTCCGGCAAGGTTCCTGGACCGGATACTGGGTAGAATCTGTGGTACCGTAGTACACAAAGTCTTTAATAACATCCGGAAAAACAGGATTTCAGGAATACGGCTGGAAATGCCGGGAGGGGTTGGCTCCCGGTCCGCCATGGAGCTTGCCCATGTCCGGTTCTAGATCCCGGCAAAACGGTTTGACCCGGGAGCAGGCCCTGTCATGCATGCCCGAGAAAAACCGGTCGGTGCAAGAGATCGTGCTGGATTCCGGTGAGATGGTCCTGACCTATCCGGTGGCTTACAGACCCATGGTGATACGGCTGAGAAAATTCATGGGCAAGGGGGATGGCCAGTTTATGGAAAAGCGGCTCCAGCTTGACAGGCTGGGCTCCCATGTGTGGTCGCTTATCGATGGCAGCCGCAGTGTCCGCACCATAGTGCGGGAGTTTTCCATTGCCTGGGGGCTCGATACCAGGGAGGCTGAAGTTTCCGTGACGCAGTTTTTGAAATCCCTGGGAGAAAAGGGGATTATCGGATTGAGACAGCCTTGATGTATTATAATGCAGCCAGGGCCTTTTCCCGGGTGGATTCGATGTTGAGATAGCTGTCAAATCCGGCTATTTCAAAGACTTCCCTGACGTAGTCCTGGAGAGAACACAGGACAATACCTCCCTGTTTCTGCTTCAGGTCTTTTGTTGCTTTCAATATGACCCTGAGACCTGCGCTGGATATATAATCCAGGGCTTCCATATCTACGATCAGGTGGGTGGTTCCGTTGTTTACAGCGGTATAGAGTTCGTTTTCGAATTTCTCCGAGGTATTGGAATCAAGCCTGCCACTGACTGTCAGTATCTGGATGCCGTTACGTGTTTCCCTGCCTATTTCCATGGTCTTATTCCTTTTTATCGTTCAGGGGGCCCTCGCAGGTCCGGTTGTCAATGGATCCCGGTTCGTCGAATCCGCCATGGGGAGCGTCGGATAATATTTTTTTCAGGATCATGATGTTCTTTCCTTTTTTCCTGACATAGTTGAAAGCGTCCATGAAATGCCTGACAAGATGGATGCCAAGCCCCCCGATACACCTGTTATTCAGGCAGCATGTCGTGTCAGGCACCTCAACGGTAATTGGATTGAAGGGTTTGCCGTCGTCTTCGATGCGGATGGTGAGATCCGTGTCTGTCCAGGAGAAACGGATGTCGATGTCATGCTCCCTGCCGTCATCGATACCGTGGGACACAATATTGGTGAACAGTTCTTCGACAATCAGGTTGATCTCGCACCGCTTCTTGGAAGACGGACACACAGAGGCCGGTATGGCATCCAGGGCTTCTGAAATCCGGTCCAGTTCCTTAATTTTGTTCTTCACGGTGATGGCTATTTCATGGTTTTCCACTGACCTACCTCTTTGCTTATCCGGGTCTGCCTGCCGGGGCTAGGTTTATATCAGGCTTATTCCAAGCAGGTTTGCCCCATCCCTTGAGCGGGACTCCACATGGTGAATCAAGTTTTTTTCCGCTTCATTTATTTTTTCGCCAAGAGAAGCAATCAGTTTCAACATAATCTCCGGGTACTGGTCAAGGACCCTTGCAAATTTTTTCCGGGTCATAATAAGAAACTCGACCTCGGTATCGGCAATCAGAGAAAATTTTCTGGGCATGGATGTGAGCAGGGCAAGGATGCCGATGAAACTGTCTTTTTCCAGGGTTTTCATGACCTGGTCCCCAGTGCCTGTTGCAAGAACCAGGCTTGCTGTCCCCCGGGTCAGGTAATATGCGCATCCGTCATCCTCATTCCGGTGAAAAATCACGTCTCCTGCTTTATAGGCCTCCCGGGTGCACAGGAAGGCGATTACCTTGACGGCTTCCTGGGGCAGATTGGCAAAAAAGCCTGTCTGGCGGAATTTGTTGAGCGTGTACAGGAATTCGCTTTCAACCGTTGCATTATTTTCCTTCTCGGATGAGGTCATGGAGAAATCCCTTTTTGTTCATCAATTGATCATAGCTTCCGTATTCAACAATTTTCCCGGCTTTCATGAATCCAACCTTGTCATAGTTTTTGATGATGTCAAGCCGGTGCACCACCGCAACCATTGTGCTGCGTCCTTTCCAGTTCCTTTCCAGAACGTTCTGGATTCTCTGCTGGGACAGGTTGTCCAGTGCGGATGTGGCCTCGTCAAAGATCAGAATTGACGGAGCCTTGAGAAAGATTCTTGCAATGGCCAGTTTCTGGCACTGCCCGCCGGAAAGCCTGTTTCCCATGGTACCCACATCAAAGTTCATTCCGATTTCGATGATGGCCTCCAGGAGGTCATCTTCAATGAGCAGGTGAACGATCATCTGATTGATTTTTTCCTGGACATGGGTGGCGGATGTTTTGGTCAGGCCAAAGAGCATATTGTTCAGGATGCTCTGGGTACAGATATAGGTGTCGTCCCTGTAAAAGGCAATGGCGCCCGGTTCCGTCTCCAGGATTTTTTCCCGGAACCGGTGCCTGGATTCAAGGATCAGGCTTTTTACCGGGCCGGGCAGGACAGCCGTCTTATGACGGGCCGGGGAAAAGTTGAGGGCAACTTCCAGCAGGGCGGATTGGACATAGTCTTCCAGGTTGTCCGGGGTTTTGTCCTTGAGCTTGGGGACTAGGGACTTATAGAAGCCAAAGGATTCTATGCTGATGGGGCTTTGCTCGAAAAAGACCTTTTCCAGCGGGAGATTTTTGAGAATGTCCACTGTCTGCTCGACAAGTTCCCTGCCCAGTCTCACCAGGGGGGCCGTCAGGCACTCCTCATCAAGGAAGGACTTGAAAACAGGGTTCCTGACCAGCTGTGTTCCTGAAAAAGACTGGTTTGCCGGGGTTCCAAAAATGATGTTGTCAGCGATGCTGGCGTAGGAGATGTAGGACCCGTCATGGAAGAATTCCACCCAGTCGACCACCTCTTTGCCAAAGGACTCCTGAAATTTCCGGCGCATTGAGATGATGGCAGGTACAAGGGTATTGTCGTGGTTGTCAATGACCGTGGAGAGTCCGAACCTCAGTACGTCAACGAACAGGCCGGATTGCTGGAGAACGGAAATCAGGTCGTCCAGGCTGGGCTCGAGTTCCGGGCTGAGGACGCCTTCTGTCCCGTGGAGCGCCACAAAGGCGTACAGAAGGTTTTCCCGGATGGTCCCGCTGAAGATAAACGGAGACTGGGAGACAAGGCCCACGCTCCGGGTGATATCGGCCTTGGTGAGCTGGGAGATTTCGTGCCCGCCTATGGATGCATGGCCTGATGTGTAGGTGTAAAGCTGTGCGATGCACAGGGCCAGGGAGCTTTTCCCTGATCCTGAAAATCCTACCAGTGCAATGTGTTCCCCGGACTTCAGGTCAAGGTTGATGTCGTCCAGGAGCTTTAATCCTTCGCTGGTTTCCAGGCTCAGATTTTCCACGCTCACAGTGCCCTCAAGGTCCATGGGTTCCCTGTTTTCAGGCACAAGCCTGTGCTTCACCGGTGCATCGAAATAGGCCATGGTTTTCTTATATACCACAGACCCGTCCTGGTACACCTGGTAAAATTCGATGAGTTCCCTCCAGGGGTCATAGAGCTTCTCCTGTGCCGACAGGAAGGCCACGAGTGCCCCAAGTTCCAGCCGGCCCCTGATGGCAAGGTACCCGCCCAGGATAAAGATGAGTACCGGACCCAGGCTGGTGAACAGGTTGTTGGCCAGTTTTACGGCAAATTTGTAAATGGTCCACCAGACACGGATTTTCATGAGGCCTGCCACCAGGGTATTGAATTTGCTGCTCTCCACGGCAACGGCGCCGTTGGCCTGGACCTCATGAATACCTGTGATGGATTCCACGATTTTTGACGAAAGATCCCTGGATACGGTAACGCGTTCCTGGTTGTATTGGTTGACCCGCTTCTGCAGCAAGGGGATGACGTAGAGCATGACCGGGTAGATGGACATGGAAATCAGGGCCAGGATTGGGTTGAGGAAAAACAGGTATACAGCAAAGGCGACCAGGGTAAGGATATTGGTTGCCGGTGCGGCCACAGCCATGCCGATGAAGTTTCCCGGCAGGGTCAGCTCGTTTACCAGGGAATTGACAACGGTTCCGGGCTGGGTTGTCCTGAAGAATTCAAGGGGCAGGGTAAGGATATGATGGTAAAGGTGCCGTCGCATACCGGCCGTAGCCTTTTCACTGATGCGGGTCTGGAGGATGTTGATGGTGAATTTGAGCCCTGCATTGAGAAGGATTGCAGACAGATAAATGGCGCAGTAGATGCCAAGGAGGTCCAGCTTTCTCAGGCCGATTGCCTCGTTAACGATACGTTTTTGCATTTCAAGGGGCACGAGTCTGGTGCTGACAGTCACAAGGATGACCAGGATCAGAGCAATCTGGAGGCCGATATTCCCGTCAAAAATCCAGGACCCGAGGCTGCGCTTGACAACTGGAGGGGTTTCTTTGCCCATGGGACTCCCATCTGACTGGGGGTTTAGTGTAAAATGACTTTCCTGGTGTTGTACAAAGAATTTACCAAAAAGTCATGCGTGTTCTGATAAAAACCCGGGTTCAAAAGAAAAAAGCTTCAAGCAAGCTATAACAGCTTGATGACCACAATGGTAGTATCATCCTCAATGGGGATTTCTCCCCTGAAAGCTTCCAGGTCATTGATCAGAAACTTCTGGATGGCTGCAGCAGGTTCAGTGCAGTACCTCCGGATAATGCTCCGGATGCGCTGCTGGCCGTACATGACATTGTCTTCATTCCTGGACTCCTTGAGGCCGTCCGACGAGATCAGCAGAATGGACTCCCTCTCCCATCCCTGGATGGTGTTTTGTTCGACTTCCAGGTCCTCTACCACCCCCAGGGCCATGCCGTTGCCCATGAGGGGACAAAATTCCTGGGTCATGGGATTGAACAGGATCCCCGGCTCATGGCCTGCCCTTACCCAGGTGAGGCACCGGTGTTCCGGATCGATTTCCAGGAAAAAAACAGTGGTGAACCGGCCGGTGCCGTCGCAGTCCTGGGTGAGCAGGCTGTTGACCTCCCGGATCAGAGTCGCAGGGCCGGCGTAGTTGCGGGCTGCGGACCGGATCAGGGCCCGGACCGTGGTCATGTGCAGGGCAGAACCCACACCGTGATCGGAAGAGTCGGTCACAGCAACGCCGAACCGGTTGCCGGGAAGATTGAAGTAGTCGAAATAATCACCCCCTACCTCCTGGCAGTAGAGAATGGTGCCGGATGCGTCGAGGCCGGGGTATGCGGGAGGATGATTGGGAAGAAGGTTTTTCTGAACCTCCTTGGCCACCTTGAGATTGGACAGAATCCGTATCCTGTCCCTCAGGGCATGGATCATGATGTTGGTATAGCCGGCGATAATGCCGAACTCATCGTTGGTGGCCACGGGTACAAGCCGGCTCAGGTCACCCCGGGTCACGGATTTCAGCACCCGGGTTTCGGTTTCGAACAGCAGTCTCAGGTTCCTGGAATAGGAGTAGATGATGTTTACGGTCATGGCCAGGAGGATCATCATGACAAATGCCATCTCCTTGAAGATGGTTGCGGTGGTTTCCGGCATGAGCGCTCCCAGCTGGCTGCTGTCAATGCTTTTCAGCCATCCCAGGTCCCTGGAGATGATCAGTGAGATTACAGCCATGACATAGAGGGTGGCTGTCAGGGCGATGAAGAAAAATTTCCTCGCCCTGGGGTAGAGATAGGCGGGCTTCAGCAGGGGAGTCTCCTGGGTCAGAGCCTGGCTGATGACCTTCTTCTCTTTTAAAAGTGCCATGTCGATGGCAACGAAAAAGCCGAAACCCATAAATCCCACGAACAAGGCACCTCCCCCTGCCAGGGGCACACCTCTAAAAATTACGACGATGAAGATGACCACAATCCCCCCTGCCAGAAAAAGAAGGTGATCCCAAAAAAACTGCCGCAGGGGCTGATGGATGGGCGGAGCCGATTCCACCATAAGGCGTGACACGCTGATTCTGGCCAGGAGAATAAAACCCATGGACAGGCCGATAATTGCCCCCAAGAGCCCGGGGGGCATGGCTTCCAGGACCGGTCAGACCTCAGAACCGTAAAAGCTGAGGGTCACGGTTGCGAACAGGTAGTGCATTAGAATTCTCAACAGAAAACGGGTATCCTTTTCCTTGAAGAGGTCGGCGTTGGCAGCCAGGTAGAACTGCGTGTTCAGGGCCTGGCAAAACACACAGGGGGTGCCCCTGTAAAAAGGGCACCCCCTGGATGGTTGATGTTCAGGAAGATCGGGTGTTATTGTCTATCCCCGGACCTCTTCCTTGATTGTGGTTGCCAGCTTGAACAGGATGGTCAGGATCAAAAAGCCTGTGGCAAATACGCCGAGGCTGATCATAACCTCCTGGCCGGTCGGCGCGTACTCGGTGACCTGGTGCAGGGGGTTGGGTACAAAACCGCCGGAGATCATTCCCAGGGCTTTGTCAATCCAGGTTCCGATCACGATCATGATGCAGGTGAACGGCAGCAGGAACTCATTGCTCCTGAGTACCGGGATGACCAGGAGCAGGATGCCGGTGATCATCAGGGTAATGGATGACCACATCCAGGGAACCAGGGCGTGGCCTCCGTGGAACCCGAAGAACAGGTACTGGATGTGGGCCTTGTGACCCGGGATATTGCTGTAGTAGACCACAAAGATCTCGCACAGGAAGAAGAACACGTTGGCGATCAATGCGTAGCACACGATTTTGGACAGGGTCTGGATGGCTTCCCAGCCCGGATCAAACTTGGTCACCTTGCGTATGATGTAGCAAAGCAGGATAAGGACAGCCGGTCCTGCGGCAAAGGCGGACGCAAGAAAGCGCGGTGCCAGGATGGCCGTCAGCCAGAAGCCCCTGCCGGGAAGGCCGCAGTACAGGTAGGCGGTCACGGTATGGATACCGATGGCAAAGGGAATGGACAGATAGATCAGGGGTTTGGTCCACTCCGGCGGTTTGATCTGATTGCGTTCTGCTTCCAGGACTTTCCAGCCGATGACGATGTTCAGGAACAGGTAGCCGTTAAGTACGCACATGTCCCAGAACAGCATGGAATGGGGCGTGGGATAGAGCAGAACATTGAGCATGCGGATGGGCTGGCCAAGGTCGGCGATGATGAACATCAGACACATGATCAGGGCGGCAACCGCCAGAAATTCTCCCAGGATGGTGATGCGGTGGAACCGTTCATAGTTGTGCAGGTAATAGGGAATTACCACCATGACGCCTCCGGCCGCCACACCGACCAGGTAGGTGAAGTTTGCGATGTAAAAGCCCCATGATACGTCCCGGCTCATGCCGGTGATCATCAGGCCGTTCATGAACTGGTCAATGTAGGCGGCAAAGGCTGCTCCCATGATGCCGAGCAGTATGGCCAGCCATATCCAGTACTTTTTGGTTCCTTTGATAGCTATTTCAAGCATACTAGCCTCTCCTACATGATGTAATAAACAGAAGGTTCGGTGCCGAGCTCCTGCTTACGTCTGATTGCATAGTTTTCCTTGAGCAGCTCCCGGATCTCGGATCCGGGGTCTTCAAGGTCGCCCACAATGATGGCTCCTTCCGATGCCTCAACGCAGGCAGGCTGTTTACCCTTGGCCAGGCGCTCCGCGCACAGGTTGCATTTTTCCACAACACCCTTGGACCGGGTCGGGAAATCGGGATTGACCGTTTCGATAAAGGGCCTGGGATCCCGGAAATTGAAATTCCTGGACCCGAAGGGGCAGGCAGCCATGCAGAAGCGGCATCCGATGCAGCGGTGGAAATCCATGAGCACGATGCCGTCGGCCCGTTTGAAGGTCGCCTGGGTCGGGCAGGCCTGGACACAGGGTGGGTTCTTGCAGTGGTTGCAGGTGACCAGGAAGGGCAGTTCGTGGAATTTTTCCGCCAGGAACTCGTCTTCCATTTCAGGGAAGGCATGGGCATAATGTTCTTCCCAGATCCATTTGATCTCCTGGGTCATTTTTGCCGGCCTGACCTTGGGGAATTTTTCAGGATCCGGGGTACGTTTGAAATCAGGAATATTGTGGGCTTTCCGGCATGCGGCGGTAATGGCTTCTGCGACTTCCGGGGTGATCTTGGTGGTGTTGATGACCATGCCCCAGCGTTTGGCTATCAGGGCCTCGGAATTTTTGGATACGACCGCTTTTGCGGCCTCTTCAGCCCCGGATGACGCAACAGCCTTGAGTGCCGGAGCTACGCCAATGCCCAGGGCAGAAATTCCTGCTGCTTTGAGAAAGCTTCTTCTGCTATTTTTCATTGGGTGATCTCCTTGGGATTTGTGTGGCATTCCCAGCAGTAGGGGGCCACTGAGGCATAGGTATGACATTTGTCACAGAACTTGGCTTTGTCGGTATGGCAGCCCAGGCAGGAATCCTCTCCCGTGGACAGGCTCATGCCGAATTCCTTGCCGTTTACGCCCTTGTAACGTCTGTCTCCCATACGAACCACGGAGGTCCGCCAGTCATTCAGAATGGACATGTGGTTGGCCCTCATGTCGAACTTATCAAGTACGCATTTCTCGGCGGTCTTGGCCTTGCCCAGCAGTTCCGGCTCCGGTGCAGCCTCGGTTTTGGTAACCAGGTTGAACCAGAAGGGTGTCAGAACAACAATGACAAAGACAGCAAGACCGGCGACGATTGTGTTTTTACTCATCTTAATCCTCCATACCGGGTAAGGGTTCCATACGCAGGTCGGTCTCTCTTTCCTTCTCTCCCGGGAGAATCAGGGCGTTTCCAACCAGTTCGTGCACGCCGCACACCGTAACATCCGGAACCCAGTATTCCATGAGCGTTGACAGGGCGGCCCTGTCGATTGCACAGATGGTGCCCAGGGTGTTGACGCCGAATTTTTCGTGAACATACTTCACTGCGTTGGCCCTGGGGAGGCCTCCGGCCATTCTGAGCTCAATGTTTTCACCGGCGTTGAGGCCGGCGCCGCTGCCGCAGCAGAAGGTCTGTTCCCGGATGGTGTTGGCCGGCATTTCAAAGAAGTTGTCGCACACGTTCTTGATGACATACCGGGGTTCGTCCAGGAGTCCCATGCCCCGGGAGGGGTTGCAGGAGTCATGGAAGGTCATGATCCGGTTATTGTTGCGGCTCTTGTCCAGTTCCAGTTTTCCGTGCTTGATCAGGTCTGCCGTAAATTCGGTGATGTGGACCATCTTGGTGGATCTGGCGTTCTCGAACTTGGTTCCGGTAATGGGGTTTACCGGTTCCTCCAGGAAATCGGCAGGTCCGTTCATGGTATCCATGTACTGGTGGATGACGCGCCACATATGGCCGCATTCACCGCCCAGTATCCACTTGACGCCCAGGCGTTTGGCCTCGGCGTACATTTTTTTGTTCAGCCGTTTCATGGTCTCGTGGGAGGTGAAGAAACCAAAATTACCGCCTTCCGAGGCATAGGTGCTCCACGTGACGTCAAGTCCGTATTTGTCTTTCAGGTACTTGAACAGGATCAGATATCCCTGGCAGGTATAGGTTCCGGGATCGGCAAATACATCGCCCGACGGTGTTATGAACAGGATGTCCGCTCCTTTTTTCTGGAACTGGGGTGTGCAGTTGACACCGGTGATGGACTCGATGTCCTCCACAAAGAACTCCAGCATGTCCTTGAAGGCGTGGGGCTGGATGCCCAGGTGGTTACCGGTCTGGTAGCAGTTGGATACCGGGGTCGCGATCCAGTCGATGTTGAGACCCAGGAGATTCAACAGTTCCCGTCCCATGATGGTGATTTCTGCCGTGTCAATACCGTAGGGGCAGAATACGGAGCAGCGCCGGCACTCGGTGCACTGGAAGAAGTAGTACCACCATTCCTTGAGCACGCTCAGGGTCATGGGGCGTCCGCCGCCCAGGCGGTCCCCGCCCGGTATCTTGCTCAGGATCTGGCCGGCCTTGGTAAAGTCGTTTCTGTACACCGACCGGAGGAGTTCAGCCCTCAGGACCGGCATGTTCTTGGGATCGCCCGTGCCCAGGAAAAAGTGGCACTTGTCGGCGCAGGCGCCGCACCGGACACAGATGTCCATGAAAATCTTGAAGGTTCTGAATTTTTCCAGCCGTTCCTTGATCCCGTTGTGAATGATTTCCTGCCAGTTTTCAGGAAGCTTCCAGTCCTCTTCGGCGGGGTTCCAGCTACGGGGGTTGGGAGCGCTGAGGGTCTGCAGGCTCTCGGGTTTTGCGGCGTAGCAGTACATGCCGGGTCTGATCTGGACCGGAGTATCCATCCAACTGCCCGGGGCAGGGGTGTGATCTATCTTGTCCAATAATTCATTTGGTTTGAGTGCGTCAGCCATTGATTACTCCTCTTTATCCACTGGCAGCCCAGCTTCAATCATTTTTTCTCTGAAGTGATCTTCATACTCTTCATACGTATGGGTTTTCACGTCATAGTTCCAGGGGTTCACATGTCTAACCGCCCTGGTGTTGTTGGCCATGTTCCGGGTGGGGCTCAGGAAGATTCCGCCCAGGTGCATGAGCTTGCTTATGGGGAAGTAGGCAAACAGGATGCTGACCAGGAAGAGATGGGCGTAGAAAAGGCCGCCGACACCCTCGGGAACAGTCCAATGGAAGGTCGCAAGACCCATGGTAAAGTTTTTTATCCCGATGATGTCTACTTTGGTGAAGTAACGCATGGAAATACCGGAAGCTGCGATACCCAGGATAAGAAAGAGCGGGAAATAATCGGCTGCCAGGGAGATGTAGCTCACCTTGGCATCAAAGATCCGCCGTGCCAGGAGAAACAGTACGGCCGCGGGAAGAACCAGTCCTGAAAGCATGATTCCGGGAAGACCCACCTGGACGATGCCGTCCATGTACTCCAGGAACTGGAGGCAGGCCGGAACCGGGCTCAGGAAAAATCTCAGGTGCCGCAGAAGGACTGTAAGAAACGCGTAGTGGAATGCCAGGGCCGCCACCCAGAGGAAAATTTCCCAGGAGTAGGTCAGTTTGTTCTTTTCATTCCGGTTGAACGCGGCCTTGGTGTTTCTGAACAGGGACCTGAACAGGAAAATCTCAAGGACCATGCGCACAAAAACACCGCCCGCAGTGTCGGGGTTATCGATACAGTTCTGTTTGATCCAGGGGAGCGATTTCTGCTGCCCGCAGGTCGTGGGAATCCGGAAGGGTACAGCAGAGCCTGCCCATCCCAGGACGCGGTATACGAATCCGCCAAGGAAGGCTACAAGCGCTGCATAGGGTACAAGGATCCCGAAGAACCATTGCATCCCGGCTCCCTCAACCCCTGCGTATGCCAGCAGAAAAAGCAGAAAAACGCCTGCCAGGGGTAACATGTACTTTTGCTTCATATTCCAACCACCTCACTATTTAGGCCCAGCCTCATGGGACTGCATGGACCTGCATTAAGATTTGTTTGAGCCGGGGAGGCCATTCTCCTCAAGCTCACTTACCAATCCTGCCCTTTTAAAGGCGCTGTGAATCCGGTCTTTGGCTTCATTGGCCTTTAAAAGGAAAATTTCTTCTCTGCACTTCATGAACCTGTTAAATGCTGCAAGACCGATCTGGTCAACGTTTCTGTCAAAGGTGTCCTCCAGGGTGCTGCCAAGAACCTTTTTTACGATGCTCTTGAGCTCAAAGACAAAACCCACGGCCTGGGAGGGGGTGAAGCTCTGGATGGCCCGGATTCGGATGACAGGATCCAGGGCTTTTTCCAGGGAATCGGAATTCAGGGGGCCGGAAAGCTGGGAAAAGGTGTCGTTCAGGCTCTGCCAGGTCATGCTCCCCACGGGATTGTCAAATCGGTTTTTGATTTTGAGAAACATCCTGGCAGTATCTTCCGGGTAGGTTCTGATTGTGGCGTCAAACCAGAGATCAAGTATTTTTGCCTTGTTTTTCTCAAGGGCGGCCTGGAAATCCATTGTAATTACAACTCCTGATAAACCTGTATTCGATCCGGCTCGGGTGTGTCCGACGTCCCATCATTAACTGAGCGATATAACCATACTCACATTTTATGTCAAGGATAAAAGCGGTTGATGGGGCATGGCGAAAAACAGCCGCAACGCCTGGTACAGCATGAACGGATCATGGCTGCCGGTGGTTTCCCGTATGGCGTGCATGCCCAGGGTGGGGCAGCCGCAATCCACGGTCCTGACGCCGGTTCTGGCGGCAATGGCCGGGCCTATGCTGCTTCCGCAGGGCATGTTGCTCCGGACAACAAAGGTCTGGGCCGGAACGCCGGCCCTCTGGCACAGGTGGCGGAACAATGCCGCGGATTCCGAATCCGATGCGTACCGCTGGGAGGCGTTGATTTTGAGCACCGGCCCCTGATTAAGTCGGGGCAGGTGGTTCCCGTCCATGGCTTCCGGGTGGCCGGGATGGGCTGCGTGGGCATTGTCGCAGGAAATCATGAAGGACCGGGCCAGGGTCTGGAACCTGTCAGGGGCCAGTGGAACAAGCCGTTCCAGGACATGATCAAGAAAGGAACCCCGGGCGCCGGACGAAGTTTCGCTTCCCACCTCCTCGTGGTCTGCCAAAATCAGGATTGATGTGCAGCGGTCATGGGTGTGGCGGATTGCGTTGATGGCGGCATGGCAGGAGAGAAGGTTGTCCAGCCTGGGGGCCAGGATGAATTCCCGGTTCAGACCCGTGAAATCCGGCGGTTGGGCATCTATAACGCACAGGTCGAATCCCAGGATCTCTTGAGCCTGGATTCCGGGGTATTCCAGGGCCAATTGTTCCATCAGGGTGTTCTGGAAAGGCTCTAGGTGCCCCTGACCACTGGTCCGGAACAGGGGGGGCATGTGGATCTGGGGATTGACGGTCTTTCTGGTACCGGCTTCCCGGTCAAAATGGATAGCCAGGCTCGGGACTAAGGCCACGGGCCTGTTGAAGTTGATGAGCCGGGTGTCAAGAACCGGGCCGTTGCCTGGACTTTCCGTCCGGAAGGTCACCCTGCCTGCCAGGTTGAGTCCCCGGTCGAACCAGGTGCTGAGAAGGGCGCCGCCATAGACCTCCACGCCGAGCCTGACCATGCCTTCGAAGGTGAGTTCCGGATTGGGTTTGACTCTCAGGCATGGGCTGTCCGTATGGGCGCCGGCCATGCGTATTCCGGTCTCCCGGATGCTGCCTTGTCCGACGACCACGGCGATGAGGGATGAACCGTTGCGGGTAACAACGTACCGTTTCCCGGGTTCAAAATTCCAGTCCAGGGTTTCTTTCACAGGTATGAAACCGTTTTTTGTCAGGTCCGATTCCATCCAGGAGGCGGCATGGAACGGGGTGGGGGACTCGGTGATGAACTTGAACAGATTCTCGTTATAGGCCTGGGTATCCATGATGGCATCTCCGGGTTCGTGTCTGTAGTGTGATACTATTGCGGACTGGTTTTCTAGTATCAGAAGGTATGGGGCATCACAAGCGGTATTTGAACATCCGTTAAGATAAGGGGTAATATAAAAGGAAGCCTATAAAATGGAGGAATGTCATTAACGGCGGGATAACGTCTGCACAAAAGGTACCTGTGCAGACGTTATGGAATAGAGGAATCTGTCCTGCCGCCTGGTTTGTTACTTGTTTCCACTCACTTCCCGGAGTGTTTTCATGGTATCCGGATCCAGAATTCCGGTCTGGGGAAGTCCTTGTTTTTTTTGAAAATCAAGGAGAGCACTCCTGGTTTTTTTCCCGGCAATCCCGTCAGGCACGCCCACGTCATAACCCAGGGAGGCCAGAAGGCTCTGCATCTGGCGGACAACATCCCGGGTCAGTCCGCCTTGATCGGAGGCGGCTGCCTGGACAGGCTGGACAGCAGTCTGGCTGGGGGCCTGGGCGCCAAAATGGTAGTAGGTCTGGGGCGTCTTGGAGATGATGAACTCAACGGCCTTCTGGATGCAGATCCTCAGGGCCTTTTCAGTGGGTGTGTTTTTCCATCCGCCCAGGGCGCCGGCCAGGGCGCCACTGCCGCCGTAGCCACCCAGGGCACCGCCCAGGTTCACATCGGTTGCTTCTCCCTCAACGCTGGTTGCGGCAAGGACCCGAGATGTTCTGGAATCAATGATGCGAAGGTCAATGGCCATGTGGGATTTTTTAAAACCGCCGGCAATGGCGCCAAAGACCCCGGATCCTATTCCGCCGAGTCCTCCGCCGCCACCTGAGGCATTCCCGGAAAATTCGGTAACGGCACCGACAACCAGGAGTTCAGCGCCCTCAATCTGTCCAATGGGTGCTGCGGTCTGTTGCTGAATGCGGCCGGAAGCTCCCAGATCCTGCTCGGACATGACCGCGCCCAGGGTCTCCCGTTCCAGAACGATAAACCGGTTGGAATTGAACAATGCCGTTGTGAGCTGATCCGCCATGCCGTTACCAATGGCGCCGGTCCACCAGCCTGAGCCTGTCTTGTCCTTGAACTGGGACACGGCAATGCGTGCCTTGGGGCCGTTGTAACTCTCTGCCTGGGCCTCGTTAATGGTCGGAGCGTTCTGTCCTGAGGTGACCGTTGTCGTGGTTCCGGCCTGGGGTGCGACACAACCGGTCAGGGAAAACAGTCCAAGCAGTGTGAGGATCAGTAGGGCCGGAAGTGGTGCAGATGATAGACGCATGATCATAGTCTCCTGTTTGTGTGGTATCTATTTTAAAACCTCTCCCCGGGCTGTATGTCCGGCAGACAGAGGGGTTCGACAGTTTAAACCGGGGCTTTGACCCCTTCTATGGTGCAGGTCAGGGTCTGACTTACCGCCAGCGCCCCGGCACCCACTTGCCGTGCGGGCCGTAGTGCCCCGGAACCCATACCGCTTTGGGGTCCGGGGGAGTGTGCATCTCCCAGTGACCGTCGACCCATTTTCCGTCAGGGCCGTAATGGGCAATGACCCAGTGCCGGTCGTTATGCACAGTTCCGGTGTATCGCCAATGTCCGGGTACCAGGATGCCACCGGCCGGGGTAAACGGATCTACCCACACGAATTCAGGCCCTGGCCGGTCCGGCTGGATTGCCGGGGAAGTTGCGCTCCAGTGGCCCGGGATCCATTTGCCGGCCGGGCCGTAATGACCCGCGACCCAGTTGGTTCCCTGTCCGGCAGGCCCGGTGTAGTTCCAGTGTCCGGGAATAAAGGCGCCGCCGGGACGGGTGTGGGGCGGCACCCAGGTGAAATTGGGACCAGGTTTGACCGGACCGTGTTGGCCTGCATGGACAGCCGGCGTCATGACAGTCAGAATGCTGATCATCAGCAGTGCCATAATGATGGACCTGCATCGGTTCATAAGACCTCCTTTGATTTTGTGTGCCGCCCGTTGTTCGTGTTCGTCTGCCGTTTGGCCGCAGTACCTGACCCGGGCCGGCACCGGATATGGGTTTATGGATAGTTTTTTGAATGTGCTAGAATAAGGGGTATTGATAAATTCTGTCAAGAAATAATTGCGCTCATGAATGCGGCGTGGTATCAATAGCTTGACCATTTTCTTTGCTGAAAAAGGAAGATGCCGTGACGGTTTCGCATCTCCTTCATCACTAAAACGTTTACCAAGGTTCAGGTGAAATATGCTGGATAGAATCAATCCGTGTGAAACGCCGGCATGGCGTCAGTTGCAGAGCCATTTTGAAACCCTGAAAGCGGTCAGGATCGCGGATCTGTTCTCCCGTGACCCCCATCGTTTTTCCAACTTTTCCATCCGGTTCAACGACATCCTGGTGGATTATTCCAAGAATATCATTTCCAGTGAAACAATGGGTTTCCTGCTGGCACTGGCCCGGGAAACGGGTCTGGCCGGAGCCATTGAACAGATGTTCTCAGGGGCCAGAATCAATGAGACGGAAAACAGGGCCGTACTCCATACCGCCCTGAGAAACAGAGCCAACAAGCCGGTTGTCGTGGACTCTCAGGATGTGATGCCTGAAGTGAACAGGGTCCTGGAAAAGGTCAGGGCCTTCTCAGGTGGGATACTTGACAAAAGTATCACCGGCTATTCGGGCAAACCTTTCCGGGATATCGTCAATATCGGCATCGGCGGCTCGGACCTGGGGCCGGCCATGGTGGCCCAGTGCCTCAAACCCTTTGCAAGGCCGGGCCTTGCGGTCCATTTTGTCTCCAACGTGGATGCCACCCACCTGGTGGATACCCTGGCCTGCCTGGATCCGGAAACAACCCTTTTTCTGGTGGCATCCAAGACCTTTACCACCCAGGAGACCATGACCAACGCCTTTTCGGCCCGGAAGTGGTTTCTGGACCATGCCCGGGATGAGCGTCATGTTGCCCGGCATTTTGCTGCCATCTCAACCAATGTTGCAAAAGTTACAGACTTTGGGATCCACCCGGATAACATGTTTGAATTCTGGGACTGGGTGGGCGGGCGTTATTCCCTCTGGTCAGCTATTGGTCTTTCCATAGCCTGTTATGTTGGGTACGAGCGGTTCGAGGAACTTTTGACCGGCGCCTGGGAGATGGACGTCCATTTCAGGACAACCCCTTTTGAAAAAAACATCCCGGTTCTCCTGGCCATGATCGGGATCTGGTACACCAATTTTTTTGACGCCCACAGTGAGGTTATCCTGCCCTATGACCAGTCCATGGTCAGGTTTGCAGCCTATTTCCAGCAGGGAAACATGGAGAGCAACGGTAAATCCGTGGACCGCAGCGGCAAGCGGGTGGACTGCCACACCGGACCTGTGATCTGGGGGGAGCCGGGCACAAACGGCCAGCATGCATTCTACCAGCTCATTCACCAGGGGACCCGCCTGATCCCGGCTGACTTTCTTGCCCCGGCCGTCAGTCACAATCCCCTTGGAAAACACCATGAGATCCTGTTGTCCAACTTTTTTGCCCAGACCGAAGCCCTGATGAACGGCAAGTCCATGGAGACCGTTGCGCGGGAAATGGAATCGGCAGGTCTGCCTGCAAAAACCGTCCGTGCCCTGGCGCCCCACAAGGTGTTTGAGGGAAACCGCCCCACCAATTCCATCTTGTTTACTCAGCTTACACCCCGGGTTCTGGGCAGCCTTATCGCCATGTATGAACACAAGATCTTTGTACAGGGCGTGGTGTGGAATATCTTCAGTTTTGACCAGTGGGGGGTTGAGCTGGGCAAGCAGCTGGCGGCAAAAATTCTGCCGGAGTTGGACAACGACCAGCCTGTGGCCTCCCATGACCCTTCAACCAACGGTCTCATCAACACATTCAAGGCCATGCGGAGCAATCCCCTGCAATAGGAGCGATCCGGATTCCCGGCGGCATTCCGGGGCGCATTTTAAAATTCATCAGCGGAGGTAGAATGCAGGAACTGAGCAGATCCCAGCGGGCAAGGGCAGCCATCAGGGAATTCAAAACCATAACCGATGCCATGGCCATACGGGGGTTTTACAGACCTTCGGGGAAATTCGGGAAAACCCTTTCCGGGTGTCTCAGGGAGCTGAGCCCCGAGATATACGGGACCATGAACGATATCAGGGTCGTTGAACTCAAGGGACTGGAATATGTCATCGACCGGCTGCCCCCGGGCATTGAGGAAGCAACCAAGATCATCCTCACCGATGAGGACCAGTTCGAGGGAACTCCGTTCAAGGAGATCATGCCCCTGAAGCGCAGGAGAACTTCCTACCGAATCAGCGCCAAAGAGTTCTGTTTCATCATTTCCAGGGGTACCAGTGAAATTTACGACATCATCACCCACATGACGTTCCTGAACGTTGAAGCCGGAAAACTGTTCAACAGGCTCCAGGATGACAACGGGGATCCCAGGATGGAATTCCAGGAGCTGGAAAAAGTCGTGAAGTCAGAGGTCCCACTGAGTGAAACCGAGCTGGATTCCGCCCTGTGGAACCTGAGCATCATCCTGGGCAGACCCTACCATGAGACCCGAGACTCCTACGAGTACTTTGAAAAAAACAGGAAGGAGAAAGGCAGCAACAACGGGATTTTTTCCATCATCTATCACCTGGCCAAGCGCATCGAGAGCGAACACCGGTCCATGGACAACGCCCTGGTGATCTATCTGACGCCGTCCCTGATGAAGATCATAGGACACCAACGTTACGGCAGGGTATGGGCATCCGATATCAAGGAGAAACTCATGGCCCTCAAGCTTGAAACCCGGCCCCTTCACATTGTCAGCGCCAATCTCCACAGCGTGCTCAACGTGATTTACGGCTTCGCCGCCGTGGGCAGAAAAGTCAGGGAGATGGATGAAAAAGACCTGTACCCGTTTTTCATCCATCTCAAAGACAAGGGGGATGAGATAGCAAACTATGCCGCAAACCATGGTTGGTACCGGCTCCAGGACAGGTCCGGCACCAATATAGACTGCCAGATCATAGACACGGCAAAGCTGGAATCCACGGTATTCCACCCCGGAATACCCTTTGATGCCGACCGGATTGCCCGGGAGCAGCCTGTTATCCTTGTCATGGATTATGCCTTTGGCGCCCAGGCCTTTGAGGTCATGGAACAGCTCCTGAAACCCATTGCAACGGAAGGCGGGAAAATTCCCCTGAACATCGGGTCCATATCCGTCATGGGAAAAGCCGGAATCCTCACGGGTGAAAAAGGAGACATCATGCTGGCAACGGCCCATGTGTGCGAAGGGACGTCCGACAATTATCTTTTCGACAACGACCTGGGGGTCGGAGATTTTGATCCGGATGTCAACGTGTTTTCAGGCCCCATGGCAACGGTCCTGGGTACGTCTCTGCAGAACAGGGATGTCCTGGAAATGTTCCAGAGCGACTGGCAGGCAGTGGGTCTGGAGATGGAAGGCGGATATTACCAGAAGGCCATCAATGCATCCATTATCAAGGGAAATATCCCCAGGGAGACCAAAGTAAGGTATGCCTACTACGCTTCGGACAACCCGCTCAAGACCGGCAATACCCTGGCTGCGGGAGCCATGGGTGTCGAGGGTGTGAAACCCACCTATATGATCACCAAGGTGATTCTTGAAAAAATTCTGGGAAAACCCCAGGATAAGAAATCCTGTACCCCTTCCTGAAACATGCCTTGACATCCCCAATCTTTTTCTTTACAGGGAATCAGATGATTACTCTTTAATAGTACTTTGGTTCTGGCCATGGCGGCAGGGCCTGTTGCAGGGTCCCCCGGGAGATGGACTATTGTCTGTGTTCCAGGCGATCCTGGAAAGGATTTATGACACGCGGGAACACGGAAAACGGTAACAGGCGTCATACCATCAAGATACGGGAAATGGAGATCGATGACATCGGTCCTGTGTTCCATCTTGGGGAAACGCTGTTCAAGGCGGATGAAACCCCCACCATGTACAGGACATGGGACCCCTATGAGGTAACGAGCCTGTTCAACAGCGACACTGAATTCTGCCTGGTGGCCGAGGAAAATGACTCCCTGGTGGGTTTTGCCCTGGGAACAACCATCACCAAAAACCATTCGGCCTGGAAATACGGGTACTTGATCTGGCTTGGCGTATGCCAGGAGTACCAACGCAAGCGGGTTGCGGAAAAACTGTTCAACCGGTTCAAGGAAATCATGCTGAAAATGGGGGTCCGTATGCTCATGGTTGACACGCCGGCCGAGAACAAGCGGGCCATCCGTTTCTTCAACAAGATGGGGTTCGGGGTGCCCATGCCCCATGTCTATCTCACCATGAACCTGGCCGCGGACCACCAGCGCCTGAAGAAGAAAACAGCAGGAATCGGTCTGCGTGCAGGCCTCCATGATCATGACACCGTGGATGCCATGGTTCCCCATTCCAGGAAACTGCAGTGACGGCCATGATCGATCCCCTTCGTCTGAAAAAGCTTCTCCAGCGGATGATAGATATCTACAGCCCTTCGGGAAAGGAAGAGGACCTTCTTTACTATCTCAAGGGCTATCTGAAACGGCGGGGACTGAAAGTCCAGGCCCAGCCGGTGGACGATAACAGGTATAACCTGGTCCTGGCCCCGGACGACAGGGATATCCAACTGGCCTTTGTCGGTCATCTTGATACGGTTACAGCCTACGACCTTGAGCAGTACTCCTATGTGGAAAAGGGCGATGAAATCATGGGGCTCGGTGCTGCGGACATGAAAGGCGGATGCGCAGCCATGATCGAAGCATTCATGGCCTTTACAGGCTCAGCATCCCAAGTCCTGCCCGTGGCCCTGTGCCTGGTGGTCGGGGAAGAGGAAACCGGTGACGGAGCTGCCCAGCTCATGAAGCAGTACCGGTTTCCCTGGGCAGTGATCGGCGAGCCAACAGCCCTGGTTCCCTGTTTTAAAAGCTACGGGTATGTGGAAACCCAGATCAGCGCCGAGGGGAAACGGCTCCACGCATCCCTTGCCGGCCGGCGTAAAAATTCGGTGGAAACCCTCCTGGGCAGACTTCTCAAGGTTACCCATTTTTTTGAACACAACCATCCGGGATTAATCTACAACATCCGGGACCTGTACACCATCCCCGCAGGATTTGCGGTTCCCGAATACTCCGAGGCCTGGATCGATATCCACCTGCCGCCCGGGGCCTCCACCGGGGAGATTATCACCGAACTGGACGAGATGGTGTCCTTCCGCGACAGGGCCAATCCAGGGATCAACGTCCTGTTCAGGACTGAAACCATTGATGCAGGGTACGATCTGCCGGATAAGGGGCTGGCTGCCGACATCCTCAAGTCTGTATACCAGGAGCGCGGCCTTGCTTGGAAAACCGATGCCTTTCGCAGTCACTCCGATGCCAATCAGATATTCGCCTCAGGAGCCAGGCCGATCCTGCTGGGGCCGGGCTGCCTGGAAAAGGCCCATGTCCAGGACGAATCCGTCCCGCTGGCAGAGGTGCAGGCCGCGGCCGAGATCTACCTGAGCCTCATGCAGCGGTTTTTTGCCGATCCTTCCAGCAGTTCCTGACCGTGCCCGGTGTGTTCATATCCATCCAGGGGAGGCTTGCAGAACCCAGGGCTGCAAACGTTTTTATTTCAGTTTAAACTGAACCCGGCCTTTTCCGGGTTGTTTTTCACCAGAAGGAGCCGGCGCTGCAGACTTGCCCTGGGAACCTTCAGAATCAAGGACAAACACCCTGTCCCTGTCAACTTTTTGTGTGTTCACCAGATAGTTCCAGACTGTTTCCGCACGCTTCAGGGCGAGTTGACGTAAATCCGATTCGGTAACCTCCATGGAGGCCAGGAGCAGTTTTTTCATTTCTTCGGCAGGCAATGTCTTTATTTTGCCGGTTTCGTCCTTTGGTTTCGGGAAATCGGCAGCAAGGTAAACGGCTGTCAGTGCCGGATCAACAGCAGGAGTTTCTTCTTGACCGGCCGCTTCTGGCTGTGATGCCGGCGCTGTTGACGTTGCTGCTTCCGGCTTTGGGGCTGCCGGGGATAGCGTCGTGGCTGCGGGCGATGAAGGGTTCCTGGCAGCCATCAGCTGTTTCCGGGCGGCCAGCAGTTCATCCAGTCTCAGGTTCCGCAGTTCACGGCTGTCGCTTTCAGGATCAACCAGACCTTCGGCCTCAAGCCTCAATCCCGGGCGATCAATAAGGGCCGTGGCCAGTTTGTCCAGGATCTCAGTGCTCTGGGAATTCAAATCCGACCGGCCCGCATCAAAATCAACACTGCTGAGTTCGGTCCCTCCGCCCACCAATGCCCCCAGAAGTGAAAACGGTGCGGTGATGATTTTGGTAATCAAGTTCCGGATTACAGCCAGGATGGTGCTGCCAAGGCTGAACTCCGGATTGTCCAGATCCCCCTGGATTGGAATATTGAGATCGATATTCCCGCTTCGATCCTTTAGCAGGGAGATGGCAAGATCCACGGGAAGATTTATGGCGTCAGGGCTTACAACAGTATCTCCCAGGACAAGATCATTGATCAAAAAGCGGTTTTCAGCTTTGAGTTTCCGGTTTTCCAGGGAGTAGGCAAGATCTATCTGAAGCTTGCCTTTTTTGATTTTCCGTCCGATATATTTTCCGCTGTAAGGTGTAAAGGGGCCCAGGGTAATGTCCTTGAACGAGAGAACAATATCAACGAAACTTTTCGGGGCCAGGGGATTCACCCGACCTTTGATCTCCATGGGGGAGTGGTTTTCCAGGTTGCCTTGCAGCAAAACATCTGCCCGGGTTTCTTCGGCGCTGTCCAGGCCTGAAATCCTGCCTCCCAGATTGTAGAAATCAGCCTTGTAATTGGGCTTGACATGGCTATCGGCGAAATTGATCTGACCGCCCTGCAGGGTTATATGGTCGATTCGGACCCGGGGCATGGGAGCACGGGTTTCTTCTTCAGCCTGGGGCGGCGTCACATCAATGGTAGTGCCTGCATTGGCAGCTTCCTGACGCAGTACGTTCATGACGCTGAGTCGTCCATCCTCCCCGATGGCCAGCCGGGCAAAATAGTCGGTAAGCGCCACTTCCCCGATGGTCAGATGTGTTGGGCTCAAGCCCGCATCCATCCCTTCAAGACTCAAGTTGTTCCATTTTACAAGGTCGCCTCCGGTGAAGATATCAATGGTGTCCATATTGACGATGGAGACAACTCCCTTGAAATTTATGTCCGGATCTGTCTGGGGATTTATGGCTGCCGTCACGTGTCCCTGGCTGTTCAGCCGGCCGTCAGTCAGCAGGATGCCGATTTTCTGGTCCCAGTAGGGGTGGAACGTTTTGATGGCAATATCGGACATTTTGACGTCAAGGTCTGCGGTTACAGGTGCAATCATTATTTTACCGCTGGTTTCAAAATGTCCCTGCTCGGCAACCGTCATTGCCAGGGATAGGTCAAACTGATGTCCTGGGGCAGTGGAAAAATCTTTGATTGTCGCTGTGATACCGTGCAGCCTGGCTGTGACGGCATCCTGGGGAAAAAGATCTTTGATATCAACAGTGTAGTCTTTCAGGTCCAGTATGTTCAGGCCAATGGTCCAGGGAGACGGTCCCCCCTCACTTTGTGATGGCTGAACCTTCTTAGGCTCTTTTTTGTCCGGAGCCGGGAACAGGGCCATGGGTTGAATCAGGTTGATATCTCCATTTCTTGACCTGCTGCAATAAATCTCACCCTTTTCTGCTTTGAGTTCATTGGTCATGACCGTTCGGTCTTTGACATTGACGCTGATATCCGTGATGCCCAGCATCTGGATATCGACAAGAGGTTCCTCCGGGTTGCCCCGCTTCAGGGTTAAAGTCCTGACGTCGATATTGCCAATGCCTGCCACCTGCGTTGATGCATCGGCGGTGGCCTTGGTCACATCAAGCTGCGCCAGGTCCACCAGCAGTTTTTCCTGTTGGTTTTCCATGGTCATGGCCAGTCCTTCAAGGACTATCCCCTCAATACCGGCTGCCTGTGCCTTTATATCGGTGGTTATTTCCTTAACTGTCAGGTGTGACAGGGCAGCCTGGTTTTTTTCCATGGCAACGGTCAACCCACCAAGGTCTAAGCTGTCAACGGTTGTTTTGAGTGAGCTGAGTTCAACAGCAGCCTTGTTCATGGTCAGGGTTGACAGCGATGCTTTGATTTCATTCTGTGTTCTGTCACTGAGCTTGAGGGACTCAACCCCAAGCTTTTCCACACAAGCTGTTCGGGATGCCAGGGAAAAGGAACCTCCGCTAAGATTGATTCCGGAAACAAGCACTTCCCGCAGTTTGTTTGCGGCGTCTGTGAGTCTGAGGTCATTAACCGATACCTGAATACCGGATACCCCACCTGCCACATCGGTCCCGGAAGCATCTATCTGAAATGCCGATTGAACGGCCAGGGTCCCTGATGAAACATCAATTTTGGCCAGATCTCCATAGTAGGGCAGATATTTTTTCAAGAGAACCCGGGCCAGGGTCAACCGGCCGTCGGCCTTCCGGGAAGCCAGCCCGGTCTTCCCCTCACAGGCAAGGGTTTCGCCGGATTCGGTTGCAAGGGACAGTTGATAGGTGGTGGCTCTCTCCGGCAAAGATGTCAGGTTGGTAACGTTAATATCAACAGGAGCAATCGTGGTTTTAAACCCTGATGGAACAAACGCATCTGTAAAGGTGACCTGGCCGTTTGACAGGTGAAACTGTTCAATCAGAAACCGGGGTAACGATTGTTCCTGTTCAGGACCGGTTTTTTCTCCACTGGTCTTTGTACCCGCCAGATCTGAAAAATTGAACACCCCGCCTCCGGACCGGGAAGCAAACAATTGCGGATGGATTATCTGGAGTTCTTTTGTCACTGGCATGAACTTTATAAGTGATACCCAGCACATATCGCAAAAAAGTACATCCACGGCAACAAACGGTGTGCCGTCGGGGTCGGCGATTTTGATGTTTTCTATTTTCATATCCAGGGTGTATGGATTAAACGCCGCTGTTTTAATGGTTATTGTTCGATGGAGTGCGGGGCCAAGTTTGCCGGGAAGATAAGCGGTGATCAGTGCCGGAATTCCCCAGAAACCGATGGCTGAATAACTCAGAAACAGAACAATGATTGCAAGGCTGATCTGTTTGGCCCTGTGCGGTATGGTCTGCCATGCTGTTGTGATGACTTTCATGATTTCCTCGCGGATTAGTATTAAGGCTGCTTTCGATTGATTGAACTTAATATGATACCCTATTTTCCCCAAATGTTCAAAGCTATGTTTTTTCAGGGAACAGAAGGCGAAATTGCATTTGTCTTTGGGGGATATCTTTTTGAAGTTATCAGAGACTTCCCTTGTTTGAGGCTCAAGACCATAGCCCCATGTTGATTCGCTCCAGAACCGTTTGCTTTTCATCCGGGAACTGATATCCCTCATAGTCATGGGTAAACACCAGATCTCCCTTGGGGGTACACCAGTGGTTGCCCATGTGGTCAAAACAGACCTTTGAGGATACCTCAAGGGATGATATCATCCGCTTGAGTTCCAGAAGCATTTCTCTTGGTGTCAACGGGACGATTTCTCCATGTTGAACCTGATTTTGGATCGGGGTGCCGGGGATGAGTCTGAAGGGTCTGGAGCGGATGTAGTGGGGATTGACGGCGTTGAGGACCCGGGCTGTGCCATCGGCATGCCGGTCTGACATTTTTCTCCCCCCAAGGCCGGGCATCCAGTATTCGGACACCTGGAAACCGGCGGCCATGGCCTTCTGCCCTCCTTGAATCTGGCCTTGTGCATCCACTCCCTTTTTTATCTGTTTGAGCAGGGCGTCATCCCCGGTTTCCAGGCCCAGATGGACCCGGTCCAGGCCGGCGGCCCTTATGGCTATGAGATTTTCCAGGGAACGCTGGGCAATTGTCCGCGCGCGGGCATAGGTTGTTATCCGGGTAATGGAGGGAAAGGTGTTTTTCAAATAAGTCAGGGCCTCTACCAGGTCCTGCGGTTTCATGATCATGGAGTTCCCGTCCTGAATAAAGGCTGTGTTCCCGCCTGCAACCAGCCATTGAATGAGCATGTCAGCGCCCGGGTGATATTCCAGGCCGGGTGCGCGGTCAAGCAGAGCAAGAATGGCTTCCCGGGTAATCCTGCCGCCATGGTTCAGACGGAAGGACTCGGATTTCAGATCGTCGGCCAGGGCAGCCATGGCATCGATATCCGCCTTGATTTCATTTACAGGCCTGAGTTCGAATGTCTTTGTCTTGTACATGGAGCAAAAGGTGCAGTGATTCCAGGGGCAGTTCCGGGTGAACCGGACAAGCAGGGAAGCGCTTCCCCCTTCACTGGGGGGACGGTATATGCCTGTTTCAAAGGGATAGGCAGTGTCGGTCATGGTGAACCCTACCATATCTACATGTCTGCAACAATGTTATTTCTTATTTCTTTATTCGGAAATCGTCTGGATGGATGACATGGGCTGATACAATGCTTTCCATTTTATCATTGACATGTTTTTTGGTGTGGCCTACCATCCGGAATTGATGTTATCCACCGTATCCTTGCACCCCTAATAACCTATCGAACCGCTGTCAAAATGAGCATAAGGAGACAACCATGGACATAAACCATATAAAACTCGTCTGTTTTTCGCCCACCGGGACCACTCGAAAAGTGCTGGAAAGTATTGCTGCAGGTATCGATGCCAAAGAAGTCGAGCATATCGATCTGACACTTCCCGAAAAAGCCGGGCAGGCTATTTTGCCCTTTTCAGATGAACTCGTTATTATCGGTGCACCTGTTTACGGCGGCCGTCTGCCTGCTGACGCAGTCAAACGATTCAGCCAGATGAAAGCAAACAGAACCCCGGCCATTCTCATTGTTGTGTACGGGAACCGGGAGTTTGAAGATTCATTGCTGGAATTAAAGAATCTTGCAACCGAGTTAGGTTTTATTCCGGTTGCAGGCGGTGCGTTTGTTGGGGAACACTCCTTTGCAACACAGGATCTCCCCATCGCCAATGGGCGTCCGGACAGCCTGGATATTCAAACGGCAATGGATTTCGGTGCAAAAATCAAACAAAAGGTCAACGCCCTCAAATCAACAGATGATCTGATGGACCTGGAAATTCCAGGCAGATTTCCCTATGAGAGCAAAGTTCGATCCATGACTGTTTCCCCGGTGACCATTGAGGAGACATGCACACTCTGCGGTACTTGTGCCGATGTATGTCCGACTGCAGCCGTTACAGTTGATGGGGGAGTGGCAACTGAAATCGAACTGTGCATTCGTTGCTGTGCCTGTATAAAAAATTGTCCCACAGGAGCAAGGGTCTGGGAGGACAGCATGATGAAGAAGATTGCCAACTGGCTGCATGAAAACTGCAGTGTCCGCAAAGAACCCCGGTTTTTTGGAATAGATGCCTGACCTCCTGTCATACTGGAAAGTCTACCGTTCCATACCCTTTGGATTTGACAAAAATGTTCTGTCAGGGGCGGTCAAGAGTTGAGCGGTGATAGCATTTATCGGCTCAGTGTAAATGGTTTGTCGCTAAAATCCCATGCGTCTTCATTGTAATACACAAGGATGTTCATTTTTACAATCCAGATTATGACGGGCATGGCGGCGGGGGTAAAACGTGTTGAACACCAGCGTTAACACCATAAATGAAAAACGGGAGCTGTCCCATGATGGGCCAGGCTCCCGAAGCTCTTGAAATAACTGATTATGGCGGAGAAATAGGGATTCGAACCCTAGGTGGAGTTTTACCCCCACACTCGCTTAGCAGGCGAGTTAAGCCGTATTTGTTGACGCGGATCTTTGCCTTAAAAGCCTTATTTTGCTGCACTTAGTGGCACAGGTTATCACAGAAAAACATATATGTTCAACCCAAAGTTCAACCCACACAATCGATATGTTTTTTGCCAGATCCAAAAACAAAGTCACAAACAAAACCCCATCCATGTTGATCTCTTGAGGGGTCTTTGTTAAATATTCCTTTTCTCGTTATAGGTTTTCCGGTGCCATTCAATAATCCAATTGTCATTTTATACAAATCTTGATATGGATTCATGCCACTGCAAAATATGCATAAAATCAACCCCGATATCGTGGATGGTTCCTCATGAAAAGGTCTATAATCGTCGTACTGGTTGCCTTGTTGACGCTGATTCAGTTTTCTCTATCGGGAAATGTTCAGGCTGATTCAACTGATGTGCGCACGTTTGTCCTTTCAAACGAACTCGGTGCAGCAGGTCAGGGTGGTCTCATTGACCAACTTATCGCAGCCGGGCACGGAAGCGAAAGCCTCTCTACGGTGTTGCAATTCCTGGCGGCTGACCCGAGCAGCGGCATTCCTGCTGACTTTGTTACATCGGTCTATAGTAACGCCCCTGGCAGCGATGTGTTTACAGCTGCGCTCAGCAATTTTGTGGGTCTTAACAGCCCGGTCCTCATTAACGCTGACGGAACGCTTAATATTGCTGGGATTTTTGGAAGAGACTATGACGGTGACACAGGTTTTACTACCAGCACTGTTCATTATTCTGGCATAGCTCTGGCTAATTTCACGATCACGAGCGATTTAAACTATTTCATCAATACGGGACATGCCACTCAAAACAATCCCAATCAAAATTACCAAGCCATCGGCATAGCCTATGCCAACCACTCGCGCAGCTTTGTCATTTCCAACGAACTGGGTACTCAAAACGAAGGGGGTCTGATTGACCAACTCATTGCCGCTGGGCATGGTAGTGACAGCCTGTACGATATCCTGGTGTTCCTGGCGGCTAACCCCAGCAGTGGTATTCCGGCTGACTTTGTGGTGGAGGTTGGAGCCAGTCCAGTCGGGAGTGATGTGTTTACGGTTACTCTCAACAATTTTGCAGGCCTCAATGGTCCGGTTTGTATCAATGCTGACGGAACGCTTGGCATTCAACCCATTTATGG
>JAZDGN010000024.1:0-2321 GCA_043806875.1 Pseudomonadota bacterium
CTCGATCTCATCACCGGAAACGGCCCAGTCATCCAGCACGGAATGCCAACCCGTGAAGTGCCAATCGCCTATCTCGATTTTGTCAAAGACTATATCAATGATTACCCGGAGTGGTTTGCCGGGTACTGCCAGCGCCGGGGAGTCTCCGGGCCCTGCGCCATGGATATTGTTAAAGGCCTTGGAGGTGCATCATGAACGACCCCGTCACCATCACAATCCCCCGTGACGATGCCGTAATGCTCTGCAACCTTATCTATAGGATCAAGCAGACCCAGGCCGTTGTAACCCTCCTTGATGAACTCAACCGGGCGATTGATGAAGCCAAGGCGCGGGAGGTAAAGCCATGATCTCCATATCCCATCACGCCATGGACCAATTCTGCGACCGTCTCCATCTCCCCTGCCGTATCTGTCACAACCAGGCCATGACCGCATGGCGGTACGGGATCCGGCATGCTGAGACCAGGGGCGGCTTGAACAGGTATATTTCTGGAATTTACCTGCGGTACCGGACGGCTAACAATGTCAGAATTTCCCAGGGCCTGGTCTGGGTCTTCTGCGGCTCTGTTTTGGTAACAGTCTGGCAGCTTCCCGGGTGTTTCCATCAACATGTTCGGAGTGCTCTCCGCCGGCGGGATCTGGCTGGATGGAGGGCGGCAGCATGACCTCCACCATCACCTACATCAACAAACGAACCGGCTCGATCACCCACGCCCTGCAGTGTAGCATCCCGATGATGAGGCCTTTGATGGTCAAGGATGAGCGGACAGGTCCGAACATGGAAGCTGTTGAGATATTCATGGAGCATTCAGAAATCAGCCTTGAATCGACAACTGTCATTGATAACCGTGAGAGCTATTGGCTATCTGGAGAATAATCGTTGACAGGAATGCCACCCACACATAATACTTCCACAAATGGCTATCAGCCATGGCAGGAGGTATGCATGAAGGGGAACATCATCTCAAAGGAGAAGTGTTTCCTGTGTGGTGGCTCGCTCAAACATGACAACAGGCGGCATGGGCTGTTCTGTCCAGATCACCCACAGGTGGCAGCGGTAAAAAGTTTCATTGTCCGGTTTGGCCGGGATGTCCAGAAACAATTCAGGTCCTACGACCGGGCAGCACAATTTTTAAATGGGGTCCGGTTCAAAACGTCCGAGGGCTCATTCGATGCCCGTGACTACCAAGCCGACAAACCATTTGCGTTCTGCAATCTGTCAGACAAATACCTCAAGCTGAAAAGCAACCTGAAAAGCTTGAAAGAAGCCAAGCGGCACATGGCAGTGGCGGTTGAATATTTCGGTGACCGCAATGTCAAGGAGATAACCGGGGCAGACATCGAGGACTATCTTTATTCCATCAATGGGATCACGGAAAAAACCCGGGCAAATTATTGCAGCAGGGTTTCCGATTTCTGGAAGTGGATCCTTAGGCGCGGTATCATCAACATGGCCCAGATGCCCCTTTTCCCGAAGATTGAGTTTGAGCTCGGTTACAGAAAGATCACGGACATGGAAACCCAGGAGGCTATTATCCGGGAAATCAAGACCATGACCTACCATGTAAATCCAAAAATCTGGCTCGGGATCGATCTCTTGTCCACCTATGTCAATATCCGGCCCGGGGATCTTCTGAAACTCCGGGAGGGAGACATTGATCTTGACCATGGGGAACTGGTTTTCCTTTATCCGACAAAACGGAAAAACAGATTGAAGAAAACACGACTCTTGGATCACCACATTCAAATCCTGACAGAAATCAAACGGCAGTTCCCTGCCCTGCCCGATGTGAAATTTTTCCGGCACCATGGCGGGGTGCAATCGGTTAAGCCTGGTGAACCATTCGGTCCAAAGTATTTCCGGATTCACTGGAATGCGGCTTGTGAAAAGCTCGGAGTTCAGGGACTGGATCTCTACGGGGGTACCCGGCACACAACAACCACAGAGATTGCCAGGCGTGCAGGCACAGTCAACGCCAGGAAAGCATCAGCCCATGAAACGAATAGTGCATTTGATAGGTACTGCCAGTATCAGGAAGATACAGCCTTTGATATGGCAAAAATAGTTAAGGGTAAAACTGGTGAAGTTGTGCCTATCAAGTGGAAAAAATAAGGCAGCACATTGGCAGCACCTAAAAAAGCAGCATTTTTGATGTAACTAACTGAAATTTAAGATGGGAAGTGGTGGAGGCGGCGGGAATTGAACCCGCGTCCGAAAATACTTAGCAGTGGCGTCTACATACATATCCCAAAATTTGAATTTAACCGGATTGTCTCCTCTGGGCTGGATACGCACCGGTGTAGCCTGAAAAATTTAACCAC
>JAZDGN010000025.1:0-9295 GCA_043806875.1 Pseudomonadota bacterium
CTCATACTGGCGAAGGAGGGTAATCCTCCGGAAATCAAGATTCTTTTTCATATCAAAATCATTTTCAGCCAGCTCGACGGTCCTGTCCAGGAGATCGGCGATATCATGGTACTGGAATTCAGATGTGGTTTTACGGCTGAACGAGAGCATATTGCTGACGATCCTGGCTGCCCGCCTTCCCGATTCCAGGACCGAATCCAAAAGTTCCGGGATATTTCTCTGATCCAGGTATTGGCGCAGCATGTCCAGGGGAAGGCCGGTATTGGATGCTGCGGTGCGATTGCCGGGCAGGCTGCCATTGAGCAGCCGGTTACCGATCACCTGTGAGTTCTGGATGATACCGGCCAGGGGATTGTTGATCTCGTGGGCCATGCCCGCGGCAAGCCTTCCCAGGGAGACCAGTTTTTCCGACTGGATGACCGCTTCTTCCAGGGACAGGCGATCTGTAATATCGTCCATGCGGATAACCGCACCCCGGGCATCCTCACCGTCCAGGGGAAACAGGGAAACATCATACTGCCGGGCAACGCCATTGACCTGCAGCACCAGTTTCCAGGAGCGGCTGCTTCCACCTGGATCGGGGCCTTCCCCTGTGACCGTTTCCATAAGCCTGGGGAATATCTGGGCCAGGGGTTTGCCCAGGGCATCTGAGGCCTGGATACCGGTGACCCTCTGGGATTCCAGATTCCACTGGGTGACCTGAAAGCCCGGATCAACTGCGATGAGCACCGACGGCATGGAGTTGATGATGCCGCTCAGGAGATTCCTGAGATGTTCCAGTTCCGCTACCTGTTTCCGGAGTTCAGGGTAATAGCTTTTCCGGATGGAATGATCCCCGAGCCCGATGATCTTGTTTCTGAGCTCGGTCCAGGTCTCCTGGGATTCAGAGCGCTTCTTCATAAACGACCTCGATATCCCGCCGGGTGGGTTGGCGGGGATTGGTCGCCATACAGGCATCGTTCAGGGCATTGCCTGCAAGTTCGGGAATATCGGAGGTCTTCATACCCCGGTTTCCCAGGGCCCCCTGGACCCCTGCGGCCAGCCTAAGACGGTCTACACCATCCAGTACCGCTGCTTTTGTCCCGGCAAGATTCAACCCCTTGAGATTCAGGCCCATGGAAGCGCCAACCGCCTGGTACCGCTCCCGGGCCGCATCGAAATTGTAGGCCATGACGTGACGGAGCAGCAGGGCGTTACATTCGCCATGGGCCATGTCCAGGAGTCCACCCAGGCTGTGGGCCATGGCATGGACGCACCCCAGGCTGGCATTGGAAAAAGCCATTCCAGCCTCCAGGCTTCCCAGCATGATCCGGGTCCTGAGTTCAAGATCGCCTGGATTTTTCACAGATTGGACGATATTGCCGGAAATAAGACGGATGGCTTCCAGGGCGTGGAGGTCGGTAATGGGGGAGCTGGCATTGGACACATAGGCCTCAATGGCATGGACCAGGGCATCCAGTCCAGAGCAGGCAGTCAGATGTGCATCCATGGAAACAAGGGTTTCAGGGTCGATCAGTGCCACGTCCGGAACGACCGCCTTACTGATGATGGCGATCTTAACCCGGCTCTGCCGATTGGAGATAATACAGAACTGGGAAACGTCGGCGGATGTGCCGCCGGTTGTGGGAATGCAGATCAACGGATCAATGGGAATCTCGACGCGGTCAACACCTTCAAATTCCAGGATGTGCCGCCTGTTGGAACAGACAATGCCGATACCTTTTGCGCAGTCCATGGGACTGCCGCCGCCGACAGCCACAATACCATTGCATCCGGAGGACAGGTAGACCTCTGCCCCGGCCATGACCTCCTCGGAACGGGGGTTGGGTGACACCTGGGAGAAGACCACACACCGGAGCCCCTCCTTTTCCAGGGACTGGATTACCTGACCGGCCCATCCGGCCCCGGTCACCCCCGGATCCGTCACCACCAGGACGGTTTCAACATCAAAATTACTGGCATACTGGCCTGCAAGATGACGGGCGCCCACCCCGAAAATAAACTCCGGGGCAACGAATTTGCGTAGCATTTTTGCTGATTCCATGTCGGTCACCCTCCATTCAGGGTCAATTCCGGATTGGTATAACCCTACCAGATCACCCGGTAATTGACAAGGGCTATCATGGACAGGACACCCATGTTGACGCATCAGCAAATAGTGCGTATACATCATGGACAGGGAGAGCGAGAATCCCTGCACGGAACCGGGCCGTAAAGCCGGCTGCCGTCAAGACATAACTTCAAGGAGAAAAGCGATGGAAGTCAAAAAGAAGCACCCTCACAACCATGGGCATGAACACACCCATGACCATGATCATCCCCACACCCACGACGGTATTGAGCACAGCCACGACCACGACCATGAGCATGAGCATGGGCATGGGCACCATCATGGCCACGGGGACGACGGACACAGCCATGACCACTCAGGAGACGGTCACAGCCATGACCACTCAGGAGACGGTCACACACACCGTCACGACCATGAGGACCATGATCACGGTTCCCACGACCACTCCCATTGACCCGGACAGTTTACGGCTGCTGTAGCTGTTGATTGATTTTTCTTACATAGGCCATGTTGCTGCAGGGTTTTGACAGGTAATCCAGGTTCGGATCCAGGGCCTTGAGATCCTTCATGGACTCCAGGAACTCGATGTTGCCGGATACAAACAAAATGGGAACACGGGTGTTGTGTTTACGGATATGACGGTAGACATCCAGGCCGGTCATTCCCCCGGGCAGGAGATAGTCCAGGCTGATGATGTCAAAGTCCTGGTTTTCAAAGGCGTCCAGGGCCTTGTCGCCGTCATGGGCAACAACCACATCATGGTGAAAGGGTTCGCTTCCGAGAATCCTGAGAAGAATGGCTGCGATGGCAGGCTCATCCTCCACCAGGAGCACACGCTTCTCTCTGACCAGTATCTGGTGGGACAGGGCGGCCTGTTCACCTGGAGTCAGATCCCTGTTCATCAGGGGGATGGACAGGGTTATCCGGGTTCCCTGCCCGGGGGCGCTGTCAACGGAAATGGCCCCGTTGTGTTTCTCAATGTATTTCTTGACGTTGGCCATGCCGTAACCGGTACCTTTGATACCCGGACTGTAAGCCCCGATGGTATCCCGGCTCCCCTTGAGGGTGAAAGACGGTGTAAAAATTTCCTTGAGATGCCGAGGGGGAATACCGCACCCGTTGTCAACGATATCAATGAAAAGATTGCGGCCGTCACTGTGGGTCCGGATCGTCAGCACTGGGTCAGGGGTCAGGCTCATGGCATGAATGGCGTTCTGGATAAGGTTCACAAGAACGTGCTCTATCATTCCCGGGTCGGCCAGCAGATCGGGAATATCAAAGTTGAATCCGCGGATAAGGTTAATGGATTTCAGCTCTTTTCTGAGAAGGTTGATTACCAGGTCAATCTTCTCATTGACATTAAAGAACTCTTCCCTGGGTTCCTGATCCTTGGCAAAGGCCACGAGATTCTGGGTCAGGACCCTTCCCCGCCGTGTCTGTTCCAGGATGATATTGAGACTCTCCAGAATCTGGTCATCCCTGCAATCCAGGATTGAAATTTCCGCATGCCCCATGATGGCCATGAGAATATTGTTGAAATCATGGGCCATCTTGCCTGCCACCTGCCCTACCAGGGCATACTTTTCCTGTTCGGCAGCAAATTTCAAAGCGTCTGCCCGGTCCTGCTCACTGCGTTTCCGGTCCGTGATATCCCTGGCGGCTGACAGGATCATGGCACGGCCGTAGAAATCAAAAATGCTGGACGTGACTTCAACGGGAAAGGTCCTGCCCGAAGCGTCCATGTGGACCACCTCCATGGTTTTCCTGCCTGCCGCCATGAGGGCCTGCCGGGCCTCACAGGTGGCATGCCTGGCCGCATTACCGGACCGGCAGATATCCATGGGTGTCATATGCCTGAATTCCTCCCGGGTGTACCCGTACCTGGAACAGGCCACGTCATTGACTTCAACAAAAGGCTTGAATCCTTCGTCCACAAAGGGATGGACCATGATCGCATCATCAAGGCCGTTGAACAGGGTGCGGTATTTTTTTTCACTCTCCCTGAGGGCTGCTTCCACTTTCCTTCGTTCGGTCAGATCCTGGAAACAGGCCCGGACACCGATGATCTCTTCCTGGTCTTTGATGGGGGCCAGATAAATCTGGCCATACAGTTCCGATCCGTCCTGCTTGATGAACCGCATCTCGACGGGTCCCGGATCCTGCCCCTGCCTGACTGCCAGGGTCAGCTTCTCCAGTAGCAGCGAATCCTCCCCGGGAATCAGGTCCGTGACCTTGACCTTCCCGTTCTTGCCGCCCCCCCGGTATCCGAACCAGTCGAGACCGGCCCGGTTGGAGTAAAATACAGTATAGTCGAAATCATACTCACCAATGGGAATGGGAAGGAGATCAGCCATTTTCCTGAACCGCTCCTCGCTCTTTTTAAGGGCGGCCATGGCCTGGTTCTGCTTTGTGATATCCGTGGCGATCTCCAGGCGGACAATGCGTCCGTCCGGCCACTGGATGGCTTGGTCATGGGTTTCAAACGTCCTGTTGAACAGAGTGTTATGGGATTCCCCTATATGGACACCATTGGGATTGCCGTTCTCATCCAGCAAACGGGGATTATTGCAGAAGCTGCAGGGCCCTTTCTGGTCCTTCTGGAACACCTGCCAGCAGATTTTTCCCACGAGCCATGAAGGATGGCTCTTGGCGTAATCAGCGGCAGTCCGGTTCACGAACAGGATCTCGTGGGTATCCATATCAGCCACATAAACAGCCGAATCCAGGTTATCCAGAACAGTGGTGAACTGCTCATGGGAATACATGAGTTTTTTCTCGAACTCTTTTTCCTGGGTGATATCCCTGGCGCACCCCACGGTCCCGATCATGGCGCCGTTTTCATCAAAGAGCGGTGCCTTGTGAACATCCAGGACAAGGTACTGCCCCCGGACATACCCCTCTTCCACAAAACGGCCCGGTTGGTTTGTATCCTTTACCATCTGGTCTGAATTGACACAGATTTCACCAAAGGTATGATGAAATCCCCTGGACTTTTCCCGCAGAGCGAAAAAGATATCGGTCTTTCCCAGGGGCTCGTCCGTGGTGTCGCACATGATCAGATGGCGGCACATGGCCTTATTGGCAAAGATAAAACGATCCTGCATATCCTTTGCCCAGATAAGGTCCGGTACGGTGTCCGCCATGAGCCTGAGAAATCGCGATGACATTCCCGCTGATGTCCGGCACAGGGATCCGGGTTCCTGCCCCCCTGTCCCAAGGTCTGCCAGCATGGCTTCCAGCTCACGGATACGCGCCTTGAGTGCATGGATTTCTGTTTTGGTTTCCATATCGCCTGTTTCTTTAATCCCTATTTTCCGCTGAAAGCAGACTTTCCCCAGGTCATGGGGATAGGTCAAGGCATGTCCAGACCCCGGCTTCCGGAGTTCATGACGATTCCGGCGCTCTACCACCATAATTGAAAAACCAAATCATTATCAATAATATGGCCCCCATACACATCATATCCCTGGCCCTGTGTCAATGATTTTCAGTGCATGTTCATGGAAATAAATGGGTTTTCAAGTATTGCGTCAGCCGGATAGAGAGGCAGAATGGGGATGCTGCGCCTGGGGAGGCAGGGGTTGTGAATTATTCCGCTTGACCTGAGAGGATACAACCAGAGTGAACCAACCTTGCCATCCCGGGCATTCAAACGGGGAGAATGCCCGGAATGACTAGATTACAGGTTATCCCAGTGTACTGTAAAAATCATTGCCCTTATCGTCCACGATAATAAAAGCCGGGAAATCCTCCACCGTAATCATGAATACGGCTTCCATGCCCAGTTCTTCATACTCGACGATTTCCACTTTCTTAATGAAATCCTTGCCCAGCCGCGCTGCCGGTCCGCCAGGGGAGCCCAGGTAGAACCCGCCATAAGCCTTGCACGCGTCGGTGACCTGCCGGGTCCGGTTGCCCTTGGCCAGCATGATCATGGACGCCCCCTGTTCCTGAAAAACGGGGACATAGGGGTCCATGCGGCCTGCCGTGGTGGGGCCAAAGGAACCTGAAGCCTGTCCCTCCGGGGTTTTGGCCGGACCTGCATAGTAGATGATGTGGTTTTTTATGTAATCGGGCAGTCCCTTGCCCGAATCCAGCCGTTCCTTGAATTTGGCATGGGCAATGTCCCGGGCCACAATGATCTTGCCGGACAAAAGAAGCCGGGTTGCCACCGGGTACCGGCCGAGCTGGGCCCGGATCTCGGTCATGGGCCGGTTCAGGTCCACGCGCACGGGTTCGGCCATGGGTGGCTCGTCAAAGGGCAGAAATCTGGCCGGATTCTCTTCCAGCTGCTCCAGAAAAAGCCCTTCCCGGGTTATCTTGGCCTTGATCTGACGGTCTGCGCTGCAGCTCACCCCGATGCCCACCGGGCAGGATGCCCCGTGCCGGGGAAGTCTGACCACCCGGACAGCGATGGCGAAATGCTTGCCCCCGAACTGGGCACCCAGGCCCAGGTTCCGGGCCCTGTCCAGGACCTTGGCCTCCAGGTCCAGATCCCTGAAAGCCCGTCCGGTCTCAGCCCCTGTTGTGGGCAAGGCATCCAGGTAGCGGGCCGATGCCAGCTTTACGGTTTTAAGGTTAAACTCGGCCGAGGTTCCGCCGATGACAAAGGCGATATAGTAGGGGGGACAGGCTGCCGTGCCCAGGGCCTTCATCTTTTCGGTCATGAAATCCAGCAGGATTTCCTCGGAATTGAGAACCGCCTTGGTCATCTGGAACAGGGCTGTCTTATTTGCGGATCCCCCGCCCTTGGCCATGAACAGGAATCTGTACTCATCCCCGCGGGTGGCATACAGCTCGATCTGGGCTGGGAGGTTGCATCGGGTGTTTTTTTCCGCATACATGGTCATGGGCGCATTCTGGGAATACCTGAGATAATTTTCAGTATATGCCTCAAACACCCCCCTGGACAGTTCCTCATCATCATCGGACCAGGTCCATACCTGCTGGCCTTTCTTTCCCATGATAATGGCAGTTCCCGTATCCTGGCACATGGGATAGACTTTTTCCGCCGAGATGACCGCATTTTTGAGCAGTTCCAGGGCAATGTAGCGGTCGTTGTCGGAACTTTCCGGGTCGTCGATGATCTCCCTGAGCTGTTCAAGATGCCTTGACCTGTAAAGGTGCGACACTTCCTTCAGGGCTTCCCTGGCGAGCAGGGTCAGGGCCGGGGGTTCAATGGTCAGGATCTCCTGGCCGCTGAACTCTTTTACTGCAACATAATCCTTTGAAATGAGCCTGTATTCCGTGACATCTTTCCCCAGGGGAAACATGGGCTCATAGGCAAACTCCGTCATGATCGTTGTTCTCCTTTATCGTATGGGTGCAACCCGGACTTTACAAGGACGCTGCCCGGCAGCCTTAAACGGCTTACCGGACCAGGGCCATCTTCCGTCTCAGGAATGCGATCTGGGTCTGGTGGGGCAGATCCTTGGGGCAGTTGTCCTCACAGCCCAGCAGGGTCATGCACCCGAACACACCGTCATCATCACCGATGATTTCGTAAAAATCCTCATCTTTTCGTTTGTCCCTGGGATCCAGGGCATACCGGGCGATGCGCATGAATCCCACAGCGCCCAGGAAACCGTCACGCATCCGTTTGGTGGCGCAGGCGGATATGCAGCAACCGCACTCCACACAGCGCTCCAGTTCATAGATCTGTTCGGCCACATCCGGGTTCATGCGCTCTTCCAGGCGGTCCAAATCAACCGTGTCCGCATGCTTGTCATGGATCCAGCTCTCCACCCGCTCGCTCATGGCCCGCATGAATTTTCCGGTATTCACGGAAAGATCACCGATGAGTTCAAACCCGGGCAGGGGCAGGAGCTTGATCTCCCCGGAGGGAAATTTGGAAGTCAGGGTCCTGCAGGCCAGATCTGCCTTGCCGTTAATGATCATGCCGCAGGATCCGCAGATACCGGCCCGGCAGATGAAATCAAACTGCAGGGACGGATCCTGGTGCTCCCGGATATCGTTGAGTGCGATGAAAATGGTCATCCCCGGAGCCTCGGTCACCTGGTAGGTCATCATCCTGGGGGTGTCGCCCTTGATCTGGGGATTGTACCTGAGAATATGAAATTTCAGAATTCGTGCCTGGTCGCTCATCACTTAAACCCCCTCCCTATCCTTTCATTTTTACCCCTGAATTTTTCCGGTACATCCACAGGGTTCAGGAATGCCTGCAGGTCAAACCGGTCCGCATGGGGATTGGCCTTTTTGAACTCCTGGATCTGGGCAACCCGTTTCGGGGTGTCCGGGTGATGGATGGTGTTGTCCACGCCATACCCCCTGGATCCCGGAGGCATCTCCATCTTCATGATATCCAGGTCTTCGTACTTGACCTCGGGCAGGTCGGCATTGTCATCTTTCCAGTAAGTCAGAGTCCGTTTGAGCCAGTCACGGTCATTGCGCTCGGGATAGTCTTCCCGGGCATGGGCCCCCCGGCTCTCTTTCCGGAGCATGGCGCCATAGGCCACGCACTGGGCCAGTTTGATCATCTTGGGCACCCGAATGGCTTCAACAAGCTCGGGATTGGACGAGGAAATCTTGTTCCTCAGGGCGATGTTCTTTGCCCTTTGGTTCAGGACCTTGAGTTCTTCCACGGCTTGGGACAGGTCGGTCTCGTTCCTGAAAATACCGACCTTGTCCATCATGATCTGCTGCATCTGCTTTTTCAGTTCAAAGGGATTCTCCCCCTTGTCCCGGGTAATCAGGTTACTGATCTTCCGCTCTTCCCGGCGCAAGAAATGTTCGATAAGGGAAGTATTGATGTTCAAAGGATTGGCAGCACAATAATCGGCCACGTATTCCCCCACGATCATGCCGGCGACCACGGTCTCAGCCACGGAGTTGCCGCCCAGGCGGTTGAACCCGTGCATGTCCCAGCAGGCGGCTTCACCGGCTGAAAAAAGACCTTTCAAGCCGGGACTCTCGCCCGTTGCCTTGGTCCGCACACCGCCCATGGAGTAGTGATGGGTGGGCCGTACCGGGATATACTCCTTAACAGGATCAATGCCCAGGAAGTATTCGCAGATCTCCTTGACCTCCCGGAGGTTCTTTTCAATGTGCTTGCGGCCGAGAAGTGTGATGTCCAGCCACAGATGATCCCCGTACCTGGACGGCACACCCTTGCCCTTTCTCATATGTTCGGTCATGCGCCGGGATACCACGTCCCTGGAAGCCAGTTCCTTTTTATCCGGCTCATAGTCGGGCATGAACCGGTAC
>JAZDGN010000026.1:0-47850 GCA_043806875.1 Pseudomonadota bacterium
CTTGACAGGTTTGAAGCCTGGAACATGCACATTACGGGAATGGACTTCTGCACCGGATCGCGGTTTGTCTCACCCATACCGTCCCAGGGCAAAGGGGATCTTTTCCTGGATCTGGCCACAGGTTTCATGAAGCGCCTGCCATGCCCCAGAACCATGGCCCCTGCCTTTCCCGGACATGCTGCCGCAGCCCTCCTGGAGGCGGCAAAACAATCCGGGGCAAAGGGCGTCATGGGCCTGACCCTGAAGTTCTGCGACCCCTACCTGGCACGTATTCCCCTCATGCGTCAGGAACTCCAGAAGGCATCCCTGCCCCTGCTGGCCCTGGAGAGCGACTGCACGCCCGGGGCTGTGGAACAACACCGAACGCGCATCGAAGCATTCACGGAAATGCTGGGAGGTAACCGATGATGAAAGACTATTTCAGTGCCATGGTCCAGGGCATCACCCAAAAGCTGAACCAGGACCCTGACGGAACCCATGCCAGGAAAAACTATGCCCTGGCCATAGCAAACCTGGGTGAAAAGCTCTATACTCCGGGGGAAAAAATCGCCTGGTGCGGCGTGACAGCACCCTTTGACCTGCTCAATGCCATGGGCGTCACCTCCTGCTTTGTGGAATTTGTGGGTGCAACCCTGGCTTCCACGGACACGGCAGGTCTGTTCATCCAGGAAGCCGAGGACGCCGGTTTTGCCACAGACTCCTGCGCCTATCACCGGGCCGTTACCGGGGCCCTGATCAAGGGAGCCCTTCCCAGGCCCGATTTCATCATCGGCACCTCCAGTCCCTGCACTGCCGGCCTGGCCGTCATGGAGACCATGGCCCGTCAATTCCACAAAGACTTCTTTGTCCTCAACGTCCCCCAGAACAACACCCAGGCATCCGTGGACTTTCTTGCCGGACAGATCCGGGACATGGCCCGATTTGTATCGGACCATACCGGCGAGTCCCTGTCCATGGAAAAACTGGGCACGGCCATGGAAAAAACCAACACCATGAGCGGACTGCTCAGGGAAATATACGCCATGGCAAAATCAGTCCCGTCACCGGTTGACTCCAGGCTGCTCTCCGATTTCGGTACGGTCATGGGCCTGCTCCTGGGCACAGACCAGGGTATCCGAGTCTGCCTGGCCTTCAGGGACGAACTCAAAAAGCGTCTGGAGAGCCATGCCATGGGCGATGCCAGGGAACCCATCCGGCTCATGTGGATCCAGAACCGGATCCAGTACCGGTTTCCCATTGACCGGCTCCTCCAGGATCTGGGGGCGAAAATCGTTGTGGATGAACTCAATGACGTCACCTGGGAGCCCATGGACCCTGACAATCCCTTTGAATCCCTTGCCCGGAGGATCATCACCATTCCCTACAGCCTGGGTACAGCCGAGCGGGTCAGGCACATCCAGGACATGGCCAGGGCGTACAGCATCGACGGAGCCATCAACCCCTGCCACTGGGGATGCCGCCAGGGAACCGGCACCCGCGGACTTGTTTCCCGGGGACTCCAGGAGATCGGCGTTCCTGTGCTGAACCTGGAGATCGACTGTGTGGACTCCAGGAACCTTGCCCAGGGACAGATCCAGACCCGGCTGGAGGCCTTTGCGGAAATGCTGGCCAGATAAAAACTTTCGGAATTTAAAACCGGGTGCCCCTGGCCGGAGCATGTAAACCAGGCAACACACCATGGAACAAGAGGAGATCTTAAAGTGTACTTTCTTGGAATAGATATCGGAAGCCTGTCCTGTGATGCAGTGCTCATTGACGAGGCAAAAACCATCCTGGCTTCATCGGTCATCCCGACCGGAGTAAAGAACATCGAAGCCATTGCCCGGGTAAGAAACCTTGTCATGGAATCGGCCGGAATCATGGAATCGGACATTGCGTCGGTCATCTCCACAGGATACGGCAGGAGCAGGGTTGAAGGACGCCAGGGTGCTGTCACGGAGATCACCTGCCACGCAAGGGGCATCCGGGAGATGATTCCCCAGACCCGGATTCTCATAGACATCGGCGGCCAGGACAGCAAGGCCATCTACATCGGCCCTGAAGGCAATGTCCTGGATTTTGCCATGAACGACAAATGCGCAGCCGGAACAGGAAGGTTCCTGGAAGCCATGGCCCGTGCCCTGGAAGTCTCAATCCAGGAACTGGCCGATCTGGATGTGGGGGCCACCTCCAACCTGGTCCTGAGCAGCATGTGCACCGTGTTTGCCGAAAGCGAGGTCGTGTCCCTCATCGCCTCCGGGACAGACCAGCGGGAAATCGCACGGGGCCTGAACCGGGCCATCGCATCCAGGACTGCCTCCCTGGTAAAGCGGGTTGCCCAGTCCGTAACCGGCCTGCCCGTGTCCATGTCCGGCGGGGTTGCCAGGAACCGGGGCGTTGTCCGGGCCCTGACCGAAAGCCTTGGCGTCGATGTCATCCACGTTCCAGGCAACCCGGACACCATCGGCGCCCTGGGGGCCGCCCTCATCGCATTGGACCGGGCTTCCTGATCACCCGGATAACCGCCCCGGCCAAAGCATGAAATCAACCCTTGAGAAACAATAATGCGTCCCATGAAACCTTATATCATGAAAACCCTGTTCAACCTCTACCCTCCCTTTCTGGGAACAGGCATAACCGTAAAAAGCATATCCCGGGATTTCAGACACGTCCGCGTTGAGATGAAACTGAGGTGGTATAACAGCAACTATGTCAAGACCCACTTCGGCGGCTCCCTCTATGCCATGACAGATCCCTTTTACATGGTCATGCTCATGAATATCCTGGGCAGCGACTATCTTGTGTGGGACAGATCTGCCTTCATCGAATTCATCAAACCGGGAAAAGGAACCGTGCATGCCGATTTTCTGATAACAGAAGACCAGATCAGCCACCTGATCACCGCCACTGCCAACGGAGAAAAACATCTCCCTGAATTTTCCATAGATATCCTGGACAAGGACCAGACCCTGGTGGCCCGGGTCATGAAGCAGCTCTACATAAAAAAAAAGCCGGGCAGACCCACGTAAACAGGAAACCCTCCCTGTCAACGGACCGGTTCGTTTGTCCGGCACACTGCACAGCGCAACGAAAAATCAAGATCAAGGACAACAGTACATGGCGTTACCCTGGAAAACCCTGGACAGTTTCAATGACGGCAAGGAAACCCTGGAACTGCGCCAGCGGGGCCAGCGGGATTTCATCATCACCCTGGGTCCCCAGGTTCTCATGAACAGCATGGCCCAGCGTTCCGAGCTGGCCCTGGGCCGGCTCGGGTGCAGGTGGATAGGGAGCAATCCAAGTCCCCGGGTCATGGTGGGCGGCCTGGGAATGGGAATTACCCTCCGGGCGGTTCTGGACTCCCTGCCGCCGGCAGCCCGGGTGGTGGTGGCTGAACTCAACCCCCGGATCCTGGCCTGGTGCCAGGGACCTCTCCGGGAATTGACCAACGGGGCTGTGGAAGACCCCAGAGTGACGGTGGTGCTGGGGGATGTGGCCCACCTGATCCGGGACACTGCAGAGGCAAGCAGGGACAAGCGGTTTGACGCCATCATCCTGGACCTGTACCGGGGACCCCACGCCCGCACCGACAGGCGCAATGATCCCATCTACGGCAGTCTTGCCATCCGGTGGACCTGGTCGGCACTCAATCCCGGGGGGATGTTCGCCATCTGGGGAGAGGGTCATGACGAGGGGTTCCTGCAACGCCTGGCCGGCGGGGGCTTTTCCGTAACCAGTGAACGGCCGGGAAGGGGGGGGTACCGCCACTCGGTTTTCCTGGCCCTCAGGAAAGGATAACCAGCCCCGGAAACCGGAGGATCGTTTACCGATGCTATTGTCTATGGTGCATAAATGGTGCTGGATCGTTCCCCTGGACACCTTTGAGGACGGCGTCACCTTCATTGCAGTAAAAAACAAGAAAAAAGATCAGAACTGTTCGTGCTGATTCCGGTGGATGATCTCCTCCTGGTGATCAAGGTCAAGGTCCACGAAGTAATCGCTGTACCCGGCTACGCGCACCAGAAGATTCCGGTAATCATCGGGTTTTTCCTGGGCCTGCTTCAGGGTCTGGGTGGTGACCACGTTGAACTGGATGTGGTGACCGCCCATCTTGAAATAGGTGCGGATCAATGCGGCCAGCTTGTCCAGGTCCGATTCGGTCTTCAGGATATCCGGCAGGAAACGCTGATTGAGCAGCGTGCCGCCGGATTTTACCTGGTCCATCTTTCCCAGCGACCGGATTACAGCTGTGGGACCGTTGCGGTCCGCACCGTGGGTCGGTGAGGTTCCGTCGGATTCGGGCAGACCGGCAAACCTGCCGTTGGGGGTTGCGCCCAGCATCTTTCCGAAATAGACATGGCAGGTGGTGGAGAGCATGTTCAGGTGATAGCTGCCGCCCTTGGTGTTGGGCCGGCCGTCTATGGCGTCAAACAGGGAGGCATAAACCTGTTTCATGATGTCATCGGCCCCATCGTCATCATTGCCGAAAAACGGGGTCTGGTTCCAGAGTTTCAGGCGCAGGGCTTCATGGCCCTGGAAATTATCCGACAGGGCTGTGAGAAGTTCTTTCATTGTAACGCTGTGATCCTGGAACACGTGTTTTTTCAGGGCCGACAGGGAATCGGTGACCGTGCCGATGCCGCAGCACTGGATGTAGGTGGTGTTGTAGCGCGGACCGGCGTTGTAGTAATCCCGGCCGTTTTTGATGCAGTCCCGGATGACCACGGAAAGGAACGGGGCCGGGGCGTTGGCCGCGAACATCCGTTCGATGTAGTTGTTCACCCGGACCTTCAGGTCCACGATATACTTCAGTTGCCGGACAAAGGCGTCATACAGCTCTTCATAGGTGCAAAACGTCCCGGGATCTCCGGTTTCAGGCCCGATCCTGACACCGGTGAGCGGATCAAGACCGTTGTTCAATGCCAGTTCCAGGATTTTGGGTACATTCAGGTACCCGGTGAGCACATAGGCTTCCTTGCCGAAGGCTCCGGTTTCGATGCATCCGGAGCAGCCGCCTTCCCGTGCATCTTCAATGGTTTTTCCAACCCTTATCTGCTCCATGACAACGGCATCGGCATTGAAAACCGACGGGTACCCGTAACCGTTGCGGATAACCCGGCAGGCAGCTTTGAGAAACCGGTTCGGTGTCCTCTCGCTGATCTGAACATTGCTCTGGGGCTGGAGCAGTTTCAACTCATCGATGACCTCCAGCATGATCATGGAAACTTCGTTGGAGCCGTCTGCCCCATCACGGGTCAGGCCGCCCAGGTTGATGTTGGTAAAATCATTGTAGGTACCGCTCTCCTTTGCCGTGACACCCACCTTTGCCGGTGCGGGGTGGTTGTTGACCTTGATCCAGAAGCAGGAGATGAGTTCCTTGGCCCGCTCGCGGTCCAGGGTCCCCAGGGCCGTTTCTCTGTGGTAAAACGGATGCAGGTGCTGGTCCAGGTGCCCCGGGCTCATGGCATCCCAGCCGTTGAGTTCCGTGATGGTACCCAGGTGGACGAACCAGTACATCTGAAGTGCTTCCCACAGGGTTTCCGGGGCATGGGCAGGGATTCTGCGGCAGACCTGCCCAATGGTCAGAAGTTCCTGCTTCCTGACCCCATCGGCCTCGGATTCGGCCATGCGTTCAGCCAGGTCGGCATGGCGGTGTGCAAAAAGGATCACCGCATCACAGGAGATAGCCATGGCCCTCAGCTCTTCGGCCTTGTCCAGCGCCAGCGGGTCGCTGAGGTAATCCAGAGCGGCCAGCCGGATCCGGATGTCGTTTTTGAAATCCAGCATCCCCTTTTCATAGATGATGCCGTCAAGGGCGGTATGACCGGGTGCCCGCTGCTCCATGAATTCGGTGAAAAGACCGGACCGGTAGGCGGTTTTCCATGCTTCGGGAACCTGCTCAAAGACCCGGTCCCGCACGGTCCGGCCCTTCCAGAAGGGGATGATCTCCTTCTGGTAGGTTTCAATATCCCCGGGTGCGACCCTGAAAGGTGTCATGGGACGGGAGTTGAGGATTTCCAGATCTTCGGCAGAATGGCAGTTGAGTTCCGGAAAGGTGGGCACCGACTTGGGAAACGGGCCCCGCTCCCCGACAATGAGTTCGTCCCTGCCGATATAGATGGTTTTTTTCTCACAGAGATTTTTGAAATTGAGCGCCCGCATCACCGGGACGGAGAACTTTCCCTGATTTTCCTTGTAAAAGGCTGTTTCCAGAACTGCCCGTTCAATGGATATGGTGGGGACCGCGTCGAAACTTTCCTGTCTGAGACGGCTGATTCGTGGATTCATGCGGATACCTCCTGTATCGCCTGACTGGGGTTGGGACCTTTATGCATATCGCTCACCCGTTGACACTGACATCAAGGCCAAAGGAAGCAAGGATATCCATGGCCCTGTTCGTCTGCTCCGGGGTTGTGGGGTCCAGGCCTTCGGCAGTATTGATCATGCTGAATTTTTTGTATTTGGTTGAATGAATATCGTGGAACGGCAGGATTTCAACCCGATGCCGGGTATGGAGACTATTGATGAACAGACCTGTTGCTTCAAGGTTCTCCATCGAATCGTTCATCGTATGCACCAGGGGAATCCTGAGGATAATGTCCGCCCCTTTCCGGGACAGTTTCCGGAGGTTTGCCAGGATAATGGAATTGGAAACCCCTGTTCCAAGACGGTGCGCCTGTTCGTCCATGAGCTTGAGATCAAAGAGAAACAGGTCTGCCAATGCCGCTGCTTCCTCGAGGGCATCCCAGGGGGCAAAGCCTGAGGTGTCTACGGCTGTATGGATTCCCAGATCCCGGCATCCCTTGAGGAGTTTTATCAGAGCCCTGTGCTGGAGCAGGGGCTCACCACCGGAAACGGTCACGCCGCCACCGGAACCGTCAAAAAAAAGAAGATCTTTTTCCAGTTCCGCCAGAAGATTCCGGACGTTTACTGAACGGCCCACCGTTTCCATGGCGCCGGAGGGGCAGATATCCGCACAGCTCCCGCAGCCGGTGCACAGGGATGCGCTGCGGACAATGCCCTGGCCTGTGGCAGTCAATGCCTGAGCAGGACAGGTGCCGACACAGGCAAGGCATCCGATGCACCGGTCTTTATTGTAGAGGATGTGCCTCTCGGGCCGGAGACTTTCAGGGTTATGGCACCACCTGCATTTCAAAGGACACCCCTTGAAAAAGACAGTGGTCCGGATGCCGGGGCCGTCATGGATGGCATAACGTTTTATGTCAAAGATTCGGCAGGTTTCACCCGTGTCGTTTATGGCAGATTCAGAGCATTTACCGATCATGGGAGAATGTCCCGGAAGGGTCAATGGGGTCGTTAAAAATGGCTGTCAGGAAGGCCTCTTTAGGAACGCCCAGGTGTTCGCGCATGGACCTCTCGGCCCTTGTCCCGTCGCCTTGGACAATATACAGGACAATGGCTTCAGCCGTGGAAATCGCTTTTTTGATATTGTGGGTCAGGGACGTTCTGAAGATGATAGCCAGCTTCCTGTTCACGGTGTCGTGAAGCACTTTCAGAATCTCTCCCAGTTCAGGATTCCGGGCAGCCCTTGCAATGGCCAGATGGAATCCGAGATCATAATCAAGAAAACAATGGGCTTCGCTCTGGCTTTTCCCAAGCAGTTTCAGGGCGTCCCTGAGCATGGGGATGTCCTCCTCAGAGATCGTTGCAGCCGCTTTTCTAACGGCATGGCACTCCAGAACCTCCCTGATTTCCATCAGGTTGTACAGGTTGGCATTCCCCAGTCCCGGCATGATTCCCACGGGCTCCTGCTTCCCGGGGTCTGGCTGTGCTTCCACAAAAGTGCCGCTGCCCTGAAGAACCCTCACACGGTTCATCACAGCCAGGGCATTGATGGCCTCCCGTATGGAAGACCTGCCCACACCGTACTTCTCGGCCAGCTGCTGGTGATTGGGCAGCCGGTCGCCGGGATTGAGCCTGCCGGAGTCGATCTCCTGGAGGATGAGCCTGACAACCTGCTCGGATCTTGAATCGGATCGGATTTTCATTTCAAAGCCCCCTGCGGGTTACATACCGAAACCCAAAGCCAGTGTAAGCCATGTTGCTTTGGGGAGGACTCTAACAGTTCTGCCGCGCGGTTGTCAAGATTGATCTGATGACCTGATGAATGCACGCATTCTGCATACCATATTAGCCCAATCCCGATACCGCCAGCACTTCCCTTGTGCCAGAAAAGCCGCAGCCAGCCAATAAACGCCTGGGACTGCTATTGTCTTGACACCCGGCTGGAATACAAATAAAAATTACTCAATGCATAACAGAAGCCGGCAGATTTGCGCAGATCTGCAGAACCGCAGGGAGACGGTACGTGGGAAAGGCCATCAGGACAATGATCCAAACGCTTCCGGGACTGATCCTGGTCATGTTTGCCGTGACCGGTACCATCGTTCTTGCCGGTGTTCCCGAAGAACCGCCGGCCCCCCTTGCGGCCGGACTCCTGTACCCGTCCGTCCAGACCCTGTCCCTCCGGGAACTCGGGGCGGTATTTGATGATGCGCTGGTGGTGGATGTCCGCACCCGGTTCGAATTTGATACAGTCCACATCAACGGTTCCGTGAACCAGCCGTTGGCCGGCGATGACGGCCGGGACACCGACACGGATATGCAGGCCCTGTCCAGGGGAAAAAGCCTGGTCTTCACAGGCAACGACGCTCTGGATACCAGACCTTTCAAGGCAGCCCTTGCCGCGACCCTCGGGGGTCTGTCCCCGGTCCGGGTCCTTGCCTTGGGCGTGCTTGCCTGGACAGACGCATTCCCGGACAGGGCAACGCTCATGGGATCATCCCCGGCTGTCCCCGGGGAGATCCTTCCGGACGCGGTCCATAGACAGCACCTGCTCGATCCCAAAGATTTCATGGAAGCCATCCCCAGACCTGACGCCCTGGTCATCGACATCCGGAACGCCCATGACAGGACACAGGTTCCCCTGAACGCCCCCCTGCACCCCATTCCCATGGAAGCCTTCCTGGAAGCCGTGGGCTGCCGCGTCTGGTCCGAGAAGACCCTGTTCATCCTTGACAGCGACAACACCCGACTGGCCTGGCTCCACAGGTTTCTCCAGGCAGGGGGGTACGATGATGTCCTGTTTCTCAACGGCGGTGCACGCACCCTGGGCAAGGATTTTCCGGAAACCGGAGGCAAGGATCAGCAGAGCATATCCGTCGACCAGGACCGGCTTCACCGGCTTCTCTCGGACGCGGTGCTGTCCGGAGCCCAGAAACAGTTCATGATCCTGGCCCTGACCCGAATCACCCGGGAAAACAGCGCAGTGATGCCGCTCCGGGACTCGGCGGAAGCCATGGGCTGCTCGGTAACTGACCTGGTTGCCATGGCCGATGTCCTGCAGACATCGGGTCTTGTCCGGTATGCCTCCTCAGGGGACATCCTGGTCTTCCGGGTGGATCCCGGACTGGCCTGGAAGGGGGTCATGAAGGGAAAAGCCTGGGACGAACAGGTCCGGATCTTCAGGGAAACGGCCGAACCCTGGAGGGCACCGTGACAATCCGCCTTCCCCAAATCCCCGTTATTGTGCTGGCAGGTATCACGGCCATCTTCATCGCGGGCGCGGCCCTTGCGGGGCAAACCACGGTTTGTCTTGCCCTGCAATGGTTTCCCCAGGCCCAGTTCGCCGGATACTACACGGCCCTGGACAGGGGTTTTTATGCGGAGGAGGGCCTTGACGCCGTTATCGCACTGCAGGGACCGGGCGCCCTCACCGCCCTGGACTCCGGCAAGGCCCAGGTTGCCACCGGATTCCTGTCATCGGCAGTGGTCCACCTCCAGAAGGGGATCCCCCTGGTCAATATTGCCCAGATGATCCAGCACTCCTCCATCATGATCGTCGCCCGGACCGATGCCGGGATCAGGAGTATCCGGGATTTCGACAACCGTAAAATTACGATGTGGGACAACGAGTTCCTGGTCCAGCCCCTGGCCCTGTTCCGGCAACTAGGGATACGGGTCCTCAGGATTCCCATGACAGGCTCCCTGGAACTCTTTCTCAGGAACGGGGTGCCCGGAACCATGGCCATGTGGTACAACGAATACCATACCCTCCTGTCCTCCGGACTCCGGGAAACCGACCTGGTCCCGTTTTTTCTCAAGGACACGGACTTTGACTTCCCCGAGGACGGGATTTATTGCCGCCGTGAATTCATGGACGCCAACCCGGGAGTTGTCCAAGGGTTCGTCAGGGCAAGCCTCAGGGGCTGGCAGTATGCCTTTGACCATGAAGACGAAGCCCTGGCCGGTGTGGAACGCCGCATGGCCCAGAAGAATCTGCCCGTGAGCCGGGCCCATCAGCGCTGGATGCTGAGACGGATCAAAGACCTCATGGCCCCGGGCCCAGGAGCCCGTTCCATGGGAATCCTGGACCGGGACGCCTTCTTTCGGGTCGTGACCGTCCTTCACCAGGCAGGGGTTATCCGGACGGTCCCGGAATACGACTCCTTTTACAGGGGGGAAACCCATGTTCCGTAATCGCGGCATTTCCGTAAAACTGGCTGCCCTGGTCCTGGTCTCCTCCCTGGTCATCCTCGCAGTCGTCCTGGGGTATAACTACAGGGTTTCCAGGAAGCTCATCGTGGGCCTGGCCGAAGAAAACAGCCGCAACCTGGGCCTGGAGGTTGCTGCCTTCATCGCCTCTGAACTGAAACCCGTGGAAACCCTTGTCACCAACATAGCCCTGGCCATGGAAGGATCGGTCATGGATGAAGACGAACTCCTGTCCCTGACCCGGCGCATCGTAACAGACAATCCGTCGGTATTCGGTCTGGCCATTGCACTGGAGCCTTACTCCCTGGCCGAGGACAGGCTGTTTTTCACCGCCTACAGCTACCATGGGCCATCCGGTATCATCACAACAGCCCTGGGCGGACCGGATTACATGTACTTTGCCATGGACTGGTACCAGCTGCCCAAAGAACTGGCAAAACCGGTCTGGACCGAACCCTACCACGACACCGGAGGCGGGAACTCCCTGATGACAACCTTTGCAGCACCCTTTTACCGGACTGTCAACGGGAAAAAGACATTTGCCGGTGTGGTCACAGCCGACATCCTCCTGGACTGGCTCCAGGAAAGATGCTCCAGGGTCCGGCTCTACGACACCGGATATTGCGCCCTGCTTTCGGCCAGGGGCACCTTCCTCTACCATCCTGTCAAACGGCTGATCATGAATGAAACCGTATTCTCCATTGCCGAGGAAACCGATGACACCCGGTTCTGGAATATCGGCAGAAACATGATAGGCGGTAAAAGCGAATTCATTGAGCTGGACAACATATACAAGGGAAAGCCGGGATTTCTCATGACCCTGCCCCTGGCCATGGGGAACTGGTCCCTGGGCCTGTTTTTCCCCAGGGCCGAAGTCCTTCGGGATGTGACCGTACTGTCCGGGAACATGCTGGTCATGGGACTGTGCGGGTTCCTGGTCCTGACCGTTGCCGTGGTTCTGATCGCCCGGCAGATCACCCGGCCCCTGCAGCAGCTTTCCGATACGGCCATGGCCATTGCAGGGGGGAACCTGTCGGCCCGGCTCCGGGTCCTGGACCGGGACGACGAGGTGGGCCGCCTGTCCAGGGCCTTCGGCCATATGCAGACGTCCCTGGCCGCCTACATCCGGGATCTCACGGACACCACAGCCCAGAAGGAGCGCATCGAAGCTGAACTCAGGATCGCCAGGGACATCCAGATGGGTATCCTGCCCAAGCTGTTCCCGGCCTTTCCGGACCATGACGAGTTTGATATCTTTGCCACCATCCAGCCGGCAAAGGAAGTGGGAGGGGATCTCTATGATTTCTTCTTTGTGGACGACACCCATTTCTGCTTTCTCATCGGCGACGTTTCAGGCAAAGGGGTGCCGGCCGCCTTTTTCATGGCCATCACCAAAACCCTGCTCAAGGTGATGGCCACACGGGAAACCGCCCCGGGCACCATCCTGGAAAGGGTCAACAACGACCTTTCCGGCGAAAATGACTCCTGCATGTTCGTGACCCTGTTCCTGGCCATCCTTGACCTTGAAACCGGATTTGTGAACTACGCCTGTGCCGGCCACAACCCTCCTGCCATGCTGACAGGACAGGGCGCCTTCTGGCTGCCGGTCTTCAACCAGCCCATGGCCGGGGCCATGGAAGGCATGACCTATACCACCGGACAGACCCTGCTGGCACTGGGGGAAACCATGGTGTTGTACACAGACGGCGTGACCGAGGCCATGAACCCGGACGGAGAGCTCTATTCGGACCAGCGGCTCCTGGATCTCCTGGCAGACCTTAAAGGCAGCACAGCCGGCCAGGATGCCGCATCCATTGTCCAGGCCGTCAACGCGTCCGTCGAGGGCTTTGTAAAAGATGCGGAACAGTCCGACGACATAACCCTGCTGGCCATTACCTACACCGGCAGCAACCCTGTTGACCAAACCAGGAATTAAAAGAGGATTCATGGAATTTACATTCGCAAACCAGGGAGAGACAACAATCGTGACAGCCTCAGGCCGCATGGACACCATCACGGCCCCAGAATTTGAAGCCGCTGTCCAGAAGATCCTGGACCAGGGCCGGACCCGTGTCGTGGCAGACTTTAACCGGGTCAACTACATCAGTTCCGCAGGACTCCGTTCCATCCTGGTGGCGGCCAAAAAGATAAAGGCAGTCAGGGGAGAACTCCTGTTCTGCGGGGTCACCGGCATGGTCCTGGACGTGTTCACCATTTCCGGGTTCAAATCCATGTTCAAGCTGTTTGATACCGCGCAGGAAGCTGCGGCCCGGGAACAGAAGAATCCATGACCGCCCCAGCGTCATCACCCTTCACCATCGGCGCGCCAACGCCAAGGAGCGACGCGGCAGCCAAGGCTGCGGGACTGGAAAAGTTCGCAGCAGACCTGTATGAAAAAAACGGTCTGTGGGCCGGCGTCAAACGGGCCGGGATCCCCCATGCCCGGCTGACAGCCGTTGTCATGGAACAGGCCCGCCAGGTGCCGGGTGTCAAAATGATCCTGACCCACACCGATGTGAAGGGGTCCAACCGCCAGGGTGTTGTTCAAAAGGACCAGCCAGTGCTCGTGGACCATGTCATCCGGCACAGGGGGGACGCCGTGGCCCTGGTAGTTGCAGACAGCCGCAAGGCCCTTGACCTGGCGGTCAGCCTCATCACCCTGGAGGCCGACCCCCTGCCCGGCATCTTTGACATGGACCAGGCCCTGGCTGTAACAGCCCCGGTCATCCACCCGGACCACCCTGGCGGCAACTGCCTCCTGGGCGGTGAACTGGTCACGGGCAAAGGGCTTGCCGCCTTTGAAGAGTGCCCTGTACAGGTGGCGGCGCATTTTGACCTGCCCCGCCAGGAACACGCATACCTGGAAACCGAGTGCGGCATGGCCATTTACCAGGACGGGCTTCTCACCATCACCGCCTCCACCCAGACCCCGTTCCGGGACAGGGCCGAAACCGCCCATGCCCTGGGGCTGACCACGGACAGGGTCCGGGTCATCGCTCCTTTCTGCGGCGGCGGTTTCGGAGGCAAGGACGGCATCACGGTGCAGAGCCTCCTGGGTCTTGCAGCCCTGGCCTGCCCCGGAATCCCCATCAAGATGTGGTGGGACCGGGAAGAAAGTTTCCTGGCAGGCTCCAAGCGTCACGCGGCCCGGATCTTCTATCGCCTTGGCGCCCTTGAAGACGGGACCCTACATGCCCTGGAGGCACGCATCGACCTGGACACCGGACCCTACGACCACCTGGGGGGCGTGGTCCTGGCCCTGGCCATGGAACATGCCGGAGGCCCCTACCGCATCCCCAACACGGTTGTCCGGGGACGGGCCATCTACACCAACAACACCATCGGCGGTGCGTTCCGGGGCTTCGGTGTGCCCCAGGCCGCGGCCGCCATGGAACAGACGCTGGACATGATGGCCCAAAAGCTGACCGTCACCCCCCTTGAAATCCGACGGAAAAACGCGGTTGTCAAAGGAGACAGGAATTCCACAGGGGTGACCCTCCAGACATCCACCGGTATGGTCCAATGCCTGGACAGGCTCCAGGCCCATCCCCTGTACCGGGAGGCCGGCACCTGGAAATCCATGGCAGGACCCTTCAAACTCAGGGGCGTGGGGCTGGCGGCGGTGATGCACGGCACCGGGTACGGTCCGGTGGTGCCGGATGTCGCCAATGCACGGCTGGAACTGACCCGGGACGGCCGGTTCAGGGTCTTTTGCGGGGTGGTCGACATGGGTCAGGGTAATGCATCAACCTTTCTCCAGATCGCCGGCGACCTCCTGAACCAGGACCCGGGACACCTGGACCTGGTACTGCCGGACACGGACAGAAGCCTGCCGTCGGGATCGGCTTCGGCCTCCAGGACCACCACAACCTTTGGATGGGCCCTCAGCCATGCGGCCTGTGACCTGAAACAGCGCCTCCTCCAGCGGGCAGCGGACAGCCTCATGGTCCGGGACATCCAGGAATTCGCCCTGGTACCCGGAAGCCTGCGCCATCTGCCGACCGGCCGGGACATCCCCCTGGCCTTTCTGGCATCCCTGATGAACGACGCCGAGCGGTCCGCTGTCTCCCGGTACCGGGCGCCCACGGCCATGGATAACCCTGCCGGAGACCAGGCCCTGAGGATGCACGGAATCCCCCACCTGGTCTTCTCCCATGGCGCCCACCTGGCCCGGGTGGAGATCGACACCCTGACCGGGGCGGTAACGGTGTGCCAATACCTGGCCGTGACCGACTGCGGCCGGCTCATCAACCCGGACCTGTACCGCCAGCAGATGCACGGCGGCATTGCCCAGGGCATCGGGTATGCCCTGTACGAGGAGATTATCAGCGACCAGGGGCGCCTGCTGACACCGGATCTGGCCACCTACATCATCCCTGGATCCATGGACGTCCCGTCCATGGACCTGGAATCCGTCGACCTGCCCGAACACACCGGCCCCTTTGGTATGAAGGGGGTGGGCGAAATCGCCATTGACGCCCCCCTGCCCGCCATTGCCAACGCCGTGGCCGATGCCTGCGGTGGCCGGTGCCGGCACTGGCCCCTGACTCCGGAGCGGATGCTGAACCTTCTGACTTCCCCCCTGACAGGAGACTGATATGGACCTGACTTTTTCGCTCAACGGCACAGCCCTGACCCTGGACGCACCATCGGACCAGCGGGTCGTGGATCTTTTCCGGGAAACCCTTGGCCTGACCGGCACCAAGGAGGGATGCGGGTCCGGGGAATGCGGTGCCTGCACCATCATGGTGGACGGCCAGACACGGCTGGCATGCCTCATGGTGGCTGCGCAGCTCCAGGGCCGCAGCGTCATTACCATAGAGGGGCTTGACCTGACAGCACAGGGCAGGGAACAGCGCCACCCGGTCCAGGAAGCCTTTGTCCAGGCCGGAGCCATCCAGTGCGGATTCTGCACACCGGGTATGGTCCTGACCGTGACGGATTTAATCAACCGCAGTCCCCATGCGGACGAGACAGAGATACGCCGGGCCATTTCAGGCAACCTGTGCCGGTGCACCGGGTACCAGAAAATCGTGGAAGCGGCACAGCTGGCCGCCCGATGGAAACAGGAGGAGCCCTGATGGCAGACGTGTTCATGCCCCGGACCCTGGACGAACTCCTGGACCTGAAGGAAAAAAAACAGTCCCTGGCCCTGTTTGCCGGAGGTACCGACCTCATGGTGGCCCTGCGCCACCACCGCATCCAGCCCAAAGCCCTGGCCTGCCTGGACCATATGGATGCCATGCGGGAAATCACGGATACCGGAAACCACATCGCCATGGGCGCCGGAACCACCCATGCCGGGCTCCTGGCCAGTCCCCTGGTTCAGGAACATATCCCGGTCCTGGCAAGGGCCCTGGAAACCCTGGGCTCGCCCCACATCCGGAACATGGGAACCCTTGGGGGCAACATTGTCACAGCCTCGCCGGCAGGGGACTGCCTTCCCCCCCTGACCGTCCTTAACGCCCGGGTGGAACTGGCATCCAGGGACGGGTTTCAAACCCTGCCCATCAGTGATTTCATCACAGGACCCGGAACCACATGCCTGAAACCCGGCCAGATCCTGTGGAGGGTCCTGGTCCCCAAAACCCCTGCCTACTGCATCCACCACTTCGAAAAGGTGGGGCTGCGCCGCTCCCTGTCCATTGCCGTGGTCAGCATGGCGGCTGTACTTAACCTGGCACCGGATGGCTGTATCCAGGCGGTCCGCATGGCCTGGGGGAGCGTTGGAAAAACCGTCGTTACCTGCCCGGAAGCCGAAGACATCCTCTCGGGCAATCCCCTTGATCCGGCCGTGCTGGAGAAGGCAGCCCAGGCTGTGATGCAATGGGTCAATCCCATCAGTGACGTCCGGGCTACGGCCGGATACCGAAGGAAGGTGGCAGGAAACCTTGTTCTGCGCCTGACCCGGTACGCGGCACCCCCGGAGGGAGGCGTTCGCCCATGAAAGGCGCTGAAGCCCGGCCCGTGACATCCCTGTGGACCCCGCAGTTCGCTGTCCTGGCAGGAATAACCTTCCTGACCTATGCCAACATTTCAGTATTTTTCCAGTTTTACGGCTTCCTGGGAACCCTGCCCGTTGATCCGGAATGGTTCGGGCTCATCATCGGCACATTTGCCGCCGTATCCCTGGTGGTCAGGCCCCTGGTCAGCCCCTTTTTCCACCCGGGAAACGCCCGTGGCTTTCTGGTTCTCGGAACCGTCATGGTCATGGCCTCCCTGGCTTCCTACAGCCTTGCCCGGTCCCTTTACGGGATAATGGCGGTACGCATCTTTCACGGCATGGCCTTTGTGGTCATGGGTTCGGCCCTCATGGCCCTGGTCATCGAACATGTACCCAAGGATCATAGCGCCCAGTTCTTCGGAATCCTGTCCATCATCATCCTGATACCCAACACCCTGGTTCCGCCGGTCCTTCCCTTTCTTACAGCCGCTTTGGGAGGCTTTCCCGGGGTGCTCCTGGGATTTGCCGCGCTCTGCTCTGCCATTTTCCCGCTCCTTTTCCTGATCCGTCCCCGGACCCCGGAACCGGGCAGCACAGGTGACCGCAGGCCCCTTACCCCGGGAGAAATCCGGGAGAATCTCACCGATCCAGGCATCCTTATTCTGCTTTCGGCCATGCTCATGATGTATTGCGGTCATGCAATGATCTTCTTTTTCCTGAACGGTTTCGGCAAAGCCATGGGTTTTGCCGGAACCGGTTTTTTCCTGACTTTGACAACGGCGGGCGAAATCGGCGTCCGTATGGTCGGAGGGTCGTTTCTGGACCGCATGGACAAATCCCGGACCCTGGCCCTTACCCTGGCAGGCCTGGCCATTGCCTATACGGTTCTGGCCTTTAGCTCATTACAATGGCTGTTCTTTCTTACCGGCGCCGGCATCGGGCTGGGGTGGGGTATTGCAATGCCGGTTTTCAACGGACTCATGTTCGACATCTCCCTGCCCCGTTACAGGAGCATGAACACCAACCTGGGCATGCAGATGTTCCAGGCCGGCTTTTTTTTCGGACCATTTATGGGCGGCGCCGTGGTCCCCCGCTGGGGATACAAAACCCTGTTCTGCCTGTGCGCCGCCATGAGCCTTGCGGGGGCTCTGTTAACCCGGATACCAGGAGGCATAAGGTCAAGACATGAAAACCATACAACCCATTGAACCCGGCCAGGAATGGACCGTGGAACTGTTCCAACCCGAAGACGCGCCGGGTGTCACATCCCTGTTCAGGGACGTTTACGGAGACGGATACCCGGTAAGAACATACCTGGATGAGGACCTGCTCATCAGGGAAAATACCGCCGGCCGCGTCATATCCAGTGTTGCCAGAACCACTCGGGGAGACATCGTCGGCCACAACGCCCTGTTCAACAGCGCACCCTACCCGAAAACCTTTGAATCCGGGGCCGGCCTGGTCCACCGGGACTACCGGGGAGGCCACGGGATCTTTACCCGGATGGTGTCCCACGGCCTGGACATGGGACGGCAGTCAGGCGTTGAGCAGGCCTTTGGCGAACCGGTGTGCAACCATCCCTTTTCCCAGAGACTCTGCCACAGCCAGGGGTTTGTAACCCGGGCAGTGGAGGTGAACCTCATGCCGGCCGCAGCCTATACCCGGGAAGCCAGTGCAGCAGGACGTGTGACAACACTCCTGGATTTTTGCACCCTGATTCCCAAGCCCTGCGACGTGTATGTCCCAAAGGCATACGAAGCGCTGTTCCCTGTTTTTTACGAAACCATGGATGACCAGCGCCGGTTTCTCCCTTCGGAACACCCCCTGCCGTCCGGGGTTAACACCCGCCTGTCCACCCAGACCTTTTCCTTTGCCCAGGTGGCCCGGGTGGCCGTAACCGAACCCGGACATGACTTCAGCCAGGCGATCCGGGCCGAGGAGGAGCGTCTCCTGACCAACGGCATCCGGGTCATCCAGGCCTGGCTGCCCACAGGTCTTTCCTGGGTGGGACAGGCTGTTGACATCCTCCGAGCCCGGGGCTATTTCTTTGGCGGTGTCCTTCCCCGGTGGTTCGATACCGACGGCCTGCTCATGGAAAAAGTCCTGGACGTACCTGACTGGCAGTCCATGCTTGTGCATTTTGACCGGGGACGGGAGCTGGCGGCCCTGGTCAGGACCGACTGGGAGAGGACTTGCCAGATCCCCGGCCATGACCGTGAACCATTGCCAAAAGATCCGGACAGATCAGGCGGGCTTTCCACCGGGGAGGCATCATGACCCTGACCGGACACCCTCACGGCACCGGCCTGACCCTGGAGCTTTCTGCCGACACCCGGTGGATTCCGGTAGTCCAGGGCCTGATTGAAAACGGGGCTCCCATCCTGGGGCTGGATGCGGGAAAAACGCTGCGCCTGTCCATGTCCGCCGAAGAGCTGGTGGCCCACCTGGCCGGGTCGGCACCGGGCAGCCGGATGACCCTGATCCTGGCCAGACGCCAGGCAATGGTATCGGCCGACTTTGTGTTTGAAACAGGCACGGACGGCCTGTGGGCCATGAACCTGACCGCTGCCAAAGAGATCACCCAGGACCAGGGCATGGATCACATGGGGCTGCTCCTGGCCTCCCGCATGACCGACTCCTTTGCCATTGCCCTGACCGGACGCCAGGTGACCATCACCCTGAACCAGTCCGTTGCCTATCCTGAAATCAAACCGGCCCTGCCCGTGGACGCACCCCTTCGCGGCAGCCTGTCAGTGACCCGAAATCCCCAGCCCGCCGAGGTGACCCTGGCCTGTTCCCTGGCCCTGGGTGCCTATCCCGGTACCCGGGTTCCGGGTTTTTTCCGGACCCCGGGAGCCATTATCGATCAGATGGCAGCGGGGGTATTACACATGGCCATCCTCACGGATGGGGCCGGGACCCAGGCCGGCATGATCTCCTGGGAAATGGCATCCCCCCAGAGCATCGGGTTCTACGGACCCTTTGTTTTCGGCACCCGGGCCGGTGAAGCCGGAGCTGCCAGAATCCTGACCGACCAGATGATTTCAGGCGTGGCCAGGACTTCAGCCCTTATCGTATACAGCATCCTGGCCACCCCGGATCTGCCTGCCGGAGACTTCGAACGCCTGGCCTGCCTGGACTTCAAACGTCAGGACCAGCCGCCCGGAACCCTCTGGTTCCGCCACCTCCGGGAGGACATGGGGAGAAACGTATGGGCGCATCCTGCCATGTCCGGGTTCCTGAAAGAGACCTATGACCGGCTCTTTCTCATGCGGACCATCCATGAAACCCAGAACCTGGGACAAAACCGGCCGCACCGGTCTCTCCTTGCCGCACAACTGGATACCGGACTCAGACAGGCCATGCTGACGCCCATGCTGGACGGGTCGGACATCCGGGAGAATATTTCAAGGCATGTGAGCCTTCTCAAGGCCGAGGGTTTTTTGACCATCCTCTTTACCCTGGACCTGGCATCGGGCTGGCAGGCCGCCATGGGCGGCGCCCTGATGGAAAACGGATTCATCCCTGCATATGTCCTGCCCTATGCGGGCGACTCGGACAAGGCGGTATTTCACCATGTCGACACTGATGCTTGAGTCCCTGGTTCCGGAGCACATCCGGGAGTTTGAACCCTACTACCCCAGCAAACCGGACCATGTGCTCATGGCCCTTTACGGGACCGGCACCCTTCACCGGCTGAACAACAACGAAAACCCCCTGGGACCGTGTCCTGCGGTCCGGCGTCTTACCGGGGCGTTTCCCCCGGAATCGGTTCCGGTTTACCCCAACGGCGACTGCTTTGACCTGAGGGAAAAGCTGGCGGACAGATTCGGCAAAACGTCGGACAGGTTCCTGGTCGGCAACGGCTCCTGTGAGGTAATATCCAGTGTGATCAAGGCTTTCTGCGTTAAAGGGGACAACATCATCACCGCGGACAAGACCTTTGCCGTGTACGAGTGGGTGGCTGAGTTCTCAGGGGTCCAGGCCCGGCTGATCCCCTTAAGGAATCACGCATTTGACCCCCAGGCAATGCTGGACGCCATGGACGGCCGGACCAAAATCGTGTTTGTCTGCAACCCCAACAACCCAACCGGCACCTTCTGGGACAGGCAGACCATGGACCGGTTCCTGGAGGCGGTGGACGGGCGCTGCATGGTGGTCATTGACGAAGCCTACGTGGAATACGTGGACAATCCGGACTTCCCGGACGGCATGGATCTCCTGGAGCGGCACCCCAACGTCATCGTGTTCAGGACCTTTTCCAAAATGTACGCCCTGGCAGCCCTCAGGATAGGATACCTGTGCAGTTCCCCCCGGGTAGTGGACATTGTCCGCCGGGCACACATCGTCTATTCGGTCAACACCCTGGCCCAGCAGGCAGCCGCAGCCTCCCTTGAGGATAGCACAGATTTCGTCCTGGCCACCCGCCGCATGGTCCGGGAAGCCAGGTCCCTGCTCTGCCCGTTCTTTGACGGTCTGGGAATGGAGTACCTATCCGGAGAGGGTAATTTCATGATGGTCCGCGTACCGGTGTCGGACACCCTTTTGTACCGCATGCTCATGAAGCACGGCATCATGATCCGGACCATGACGGGTTTCCGGTTTCCCAACTGGATCCGGATCTCCCTGGTTCGGCAGCCGGTCATGACCGCGTTCATGGACGCTTTCAGCCAGGTGATGAAAACCATCCGCCTCTGAGAACATGTTTCGGGTTGCCCTGTGATGATCAGGGTAAGCGTATTCAATAGGAGAAAAGGAGAGACTGCTTTATGAAAACCGCAATTATCTGTTTTTCACAGACAGGGAATACCCGCAGGGTGGCTGAGAAAATCCGTGATGGTATCCTTAACGAGACAGGGCAATGCGACCTGCTCAAGCTCGAAGATCTGGATCTCCGGTCCCTGGCTGATTATGACCTCCTGGGGCTTGGAAGCCCGGTCTTCTACCTCAAGGAGCCCTTTCATATAGCTGATTTTATATCAAACCTGCCTAAGCAAAACAGCAGGCACTGGTTTGTGTTCTGTTCCCATGGTTCAGTCATGGGGCAGGCCCTTGTTTCCATGACAGAAGGCCTTGAAAAAAAAGGGGCCCTTGTCATTGGCTTTCACCATACCTATGCCGACATTACCGTCCCGTTTTATCCCAAACCCACCTTGACTTCGGGCCACCCGGACGATCAGGATCTGCAGGAAGCCTTTGATTTTGGCATATCTGTGGCAAACTGCAGCAGGGCGGTATCGGGCGGGGACAGGGACTGCATCAGAAAACCCCTGCCTGCCCCCGAGGATTGGGCCCGGAAAGAGGCGGTTATGCTTTCCCATGAGTTCCTGTCCCAGGTGCTGCCCCGCCTTTTTGTGAACAGGGAGACCTGCCTCCAATGCGGCCAATGTCAGGATGCCTGCCCTGTAAAAGGCATCGACATCGGATCTGATCCAATACGGATACAGGAACCTTGCGTCTATTGTATGCACTGCGTGAGCATCTGCCCTACCTGCTCCATCCAGGCAGACTGGAGCCAGATGGTCAGTATGGCTCCCGGGAATTACGCCCGTTACAGGCAATCCCTGAATGATGCAAAAGACCGTGGTGAATTCCGCTGGCTTATTGACCCTGACACCGTTGATTGCAGTATGCCTCTCTACAAACAGCGGGAGCAGGAAAAAAAATGAACTGACAGATCCGCCCGGCAGCCATATCCAGACAAAGGCTTCCTTCTCTGCCCTAGAAGTCATTGTGCACCGCTTTGGATTTTTTACGAACAGATTTTGGAAGAAGCGCCAGCTTCTCCTTGGTTTTACGCAGGTATTGCACCAGTGTGCCTTCATCGGCATCAAAGAGATTGACACCAACAATGGTTGCCACTTCGAACACAGCTCCGATTTCGCATTTGAGATTGCCTTTTTCGATACGCTGCATCAGTCCCCTGGAAACACCGGCACGATCGGCCAATTCCTGAGCAGTGAGCTTTCGCTCATTACGCGCTTCGCGGATCAACGCGCCGAGAAAGGCAGCCGCATCGCGGCTATAGCGTGAGTAGGCTCGAGGGACGGACTTTGGCATCATTTTCCATTTTGGTTCGCATATAAACCATAATATAGCCATATGATCTTTTTATGAACCATAAATTGCTGCGATCAAGCTGGCTTGTCAAGATATAATGATACTTATATAGATGATCATCAAAAGCTTTTGGACAACACCCCGCAACAGCGGGGCTGGGTGCCGGACAAGGTGCCCGGACTGGAGTTAAAGGCGGGATTTTCCGGCAGGACAGACCCCGTTTTTATTCTTCTTTGATAATCAGATTCTGAATTTCGTCCCGGTCATCGGGCTTGATGGGGAAATGCTCCTCAAGTATTCTGCCGACCTCCCTCAATGCATGGCAGATGGCCATTGCCTGGTTTTTCCGTTTAATTCCGTCGACGATGATATGAACAATTTTATCCCATTGTCCTTTTTGTACCTTGGCGTTTATACCCTGGTCAGCAAGGACCCGGACCCTGCGTTCGAAAACAGAGATAAAGATCAGGATGCCGGTCATATCCCGGGTCCGGTGAATTCCCTGCTGGAGAAAACTTGTGGTCGCAGCCTCCTCGACTTCTTCTTCCATTTCCCTGTGGGAGATGAACAGACGCTTGAGCCAGAGGATGTGTTTGCACATCTGGTGAAAACCAAGAAAACAGACAGTCAGCACCCCTAAAAATAGCCACATATTCTGGTGGCCCATCCAGAGCCAGCCGCCGATGAAATGGGTGAGCACCAATGAAACAGGCAGCGCGAACACAACTCCGCCGATCACATCGGCCATGGGATAGGAATAGCTCCGTGAAACCACCATGGGGACAATCTCACCGGCTGTCTGACGTTCCATCTCCCTGACCGTCTGAACAATTGTTTCCCTGTCCTGATGGGACAGAAACTGTTGGGCTAAAGATTTCATTCCCGGCACCTCTATAATTTTGAACATCGACACTCGTGATGGCTTCACTGTTACCAGCTCCCCGAGGAACCCCCGCCACCGAAACCGCCACCGCCCCCCCCTGAGAAGCCGCCGAAATCCCCGCCATCGGAGCCACCTCCACCCATCCAGAATCCACCCCCTGAGCCGTGCCGAGACGAGGAGGGACTGAAGCTGACAGGGGGGCCAAAGAAGCTCATTGCTATTCCGGCAATGGCACCTAGGGGGATCATGAGCATGGACCAGAAGAACCCCAGATTAAAGAACATGGCTCCCAGGATGGGAAACAGGATGCCCCCGGATAAGGCCCCGAGGGGGCGCCGGATCCTTCCTATCCTGTTGACCAGAAAGAGAAAAATAATCACGGTGAACAGGTCCGGGCGTCCATGGGCAGATCGCGGGACAGGACGGTGATTTTCTTCCGAAGCCTTGAATTCTCCCCGAACCACCTGGATTATCCCTTGAACCCCATCCATCACGCCCTGATCAAAATTGCCCGCTTTGAATCGGGGGACGATGATGTCCCTGATAATACGTCCGGCAACCAGATCGGTCAGAGTTCCCTCCAAGCCGTATCCGACTTCGATTCGAAGCTTGCGGTCATTCTTGGAAATGATGAGCATCACACCGTTGTCCGACCTTTTCTGACCGATTTTCCAGGAATCGGCAACCCGGATCGAGTAATCCTCAATACTATCCCCTTCAAGGGAGGGAATGGTAAGCACCACAATCTGTGTGGAATCGGTCCGTTCCAGATCACTGAGCACGGTCTCAAGCTGACCCTGGGTGGCAGGGGACAAGATACCGGCGTAATCGTTCACGCGCCCTTTAAGTTCCGGCACACCCAATCCATGGGCCAGGGCGGCGCAAAGAATAACAGCCAGAGTGCCTGTCCAGATGCAGTTTAAGAGCCTTGTCATCCTAGGTTTGTTCATCATTTTGTCTCTTTTGAGCAGCCTGGTGTAAGAATGCCGGGCCGCAACAGGAAATAAAGAATCACTCCGGGGGAACCATCCGTTTACTGGCCGAATTTAACCTTGGGTACGCTCTTTGCGGCCTCGTCTGCCTTGAAATATTCCTTTCGCGTCAGGTGGAGCAGGAGGCTGTTGGTGAGACTGTTCGGGAATTTGCGGATGGAGAAATTGAACTGTTCCACGGCCTGGTTATACCGTTGACGTGCTACGTTGATGCGGTTTTCCGTCCCTTCCAACTGATTCTGAAGATCCAGGAAATTTTGATTGGCCTTGAGATCGGGATACCTCTCAACAACAACCATGAGCCGGGACAGGGCCGAAGACAGTCCTCCCTGGGCCTGGCTGAGACGTTCCATGGCATCTGTACTGCCCAGATCCTCGTGGGACAGTTGAACTGACGTTGCTTTGCTCCGGGCCTCTATAACCGCTTCCAGCGTCTCTTTTTCATGGGACGCATACCCTTTGACCGTCTCCACGAGATTGGGGACAAGATCGGCCCGCCTCTGGAGGTTGGACTCCACGTCACCCCACGCTTTGAACACGGACTCTTCATTCTGCTGCATTGTGTTGTATCCGCAGCCGGATAACAGGCCGAGTGCGAGAATCAGCACCACATATCGAACATAATTCTTAATCATTGACACCTCCATTCACAGGCAGTTCACCTGATAATTTTGTTTTTCACCCAAGATATACATCTTCAGGATACTACAACTTTCATCGATAATAGTTTAGCAATTTTTTTTCCTGCGGTTGTTTTTTTCAGCAGGACGAAGAAATCATCATCCATCTCCCGGATGAAGGGATTCCTGCCGGTCGGAATGGGAGGTGATTCCTTGCTTGAGCGAATTGAAATAAGGGTCGATGGGCGTTACGAAAGACTGAAATCCATGGTCAGGTTGACTTCACTGTCCGCATCCAAGGTCTCGCTCAAATGGGGATACTGGTTTCTAAATACACGGATCATTGCCTTGTTGTCCCTGAGGACAACCGCCTTGAAGCCCTGGAAGCCATTTGCCCTGGCAATGGTTTCCAGCTGTCTGAGCATCAGCGTCGCAACTCCCAGGCCCTGGAACCGCTCACTTACAACAAATGCAGTTTCAGCATAAGCGTCGTCCTCGTCACAGGCATAAGACGCCACAGCCATGATCTCCTTGGCTCCCCCGCGCATGATAAGTCCGATCAGAGTCATGCGTTTCCGGTAATCCACACTGGCCCAGTGATCTTGTATCACTTTATGATCAAAGATTTTTTTGGGATAGAAAAAACGATAAAAGATGGTTTCGTCTTTCAGGGAATAAAAAAAGTTCCGGGAGCTCAGCTCATCGGACGGAAGGAGCGGCCTCACGTCAATGGACCGCCCGTCCTTCAGCTCGACGGTGGTCTTGTAATCTTCCAGGAAAAGCAGGTCATCCTCCAGGGGAGTCATCTGATCCGCAAAGATGTAATGACGGCTTTTCGCCAGCTCTATGATCTGGGCTCTGAATTTGGGATGGGCAATCTGTGCAAGTTCCATGACTCTCTGGTAGATGCTTTTGCCCTGGAGTTCCGCTATTCCGTATTCTGTCACAACAAAGCAGGCATCACCCCGGGTTGTTGCAACGCCGGCGCCCTCACTCAGATGGGATACGATTCTGGACACCCTGCCGTCCTGGGCAGTGGAGGGAAGGGCTATAATGGAAAACCCGCCCTTTGACATCGCGCTTCCCCGCAGGAAATCAACCTGGTCACCGATCCCGCTGTAAAACTTGTAACCAACGGAATCCGAACAGACCTGGCCGGTCAGGTCCACCTCCAGAGCTGAACTGATGGAGATCAGATTTTCGTTCTGGGCAATGACGGTCGGGTCATTGACGTATTCGGAAGAGCAGAGATAGATCAGAGGATTGTCGTCCACATAGTCATAAAGTTCCCGGGAGCCCATGCACAGGGAGGCAACAAGACGGCCGGGCATATGATTTTTTTTCTTGCAGGTGATGGCCTGGCTCCTGAGAAGGGGTAAAAAGGCATCTGTGATAACCTGGGTATGGATGCCGAGGTTCTTTTTCCCGGAAAGGTGAAGGAGGATGGCATTGGGAAGGGTGCCGAAGCCCACCTGGATGGTTGCGTTGTCATCAACGAGCTGGGATACGTAACGGCCTATTCGCCGCGTTATTTCATTGTCGGTCGGGGCCGCTGGATGAAACTCCAGGATGGGCTCGTCCTGGAAGACAAAACAGTCGATCTCATTGATGTGAACGTTGCTGTCTCCCCGGGTTCTCGGCATGTGGGCATTCACCTGGGCAATGACCAATGACGCGTTGGCCATGCCGGCCCGGGTTATGTCGACGGAAACACCGAGACTGCAGTATCCATGGCGGTCCGGAGGGCTGACCTGGATCAGCGCCACATCGATGCCGATTCGTTTGCTGTAGAACAGTCGCGGGATCTGGGAAAGATAGGAGGGGATATAGTCTATTTTCCCCTCAAATGCAGCCTTGCGCATATCCCTGGAGATAAAGAAGAGTTTCAGGGAGAACCGGCTTAGAAATGAGGGATCGTCCACGTAATGGGACAGGGTAAATGAGAGCATCTGGTAAATCAGGATATCCTGGAGCCGCTTATGATCGACCAGTGCGTGGATCAAGAACTGGGGTTCCCCGCATCCGCTTCCCAGAAATATTCTTGATCCCGTCTTGATGCGGGAGATGGCGGACTCTGCTGTCATTACCTTGTGAGGCATCAGTGTTTTCAGATCCATGGGTCGCTTGCTGCTCCTGTTCTGGTGGTTGATCCCAGGGGACATGCGTCCAAATACACATGAAATTTTAATTTTTATCAAGGTATTGTTGAAGATACCATAAAAAATATGCCCTGTGTGCACCCTGGCGCCACCAAGTGGCGGATGACTATCCGTATCTAATTCTCACAGCCCTGGGAGAAGCAGATGCCCGCATCACCGATACCAGCACCTGCCTATCGTGGGATTATGGTTTATGGTTTATTCACCCTATTCCGCCACTCCGCTTTCCAGACAGGGCAGGGCCATGGCCCGCTGCAGTTCCTGGCTTGAGGCATTTCCCCCGCTCATCTGGACAACCACTTTCTTGCCCGCAAGCCGCTCCCGGATCTTGATGGCTGCCCGCAGGCATGACGATCCAGCCCCTTCGGTCAGGTTCCGGGTATGGTGGGCGGCCAAAGCAATGCCCTGGTAGAGTTCTTCCTCGGTCAGGAGCACAAAATCGGCAAGGCCGTCCCGGTACAGGGAAAAAGGAATTTCATAGGCGGTCCCGGTGGCTACCCCACCGGCGAAGGTGGTGTTGGGTGCACAAACGATCTTTTTCTGCTGCCAGGAAAGGCAGGCTGCCGGTGAGGCCTTGGCCTGGACGGCAATGATCTGGGTTTCCGGACGTATGGCTTTCAGCACGGTGATCGCGGCTGCGGCCTCGCTGCCGGCCCCGATGGGGATAACCAGGCAGTCAAGATCCGGAACCGCTTCCAGAATTTCCAGAAACTCCGTGGCGACACCATTTACGATGTGGGCATCGTTGGCCGGATGAACAAAGTAAAGACCCCGCTCTGCCACCAGTTCAGCCACCTTTTGGCCTGCGGCTTCAAAATCCTTTCCATATTCGATGAGCTCAGCGCCGGCATCCCGGATACTCCGGATTTTGAGGGGGTTGGAATTTTCCGGAACAACCACAACAGCATTGAGTCCGAACAGGGAGGCACTGGCCGCCACCGAGGCCCCGTGATTTCCCGTTGAATAGGTAATGGCCCCGAGGGTTCCTGCCTTTTTAAGATTGTGCATGAGGTTGATCCCGCCCCGGATTTTAAAGGTGCCGGTGGGGTTGTGGTTCTCATGTTTGACAAAAACCGTTGCTCCCACCAACCGGTCCAGGCTCGGGTATTGCCGCAAGGGTGTGGGGACCAGGAATTTTTTCAATACATTCCTGGCCCCGAGTACATGGGAAAGGGAAATTCGGCCGTGATCCATTTTTTCCTCCATTTTTTTTATCTGTTAGGTCAAATGCCTAGGGTGCAGCATACGCGGACCTGGTTTTAAAAACAGTTACACATATTCAAAAAATTAACCATAACAGATAAGAAAGATGAGGGGAGCTTCAGGCCCTCTTGTTCAAAGGACGATCAACCGACAGCCCCATAATCCTCCAGTTGACCTTGGGGGCGAGTTCTTGATCAGCTGTCAATAGGTATATTTTTTCTTTTGTATCAACCGCAACAATCTGAAACATCTCGGATATCTGTTAGCGGCGGCTTGAAAATGTCATAAAATGCGGGGTTTGAAAATGCATGCTAAAAAGGACCGGCGGAGCACTCATTTTCGGATGGTATTCGGAATCAAGCGTTCAGTACAGAAACGGATATTTTAGGATCAGGGGGGCTCATCGGTTTAGGCTTGATGCCGGTCTTTACATATGATAACCATAGACAAGCCTTAACATATTGTGGGGATCCCGGGAATGATTGTATGAAACAGTTCAAGGAACTTCTGTATGAATTGTCGGCACGGCTGATCAGTATTCCGCCGGAGCAGATCAGCAGCGAGGTCGAAGCCGGACTGCAGCTGATCGGTGATTTCTGGAAATTTGACCGCATCACATTGACCGAGTTTGTGGATGACCGGAAAAACATCAAAATTACAAGTTCTTATGCGGCTCCCGGAGTGACAAAAGTTCCACTCAGGAACATCGATGAAGATATCCCCTGGATCATAAAAAGCCTCAGCCGCGGAAAGACGGTACTGCTGGCCAGACTGCCCGATGACCTGCCCAAGGATGCCGAGATCGATCGCAGTTACTGCATGCGGGAAGGCTTGAAATCAGCCTTTGCCGTGCCGCTGAAAATCGGACCCTCAATATTGGGTGGCTGCTTCTTCAGTACAATCAGCCGTCAGTACACCTTTGAAAAGGAAATGCTCAATGAGCTTTTCTACCTGGTGGAAATCCTGGCCAGCGCTCTGGAGCGGGAGCGGGCCGCCAGGAGGATCCATGAACTCCTGCAGTTCGAGCAGATCCTGTCGGATGTTTCCGCCACCTATATCAATGTGCCCAAAGATATTCTGGATTCGGTGATCAGAAATGATCTCGGGCGGCTGGGGAAACTCCTGGGCGCGGACAGGTGCATGTTCTACTCTCTGGAGCCGGGGAAAAAACGGTTTTCCTTCTCAACCGCATACGCCTGGTGGCCCGAGGAGGATAACAAGTTGATCGTCGAGATCGATAACTGGCGGGAAAAAGATCCCTATTTCTGGGATCACTTTCAATATTTCTTCAACAAGTGGCTCGACGGTGAAATCGTTCAGTTCGAGAGGCTCGAGGAACTTCCTGACGAGGCCGCCTCCATCAAGGAAGTCTACATGAGGTTCGGTACCCGGTCCAGCATATCCATCCCCGTATCAGTTGGGGGAACCATACTGGGTGCCCTTGTCATCGCCACCACGCGCAGCCATCGCTCCTGGCCCGAGGACCTGGTCCCGAGACTCCGCATGATCGGCGAGGTCTTTGCCAACGCCCTGATGCGCAAGCAGAACGAGGAATCCATCCATATAGCCATGAAGGAGATCAAAAGCCTCAAGGCTCAGCTCGAAACCGATTATCATTATCTCACCGAGGAGATCAAACTGGAAAAGACCTACGGGGACATCGTCGGTCAGAGCCGGGCCCTCCAGAAGATCCTGGTGAAGGTGGAACAGGTCGCCCCGACCAATACGCCGGTTCTGCTGCTCGGCGAGACGGGAACCGGCAAAGGCCTGATCGCCCGTTCCATCCATAACGCCAGCAGGCACAGGGAACGTCCCCTGGTCCAGGTCAACTGCGCGGCGCTAACCCCCAGCCTGATCGAAAGCGAACTGTTCGGGCATGAGAAGGGCGCTTTCAGCGGAGCCGTGAGCCAGCGTGTGGGACGCTTCGAGGTCGCCAACGGCACGACCCTTTTCCTGGACGAAATCGGAGAGCTGCCCCTGGACCTGCAGCCGAAACTGCTCCGTGTCCTCCAGGACGGAGAATTCGAAAGGGTTGGCGGAAGCCGGACCCTAAAAGTCAATGTAAGAGTTATTGCCGCCACAAACCGGGATCTGGAAAAGGAGGTCGAGAAACGCCGGTTCCGGCCGGACCTGTGGTACCGCCTGAGTGTCTTTCCCATCGTTGTCCCCCCGCTCAGGGAGCGCCTGGAGGACATCCCCTATTTCATCGACTGGTTTGTGGAAAAACACGGCAAGTGGATCGGCAAAAAATTCAACAAGATCCCCCAGAGGGTGATCACCGGTCTCAAGCAGTACTCCTGGCCGGGAAACATCCGGGAACTCGAAAACCTCATCGAACGGGCCGTCATCACCAGCCCTGAAGGCCACCTGCAGATCGAAATGCCGGCCCCGTCCGGCATCGGTTCGCCGGATGAGAACCTTTCCCTCGAGGATGTGGAACGGCGGCATCTCCTCAAGGTTCTCGAAAAGAACAACTGGGTCATCGAAGGGCAAGGCGGCTCCGCCGCCCAATTGGGCCTTCATCCCAGCACGCTCCGCTTCCGGATGAAAAAACTCAGCATTTTCCGCCCCGCAAGCCGTTAGCCGATAGTTCCCGCCTTTCACCACCATCATAGCCTCAATATGCTGTGGAAGCCTCAAGATATTAAGGAAGCGTGCTTTCCTCCGGACGGTTCCTATTATTATACTCCATATTCATTTAAATAAAATAAATCAGATAGTTATTTTTAAAAAACCCTCTATTTTCCTGCTGGCATGGTTATTGATTTAAGAGATACTTCAGGCACCTGGGGCAAAACGAACTGTGCCGGCAGATAAAGGCACCCGAACCGTTCAGCCTGGGGTCAGTCCGGATACGGTACCCGAGGACAGGGAGCGAAATACGGGCGATGCATCGGGGAAGGATGGCCACTGAGGCTTTTGATACGGATTTTTACCAGGAGGAGAGAGGATGACGCAGCAGACAGAGCGATTGATCGAAACGTTCGCCAACATGGAGGAACAGGAGGCGCTCAGGATAGCTGAGGCGATGCTGGAGGCCGGGACTGACCCGATGGAGGTGGTGGAATCCTGCAAGAAGGCGCTGGAGATCGTGGGAAAGCAGTTCGAGGCCGGCGAGATGTTCATTCCCGAATTGATCATGGCCGGAGAGATGATGGAGACGATCTCCGAGATGGTCAAGCCAAGGATGCATGGACGGGCGGTTGAGAAAAAAACCCTGGGCAAGGTCGTGCTGGGGACGGTCGAAGGAGACGTCCACGATATCGGTAAAAACATGGTCCGGTTCCTCATGGAGATCCAGGGCATCGAGGTCATCGACCTGGGAGTGGACGTCAAGCCGGCCCGCTTTGTGGAGTGCATCTCCGAAACCGGGGCCACTGTCGTGGCCCTCAGTGCGCTGTTGACCTTAGCATTCGATTCCATGAAAAAAACCATCGACGTGATCCGAAAGTCGGAGGTCGGCGGCCGGGTCAAGATCATAATCGGCGGTGCGCCTGTGAACGAACAGATCTGCACCTTCTCGGGCGCCGACGCCTGGGGAAGGGATGCGGTCCAGGGTGCGAATCTGGCCAAAGCGTGGCTGGCAGGAGGTGAATAACATGGAAAAAAGCAACGAATCGGCCTTCCAGGCCAGGCAGAAACGTCTGGACGACGCCATCGCCCTCAGACAGCCCGACCGCGTTCCGGTCGTTCCCCTGATGACGCATTTTTACTCCACCAGGTCCAAGGGCATTTCCAACAAAGTTTGCCAGTACGACATCGAAAAACGGGTTGCCGCCCTCCGGGAGGTAACCCTGGAGTTCGACTTCGATGGCGCCATGGACCCCCAGGCGGTATTTCCCGGCAACATCCTGGAGGGCATGGGGATCCGCCACCTCAAGTGGCCGGGCAAGGCCCTTCGTGATGACGAACCCTTCCAGTACCTGGGTGAAGAGACCCTGAAACCGTCGGAATACGATGAGTTCCTCAAAAATCCCAGCGAGTTTACGGCAAAGAAACTGTGGCCCCAGATGGCCGATGTCTTCGCCCCCCTCGCCCGGATGCCGCTTCCGCCACTTTACTGGGCTTCCGGGGACTATGACCTGATCTACATGCTTCCCCAGATCCTTTCCGCGCCTCCCCTGCTCGGCATGCTGAAACAGCTGGTGTCGGTGGCCGAGGAGTGCCAGCGGCACGTTGGAGTTGTATCCCGGGAGGCCGGGGAGATGGCCCGGCTGGGTTACCCCACCCTTTTCGGGAGCGTCACCCTGACGGCTTTTGACTGGGTCGGCGACCATTTCCGGAACATGCGGGGCGTCCTGACGGACATGCGCAGAAACCCGGAAAAGCTCCTGGAAACCGTTGACCTCCTCACCCCGGTAACGATTCAGAAGGCAACTATCGCGGCCAGGATGGTCGGCGTTCCCCGAACCTTCATTCCCCTGCACTGGGGTGCGGCGAACTTCATGTCCAATGACCAGTATGAACGTTTCTACTGGCCGAGCCTCAAGGCCCTGCTTCTGGGCCTTATCGAGGAGGGGATCACCCCCATCCCGCTGTTCGAGGGAGATTACACCCCCAGGCTGGAGTTCCTCAGGGAACTTCCCAGGGGAAAGGTGGCAGGCCACTTCGATATCATCGACCGGAAAAAGGCCAGGGAGATCCTGGGCGACACCATGTGCTTCTGGGGAAATGTTCCGGCGGCGCTCCTGGTAACCGGCACACCCCAGCAGGTGAAGGACGACGTGCGTGAACTGGTCGACCTGTTCGGGGATACCGGGGGGCTCATCGTGGACGGCAGCGACGGACTGCCGGACGAGGCGCGTCCGGAAAACGTTGCGGCCATGGTGGATGCGGTCCGAGAGTTCGGGGTTTATTGATAAAAACGGCCGGCGTTGGAAAAAGGACTCGGTACAGACAAACGGGGAGAGATCATGCCGCAATCAAAATACATCGCTGTACTGGGCGCCGGGCCAACGGGGCATGGTATCGCGCAGCTCTTTGCAGCCAAGGGACATGAGGTCGTTCTGTTTGACCTGAGCGGGGCTTCCCTCAGTGCGGCAATGGGAAAGATCGAATCCAACCTCCGGTTCCTGGCCCGGAACGGCATGGATGAAGGCAGGGATTTCAGCGAAACCATGGAACGGATCCGGCTCAGCTCAAATCTTCAGGAGGCCGTCTCCGAAGCGCGTTTTGTGGTGGAGACATCAGCTGAAGACCTCAAGATCAAGCAGGCACTGTTCCGGGAACTGGAAGCCTATTGCTCCCCGTTCACCGTGATCGCCGCCCATACCCGGTCACTCGGCATTTCCGACATCGTTGCCGACATGAAAGTGAAAAACCGGGTCGTGGGCACGTGCTTCTGGTTTCCCCCCTGCCTGATCCCACTGGTGGAAGTCATGGGGAGCCGGCACACCTTTCCCGAGGTGACGGATTATGTCTGCAACCTGCTTCTGCTCATGGGAATGCGTCCGGTGGTGGTCAACAGGGAGACGCCGGGTTTCATCGGCCACCGGCTCCAGCAGGCGCTGCTGAAAGAAGCCATGGTCATCGTTGACCAGGGGATAGCCGCCCAGGCCGACGTGGATGAGGTGGCCAGGACCGGTATAGGCCTGCATCTTAGTGCCCTGGGGTTGTTTGGAAATGGATCCGCAGCCGATGAGGAGCTGCCGGGAACCGGACAGGAGCTTTCCCTTATGGAAAAGATTCTGGCAGCAGGCAGCCGCTCCGAACGTGTCCGGCAGCATCAGGATTCACACCGTGAATGAAATCGAATCATCCATGAATACAGATAAAACCAACAGTTGGGACCGGATGGAAGCACCCGTTATCAAACCCGTTGATGCACCAATCCGGGATCGGAGCGGCCTGCTCCCCCTGCTTTTTTCAGCACAGGAAAAAGAGGGGTATCTCTCTGTCGAGGCGGTTCGGGTGGCTGCGGAGCTGACCGGGCTGACCGACAACCAGGTTTATGGTTTTGCCACGGTTTACCCCTGGTTCCGATTTTCCAAGGGACCGGTCCCTGATGTGGACGGGGCTTCTTTTCCGGGCGGCCGTGTGCCTGCGTCCAGGAGTTTTCCATCAATCCCGGAGACTCCCCCTGAAGCGTCAGGGGAGGCGAATGCCTTTTCCCCTGACGGGAGAGGGGAGGTCAGGGCCGCACTCAGGAACATCGGGACAGTCAACCCTGAAAGCATTGATGAATACATCAGGCTGGGAGGATACTGCGGACTTTCGAAAGCCCTGTCCGGAACGCCTGGGGAGGTGACAGACATCGTGAAACGCTCGGGGCTGGGCGAGGAGGGTTTCCCCGGTCTTTCCCTGGATTACCAGTGGATCCTGCGTGACCGCTCCCCTGGAGCAACGCCCTGGATCATCGGCCTTGCGGCCGGTGCAGATCCCGTGTTCCTGGCCGAAGGCTTCCTGCTTGAAAATGATCCCTACGGGGTTCTGGAAGGCATGCTCATCGCCGGGTATGCTTCCGGTGCTTCCCAGGGGATTCTCTATGTGAACGCTGACATGAAGGCGGCCCTGTCCAGGCTTGAAACGGCCCTGGATCAGATGAAGAGGTCGGGCCGGATAGGCAATGACGTCCGGGGCGCAAGCCTCAGCTTTCAACTTCAGCTCGTCCCGGCACCCGGCCCGATTCCCTGCGCCGAGGCCCTGAGAGTCATTCCGGCCCTGGAGGGAAGGCGGCCCGAGAACTGCTTCATGCCAAAAGGTGCCAGGGAACCTGTTTTCCGGGGAAACCCGGCCGTTATCCTTTCCGTGGAAACCCTGGCCAAGCTGCCGGCCGTCATGGCCAACGGGGCGGACTGGTATGCCGGTCTCGGCCTTGACGGCCACAGAGGAACCCGGCTGGTTACCCTGGCCGGCTGTGTCGCTCGGCCGGGTGTCGCCGAGATTCCCGCGGGAATGCCTTTGCGTGAGATCATTGATCAGATCGGCGGAGGGGTGCCTGACGGTACCGCTCTCAAGGCGGTCCGGATCGGCGGCCCAAGCGGTGGGTGGCTGGCGGCCGACGACCTGGACCTGCCGTACGCCCCTGAGGCAATGGCCGCCGCCGGAGGAGGCCTTGATTCCGGCAGCCTGGTGGCGGCCGGGAAAGACGTCTGCGCCCTAGTCCTGGCCAGGCAGGGGCTCCTTTTTGCCGGTAGGCAGTCTTGTGGGCATTGCACTATCTGCCGGGAAGGAACCCGTCAGATGGCGGAAATCCTCCACGATATCATCCGGGGACGATCCAGGGCGCGAGATCTCGAGCTTCTGGAAGACTTGTCCGAAGGCCTGCGCCTGGGTTCTTCCTGCAGCCTGGGGCGGACCGCTCCGGCTCCGTTTTTGACCATCCTCCGCCGTTTCCGGGCCGAGTTTGAAGCCCATATCCGGGAAAACCGGTGTCTGTCCGGCTTCTGCCTGATACCGGACCACGAATCCGCCGGCGGGCCGGCTGGTGACGCCACCGATCCGGGCAGAGAAAGACGGGATCTGAAATGAAAAGCCCATCTCCCATTGTCATGATCATGGACGGCCGCGAAGTGAGGACCAAAGAGGGCCGGACCGTGCTGGAGGCGGCGCTGGACGCCGGCATCTACATCCCCCACCTGTGCCATCACCCGGACCTGAGGCCGGTCGGCTCCTGCGGGCTGTGCATCGTGGAAATCAAGGGGACCGAGGGACCGCAGCCGTCCTGCATGACCCCGGCAGCGGACCGGATGATTGTCCATACAAAAACGTCCAGGGTCGACCGCCTGCGGCGGCTTGCCATGGAACTTCTCCTGGCAGACCATCCGGCCGAGTGCCTCTCCTGCAGCCAGTACCTGAACTGCGAGCTGCAGTCCGTCAAGCAGTACCTGGGGATCACCGAGGAACTCAGCGTCCGGAGGCGGACCCGGCAGATCCCGGTCCGAACCGACAACCCGCTTTTTGTTCATGATTTCGCCCGGTGCATCCGGTGCGGCCGGTGCGTGCGGGCCTGCAACGAGCTTCGGGGCATCGGCGTCCTTTCCTTTATCGGCCAGGGGCAGGAGACCCGGGTCGGCACGGCCTTTGACCGTTCCCTGGCCGAGGCCGGATGCCGGTTCTGCGGGGCCTGCGTTGAGGTCTGTCCCACCGGCGCCATCCGTGACCGGGAGGAACTGGTCAAGGGTAGGAAGCGCCGTCACGCCCTGGTCCCATGCCGGTACGACTGTCCAGCGGAGATCGATGTTCCCCGGTACGTGCGCCTGGTGCGTGCAAAAAAATATTCCGAGGCAACGGCCGTGATCCGGGAGAAGGTGCCCTTCCCCAAGGTCCTCGGTCATGTGTGCCATCATCCCTGTGAAAACGGGTGCCGCCGCAAGGACGTCAACCAACCCATCGCCATCCGGGACCTGAAGCGTATTGCCGCCGAGCGGGATACCCAGCGGCTCTGGGAGCAAAACGCCCGGATAAAGCCGCCGACCGGCAAACGGGTCGCGGTGGTGGGCTCAGGGCCAGCGGGTCTGACCTCGGCTGCCTGTCTGGCCAAGGCCGGTCACAGTGTAACCGTCTTTGATGAGAATCCCGAACCCGGCGGCATGATGCGCTACGGCATCCCTGCCTACCGCCTACCCAGGGAAGTGCTGGCCGAAGAAATCGGGGAGATACTCAAGCTGGGGGTAACCCTTTGTACCGGTACCCGTGTCGAGTCCATCGAGAACCTTATGGAGGGCGACGATTTCGATGCCGTGGTGGTGGCTGTCGGCACCCATGAAGGCAGGAAACTCCCCATCCAGGGGAGCGGCCTCACCGGAGTGCTGGACGCCCTGACCTTCCTGAAATCCGTCAACAGCGGCGAGGCCGTGACGGTCGGCCGGAGGATCGTGGTTCTGGGCGGCGGGAATGTCGCGTTTGACTGCGCCCGGGTGGCGCGGCGGCTGGGGGCTGACAACGTCACCATTGTCTGTCTTGAGAAAAAAGGCAAAATGCCGGCGGCCTGCGACGAAATCCAAGAGGGGGAAGCCGAGGGGATCCTTGTGATGCCCGGACGCACCGTCACCCGGATCCTGGAATCCGGATCCAGGGCTGCGGGGGTGGAGAGCCTTGAGGTTGACTCCTTCAGCTTTGACGAGGACGGCCGTGTCGATATGACCGTGGTCGAGGGATCAGAGCAGGTGATCGAAGCCGATACAATCTTTTTTGCCATCGGCCAGCGCCCTAAAATCCCGGAAGATTTTGACATTGACCTGGACGGACGCGGCTTAATCGAGATGGATTCCTACACCCTGGAAACCAGCATCGACGGCGTCTTTGCCGCAGGTGACACCGTGACGGGCAGCGCCTCGGTCATCCAGGCCATTGCATCGGGGCGGAAAGCGGCCATGGCCGTGGACCGGTACCTGGGCGGTGACGGGGAGATCGGCGAGGTCCTGGTAAAGGTGGAGGCGCCGGACGCATGGATGGGACCGGACCCGGAGTTCGCGGGGCAGAGCCGCTGCAGCGGTGAGTGCATCGGAGTTGAGGAAAGGATAGGCGGGTTCCAGTGCCTGACAGAGACCCTGGGGGAAACGGAGGCGGCCCGGGAGGCGGCCCGGTGCCTTCAGTGCGACTTGAGACTGACCATAACACCGGTACGGTTCTGGGGGGATTATTGAGACTGTTCCAGGGAGACAACAGGGCTTTGCCGGGAGGCGTGCACAGTGAACGCCATGACGGCACCAGGATCACAGCCAGGGTTGGCTTTGCCTGGGTCAGGATCGGCCTTGCCGGGTAAAGCGTGGGGTTAATTGCAAACGATAACAAGCAGAAAGAGACGCTTTTATGACACAACAGGGAGAAGAAAACCATGAATAAACTGCAGGCGGACGTCATCGTGATAGCTGCGGGTGCTGCCGGCCTGGCTGCGGCTGTTGCGGCGGCCCAGGGCGGGGCACGGGTGATCGTACTGGAAAAGGGTGCCACTACCGGTGGAACCGGCAACATGGGCATGGGGCCCCTTGGCATTGAAAGCCGTCACACGCGGCTCAAACAGTTCAAACCAACCCGGGACGAGGCCTTTGAGGTGTTCATGAACTACACCCACTGGCGGGTCGATGCCCAGCTGGTACGGGCGTATCTGAATAAATCCGGGGACACGATCCACTGGCTGGAGGATCTGGGGGTGGAGTTCGTGGAACCGGCCTCCTACTTCCCGTCGGCTTATCCCACCTGGCACCTGATCAAGCCGGCCACGGGAAAGCCCGGCCCCATGGCTTCGGCCACCATGATGAAGATCATGACGGAAAGGGCCAAGGTGATGGGCGTAAAGATCATGCTCCAGGCCCCGGCCCAGAAGCTGATCAAGGAGAACGGCCGGATCACCGGCACTCTGGCCGAGGATAAGGCCGGAGAAACCGTCGAAGTCCGGGGCAAGGCTGTGATCATTGCCACCGGCGGTTTTGGCGACAATCCCAAAATGATCAAGAAATTTACCGGATATGATTTTGGAAAGGACCTCTACTCGTTCCGTATTCCGGGAATGGAGGGGGACGGAATGCGCATGGCCTGGGAGGTCGGTGCGGAGCGTACAGACATGTCCATGGAGCTCATTTACAACATGCCCGATATGATGACCCTTGGTCCCGAGCTTCATGAAGCCTGCCGCCAGCCCCATCTCATGGTCAATCTCCTGGGACAGCGTTTTATCGATGAAGGAGTAATGCCCAATACAACCTTTACCGGAAATGCCATTTCCATCCAGAAGGACCGCTGCGCGTTTGTCGTTTTCGATGATGCCATCCGGGCCGCCATGGAAAAGGACTTTGATTTTCTCAGTGTCGTGTTCCCCTTCATGCGCGTCCAAGACTTCCGCCAGAAGATCCAGGCTGCCATGGACGGGGGCTATCAGCATCTGTTCATGGCTGACACCATGGAAGCGCTGGCTGGAAAAACGGGCATTGACATCGGGGGGCTGCAGTCTACGCTCACGACCTACAACCAGTCCTGCAAAACCGGTTACGACGAACTTTTCAATAAAGGCCACCGTTATTTGAGGCCTGTTCTGACGCCACCATTTTACGCGGCCCGGTTCTTCCCCAGCGCCTACGGGAGCCTGGGCGGCATCAAGATCAACGCCAGGGCCGAGGTGATCGACAAAAACTGGTCCCCCATCCCGGGGCTCTACGCTGCGGGAACCGATGCCTGCACCATCTACGGGGACAGCTACGTGTTCGTTCTTCCGGGCAACACCATGGGGTTTGCCCTCAACACCGGACGCATCGCCGCCGAGAATGCGGTGGCGTACATCAAAACCCTGGGCGACTGAGCCGTGGACCGGATCAGGAACTCTCATAACCAAGGTGTAACGATGAAAATCACATGTTGGAAATGGCAGGCAGTCATCCTCATGGCAGCGGCTGCGCTTTCCCTGACGTGGGCCGGAGCCGGCTGGACGTCGAGTGGAAAGACGGAGGCCGGTGCCGGGAGCCAAGGGGCGGTGTCATCACATCATCCACGTGAATCGGCATCCGAGCACCACTCCCGTGAATCGGAATCCCCGGGTGGCAGACCTGCCATTACCTTCGGGGACAAGTTCTATGATGTGGCCCTGCAGGGGCAAAACGTGTGGGCGGTCGGCTATTTCGGGGCCATTGTCCATTCCCGGGACGGGGGAGCCACGTGGCAGCGGCAGAACGCCGGTACCTTTGCCTCGCTCCTGTCGGTTTCCTTTGTAAACGAGAAAGCGGGCTGGATCGTCGGTGATCAATCCCTGATTCTTCACACGTGGGACGGCGGCGCCACATGGGTAGCTCAGCAGAGCCCGGCGACGGTGGAGAAACTCCTGAAAGTCCAGTTCCTGGACGAGAAGACCGGGTTCGCCGTGGGCAGCTACGGCACCATTCTGCGCAGCGATGACAGCGGCGGCCAATGGCGGCGCCTGCCCTTTGAGGAGGACGTCACCCTCAATGACCTGGTTTTCCTGAACAGCCTTGAGGGGTGGGTCGTCGGTGAGTTCGATACCATTCTTCACACCGGTGACGGCGGGGAAACCTGGGAGAGGCAGAACGGCGACGGCATGGGGCAGCTCTTTGGTGTGGATTTTCACGGTAAGTTTCTTGGTGTGGCTGTTGGAACGGCCGGAAAAACGCTCAGGACCAATGACGGCGGCAAAACCTGGACGGAGGCGGCGGCCGCGGAGTCCGACACCCTTCTGAAAGTCCTGTTCAGCGGGGACACATCCGTCCTGGCAGTGGGCCTCAGGGGAACGGTCCTGGCCTCATCGGACAGCGGGGCAACCTGGGCGCCCGTCGTGATCCCGGGCCATTACAACTGGCTGTCCGGCATGGTCTTTGACAACCATGGAAAGGGCGTACTTGTCGGCAATCAGGGGTCCATCCTGGCCAATCCTTCCGGACAGGACAGATGGGTTCAGATTGGAATGAGACTCTCGGCACATCCGTAACTCAAGAAGAAAGGTAAGCCATCATGTATGCGGCACTTGTTCGATTTCTAATCCGCCAGAGGAAAATGGTGTTGGCCGTCATGGCCATCATTACCCTGTTCTTTCTCTTCCAGGCGGCGCACACCCAGATGTTCACCCAGTTCCTCGACCTTTTCCCCATGGACCATCCCTATGTTCAGGTTCACAAAAAATACGCGAAATATTTCGGCGGCGCCTACCAGGCGACCGTAGTGCTGGAAGTCACCGAGGGCGATGTCTTCAATCCACAAACCCTGACCAAGATATCCCGAATCCAGGAAGCGGTGGATCTGATCCCGGGTGTGGACCATTTCGGCATCATGTCCCTGGCGAGCCGGAAGGTCAACGTGCTCAGGGAGACGCCCGGCGGATTTTCCAACAATCCCGTCATGAAGGATATCCCCCGGAACCAGGCCGAAATGGAGGAACTGAAAAAAAGGGTCTTCACCAGCAGCAACATCTTCGGCATCTACATCTCCCGCGACCTGAAATCTCTCAGGCTGGACGCCAATTTTCTTGAGGGTAAAATCGATTTCAACGTCCTGTTCGACAGGTTCATGGCGATCAAGCAACAGGAAGCAGATGCAGGCCACCGGATTTACATGACCGGCACCCCTCTCCTGTACGGATGGATTTACCACTATCTGCCCCGGATGGGGATCATCCTGTGTGTCACCTTCATCGTGATCCTGGGGCTCCTCTATGCCTATATGAGCCGGGGCGGCCTCTGGTTCTGGCCCTTTGTCAGCGCCGTTCTCACCTCAGTCTGGGGACTCGGGTTTTCCGTCCTGTTCGGACTCCATTTCGACCCCCTCATCATCGTGATCCCGTTTTTGCTCTCGGCCCGGGCCATGAGCCATGCCGTGCAGTGGGTGGAGCGGTTTACGGAAGAGTACCAGAGAACCAGGGATATCCAAGAGGCGGCGCTCGTCACCGGAACCGGACTTCTCCCTCCGGGAATGATCGCCATCGTCTCGGACACCCTGGCCCTCCTGGTCATCTGGCTGACCCCCATACCAACCCTGCGGAACCTGGCCTACCTGGGGTTCTTCTGGTCCGGCGGCATGATTTTCACCATCTTTGTTCTCTATCCGCCGCTCTTCGCCTCTTTCAAAAAAGTGACGGTTCCGGAGAAATCGGACGTGCCCCAGACCATGAGCTACCGGATCGAATATTTAACGGAGCACCTTCTGAGGAAAATCCTCGGCAAAATGGCCGGGTGGACCTTCGGGACCGGCCGGTATATAACGCTCGTCGTTTCGGTGGTCATCCTGATCGTGGCCGTGGTCTCCTCCACCTATCTCAAGTACGGTGATGCCCACCCGGGCAGCCCCATCCTGTGGCCCGATTCCGAATTCAATACCGATATCATCACTATCAACCGGAAATTCCCGGGGGTCGACCAGATGTGGGTGGCCGTGGAGGGGAACGCACCCCAGTCGGTCACCTATCCGGACGTCATCCGGGGGATGGAACAGCTCCAGCAGTACATGATGGCCGACACCAACGTGGGTTTTGCCGTGTCGGTGGCCGACCTGATCAAGGGCATCAACATGCTGGCCCGTGGAAACGATCCCAAGTGGGAGTCCATTCCCCCGACCCAGGAGGCCATCCAGAACATGATCACCCTGGTGCAGATGGGGGCGGCCCCCGGGGAAATGGATACCTGGATCGATTACGGCATGACCAGCACCAACGTGAAGCTGTACCTGAAAAACCATGAAGGCCCGGTGCTGGAAGAGGTTATCGGCCGGGTCAACCGGTTTATCGATGAGAACCCCAAACTCATGGAAAACGCGGTGTCAAAGCCGGCAGGCGGGCTGGGAGGAATACTGGCAGCCGCGAACCAGGTCATCGAAGTCAAGAACGACCAGATCCTGTTCATCGTCCTGGGTATCATCTTTGTCCTGTGTGCGGCTACCTATCGTTCCATCCTGGCCGGGGTTATTTTCACCATGTCCCTGATCCTGGCCAATTTCCTGGCCTTTACCCTGATGGTGGTCAAGGGTGTGGGCCTCAATATCAATACCTTCCCGGTGGTCTCCCTGGGAATCGGGCTCGGGGTGGACTACGGTCTGTACATCGTCAGCCGGATCATCGAGATCCACAGGCAGGAGCATGACCTGGAAAAAGCTGTCCGCGGCGGTATTGTCACGGCCGGGCGGGCGGTTTTCTTTACAGCCACCATGATGACCGCCGGGGTTATTTTCTGGTTCTTCTCTCCGTTACGCTTTCAGGCCGAGATGGGGATACTCCTGGGAACCCTGATGACGGTGAACATGGTTGTCGGCATCCTGGTGCTGCCGGCCCTGATCAATATTATCAAACCGAAATTCATAACAAGGGGGTGATGTGGATGAATTGTGAAACACGGTGACATGTGCGGCATCAACTACCATGACTATCAAAAAAGGAGTGAAACGATGAAGAGGGGAACACAACTTTTAATTGTACGCCTGATGTTTCTTGCGGTGTTTCTGTCCGCCTCGTCCGTGGGGTACGCGTTGGACACGATCTATTCCGGGGACCGGGAACTGACGCTGTACGGGTGGCTTCGCAACAATACCGGATATTTTCTGGAAGATCAGCCCTATGCCCAGAATGACGACAATCTGGCCACATTCAGAACAACATTCCGGGGTTACGCCGACTGGAAAATATCCGACAACCTGAAATTCTGGTCTGCGGTTCAATTGGCTTATGAACCCGACTATGACATGGAAAAGGGGTCAGGGACCGAGGATAAGTACTATTGCGAATACGACGACATCAATGATGTCCTGCGGGAGATGTACTTTGAACTGCGGCCAAGCAAGAAGAACAATATTAAAATAGGCCGCCAGATTGCAATCTGGGGAGAGTCGATGACCGAAAGAATAGGTGATGTGATCCATCCTGAAGACCAGCGCTGGACATTTGCCTTTGCCAACCAGGAGGACACCCGGATTCCCCAATGGATGATCCGGGGCATTCATGATGTCGATTCCATCTCCTCCAGTTTTGAGTGGATCGTCAGCCCGCTGCTGGTGGATGACAAATACCGGGTCAACAGGCAGGGTGATTTTGCAATGCCCGTTTCCCACCTCTCCGGTCAGCGCTTCGGGATCTATCCCGAAGACCGGTTCCTGCCCCCGTATTCGGTGGGCAACCCGATCCTCTTCCCCTCTCCAAATTATCCCGGCGGCGTTGCCGGACCTCCATTCTCCAACACCTGGCACCAGCTGCCAGACTTCATTCCCGGACTTGGGGGAACCTATGTGCCCGGAGACATTCCCCATGTCACCGAGGAGTATCCTGACGGCTGGGATGACACCCGTTTCGGATTCAGGACCAGTACCAATGCCGGCGGTTACCAGTTCGGACTCATGTACTGGCATTCCCACAATTTTGATCCCCTTGTCGAACCCGGACAACTGACCGGCAACATGATTCCCACCGGACCAGGCCAGTTCACGCCGGAGCGTGAATACAGACTGGTCTATCCCTCCATGGACATCATCGGCGCCTATATGAACAAGCAGCTTCCCTGGCCGGGTGTAGTCCGTGCCGAGGGCGTTTATTCCCCCAACAAACCGTTCAACACCTTTGACCTGAACGAAGCGGACGCCATTGTCGAGCGGGATTATTTCAAATTCATGCTGGCCTACGACCTGAACGGTTTTCTCTATTTCGACTGGCACAAGACAGCTCCCGTTGATCTGACCGTCGAGTACATCGGAGAGTGCGTACCCGATAATGATCAGCTTCAGTACGTCATCTACGCTACGGAAATGCCCAGATACCAGTCCAGGTTCAATGCCCGCATCTCAACCAACTGGCTGTACAACCGAATCGCCACGGATCTTGTTGTCAGCTACAGTCCCTGGGCCAACAGCGGCCTGGTGATGCCCACAGTCAAATACATGCCCGGGTGGATGAACCAGTCGTGGTCGTTTGAGCTGAAATACATCAATATCTACGGTGACAACAATTACGAAGGGCTGGGGATCCTGCGCCACAAGGACATGATCGTCTTCACCACCCAATTCAATTTTTAGGAACAAGGGAGGTAGGAAAACAATGCGGAAAAATACTATGAAACGCTGGATACTGATGATTTCGGCTGTGGTGATTTTGGGCCTTGCGGGAGCCGCGCTCTCCGTGGCCCAGGATCTTCCAGCACCCGGTGCGACCATCGACAGCAGTAACTACAAACAGTACTCCCAACTTTTTCCCGAGGAGTGGGCCCAGGCTTTTGAGACCGGTTTTGACGGTCTTTTGCCCAAGTTCAGGATGACCATGGCTAAAACAAAAAGCTATCCCCAGCCAAAGCAGTTCCTGGAGTATTCGGCCAAAAACAAGGGTAAGTATTCCATGGACACCAACGGAAACATTACGCCGGTCTATGACCGCGAGGGCCTGCCTTTCCCTGATCTCAAGGCCGGGGACGCAGATTTCGTCACCAAACTCATGTGGAACTATGACTCCAAGTACTGGTGTGACGAAGCGCTTGACAGGGGCCAGGGGGGCTCCTTTGAGAAACGCCGGGGGGAGGATGTCCGCTTCAACACGGCCACCTCGTTCTGGCTCTTTTTCACCAACCGCATGGTCCTGGATCCCAAGCCTGATCTGTCCAATCCATTGGGGCTCTACAAGGTGCTGCTCTTCCATTACCTGAAGCCGCCCAGCATCAAGAACACCATTACATTGAGTTACCGCTACATCGACCAGGACAAGCCGGATGACACCTATCTCTATTTGCCCAGCATGCGCCGGGTAATCCGTGCCGAGGCCGGTCAGAGGTCGACACCGATCCTGGGGTCTACCCAGGCCCTGGATGATTTCCTCTGTTTCGAGGGGCGGATTTCCGATTTCAGCTATACCCTGGTAAGGGAGCAGAAGGTGCTGGCGGTTGTCGACAGCAGGATGACCCTGGAGATCGCCAATGAACATAAGAAAAGCAATGTTCAGGATCTCCCCGTGGACACCGAGGGGTATGAGGTCAGGGACATGTATGTCATCGATATCGTACCCAAGGACGCCAAATACCCCCAGAGCAGGAAACGGATCTGGGTGGACAAGGAAACCCTGTGGGCCTACTATGCCGTGGCCTGGGACAGGGCCGGAAACGTATGGAAGATCTGGCTCCAGGACACCAAGTCCTGGCCCATGCCCGAAGGCCAGCAGAGCGTTTACACCAACGGTCTGATCGGCTGCGATCTCCAGTTCGGGATGGCGACCCTGTACGTTCCCGACAATCAGCTGAATTCGAGCAACTTTACCTACAACGACGTCACCCCCCAGGCGCTTCTCAAACGCGCACGGTGATCCTGCGGATCTGCCGAGTCTCCCTGCGGTGACCCGCGGGGAGACTCGGCACCAGCAAATACACGGTTCAGGTGACAGGAAGAGGAACCATGAAGAGTCTTATTGTCCATTACTCCCAGACAGGCAATACCGCTAAGATCGCCAGGGCCATACACAAGGGGCTTTCCCAGAATGGATTTGCCGGAGAGGCCGGCCGGTGCGACCTGAAGACCGTGGCCCAGGCCGATCCCTTGGAGATCGACAACTATGATCTGATCGGCATCGGAAGTCCGGTCTGGTGCGGCGCCGAAACCCCCAACCTCAGACGTTTCATCGAGGCCCTGCCCGACCAGAAGGGGCGGCACGCCTTCTGCTTCAACACCCATGGAGTGATGCCGGAACAGTTTTTCCCAACGGTTGTCCGCCGCCTCATGGGGCGCGGCTTTACGGTCATCGGCACGGGGGACTGGTTCGGGGATGTCCATTTCCAGATGGCGCCCAGCCCCTACTTCACCCATGGCCACCCGGACGACATCGACCTGCAGGAGGCCGAGACCTTCGGCCAGGAGATGGCCGAAAAGAGCCTGCGGATCTCAGCCGGTGAAACCGGCCTGATACCGGCGGCGCCGGAACGGGTCCTGACGCCCCAGCTGCTGGCCCTGACCGAGTTCTACCGGTCCGGCCACAACCCCCACGGTTACCTGACCTATGACAAAAGCAAGTGTAACTATCCCAAATGCCGGCTCTGCATGGACAACTGTCTCATGGGGTATATCGACCTGTCCGCCGAGCCACGGCGTTACGGATCCCAGGGCACGGCCTGCGACATGTGGATGGGATGCACCTTCTGTGAGATGATCTGCCCCACCGGCGCCATATCGTGCGATTGGGAAGCGTTCCAGAAGTATTTCCGGGAAACGATCGGATGCGTCCTGGACGGCAATCCCCTGGCAGATGCCGCGGAAGCCTGTATCGCATCCAGGCGGCTGCGCCTTCATATCCCCAGGGAGGATGTCCGCTGGGATACGCCCCTGTGGAAAAGCCATGCAAAACGGCCGCGCTATAAGATCCCCCGGCACAGGGGATAGAAGGGAAAATCATCATGACACTGACAACAAAAGCCTTTTCGCTGCTCCTTTACGGACTTCAGGCCGCACTTGATCAGACGGCCCGCAGGCATAAGGACTTCCAGGCATATAAAGAAGCCGGATGGAATTTTCATCTGAAAACGGACAGGTAAAATGAAACAAACCCAAAGCGCCGCAGCAAAGGCCGTGGGATTCCGCGCCCGGCCTACTTTTACGAGTATGAATCGAAAAACGGCCCCCCCCCGTTTCCGGTGGGCGATCCTTGTTGTTTCGGTTCTCAGTTTTATTTCCTTGAACATGAACATGGTTTCCTTTGCGCCTCTATTGGGCAAGATATCCGCAAGCCTCGGCGTGGACCAGGGCGCTGCGACCCAGCTGATGAGCATTTTCGTCTTTTCCGGTGCACTGGCCCTGGTGGCGGGAGGGTTCCTGTGTGACCGTATCGGCATTACCGCACTGCTTATCATCGGTAACTGCTGCGGCTCATTGCCAGCCTTGATGATGCCATGGTTCAATACCTATGCAGCGGTTTTTGCCGCGCGCTTTTTCGAGGGTCTGGCCGTCGGCTTATGCTTGTCGACCATGTCTCCCACGTTGGCGGTCTGGTTTCCGGAAAGGGAGAGGGGGCTCGTTGCGGGGCTTATGGGAACGGCCATTGCCATCGGCGGCGCCGCAGGAGCACTGCTCTCCCCGATGGTCTATGCGGCTGCCGGAGAAAGCTGGCAATTCA
>JAZDGN010000027.1:0-79858 GCA_043806875.1 Pseudomonadota bacterium
TATGATCTCTGGGTGGTCAATTTTAATGACTTTACCGGCGATTTGTGTATAATCTGCCCGGCAAAGAGATCTCCCTTTTCCTTATTACTGTCTGTTCTTGGTGGGCTAAACAATTGATCTGTTCATGATCATCTTGTACACCTGGAGTGTTAAAAGATATTTTGTTTAATGCACGGAGTGAGAATGCACCTGTTTGACACCGATATACACGGCCTGCTGGCACGCAGGGGTCCGGATTGTTTCAGCGTCGTCATCTCCCCTGCCTGGTCCATCAACACGGTCCCCAACGGCGGATATCTCATGGCCCTGGCCGCTGCGGCCGTAATGGAGATGACGGACAAGCGGGCACTTCCCATCATGACCGTGAACTACCTTGCCCGCTCAATCCCGGGTGATGCTGAAATCAGGGTGGAACCCATGGTGCGGGCCGGCAGCTTTGAGCGGTACCGGGTGAATCTCAGCCAGGCCGGCGAAGTGAAGTTCATGGCCTTTGCCACCCTGGCATCTGCGGACTCGGGCACTGCTTCCCGGGACCACCGGTACTATGAAGAACCACCGCCGGACCTGCCGGATCCCGGGGTCTGCAATGCCATGCCGCCCATGCCCGGATACACCCTTTACGAAAACATGGATGTCAGGATCGATCCGGCCTTTTCAGGATGGATGACCGGCGGTTCCATGGCCACCCGGTCCGAGCACAGGGGCTGGATAAGGTTCCGGGAGCCCCGGCCTCTGGATACCCTGGGGGTGCTGCTCATGGCCGATGCGTTCCCCCCGCCGATTTTTGCCACCCAGGGCATGGTATCATGGGTGCCGACCCTGGAGTTTTCCGTGAACATACGAAATATTACTGTTTCCTCCTGGGTCAAGGCAGTTTTCAGAACCCGGTTCGTGAACCGCGGCATGCTGGAGGAGGATGGGCAGCTCTGGGACGAGGCGGGTGAACTGGTAGCTGTTTCACGCCAGATAGCACAATACCGCAGGATTTCTTCCTGAAAAAACACGTCTTTTTCTCCTGTCTGACGCTTGGGGAAACCCGGTTCCGGATCTGTTCTAAGGTCTTGCATTTAAAGCTGAATGATGTTGCGTTTTTTTTCAGTTTTCTTGACACGAAAGGTTATACTCGGTATACAGACCAGAAGTAATGAACGTTTCAATCCAACCTCTCACTGCGGAATAGATTATGAAAATCAGTATCATTGCCGTTGTCATGGCAGCCCTTATCTGCTTTATTATCGAATTCAGGCACAGACTGTTTGCCTCTCCCGGCGGCCCCCGGGAGAAATCTTCCTTCCTGGGGTGTTTTCTCAAGGGCCTGATTGGCCTTGTTGTTGTCTTCGTCATTGGCGTCCTGGCCATTCATTTCCTTGGCAGTAATGATCAGGCGCCTACCCTGGAAACAGCCCAGGACAACCCGATGGCGTCGATGGAACAGTCTGTCGGCCAGGGTTCATTGCCAGGTGCCAGGCCCCCTGAAGCAACAGCCATGGGCGGCAACGACGGGGACAGGATCCCGGCAACACCCTCTGCAGCTGAGGGCACTGTCCAAGACAGGGTGTCAGCCACATCATCCGCGGCTGGAACAGCAGATTCAGGAACCGGGTCTCCTGCCATTCAAGAGGGCAGGCTCATACCCGCCGACGAAGACGATCCCCGGTTCAAAGCCTCCAGGTCCTCCCAGTTTGTAACGGAGTCCGTTGACAGACTGGAACCGACCGATGCCGCAAAAGAGCCCGGGCCAAAGGATACCCAGACAGACGCGGCCATTCCCCCCCAGCCAGCCGCTCCGGCAACTGGAGCCAGCGAACCGCGATCGGCCGGGCAGGAGGTTAAACCCATGGTAGGTCAGGCTCCGGCAGCGGATGGAACCGCACCGGAAACACCGGGAACTGTTCAGACCGCACAAGTGCAGCCGGCATCAGGGCAAACGGGCCAGGAGCATGCTGTGGCGGCAGGCGCAGCCGGGTCATCCGGAACCTACACCCGGAGGGTGGAGGTCCTTGAGGAGAAGGGGGAAAAGCCCATCACCATCCTGATCGGATCCTATTCGACCCGCGAGAAAGCCCTGGAGGTTGCCGCACGGTTCAAGGCCAAGGGAGAAGATGTGTTTACCTCCTTTTATACCGATCCCTATGAGGGGACCCGGAACCAGGTCTTTATCGGAAATTTCAGCACAATGGAGGAAGCCAGCATCAAGGAGGCCAACCTCCGGGCCCGGCAATTCCGCCAGGTGGATGTGACAGACAGGATGTTTGCCGTCCAGATAGGCGGCTGCAATTCCCTTACCGAATCCGATGCACTCCGGAAAAAGCTCATGGAAAAGGGCCACGCCGCTTACGGCAAATCCTGCGAGGATCAGAAGGGCAGAGACAGGGTCCTTGTAGGTGCCTTTCTCAACGATAAGATGGCAGAAGAAATGGCTCTCAGCCTGATGCAGGACCCGGAGTTCACCGATGTCAAGATCGTTCTGAGATAATCGATTCCAAAGCTATTTTCCTTGCCTCAGTACGGGTGAGAGTTCAGGAGCACGCCTGAAAGTCTTTAACCGTGAACCACGGGGAAACGTCCATGATCGATATCGTGTCAGTTACAGCAAAAGTCAGACAGGATGTGGCCAGATACCGGGTACCTGTTGTGGATCTCATCGCTGTTCAGACCAGGGACCCCTTTAAAATTCTGGTCGCCACCATTCTGTCCGCCCGGACCCGGGATGAGGTTACGGCCCGGGCCTCGGCCCGGCTCCTGGAACTGGCACCAGATCCTGAGCACCTGTCAGTCCTGACCGAGGAGACCATCCGGGAGATGATTTTCCCTGTGGGATTCCACAAGGCCAAGGCCGGTTACCTGGCCCGGCTTCCCAAGGCTCTGGAAGCATTTGGCGGCAAGGTCCCGGACACCATAGACGATCTGGTGACCCTGCCCGGGGTTGGGAGGAAAACAGCCAATCTTGTTGTCAGCGTTGCCTTTGACAAGGATGCCATCTGTGTGGACACCCATGTTCACAGGATCATGAACATCTGGGGGTATGTCAGGACAAAAACCCCCCTGGAAACGGAAATGGCCCTGAGGAAGAAGCTTCCCAGGCCCCTTTGGAAGGGGATCAATTCCATCCTGGTCGCCTTTGGGCAGAGCATCTGCCGCCCCGTGTCCCCCCGGTGCCCGGAGTGCGTTATCAACCGGGAATGTCCCAAGCGCGGGGTCAGTGTGAAAAAAAAGGGGCCCCATGAAGGAACCCGGTCCGGGAAGCACCGGGAGGCAAAGCCATGAGCCTGGTTGTTTCAGCCGTCAAAGTTATTCTTCTTGCCTTTGGTGCTGCGGGAATTCTGGTTTACCTGTTCCAGGGACGGCTGATTTTTTATCCCCAGAAACTGGCCGGGCCTGTCCCGGACCGGTTCAGATCCAGTGAACTGACCCTGACGGTTCAGGGCAACCTCCTCCACGGCTGGTTTGTCAGGAAACGGGCAGTTTCCTCAGAATCCCCCCTGATCGTGTATTACGGCGGCAATGCGGAAGAGGTGTCCTGCAACCTGGACGACCTGGACCGGTTTGACGCGGGAGCGTTTCTCTTCATGAACTACCGGGGGTACGGGGCCAGCCAGGGAAGTCCCGGTGAGGCGGCCCTGTGCCGGGATGCGGTGGCGGTTCTGGATACCCTTCTGGCCAGGGAAGGCATCTTGCCGGGGCACGTGGTTCTCATGGGCAGGAGCCTGGGATCGGGTGTGGCCTGCCATGTGGCATCCCTGCGTCCGGTGGGCGGGGTAATTCTGGTGACGCCCTTTGACAGCCTTGTGGCTGTCGCCCGTCACTATTACCCCATGTTTCCCGTTGGTCTTATGCTCAGGCACCGGTTCGACTCCATGGCCCTGGCGCCTTCCATCCGTGTGCCCATGCTGGCCCTGGTGGGAGAGAACGATGAGATTATTCCCAGGGAGCGCTCCATGGCCCTTACCCGTCATTGGGGCGGGCAGGTGGCAGCTGTCGTGATTGAAGGCGCCGGGCACAACGATATTCATCTGTCGGCCCGTTACTGGCAGGCTGTCAACGGCTTTATCCACGACCATTTTCCGGAAACAGCCGGCAGGGGTGTTGTGCCGGTAGAATAACCGCTTAACCAGGAGGGACTATGGACCCGGATCTGATGAAAAAGGTACGCACCTATCGGTGGCTGATTTTTGTTCTTCTCGGATTCAGCTATGTTCTGGTCTATTTTCACAGGCTGTGCCCGGCTGTGCTGGCTGTGGATCTCATGCGGGACCTGAATGCCACCGGGACCCTTACGGGACTCCTGGGCGCTGCCTACTTTTATCCCTATGCCCTGATGCAGATTCCGGCCGGGCTCCTGTCAGACTCCTGGGGAGCGCGTAAAACCATTACCCTGTTTTTCGTGGTGGCCTTTACCGGATCGGTCATTCTGGGTATGTCAACAACGGTTGTGGTTGCCATCACGGGGCGGACACTGGTGGGAATCGGAGTGGCCATGCTCTTTGTTCCGACCATGAAGATCCTTGCCGAGTGGTTTCATAAACGGGAATTTTCCCTGATGACAGGGATTCTCATGGCCATGGGCGGGATCGGTTCCCTGACTGCGGCAACGCCCCTGGTCCTGGTCAGCGCCCGCATCGGCTGGCGGAACTCCTTTATCCTGGTGGGCCTGTTCACCTTGTTCCTGGCTGTCCTGGTCTGGATTTTTGTGAGAAACCGTCCGTCGGAGTTCGGGTGGCCCTCTCCGGCAGAGCCGTCTTCCGGGCCTGGCAAGTCTATCAGTCTGGGCCGGGGAGTCAATATGGTTCTTGCCAATCCCGGGTTCTGGCCCCTTGCCGTCTGGTTCTTTTTTGACCTGGGCATCTTCTTTTCCCTGGGTGGACTATGGGGCGGACCTTTCCTTACCCAGGTCTACGGACTGACCAAAGCAGAAGGAGGCCATATCCTGTCCATGATATCCGTGGGCATGGTGGTGGGCAGTCCTGTGCTAAGCCTGTTGTCCGACCGGGTTTTCCAGGGAAGAAAACCGGTCCTGGTCCTGGCAAGCGGAGTCATGATTGTCCTGACGGGCGTGCTGTACTGGTTTACGGACACCATTCCCGTGGCCGGACTCTACGGGATCTTCCTTGTCATGGGCATTTTCGGAAGCGCCATCGTGGTTATCGGGTTCACGGCAAACAAGGAGCTGTTTCCCCTGGAAATCGCAGGTACGGCCACAGGCCTCATCAATTTATTTCCCTTTGCCGGAGGGGCTGTGTTCCAGCCGGTTTTGGGCCATGTTCTGGAGAGGTTCGGCAGAACCGGATCCGGGTTTTCCCTGGCAGGGTACAAGGCGGTCATGCTCTGCCTGCTGGTTTCTGCTGCCGTTGCCTTTACGGCATCGATCCTGACCCGGGAGACCCTGGAAAAAAAAAGATAAGGACATGGGTAGACGGACCCCTTGTGCCGGGGCCCATTCTTGGAGCCGGGACCGGTACACACATCATGGAGATTCATGGTAACAATGAAATCAGAACAGACAAAAGATTCACGGCAGAGCTCCGGTATCAGGAAAACAGGAGCGCTTTTCAACCTTCTTATAATGATTACCCTCGCAATACTCCCGGGTTTTGAACCGGGGCTGGGAGCAGAGCCCAGGCCCATGACCCAGGCGGACGTCATTCATGGTGCGGCTGCCGAAGAGTATGTGGTATGGCTGGCCACAACCGGTGGCGTTCTGTACCTGAATACTGTTGACGGCACATGGGTCCGGTACACCGTGGATGACGGTCTGCCCACGGCCAACATTACGGCAGTGGCCGTGACTCCGGACGGGAACCGGTGGTTTGGAACAAACAGCGGGGCGGCACTATTCGACGGAACCCGGTGGATGGTCTTTACCAGTGCAGACGGACTTCTGGACAATGATATCCGGGACATTGCTGTGGATAAATCCGGCACTATATGGTTTGCCACAGCAACTGGATTGACCCGGTATGACGGGCGCACCTGGAACCGTTTTCCCACGGCTGAGCTTGGGCGGCTCAGCGTGCCGGACCCCGGGGTCAGAAGGCTGTTCTCATTTAAGGCCAGCAATGGGACAACGCCCGTGACCCTGGCTCCGGCCCGGGACAGGGGACCTGAAACCGATACCAGGGGTGCCGGATCCCAGGCGCCCCCGGCAGCAGGGCTTCCCCGGATGGAAACTCCTGGCAGCATTGCTGAAACTCCGGTGGCAAAAGTCGCCCCAGTTGAACCGGAACAGGGTGGTCCACAGGTTGAAGCTGCCAATGCCAGGGCCGATGCTGCTGCGCCGGAACCTGGGGCCGACCTGCCCTACACCATTCTTATCGGCACCTATGAAACACTCAAGCAGGCCTTTTCCATTGCGTCCCGGTTCAAAAGCAAAGGGGATGACGCGTTTACCAGTGAATCCGTTTCCCCATCCGGTGCCCGGGAGTTCCAGGTTTTTATGGGTAATTTCAGCTCCCGGGAAAAGGCTATGGAAAAAGTCCTGGAATTGAGACGCCGCCTGTTCCGCCAGGCGGATATCTCTGTCCGCCGCTTCACGGTCCAGGCAATGGACTGTAATTCATTCGTCGCCACCGAAGATGTTCGGCTGACCCTCAAGGCCATGGATCACATGCCCTACGGCATCCGTTGTCCGGACAGCGGATATGGACGGAGACGCATCCTGGTGGGCGCCTATGGGACATTGGAAGAAGCCCAAGCGGCGGCGTCAGGCCTTGCGAAAGCTTTCCCGGAGGCCCGGGCCTTATTGCGATAGACCGGCCTGGGGTCCGGGTTGTTATCATCGGCCGTGATTTCCTGTCATTATTTGTTTGATCCTGGTTTCAAGTTCGGATACAATAAACACATTCCGCAGACAGAGCCGGATCAGGGAGCATGGGAGGAAAGAATGCCGAAGATCATATGGACCGATGCGTTTGCCATCGGGAATCCCGAGATTGACAGGCAGCATCAGGAGTGGGTGGAAATCTACAACCGGGCTCATGACCGCATGATGACCGGCGGCACAGATGAGCTGTCTTCCCTCGGGTTTGATGCCCTGGTTGAAATCATCAATTATGTGGAGTATCATTTCTGCTTTGAAGAAAACTTCATGCGGGAAATAAGGTATCCCGGAATCGTCGCCCACCAGAGGCTTCACAAGAATTTCACCCATGACATGTACCAGTACCGGGCTGATTTTCAGGAAGGCCGAACCGTCCTGAATACCGAAATCATAAAAACCATTGAGAACTGGTTCATGGACCACATCCTGGTTGAGGATAAAAAGATACGGCCGTATTTAAAAGCCCCCAATTAGTGCCATCTCTCTAAGATATTCATTGATTATAGGTTGTTATCGATCGTTATCGACTTTGTTGAGTATGAGAAAAGACACTGCCATGGAGCAGGATTTTTCGGAAACAGTGGCACTCATGACCCAGGGCCTGTTCATGGACAGAGACTGACAGGTCCGGGAGTATTCAACCCCGGGTCCATGAACGTATCCGGGCAACATCACCGAGGAGAAACCATGACACAAACATTGAAATACCTGGGTCCCGATTGGCGGGATGAGGTGGAAAAGCGTCTGAAGCAGGACCTTACCCCGGAGAAGATGAACTTTATTTCATCGTCCATGTCCAACATCTACACCAATTGTCCGGACGGACAGGACCGGTACCTGTTCTTTGAATTCATGGACGGCGTTTTCAGCCGGGTCCTGACAGGTACGGGAGATCCCCCCCAGGCCGAGTTCAGGATCACGGGTAACTACGATGTGTTTGCCAGCATCTCCCGGGCGGAACTGGGTTCCCACAAGGCCCTGATGACCGGGAAACTGAAACTCAAGGGCAACATGGTCAAGGCGTTGAAGCTTGCCTCTGTGGCAGACCGCATCAACAAGGTGATCGCAACCGTTCCTACAGACTATTAATCCGTGAGGTGACTTCATGACAGACACCGGTACCAATACCAATACCGATCCCTATTTTATTGATTTTCCCGCACGGATTGCAGCCATTCAGGATGCCATGGGGGGCCAGGGCCTTGACGTATACCTGGGATCCAGACTGCGCACCCTGAGCTGGACCAGCGACGTGTTCTGCCCCTGGCGCAGTTTTGTGGTCATCCCGGCCCAGGGCTCTCCGGCCCTGTTCACCTTTGTCATCGATGCTGCCCGGGTTGCCGATGAAACCTGGCTGGACCCGGACCAGGTTTTCGGGTTCGCCCCCATGGGCGGCCAGGACCAGATCGAGCAGATTTCAGATTACATCCGGGACTGCCTGGGAGGCAGGAAAGGCCGGATCGGCATGGAGAGCGGCATGTCCAATTACCTTCCCGAGGGCAACCTGACCCATTACGAGTACCAGCAGTTCAGCGCCGCCCTGGAAGGGTGCGAGCTTGTCAACGCCCACACCATCATCGACCGCCTTGCCCTGATCAAGGATACGGGAACCATCAACCGTTTCAGGAAAGCCTCTGAAATCGTCGACCTGGGCCACCAGGCTGTATTCGACGCCCTCAAAAACGGCGGCTGGAAGGGCATGACCGAAACCGAGATCGCAGGCCTTGCCGCCTGGGCCATGCGAAAGCACGGGAGCGAGTGGGAGTGGTCGTTTACCGGCGGCAACGAGATTGCCAGCGGATACCGCACCGGCCTTACCGGCGGAGCCTGCACGCCGGCAACCCGGCGCCTGATCCAGCAGGGGGATGCACTGATGGTTGACATCCATGCCATGTACAAATTGGGTCTTGGCGACCATGCCCACAATTACTTCATCGGCCGAGCCACGGACCGCCAGAGATGGCATTCCAATAATTTCCTGGATATGGTCAGCCTTACCCTGAAAACCTATCGCGCCGGGATCACACCGTGTTCCCTGGCCGAGGAGATGATGGCCTTTGCCGATGAACGGGGTTTTTCCGATTACATGGTGCCGGGCTTTGAGCACGGTATCGGCATGCTGGGCGATGAATGGCGCATCGGTCTCAACGACGGTCCCTTCCCCTACTGGACCAATCCGGAACATGTGTACCGGGAAAATGAGGTTCTGATCTGCGCCATGCAGTACGCCTGCCCCCGGGAGGAGATCGGGTTCCGGTACGAGAACCCCATCGTCATCGGTAAAGATCGCTGCGAAGCCCTGTCGAAATTCAGGCTTTCCGTGGATGAGATTCTCTGACCGGTCCTGCCGGAGCCTTGGCCGGGTCCGGGTCTTCCGGAGGCCCGATGGCTGTCATGACAGGTACCACCGCAACGCCATCCCGGCCAGGCGTATGGGGTGGATACCGTAACGGCAGAATCCGATGGGGTATTGCGGGCCATAGCCGTATCGCAGTCTCAGCCACCACTCCGGGGCAGCCATGGAATTGTAAAAAAGGGTCCAATACCCGTTCTCGCTCTGTCCGGCCTGGCTGAACGGGGTGTTGGGCCAGCCGGTATAGTCGATACCGATCTGGCTTTTAAGGCCGGAAGGCTCCAGCCCGGCCATTTGCCTGACTTCATGGGAAAAGGGAAGGAGCAGATCGAGCATGATCAGAGTATTGATCACGAACCTGTGTTTTTGGTGCACTGTTTTCCAGTCTATCCGGTCCGTGTACCGGGTCACGAAACCCACGATGTCTGCCACGGAAATCAGCTTGATGGCCTGCCCCGGGGTGATGAGATGATGGCACAGGTGCAGCAGCATTTCTTCATATCCCAGGGTAAAGGCTTCCTGGCTGCCGATGGCGAAGGATATCCGGGGAGATGTGACGGTATCCAGCTCCAGTGAGGCCGTGTGCAGGTTGGTAAAGACATTCCTGTGAAGATCAAGGGTCACGGAAATGCCATCCACCATTTTACTCATTTCCGGCAGGGCATGGCGCAGGTGATGTTTGGTTTTAACGGCCCTGCTGACAAACCCCATATCATGGAGGGTATCGCGCGCCCTTTCATCGTCATTCTTTCTAACAAGCAGATCCAGATCCCCCATGGGGCGGAGAGCACAGTCCGGGTAGATCAGGTTGCCAAGCGCCCCGCCTTTGAGTACCAGAACGTCTATCCCGGCGCTGCCCAGCTTCTCCAGGACGTTTTCAAGGGTCTTCATGAGAATGCGGTTCCTGTTCCTGTTCTGAACGAACTGAACCCGCAGTTTTTTTAATTCCTTGTCGTCGATGACGGAACCGACGGTTCGCAGGTGGTGAAAAACAAGGGGGGCGAGGCCGTGCTGTTCTGCTTCATGGGCTATGGGATAACCATCCTGGAGTTCCTGGGCTGCCAGCTTCAGTTTCTCGATCTGGGAATCGTCGCAGGCCGGGCGGCTTGATTGGATCACCAGGGGGGATGCCAGCTGTTTCTGATTGTCTCTGTTCATGGTGTTCCCGTTCGATTGTTCTTACATTGCTTGTTTGCCAGCCGTTTCAATTCAGGGTCCATTACAGGATGGAACCGGCAATTTGTCAAGGGTGGCGAGGGAACAATTTCCTTGACTTCTCTTTTATTGCATAGGATAGTGCTAGGTCAATCAGGACTCTTGTCTCATAACTGTACAGATCAGCACAAATACGTGGAGAGGTGTATTCATGGAAGATAAGTGTAACAACCATCTGGCAGACGAAAACGTTCAGGAGCTGTCGACATCCCGCAGACGGCTGCTGAAAAAGATCGCACTCACCACAGGAACCCTGGGAGCATCGTTCCTGCTCCCCGTAAAATGGAGCCAGCCGCTCATTGATACGGTTTTTCTGCCGGCCCATGCCCAGACTTCGGCCGGGAGCATACCTCCTGTCATTGAAGAATTTACCTTAAGCCTTTACGACCGTTTCAGCACCGGTGGTCCTGCTCCCAAAGCTGCTTCTCCAAAACTATGGGGAGCATCGCATACCGGGGACTTCGACTATTCGGACAACCCTTGCCAGGTAGACGGGAATACGATACTCGATTACATCGTAACTGATGGTGGTGAACTGGAGTTTCGATCAGGATGGGGAACAGGGCAGACCCTTGCGGCAATCGGAGCATCCATCGGAGGCAATGGCTGCTCGGGAAACATCGCATTTAATTTCTTGACCAATGCTTTCGGTAAAACTCTGGCAATCAGTCTGACGGTCAACGGAAGGCAGAGCAACTGGATCAACAGCAGCAATTCCATTCCGGCCATACCCAACCCGGCATAAGATAGTTTCAGTCACTATAATAGCGTCATTCCTGGACGGATCATGAAAAATAGAGGTCATGGGAATGATAAGACACCCATGATCTCCCCTGGCGGTTTTTTCCGCCATGTTCGTCCATAAAAAGCTCCTCATGAGGAGCTTTTCAATTTTCTGCAAGGAGTCTGCCCCCCATGGCAACCATCGTGATCTATACGTCCGGGACCCTGGGTGACCACCTTCCATTCATTGCCCTGGGCCGGGCCCTGAAGGCAAAGGGCCACCGGGTGCGCCTGGCCATCAACCAGTCCATGCACGCCTATGCCGGGCGCTCCGGCCTGGAAGCCATCGCACTCACGGATATCGACCGCGGTCCTGAACACGCCCGGGCCAACGCCTGGGCCTGGGATTTCTGGAACACCCCGGACCAGAACCTCCATCCCAGCGCCGGTCCAGCGGACATGGGCAATTTCCTGACCCAGGCTCGGGAGCTGATCGATCTGTGCAGAGACGCGGACCTGCTGATTTCCACATCCATCCGGATGCTGGGGTATGTTGCATATCATGCCCTGAAATTGCCATGGCTGACGGTTTCCATGAATCCCTACTCCTTCTGGCAGCCCGGAACAGCAAAGGAGTGGGAGGCTAAACAGCGCGCCCTGCACAGGGAATATGTGTCCTTGAAGCCGGTGCTTGTCCATGTTTTCAATGAGCTGGGCATCGGTACGACCATTCCGGCCTGGTCGGACGGGTGGCTGTTTTCAAAGCATGTGATCCTTGCCTCCAGCCCCCACTTCAGCCGCCCGGATCTGAACCAGTTCCAGCCCCATTCCAGTATTGATCTGACAGGTTTCTGGCTTTATGACGATCCGGCCTGGAAGGACTGGCAGCCGGATGAGACCCTTCGTCGCTTCTGTCAAAATCGACCCATGGTGCTCAGCTTCAGCAGCCAGCCCCTGGAAAATCCGCGTCAGGCTCTTGAAGTTCATGTTAAAGCCGCAGCACGGCTGCAGCGGCCCCTTATCATCCAACGGGGGTGGGCCGGCTTCTCGGAAGCGGATCTGCCGCCCGGAACAGATCCCGGGCTGGTTCTGTTCGCCGGCTTCCTGCCCCATGACTGGCTATTTGCCCGGGCTTCCTGCACCATCCAGCACGGCGGTATCGGGTCCATTGCCAATGCCCTGAGGCAGGGCTGCCCCATGCTGATTGAACCCTACGGCAACGATCAGGTTTACAATGCCAGCCGGGTTGCGGGAAACCTGAAGGCGGGTGCAGCCATGCACCCCTTTAAAATGACGGTTGACTCTCTGGTGCAGGTGCTTGAGACCAAGGTCCTGACCCCGGAGTTCCGTGGGCGAGCTCAGGCCCTGGGCGCGAAAATCAAGGCTGAAAACGGTCTGGACAATGCCTGCCAACTGATTGAAGCATTCCTGGCCCGGGAACAGAACGCCAGGCCCGGATCTGCAGGCTACATTCCATATACACGGCCGCTCAGGGCTCTTGTCCGGCACCATGGCGCCCCTGAAATCCCGGGAAGTGACATCCTTGCCCCGGGCATACCCCCAATACTTCATCAGACCTGGGACGAGTCCCTGGCTCCCCTGGACCGGGTCAGGTTCCAACGGACCTGGCAGGCGCACAACCCGGACTGGGCCTGTTGTTTCTGGACCGATGCAGACAGCCGGAGGTTCTTGGCAGAGCAGTATCCCTGGTTTCTTCGTATTTACGATTCCTATCCCGACCTGAGAATGAAAGCCTATGCCGTACGGTATTTTCTGCTCTACCATTTCGGCGGTGTTCATGTTGACCTGGATGTTGAGTGTGCAAAACCCATCCATCCCCTTCTGGAAGGCCGGGAGATTGTCCTGGGGGTTGAGTCCCAGGCTCTCATGCACCGCCTTTTCCCAGTGATCCAGCCCTTCGAATCCCTGCTTTGCAATGGGTTTATGGCATCCCGGGCCCGCCATCCCTTCTGGGAGCATGTGTTCAAAAAGCTGATCGCTTTTCGCCAGGCACCGGATCCCCTGGATGCAGCCGGTTCCTGTTTTTTGACCCGGGCCCATGGGTCCTTTCCTGAAAAGGGCACTATCAGCATTCTTTCACAAAACCTGATCTATTCGGTTCGTGCTGTTGACGGCCAGACCCTTTCCCATGTGGATCCGGTTGAACGCAGCCGGATCACGAAGCGTGCTTACGGGATCCGCCATGGATACTTCAAACCGTTGCAGGGGGGTGGCACGCCCTTGGCTGAGCGTATGACCGTTTCGATTCTTGATGCCGGGGAGCAGGTGGAAACGCCGCCCCTGCTCCCGCTCCAGGAATACCGCAGGCACATGGGACTGGAGTTAGGCCTGCCCCGGGTTTCCTGCCTCATGGTGGCGACCGGTCCAATGGATCTTGTCCAGCCCTCCATACACTGTTTCCAGCGTCAGACCTATCCTGACAAAGAACTCATCCTTGTGGATATCAGTGGGAATGACGCCCTGGCCCAATGGGTCCAGGGCCTCCCTGATGACAGAATCATCTGTCTCAGGCAGCAACCGGCAACCGGAACCCGGGAAGCACTGATGGCCATGGCGGCAAAACGGGCAACCGGGATCTGGATCGCATGCTGGAACCAGGCGGACCTGTCGGAACCGCACCGCCTGGAAATTCAGATGGCTGCCATCCATGCATGGAAAGCAGAATACTGTTTTCTTGAGCGTAAGCAGATCTGGCGGCCGGGAAAGCATCAGCTCTTTGTCTCGGCCCGCCGACCCTGGAAACAGACCCTGGTCTGCCGGAAAAGCGAGTTTTCCGTTCATGCAGCCATGGATCAGACCCCGGATAAGGACGTGTTGAGTTCCATGGCAGAAAAGGGCAGGGCGGCGCTGGTGGATTGCCCGCAACTGTATACAACCCTGGTTGGTTCGGAGTCTGGGGATGATGCAGACGCCTGGGATGAGACCTGGCAGGAAGGGACCGGGTTTTTCAACCCCGAGGTCTACGAGGTTCTGGTGCAGAACATCCAGAATGATCTGGGACTGGATCTTTCCCCCTGGACCGGCCGAAAGCCCGCGGCCCCCATTCTGAGTAATGCTTCGGTTTCACCGGAGCCGGAGCCTGAAACAAGACAGACCATACCCAAGATTCTCCACCAGACCTGGAAGGATGAAGACCTTCCGCCGGATCTTGAAACCTTCCGCCGCACGTGGCAGAACCACCACTCTGACTGGACCCACTGCCTGTGGACCGATAGTGATATCCGTGAATTCCTCCGTACTCATTATGCCTGGTTTCTGCCGATCTATGACCGGTATCCCGAGCATATCATGCGTGTTGATGCTGTTCGTTACTTCATACTGTTCCATTACGGCGGGGTCTATGCTGATCTGGATTTTGAATGCCTGCGTCCTGTTGACCCATTGCTGGACCATGGGCAGGTGGTTTTGGGGCTTGAGCCGCGGGCCCATCAAGAAATGCATTTTCCAGATAAAAAGGGGTTGAAACATAGTATCTGCAACGCCTTTATGGCGTCTGTGCCGGGCCATCCCTTCTGGGAACATGTGTTTAAACAGCTGGTGGCCAGCCACAGGGCACCCGGCCCCCTTGACGCCACCGGACCGTTTTTCCTCACCCGGGCCCATGAATCCTATGGGGCAAAGGATACCATAACCCTGGTCTCCCCGGACCAGCTTTATCCGATCAGCAGCCAAAAGCCATGGTCCGGGATCGACCCGGCAGTCCGGGCCGAAATTGCCAAACAGGCCTATGCTGTCCATCACTGGCGCGGAACCTGGTGGAAGGCAGCATCGGCAAAGCAGGAAAATCAAGCCAGGGCTTCGCTCTATGTGTACGGTAAGCGGGTGACAGATTCTTTGCTGTCCCTTGAGCAGGCCCGGACATGGTTTTCCCAAAAGGCCCTGTGTCCCCTTGTCTCCTGCCTGATGGTCACCAAAAACAGGTACCTGTTGGCCCGGCGCGCCATACAGTGCTTTCAGAAGCAGCGTTATGAAAACCGGGAACTCATCATCATTGACGACGGTGACGATGATACACTGGAGAAATGGACACAAAGCATGGGCGACAGCCGGATTTTCCATGTCCGGCTGCCGGCTGAAAACAAAACGCTGGGGGAACTGCGCAACCTTGCGGTTGACCGGGCAACCGGAACCCATGTCACCCAATGGGATGATGATGATCTGTCAGACCCGGACCGATTGTCTGTCCAGCTTTATGTCATGGACATCCTGAAAACCGACGCCTGTTTTCTGGAGCGCCACCAGATCTGGTGGCCGGAAACACGCCGTTTCGCCATTTCGTGCCGGCGTATCTGGGAAGGGTCCTTTGTCTGCGCCAGACACCTGCTGCCCCGGTATCCGGCCCAGGCCCGTGGGGAAGACACGCCTGTCGCGGCGCAGGTTGCCGGAACCTGTCGCATTGCCCTTCTGGATTTACCTGATCTCTATACCTATGTCTTTCATGGTGCCAACACCTTTGACAGCGCCCATTGGGAATCCCATTGGCTGGCGGCAACCGAATCCCTAGAGGGCGATGCCTGTGACATCAAACTCAGGGAGATCATGCAGCACCTGGAGATTGATCTTTTGGCCTTGCCAGACAAATCCGGAGTTCTGGCCCCGGCCAAGGCTCCCCAGTCCTCCCGAACTCCGGAGACTCCCGGGGCTTCCCGCCGGACAACCGTGCCCCAGGAAACGGATTTCCCGACCATACTCATTCTCGTCCCGGTAAAGGACGCCGTGCAATTTCTGCCCAACCTGTGGGAGAACCTGGAGGCACTGGCCTATCCCCATGACCGGATCTCCATGGCCTTCCTGGAAAGCGACAGTGCTGACGGTACCCATGAATTCATTCAGAGTCATATGGCCCAGCTGCAGAAAGCTTTTGCCGGGGTCAGGTTATTCAAGCGGGATTATGGTTTCCGTCTCTATCAGCCCCGATGGGAAAAAAGCCAGCAGTTGAGGCGCAGGTCCATCATGGCCCGGAGCCGGAACTACCTTTTATCCCGGGCACTGGAGGATGAAACCTGGGTTCTGTGGATTGATGCGGACGTGGCCGGCTGGCCCCGTGATATCATCGAGCAGCTCCTTGCCGCAAAAAAGGACATTGCCGTCCCGAACTGCGTATCCCTGGATACCGGGGAAACCTTTGATCTGAATACGTTCAAGCTCAAATCCGGTGCAGACCTCCCGGACTGGTCCCCCCACGTTTCAGACGGCGTTGTGCAGCCGCCCAAGGGCTTGGGCCGGCTATATCTTTCAGACCTGCGTCAGCATGACTGTGTTGAGGTTGACGGCGTGGGCGGAACCATGCTCCTCATCAGGGCGGACCTCCACCGTGAGGGGTTGATCTTCCCGCCCTTCGGCTACAAGGGCCATATTGAAACCGAAGGGCTGGCCGTCATGGCCAGGGATATGGGATACCAATCCTGGGGACTCCCCAATGTGATCATTGTTCATCCCTGAGCGCAGAGCAGTAGGCTGGTCCGGGCATGTATCAATGCGTCCAGGTCTCGGGAGATCCGGGAAAAATTGCCGTAGCTCAGCAAATAGGCCGGAACCCGGCGTGAAAGAAGGGCAATCTGGTCAAATCCGTGGGAGGGGATATTTCTCGCATTAATAAGGCTTTTCATCAGGAAAAGCCCGGTGTTTGCAGGACTCAGACGGAGCATTTCATGGTTTTTCATATGGTTGAATTCAGGAAAAATGATCATGCCGGCTGCTGCACTTCCGGCCTCTGTCATCGGGTTAAGATGGGAACTGTCCACAAGAAATCCCCGGTCAACAGGCATCACGCCGCTGTCCGTAAAAATTCCGGTCCGATCCGGTTTTTTCAGGATTTCGGCCAGTCCTGAAATGGTTGGATCCTTGATGTGTATGGGTTTACAAAATCCATGGATCTCAAAGGTCTCCGGCCTGACCAGCGCCATTTCATCGGTAAGACAGACATGGCCCTGGTGGGCAAGCCAGGCAGACAGTGATGACTTCCCGGAACCGGACTGCCCGGGCATCAGAATCCCGCACCCGTTCCGGGATAAAGCCGCGGCATGAAACAGCAGGCCGCTGTCGCAGGTTTTTGCCAGTTCATGGATAATGGTGTCCATCAGCACCAGGGCGCCCTTTTCCGCCCTGCCCCTGAACAATAAGCGGTCGCCCTGATAGCACAGGATTTCATTCCCGTCCTGTTCCTTTACAGCAAAGGATGCATCTGTGGAGCACGGTTGGAATTTGGTTTTGGTTTTGAATAAAAAACAGATGATGTCATAAGCCAGAGGGCCTTCCCAGTGAACGGCTATCCGGCTTTTTTCAAAAGGAATCAGAACGCTTCCTTCTGGTTTCATTTGAATTCCAGGGCCCCGATTTCAACAAATCGGTTCAAGCTCAGGCTGATATCCTCTGCCAGGGAATCACCGGCCTCGGGAAAGTTCTGTAAAAGAAGTTCTTCGATTTCCAGGATGGTGGTTTTCCCATCACACAGAGCCCATATCAGGGCCGCTGATTTGTTGAGGTATACGGCCTGGGTCTTGACGCTGTGGTACAGGAGCACTTCATCGTCAAAATTTTCCATCATAAAACCGGGGGTCTGGCTTGGGACAAGATGTTTATCCAGCATGGCAAAGAACCTCGTCTGTAGGGATTGATAACATCGAAAGGGTCGCCTGGCCTTTATAATCAATTCCTGATTTATTTTCAATGAATGATTTTTTCAGTTTCTGCTGTTAACCCTGGCGGTACCCGCTTACCGGCTGTTTTTTTGTGGTCCTGTCCCTGATGCAGGACCACTGTCAACCGCTGATCGTTCAAGAGAGCTTTTGTCATACAGAGGGCCAATAATGGAAATTTATTTGCTTTGTTGGCACCGGCAAAATATATTGATCGGGCGGTACTCGATTTTTTCAGGCTTTCTTTTCTGAGAATTCCTAAAAAAGAATCGGATATGTGCGGATCATGAACCTAAATGCCAGGCAAGGGTTATGACAGCGGCAAAAAAAGAGAAACACAAAAAAAAGCGTAAAGAAAAAAAGAAGCTGATACTGAAATCAAAGGCCAATGCCGCTATCCAGGAAAAGGGATGGGAACTGTTGGAAGAGGCACTGTTCTGCCATGATCATGGAATGCTTCCGGATGCTTGCTCCCTGATTGAAAAGGCAGCAGAACTGCTTCCCAAAGCGCCTGAGGTATTTAAACTCATGGGGGTGCTGGGTGCTGAGTCCAAAAACCCGGGCATGGAATTAAAAGCTCTGGAGGGATTTGAACGGATGGGCGCGTTTACCGATGTCATGGCCGTATCCAGACCCTTCCTGCTGTACAGGCTGGGACGATTCCAGGAAGCCCTGAACCATGCGGATCAGGCTCTGGAAAGCCTTACTACCCTTAAAGTCAAAGGAAAAAAAGAGGGCCGAAAGGTTCTCCAGGGCCTGGTGGACGAGTGCCGCAGGAATCTTCTCCTCCAAGGCAGTGCTGAGCGGATCCAGAAAAAAGCAGATACACAGGCAGCTTCTGCCGCCCGTCTTGAGACCAGGCCGGCACCAAGGGCGGTGCATGCTGCCCAACCCGGGCCGGGGCGATCACTGAAACCGCGCTACCCGGAACCGATTCCCCGGAAGGAAGAAAAACCCGGTCCCGACATTGGGAAGAAAACACCGGAACTGCCTCCTATTCCCATAGCCTACACCCTTGACCGGAAAAACCTGACAAATGCCCTGTCGACCGTGAATGCCGCAGGACCCCAGGTACACGCCCTTGCCCTGAAGAGTCACGAGATCCGGTTCAAGGAGTCCTACGAGACATTGGCCTGCCTGCCCGGCCTTTCCCAGGTAACCTCGTTCTGGTACCAGGAAGAGACCGCAAAGAAAGTGCTCAAACGGTTCAGGGGACGGGCATTGCTGTCGGATGAAGTGGGGCTGGGCAAAACCATTGAGGCCCTGATGGTCCTGTCGGAATACCTTCACCGGGGAATGGTGAAAACAGCCCTGATTCTTACCCCTGCCCCGCTGGTAAGCCAGTGGAAAGAGGAGCTGTCCTCAAAATTCAATCTGGATGTCCCATCCACGGACGATCCGGGATTCAGGTCAGGGGATGGGGAGTTCTGGATGCTGCCCATGGTCATTGCATCCATTAACCAGGCCAAGTCAAAAAAGAATTATTCCCATGTTGTTGAAAGACACTATGACATGGTCATCGTCGATGAGGCGCACCATTTAAAAAACAAGTCAACGGTGAGCTGGAAACTGGTCAACGCCCTCCAGAAAAGATTCATTCTCCTGCTGACCGCCACCCCGGTTGAAAACAACCTCATGGAGCTTTACAATCTCATCACCCTGCTCAAGCCCGGACAGCTGGAAACAGCGACTGAATTCAGAAAGAAATTCATGACCCGGGGGGACGGAACCGATCCGAAAAACAGGCCCCTGTTAAAGGAACTGCTGGGCGAAGTCATGATCCGGAACACCCGGGCCCTGGCAGGAATCAATATTCCCCCGCGGTTCGCCGAAACCATACGCATCGATCCGACCCCGGGTGAGCAGGCTTTCTACGCCCGTCTGGAGTCCCTGATTATGGTCATGAACCGGGACCTGAAAGGGACATCAAGGCTTGCCGCAAAACACCTTTTGGCCCAGGCCGGGTCGTCACCCACTGCAGTTGATCAGTCCCTGTCCCGGATGCTTGAAAAAGAGACGTTTCCTGAGGAATACGAATCTGAAATCCGGGCCCTGAAAATGACCTGCAGAACTACCGTTGATACACCTAAGAACAAGGCGTTGCTGAAACTTATCACAGCTGCCCCTGAGAAACTGATTGTGTTTGTCAAATACACGGCCACGCTCCATCATCTCAGCGAATTTCTGGAATGGAACCGTATTTCTTTTTCCCTGTTCCACGGCGCCATGTCCAACCTGGAAAAGGATCGGCAGATAGCCGCTTTCCAAAATGACAATCAGGTGCTCATTACAACGGAAATCGGCGGTGAAGGACGGAATTTGCAGTTCTGTTCACGCATGGTCAACTATGACCTGCCCTGGAACCCCATGAAGATCGAGCAGAGAATAGGCCGGATTCACCGTATTGGCCAGACAAGTGAAGTGAAGATTTTTAATTTCTGCGCTGCTGGGAGTATAGAAGATTATATCCTTGAGATTCTGGACCGGAAAATCAACATGTTTGAAATGGTTATCGGTGAAATCGACATGATCCTTGGACGGGTAAATGATGAAAAGGATTTCGAGGACCTTATCTATGATATGTGGGTCTCCTCGGAATCGGAACAGGAACGTAAAAAAGCCTTTGACAGCCTGGCGTCACGGCTGAAGCGGGCGAAAACCGGATATGCCAGAACCAGGGAGCTGGATGAAAAACTGTTTGGAGACACCTATGAACTCTGATCAATCTCTTTCCTCCCAGACCAGCGAACTCATGGCATTTGTCAGCCGGTTTCTGGAAGAAAACGATGCGGCCATGGAAACGGGCTCCCATGGACTGGAGGTGCTGCTGCCCAGTCAGCTGGCAAAATCCATGGATGTCCCGGAACATATCACCCTGGTTCCGGGAGCCGACGCCATCGTAGGCAATCAGGGTTCACCCCGCCGGTATTTCATTCATCTGGGTGCACCGTTTCTGGAAGGCGTAACCCGGCTCGCAACTGAAAAACCACCCCTGGTTCACACCATTCTGACATTTCACTACATGAAACAGCAGGGATTTGATGCCCTGGTCCAGGATCAGTTTGAGTTTTACAAGGCAAAGGTTATGGGAACCTCCTTTGCGGAAATAAAGACCCGGTATGTGCTTTTGACCCTGAAATTCACGGCCCAGAGTGATGAGCAGAAAGAGGGGCTGGTGGATCTGGCCTTTAACCTTGAAACCGGCGCCCTGGTTTCCGGGATGCTGCCTTTGATGCCGAGCCTTGAAAAACAGTACGCAACATCAGCCGGGAGAATCATCAACGACTCCGACATCCCCAGAATCGATATGTGGATCAACCGCTATGCGCCCGATGCCATCGACCGGCAGATCGCTGAATTCAAAAAAAGCATGAACCGTCGATACGCAAGGGATTCCAGAAGCCTGGATGAGTATTACGCTGCATTGAAACTGGAAATGGAAGAGAGTATGACACGGGCCGGGATTTCAGAGAGGCTGCTCAACGAACGGCAGCAGAAGATCGCCCTGATACCCGAAGAACTCAACGCCAAGAAAGCGGACCTCCTGAACCGGTACAGCATCAGGGTCGGCATCAGCCTTGCCGCAGCCATGGTAGTCACCACCCCGGCGGTAAAGATCATAGCCCGTCTGGCTTCCGGCAACCGGAAAACAGACATTTACATGATCTACAATCCGATCCTTAAAGCAATGGACCCCATGGTCTGCCCGTCGTGCGGTCTGGGTATGCGGGCCCTGGGATTGTGCAGCGGCATGCATCCGGTCTGCCCGGACTGCCTGGAAAAACGATGCAGGGTTTGCGGCTGATTCCGCATTCAGCGGTTCCGGGGAAGATAGTTGTTCCTGCTCTGGCGCAGGAACTGCTTGGAATCCGTCACATGATTTTTTACAATAGTATTCACATGCTTGACAGGGGCGGGATCATCGGCACAAAGCAGGCTTGCAGCATGTGTTTCCATATGCAATCAATTTATCCGGGGCAACCCTGCGGCGGCTCTGGATAGGGAGGTGTTCATGAAGTCCAGTGTTGAAAAACGTATCGCGGCGAATGAAGCCAGGTACCGGGCCATGGCCGGTACATTTGTGGATGCTGTCTGGGTCATTGATGCAGAAACCTGCACCTTTTTGTACATCAGTCCGGATACAGGCAAGCTCCGGGGATACTCACACCGGGAAACCCTGGGCCGGAACATCCGGGATGTCCTGACGCCCGATTCCTATAAAAAAGTTAAAGCGATTATTGAAAAGGCCAAGGCAGATGTGGAGGAACACGCCGGCTCCACATTCAGCCACACCATCTGTCCTGACTGTCTGCCCATCTACTACCCGAAAATGAAATCCTGAAGCGGTGCAAAAGGGGAGCTGAAACAGTCATGGCGACAATGGATTGTTGTGGAAAAGATCCGGGCAAGGGAATTTACAAACAAAGGACATGGGCAGACAGGCCCTGGACTGGAACAAAGGAGATACTAGGAAAAGCCAGATGGCAGACGCAATTGCTCTAAAACATGCACCGGTTGCCGTGATGCTCACCGATGTCAGGCCCCAGGGGGCGAAACAGTTTAAGCCCGGACGGTGGGGGTGTGTCATGTTCATGCTGGCAGCCGCCGTGAAGGGCAGTGTTGCCGTTTTTGACCGCCAGACCTATGGGTGCCAGGGCGGAGGGGGCCGGCCTTGGGTTCGGAAACATGTACACCCGGTTCCCGGGCGGTGAGGACTGCTTCCGGTATTTTTTGTCCACGGGCAATGACCAGTGGGAAACGGGCCGGCAGGTGGCCGGACAGGTGAAGATGTTTCTGAGGGATGTTGAATACGGTCAGTTAAATCGACTTGAAATCAAATAAGGAAAAGTTATGGGTAATCTGAACATTCCGTTTCAGACAATCGATTGGGAAAAAATACCTAAAACGGAGCACAAGGGAGAAACAGGAACAGCGTATTGGCAGACAGTACAGTTCGAGGGGATCAGGATAAGAATAGTTGAATATTCGCAAGGCTATCTTGCTGATCATTGGTGTGAAAAAGGCCATATTGTTTACTGTCTGGAGGGCGATGTTGTTAATGAGCTGAAGGACGGAACAAAATCTGTCTTAACCAGAGGGACATCCTATGTGGTGTCCGATGAATTAAGCTCCCACCGATCAGCCACCCAGAATGGTGTAAGATTATTGATTGTTGATGGTGATTTCCTGAAGTTGAAAGCTGACTGAGAAAAGCAAATAAAAGCGCCATGCTTTCGCGGACCAGCAAGCCTGAATCATCGGAATCAAGGGTAAAATATGACCGCCGCGTCACAGACGGTCTGCCAGTCCGGGGACTTAAGGCTGGTCAGGGCCGGCCTGTTGATTTTCAGGATGGTTCTGGCCCTTGAAGTAATCCATGGCCTTGAGGACGAACCGGGCATAAGCTCCGGCCTGGCCCCCTCCCATCTCTATTGCCACATCAACGGTCTCATAGATTTCCTCGTCCGTTGCCCCGGCCTTCATGGCCTGGTCAAGATGCCATTCCATGCAGGGTTCACATTTTGTGACCATGGAGATGGACAGGGCCATGAGCTCCTTGGACTTTCGGCTCAAAGCCCCGTCACTGAAGGCCCTGGCCTCCAGTTCAAGAAAAGGTTTGTAGGTTTTGACATGATTGAGGAATGTTAAATGCAGTTTTTTCCGGTCCTTGATGCTCTGTTCAATTTTTTTGAAAGTAAGGTCGGTCATCCATGGCTCCTTGTTCGTGTTGTTTTTGTTTAATGCTCCGGGCTTCGGCTGTTTATGCGAAAGATACGTTCAGCCGGCAGGTTCCCTGTTGCCCTGGAAAACGATCACGGGTTTGACGCTTCCCTGACAATCCGGCCCAGGGTTCTGATACCGGCTTCCACCCGCGGGTTCCAGGTAATGCCGCAGTTGATGCGGATGCAGTTGGCGTACCGGTCCGTGGACGAGCAGATGATTCCCGGCAGCACGGATATCTTGGCCTGGAAAGCCTTGCGGTACACGGCCATGCTGTCCACGCCGGGCCCCAGCTGGATCCACAGGAACAGCCCGCCCTTGGGATGGGACATTTTCGTGTCCCCGGGAAAGTAATTGGACACGGCCAGGGCCATGGCCGAGACCTGGTTCTTGAGCTGGCTTCTGAGGCGTCTTAAGTGCCTGTCGTAGGCCCCGGATTTCAAAAACTGGGCGGTTACGGCCTGGTTGATGGCCGGTGAGGCCAGGCAGGTGTTGAGTTTCAGGCGCAGGAGCTTTTCCCTGAATTTCCCGGGAATGGTCCAGCCCACCCTGAATCCCGGGGCCAGGGTTTTTGACACGGATGAACACAGGAGCACCATGCCCTGGGCGTCAAAGTGTTTGAAGGTCGCCGGCCGCCGGTTTCCGAAATACAGGTCCCCGTAAATATCGTCTTCGATCAGGGGAATGCCGCGCAGGGCCAGGAGATGGACAATGGCCTTCTTGTCCGGGTCCGAGGTCAGGCACCCAAGGGGATTCTGGAAACTGGCGTTGAACAGGCAGGCATTGACCTGGTGGGTGTCAAGGATGGTTTCAAGGGCCTTGGGATCAATGCCCCTGTCCGGATCGCAGGGCATTTCCAGGACCATGAGATTCAGGTCCTCCATGAGCTGGAGAAATCCGTGAAATGCGGGCGACTCCACCAGAACCGTATCCCCGGGCCGGGTCACGGCCTTGAGACACAGACCCACTGCTTCCATGCACCCTCCCGTGGTCACCACGTCCTCGGCGGTTATGGCCAGGCCATGGCCCAGGCTTCGTCCTGCTACGGCCTGGCGCAGGGCAAGGTTGCCCTGGCAGGGCTCGTAGGTTGCGATAATGGATCCCAGGGTCTGGGACGGCAGGGATTTCATGAGCCGGGACAGCTGTTTCAGGGGCATGTGTTCCCGGTCAGGCAGGGCCGCTCCAAGCTGTAGCATGGCCGGATCCTGGAGGGCGGCCAGGATGGATTCGGCCAGGACGTTCACCGTGATTTTCTGGGGACTGACCTTGACATTGCCCCTGGATAGAGTCCCCAGGCCATGGGCCTGCTTTGCCTTGACGAAAAACCCTGATTTCTCCCTGGATTCGATGTGTCCGCGTTTTTCGAGCTCGATGTAGGCCTGGTAGACCGTTGATATGCTCAGGCCCATCTGCCTGTGAATGCTTCTCAGGGACGGCAGCTTCTCCCCTGCCCTGAAATGACCCTTGAGGATCCCCGTTTCCATGGAATCTGCCAGAGTCACATACCTGAAACTGGTGTCTGCTGTCATAAAATTTTCCGTGATCTGTTATGGTTGTTTTTTCGTCATTCTGTATCTGTTATCAATTTTCAGACAGTATACAGTAGCGGCAGAAAAATCAACCGGAAATCAAGGAAATTGATATGAAAAATGCAGGGCTGTATATCACGACCGTACTCGTCTGGGGCTCCACCTGGCTTGCCATAACCTTTCAGCTCGGGTCCGTGGACCCCATGGTCTCGGTCTGCTACCGCTTTGGTCTGGCCGGGGCTTTGCTTCTGGCCGGGTGCCTGGCAGCCCGGCAGAACCTCAGGTTTTCACTTGTACAGCACGGGTTCATGGCCCTCCAGGGCGTGCTGCTTTTTTCCGTGAACTACTGGTTCGTGTACATGGCTGAAACCCGCATGGCTTCGGGGCTTGTGGCTGTCGTCTTTTCAACCATCGTGTTTTTCAACGTTTTGAACGGGTACTGGCTGCTCAAGGTCCCGGTGAAACCGGGCATGGTTTTCGGGGCTGTTGTGGGCATGGCCGGGGTCTGCATCCTGTTCCTGCCAGAGATCCGGTCCTTCAGCCTGTCGGATCAGGGCCTGTCCGGCATGGCCTTCTGCCTTGGCGGGGTATTTCTGGCATCGCTGGGCAACATCACATCTGCTCGGAACCAGAAATTCAATCTTCCCGTGCTCCAGACCAACGGGTTCGGCATGGTCTATGGCAGCCTTGCCATGACAGGGATCGCCCTGTTCCTGGGCAAGCCCTTTACCATGGTATGGACCTGGGGGTATGTGCTGTCTTTGGGCTACCTTGCCGTGTTCGGCTCCATTCTAGCCTTCGGATGCTACCTGACCCTGATCGGCCGCATCGGGCCGGACAGGGCCTCCTACGCCATCATGCTGGTGCCGGCCGTTGCCCTGGTTTTTTCCAGCCTGTTCGAGTCCTATCAGTGGACGGCCCATTCCATCATGGGTCTGGGCCTGGTCATGGCCGGCAACCTCATGGTGCTCAAGGAAAAGTCGTCGGCCGGAACCCGCAGCTTTTTGCCAGTCAGGCTCAGGGCAGTCATGGCCGAGGCGGTCAATCGACTGCCAGCACCGCTGCTCCGGGCTGCAGGGTTGCTCGGCACAGCCAGGGGAGTGTCAGGGAAGTGATGCCGGTTTTCAGCTTTTAAACAGGACCTTGCCGGTTCTTTCCGTGCCGTATCCTCCCAGGCTCCGGACCCGTTCCTTAAAGGCGTCGGATTCGACCGTTTCCAAAAGAACCTTGACAGCTTCGGTGTCGTAGAACCGCTCCGGGATGATCAGGTCGTACTCTTCGGTCACTGCCGGGATAAAATCCAGATCCAGGGCCCGGGCTGCGGCATGGATACCCAGACCTGCGTCGGCCCTGCCGGACAATACCGCCACGGCAACGGACATGTGGGTGTACTCCTCTGTTGCGTACCCTTTGATGTCAGACGGTGACAGGCCCAGGGTTTTGAGCTTGTAATCCAGGAGAATGCGTGTGCCGGACCCGGCTTGGCGGTTGATGAAGACCAGACCTTTTGTCTTGAGGTCCTCCAGGGACCCGACCTTTTTCGGATTGCCCTTTGGCAGGATCAGGCCCTGGTCCCGCATGACCAGGTTGACCACCCTCACCTTTTCGCCGGGAAGATATTTTCTGATATAGGAGAGGTTGTAGGAGCCGTCCTCCGGGTCCAGAAGATGGGCGCCTGCCATGTGGCACACCCCTTTTCGGATGGCCATGAGGCCGCCCATGCTCCCCACGTGGCTGGACGAGATGCTCACCTTTCCGGAGGTCCTGCGGATCTGGTCGGCCAGGACGTCCAGGGTATTGTCGTGGGAACCTGTGATGACAACGGTGTCCTTGATCAGCACCAGGGGTTTGATAAGCTCTGCCGTGACGGCTTCGCCCTCGGCGATGCCTTCGGAGTTTGCCGGGATTCGTATGATGCCGTCGGCTTCGGTCAGGGTGGTAATGTTGCCCGATCCCCTGGGCAGCTGGGTGGCGATGAGCCTGCCGTCCACCGAGCCGATCTTGACCCTGAGAAATTCCTCCTGGCCCAGTTTTGAGGTGATTTTCCTGGACGGCGTGACCGAGACCGTTTCCCTTCCGGATCTGAACAGGCCCTGCATGTCCAGGAGCAGAGGGCCCGCGAACTGCTCAAAGGCAACGATGGCGGACACCGGGTATCCCGGGATGCCGAACACCGGTATCTGGTTGATCTGGCCGAAGATCACGGGTTTCCCGGGCATCATGGTTACCCCGTGGACAAACACTTCTCCCAGGTTTTCCAGGACGGGCCTGGCAAAATCCTCTGACCCTGCAGAGGAGCCCCCGATGATCATGATCATGTCGAACCCTGACCGGGACGCCTTGTCCACGGCCTGGGTAATGCCTTCCAGGGTATCCTTGAGCATGGTGTGGACGTTGCAGGCTGCCCCGTATTCACGGCACAAAGCCCCGAGCACGGCGGAGTTGGACTCGATGACCGCGCCCGGCCGGAGGTTTCCGGTCTGGGCCTCGTTCCAGGGCACCAGTTCTGATCCCGTGGGAATGATCAGGACCCTGGGTTGTTTGCGGACCGTTACTTCGAATACGCCGCCGGACAGGAGGGCTCCGATGGAGTAGGGCGTCACCGTGTGTCCCCTGGGAAAGAGCAGTTCGGTCGCAACGATATCTTCGCCCATTTTCCGGACATACTGCCAGGGAAAGGCCGGAGCCTCGATCTCCAGCCGGGTGTCGTCAATGATGTTGACGTGCTCGATCATGATGACGGCATCGCACCCCGGGGGTATGACATGGCCGGTGTTTACCCAGAAGGCTGTTTTTCCCGGTTCCAGGGTTTTAGGCTCTTCCGGGCAGGCCCCAAAGGTTTGCGCTGCTTCTACAGCGATGCCGTCCATGGCTGCGGCATGGAAGTTGGGGGACGACAGGGCCGCCACTGCCGGTTCGGCCAGGACCCGGCCCAAGGACTGGGTTGATGCAATACTCTCCGCGGGCATGGAAGGCTGGCCCGGAAAACGGTCAGCCAGGATCTGCCTGGCCTGTTCCACCGGGATCATACTCAGGTATACATTACGTTTTGTTGTCATGGTTGCCTCTAAACTGGGGTTGCAGGTACCGGCCTGTTATTATCCCGGATCACAGGGGAATGATTTCCACCAGGGAGTTTTTTTCAACCCCTTCCGTGTTGTCATTGATCTCCAGGAGTCCGTCAGCCAGGACCATGGTCCTGATCAGTCCGGATTTGCCAAGAACCGGGTCGGCGGAAATTCCCTCAGGGGTTTTTGTGAGCCGGACCCGGACGAACTCCCTGCGGCCCGGGGCTGAGGCCACATTCCGGGTGAGCCTGGCCGGGATCCTGAGATCCGGGCCGGGCCTTGCACCCTTGAGCCGTTCCAGGAACGGGAGCACCACGATCCTGAAAACCACCATGGCCGATACCACATGTCCGGGCAGGCCCCACACGGGCTTGTTGCCGCACGCTGCCAGCAGGGTCGGTTTTCCCGGGCTGATGGAGATACCGTGCAGCAGGATCCGGGTGTTGTCAAGGCCGGACAGGACATCCAGAGTAAAGTCCCGGGTTCCCACCGAGCTGCCGCCCGATATCAGGACCATGTCCGTTTCCTCTAGGGCCTGCCGGCAGATCCTGGCCAGTTTGTCCGCATCGTCCTTGATGATGCCGTAGGTCCGGGGCACGGCTCCGGCTTCAGCCACAAGGCCTGCCAGGGTGTAGGAGTTGATATCCCGGATCTTGCCGGGTCCCGGGGTTTCATGGATTTCAACGATCTCATCGCCGGTGGAGATGATGGCAACTCTGGGCTGCCGGAAAACCGCCAGATCCCGGATACCCAGAGCTGCAGCAAGGCCTGCTTCCTGGGGCCGGATCCGGGTTCCGGCGGTCAGGACCGCCTGGCCGCGTCTGAAGTCATCGGCACTGTCAATGACGTTCTGCAGGGGGGCTACGCTTTTGTAAACTTCTATGGTTCCTTCATCCACGGTTTCGGTGTGCTCGATCATGACCACGGCGTCGGCCCCGTCCGGCAGCATGCCGCCGGTGGCTATGCGGGCGGCCTGTCCCGGTTCCACCCTGAAATCCGGGACATCTCCCATGCGGATGGTTCCGCAAACCGTGAGCCATGCAGGGTTGGATTCAGATGCACCGAAGGTTGCGGGTGAACTCACGGCATACCCGTCCATGGTGGCCCGCCGGAAACCGGGCATGTCCTGGTCAGCATGGATATCCCTGGCCAGGATTCTGGCCAGGGCCTGGTCAACGGGTACGGTTTCCCCATCCAGGACGTGGAATTCAGGGACAAGGGCCATGACCTGTTCCAGGGTCATGACCTTGAAAAAATGATCCATCACAGGGCCTCACGAATTCTGACCAGTGCCTTTTCAACGTTGGTCCGGCTGTTAAAGGCGCTGATCCGGATAAAGCCCTGGCCGCAGCGGCCGAATCCGGCGCCCGGGGTGCAGACCACGCCCGCCCGTGTCAGGAGCAGGTCAAAGAACTCCCAGGAGTCCCGGCCGCCGCAGTCCACCCAGATGTAAGGGGAGTTGTCTCCGCCCACAAAACCAAATCCCAGGGACGCCATGGCTTCCCGGACCAGGGCGGCATTGCCCAGGTAATAGTCGGCCAGCTCCCGGGTCTGGGCCTTGCCCTCCGGGGAATAGACTGCTTCCGCCGCTTTCTGGACCGGATAGGAAACACCGTTGAACTTGGTACTGTGGCGTCGGTTCCACAGGGCATGGAGTCCGGTCGGATTGCCCTGGGCGTCAAAGACCATGCAATCCTTGGGCACCACCGTATAGGCGCACCGGGTGCCGGTAAAGCCCGCGGTCTTGGAATAGGATCTGAACTCCACGGCAACGCTGCGGGCCCCGGGAATCTCGAAGATGGATCTCGGGAGTTCGGGGTCCCGGACAAAGGCTTCATAGGCAGCGTCGAAAAGGATCAGGGCCCTGGACTGGATGGCATAATCGACCCACTGTTTGAGTCCGTCCCTGGATATGGTGGTTCCTGTGGGGTTGTTGGGAAAGCACAGGTAGATCAGGTCCACGGATCTGTCCGGAATCCGGGGCAGGAAATTACTCTCCCGGGTGCTGTCCATGTACACGATCCCGTCGTAGCGCCCGTTGTTGAACTGGCCTGTCCTTCCAGCCATGACATTGGTGTCGAGATACACGGGATAGACCGGGTCCGGGATGGCAATGGTGATGTCCCGGGCAAACAGTTCCTGGAAGTTGCCGGTATCGCACTTGGCTCCGTCGGACACAAAAATTTCATCGGCCGTAACCTGAGCGCCGTGGGCCTTAAAATCCTCCCTGGCAATCTTTTCCCTGAGAAAGGCATATCCCTGTTCCGGGCCGTAGCCCCGGAAGGTTTCATCCTTTGCCATCTCGTCAACGCCCTGGTGGAAGGCCTGGATACAGGCCTTAGGAAGGGCCCGGGTCACATCACCGATGCCCAGACGGATAATCTCCCGGTCCGGGTTGGCGTCCTGGTATGCAGCCACCCGTTTTGCGATGTCGGAAAACAGGTAGGAGGCCTTGAGTTTGCTGTAGTTTTCATTTACGCGTATCATGTGTGTATCCTTTGTTTCTGGTTTTGTTTATGGATCAGGAATTCTGGTTTTTGTTTTCCGCAGCGGTTTTCCTGACGGGCTTGGCGTATTCCAGGTAGTCCGGGAGTCGTGAAACAACCTCCAGAGGCATTCTGATGCTTTTCTGGTTATCGGGTTTCAGCCCGTCATGGAGGTCCGGATCCCCCAGGTTCAAGGCGTCCTGCCTGGTTGTCAGTGTCTTTCCTTGGGGATCGGTGAACGGGATCACCAAAGGGCCGTCGCTGTCAACCACATAGGCCATCTGAGCGTTTTTCAGGAAAATAATGCTTCCTGGGGGATAGATGCCGATGCTTTTGACAAAACAGAACAGGATCTGCTGGAGCAGGGGGTCTTTGGATGCGAACTTTCTGAAAATTTCCGTAACCACATGGATCTGGTTCAGGGCCTCCTTGTAGCAGCGTTTTGATGTCATGGCATCATAGATATCTGCAAGTTTGCACATTTTGGCATAAACCGGGATATCTTCGGGTAAACTTTCAGGATAGCACCGCTCTTCTTTGTCAAAAAGGGCAGCGTGGTGATATTTGACGATGTCTGTCACAAAAGGGTTCTTCAGGTTGTTCTTTTCAAGGATCAGCCCGCCCAGGTGGAAGGAATGGCGTTTCACTATTTCGAATTCTTCTGGTGTCAGGGCGGATTTTTTGTTCAGGATCTCATCCGGAACCATGACCTTGCCGATGTCATGGAGAAACATGCCGATGGAAATATTCTGGATTTCATCTGCAGTGTAACACCGGCGGACGGATTTATGGGACTGTGGAGGTCCCAGGCGAGAAGCGGCATCCCCGGCTTCAGGGCTCCGGGTGCTGAAATGGGTGTTGAACCGGTTCAAGATTGCGGTCCCTATGGCGCAGACATTGACCGAATGGTTGTACAGGTAATCATCATAGGTGAAGATTTCCCGTGTCAGGTAGGAAAACGGGTTGTCCATCACAGTGAGAAATTCCACCAGGTCTGAAACCGTTGTCTCAACTTCCGCAAAGTCAAATTCCCCGCCGGTTTTGCGGATGTCTTTGAAAACCCGCCGGATACCTTCTTTGGCTGTGTCATATTTCACGGCAGCCAACGCCTTGATTTCCTGGATTTCAGCAAGCCGCTTTTCAATGTTGTCCCTTAAAGGGGGCATGGCATCGGTCGATGGGGATTGCTTTTTAACGTTGGCAGTCCGGTCCCGGGCCGGGCCGGATGGAAAAGCAGCATTGCCCTGTTTGTCCCAGACGCCGCAGCCGGTCTTGTCCTGAACAAAGGGAACCGTTTGAATCCCATGTTTCTTGAGGGTTTCAAGAACAGTAACGCTGCTGACACGACTGGCCTGATCCAGGAGCAGAATGCCGGCGCTGGAGTAGATGTCCACACCTGTTTTTATTGCTCCGCCCCTGGATACGATATCTATAAGGGCGTCTATGCTGATGGAGGCCATGGATGTTTTTGCTCCCCAGACTGCTGGAGAAGGGTTGTCGTAAGGCTGAGAAAATCCTGTACGGTCAATGTTTCCGCCCTTCGCGCCGGATCGAGCCCGGCCTTTTCCAGAGCTATCCCGGCCTCCTGGGCGGACAGTCCCAATTCAGGGCCTGACAGTGAATTTCTCAGGGTTTTCCGGCGTTTGGAAAAGGCGGCCTTGATAACCGTGAACAGGAATCGTTCCTGGTCGGGAGCCAGCGGCGTTGTACCTGAAAAAACCACTTCGATGACCCTGGATTCCACGTCCGGTTTTGGAAAGAACAGGCGGGCCTGGATATCGGCAATGGTCCTTATCCGTGAGCAGTACTGCATGACAGCTGACAGGCGCCCGTAGTCGCGTCCTCCCGGTGAGGCAATGATACGTTCGGCCAGTTCCTTCTGGAACATCAGCACGGCCTTGCTGATCAAGTTTCTGTTTTCTACCAGCAGGATCAGTATCTGGGAGGAAATGTTGTAGGGGAGGTTCCCGAGGACAACCAGGGGTTTTTCCGGACTCAGGGCATGGAGATCCACCTTGAAAATATCCTGGTTGATCACCGTTACGTTGTCCGCGCCTGCTGACTTGATTTCGGATTCAAGAAGTCCTATGATTCTTGAATCCTTTTCAACAGCAAACACCTGTCCTGCCCTTTTTGCCGCATGAACAGTGATGGCGCCAAGGCCGGCGCCTATCTCCAGCACGGTGTCATCTGCTGAAATGCCGGCCCGGTTGACGATCATTTCGGCTGTTTTCGGGTCAGACAGAAAATTCTGCCCCAGTTCTTTTCTGGCAAAGAGACTTGTTGTTTTCAGTAGTGTTCCAGGATAGGTCATAATCTTTTTTAAGTACCAGATATTCCCGGTCTTGTAAAATGCTTTTCCTGTAAAATCCATTGTTTCATTTTTGATCGCCGCTTTGGATATACCTAAAATTGCTGTCCGAATAATTAGGTCTAGTACTTGACATTCGGTATTACTGTCAGTAAATAGTATAAAAGATCATGGATGTCTTTTGAATACAACAGTTAATATTTAGGTTCAGGAGGAGCATCATGGCTCAGAATCCAGTACCGGGAATTACTTGGGAAGCGATTGTCAAATTCCTTCTAGGTCGAATCGAAATTCCTTCACGAGAAGAAATAGAGATGATCAACAAGAGGCTTGACAGGCTTGAAAAGCAGTTGTTTCAGAAAAAGCCCAGGTCACGGAAGTCCAGTACGGGTGAGTCGGCGGTGCCTGAAAGGAAAAGGAAAAGGACAGCCTCTGATGCGGTCCTGGAGGTTATTAATTCCCATGCCGATGGCGCGGACTTTAAAACCATCCAGGCAGAAACCGGTTTTGACGAGAAAAAACTCAGAAATATTATTTTCCGCCTCGATAAACTCAAACGAATTGTAAGGGAAAAACGTGGAATCTACAAACGAGCATGACACCCGGGACATGAACAACCCGGGAATCAAACCCGGGGACTCTATTCTGGATTACAGGGTCGTCCGGAGGGAAAATCTGGCGGAAATCGGCGCCGTCTATTACGAGCTGGAGCACACGGGAACCGGTGCGCGCCATATCCATATCAGCAGTCAGGACACCGAAAACACCTTCGGGGTGATGTTCAGAACCGTTCCCTCGGATTCCACAGGGGTTGCCCATATCCTGGAGCATACGGTACTGTGCGGTTCCGAACGCTACAATGTCAGGGACCCGTTTTTTTCCATGCTCAAGCGGGGCCTGTCAACCTTCATGAACGCCTTTACCGCTTCGGACTGGACCATGTACCCCTTTTCCACCCAGAACCGGAAGGATTATTACAACCTCATGGCCGTGTATCTGGATGCGGCTTTTTTTCCCCGTCTGGATGAACTGAGTTTCAAACAGGAGGGCCACCGCCTTGAACTGGTGGCTCCCGGCGACGAAGAGGGGGAGTCGGCACTGGAATACAAGGGCGTTGTCTACAACGAGATGAAGGGTGCCATGTCATCCCCGGGCCAGGTCATGGGAAGGGCCCTGCTCAAGGAACTCTACCCGTCCACGACTTACAGCTTCAATTCCGGCGGAGATCCTTCCGATATACCACGGCTGACCCATGAAGACCTCAAGGGTTTCCACGCCAGGTTCTACCACCCGTCCAACGCATTTTTCTACACTTACGGTTGTCTTCCCCTGGCCGACCATCTACGGTTTATCCAGGACCGTGTACTGTCACGGTTCACAGCCATTGATCCCGACACCCGGGTGGCTTCCCAGCCCAGATGGTCAGAGCCCCGCACGGCAGAGGTGCCCTATCCCCTGGACAGGGATGAGAATCCTGAGAAAAAGTACCAGGCCTGCGTGGCGTGGCTGACCGAAGAGATCCAGAACTCTTTTGAAATGCTGGTTCTCACGGTTCTTGAGCAGGTTCTTCTGGGCAACGCCTCCTCCCCCTTGAGAAAAGCGCTCATCGATTCGGGTCTGGGGTCAGCTCTGTGCGATGCCACCGGATTTGACCCGGACAACCGGGATACCATGTTTGCCTGCGGTCTCAAGGATATAGCCAGGACAGATGTTTCAGCCGTTGAAACCATTATCTTTGATACCCTGGCATCCATCGTCGACAAGGGGATTGATCCGACCAGCGTGGAATCGGCTGTCCACCAGATTGAATTCCAGCGCAAAGAGATAACCAATACGCCCCATCCCTACGGCATCAAGCTGGTGCTCTCCTTTGCAGGCACCTGGATCCACGAGGGGGATCCTGTGTCTTGCATCACCTTTGATGCGGACCTTTTGAGGCTGAAGCAGGCGCTGGAGGCCGGCCCTTTCCTTGAGAACAGGATAAAGCACTATTTTCTGGACAATCCCCACCGTGTACTCTTTGTCCTGGCACCGGACCAGTCCATGGAGGAGGCCGAAGAGCGCCGTACGCGTCAGGAATTGGCAGACCTCCTGTCCCGGCTCGCACCGGAAGACCTGGACAAAATCCGGGATGACGCAAGACGGCTTGAGGAACTCCAGGATGCCCAGGAAGACGTGTCCTGTCTGCCGACCCTGGAACTTCAGGATGTTCCGCCGCTGGTTACGGTTATCAGGCCGGACGCGGTGGACGCTGTGCGGCCTACAACCTGCTATGAGAAATCGACATCGGGTATTCTTTATTTTTCATGTCCAACGGATTTCAGTCATCTGTCCAGGGAGTCCCTGCTCCTGATCCCCTTTTTCTGCAAGGCTTTTGCAGGCTCAGGAACAGCCAGGCGCGACTATGCCGAAATGGCTGAACGCATGGATCTCTACACCGGGGGTATTTCCCTGACGCCCTTTGCTGGGACCGGTTTTTCAGGGACAAAAGACTGCATGCCGTTCCTGGCACTCCAGGGAAAGGCGCTGGATCGGAACATCGCGCCCTTGTTTGATATTGTTGCCGAACTGGTGGTTGAATACAGCTTCAGCGATCTTCAGCGGCTCAAGAGTCTTCTGCTCCAGTACAGGGCTTCCCTTGAAGCGTCCATCGTGTCCAGCGGCCACATGTATGCCATGTCACTGGCTGCGCGCAATTTTACCCAGGCTTCCTATCTGGGTGAACTGTGGCACGGCATTTACCAGTACCGCTTTGTCCGGGAATTGACGGACAAACTGGCAAAACCGGAACTGGAGTCAGACATCCTCACGGCCCTGTCCCGGGATCTTGGGAACATTTGTGCATCGGTGTTCACCAAAGGACACATGAACCCTGCCATTGTCGGCTCCCGGGAGTCCCTGGTCCAGGCTGATTCGGCCATCGGGGAACTCACGGGACGGCTGCCTGAAAACAACCTGCAGCCCCTGGGAGCCAGTTATGTGGACCTGGAGCCGGAGCTGCCCATGGAAGGCTGGAGCACGGGCACGTCGGTTTCCTTTGTGGCCCAGGCGTTCAAGACCGTACGCATGGGGCATGAGGATGCCCCGTCACTGTCGGTGATCAGCAAGATGCTGCGCTCCTTGTACCTTCACAGGGAAATCCGGGAAAAGGGAGGTGCTTACGGCGGTTTTGCCTCCTATAATCCCGAAGAGGGAATTTTTTCATTCGGGTCCTACCGGGACCCCAACATCAGGCGGACCCTGGACGTGTACCAGAAGGCCAGCGACTTCATTACCGGCGGCAATTACACCGATGAAGATGTGAAAGAGGCCATTCTGCAGGTGTGCAGTGACATTGACAAACCGGAAACACCGGGGCCGGCATCCATCAAGGCTTTTTACCGGGATAAACTCATGCTCTCCGATGCCAAGCGCCAGGCATTCAAGGCCTCCCTCCTGGCATTGACCCGGAAGCGGATCCGGGAGTCGGCAGAGCGGTATTTCAACAACTCGGAAAAAAGACGGGGAACGGCCGTAATCTCAAGCCAGGATAAACTTGCCGATGCAAATAAAAACCTGGCACCGGGACAGTTTCCGTTAAAACTGGCAAAGATATGATACTCGGGTCCTGAAGAAACGGGCCCCATAGTAAACGATGACGTCAGATTTTTTGTCAAGGAAGGATCTATGAAGATAAGGAAAGGGCAAAGATGACCACAACAATACTCATAGCAGACGATCACGCCATTATACGCGAGGGGCTTAAAGCATTGCTGGAAAACAAGGGGCTTCAGGTTGCGGGTGTTGCAGAAAACGGCCGGGAAGCTGTTCAGTTTGCCCTGAAGCTCAAACCGGATATCGTTCTGATGGATGTGAGTATGCCGGACATGAACGGATCGGAAGCCACGGCCAGAATTCTCAAGGATCTTCCGGAAACAAAGGTGATTGCCCTGTCCATGCATTCGAGCCGGCAGCATGTTGACCGGATGTTTGTGGCAGGCGCTTCCGGATACGTGCTCAAGGAATGCGCCTTTGATGAACTCCACGACGCCATCCTGGAGGTAAAAAAAGGCCGTTTTTATATCAGTCCGTCCATTGCCAGGACCTTTGTGGAAAACTATACCCAGGTGACCGACAAGAATGAGAAGCTGCCGTTCAGCGATTTCACCAAAAAGGAGCGGGAGGTTCTCCAGCTCATTGCAGAAGGTGAAAAAACAAAGGACATAGCCGATAAGCTGTTCATCAGCGTGAAAACCGTGGAAACCCACCGGAGAAATATCATGAGAAAACTCAATATCTTCAGTGTGGCCGGGCTTACACGGTTCGCCATCAAGGAGGGGTTGGTTTCCCTGGACTAGTGAATTCAGGGTGTTCGGACAGAATTTCCCGGTATTTCTAAGATTGTGTAACACCGGATTATTTCATATCGGTATAGGATATAACAAGCGAGGGTGCATTCCATGGAATTACGGCGGACCGGAAAACGGCAGGTGGAAAAAAAACAAGCCTTGACAGGCAATGTCGCCAACGATTTCAACAATCTTCTCATGGCCATCAAGGGCAGGGTTTCCTTGATGATCAAGGACTTGAAACCCTCACACTCCCATTACCGTTACATGGCCGAGATCCTGAAAATCGTGGAAAAGGGATCGGCCATAACTGACACAGTCCTGGGCTTATCCCAGGACGGGTCCCTGTATTTTGAACAGGTGGATATGAATCTGCTGGTCAGCACCGCCATTGCAGGTTTCCCGGAACTCGATCCGTCCATTCACCTGGATATCGACCTTGTCCGGGAGTCCCTTGTGGTAGAAATCGACCAGAACCAGATCCTGCGGGTTATCATGGGCGTGGTTGAAAAAGCAATTTCATCCATGCCCCAGGGCGGCAATATAGGCATAGCCACGGAAGCGGCCTTTATCCACAACGGAGCTGCCGCTGCCATGAAGATGAATCCCGGGCGGTTTGTGAAGATCACCATAACCGATACCGGAGTCGGCATGGACAAAAAGACCCTGGAGCGAATTTTTGATCCCAGATTGTCTCAGGATGGTATCCCGGGAGCAAAGGGCCAGGCCTGCACTCTGGCCGAGGCCTGTGACATCATCCGCAAGCACGGTGGGGTCATTGACGTGTGGAGCAGCCTTGATTCCGGAACCTCCTTTGCAATCATCCTGCCGCTGCAGTACGATCCTGACAATTACTTTACCGCCGTTGAAGACGAGGATATCCTCATGGGGTTTGAATCGGTTCTGCTGGTGGATGATGAAGCGGTCATGCTGGAGGTGGGGCGTGATATTCTCGAGGATCTTGGTTACAGGGTCATGACGGCTATCTCCGGGGAAGATGCCCTGGACCTGTTCCATGCAGAGGCTGAAGCTTTTGATCTGGTGGTTCTCGACCTTCTCATGCCCGGCATCAACGGACTGGAAACCATGATTGAGTTACTGGAAGCGGACCCTGATCTCAAAGTGGTCATCACCACGGGTTATGCCAATGATGAAACCGTGGACACCCTCATGGAAACCGGATGCCGGGGTGTCATCGCAAAGCCCTACAACATTGTTGAGTTTTCCCAGCTTCTCAGATCTGTTCTTGAAGCCTGATCTCTCTCCTGGCAGGGGCTTTTTCGGGCAGCACAGTCCATGGCCCCTGCAGGACTTCAAGAAAAACCGTTTCATTCTTGACACCTGTCCCCCGTTTTTCTATAGTCTCCCAAACATAAAGATCGGATGATCCGCAGCGTTCACAGACCCGGTGGACAATTCAGGGCGGCGGCCGCCGCCGGTTCAGCCTTTTAACACAATGACACAGACGCGGGATACGACTGAAAGAATAGACAATTATGACTTCGGAGGACAGACCTTCTGTAAAACTCAAAGGGGTTGGTGACGGATTCTGGGTTACCCTGGACCCGGCCAGACCCGAACAGGAAATCAAGGATGAGCTATCGCTGCTGTTCAATCGCCTGAAGCACCTGGCCATCAATGCCAGGGTGGTTATTGATACCGGGGCGGTGGCCGACTGTGATGAACTGATAGATTGCCTGGGTGCTTTTCTGAAACAGAACTATGACGTGGGACTGGTGACCCGTCCCCCCGCAAAACGTTCCGTCCCTGTTGAACGCACCCGGCAACGGGATCTGGAGCGGGGCTGGACCCATCACAGGAGTGATGTTCTCATGCTCCGGGGGCGGGTCCGTTCCGGGCAGAAGATCGAGACAAAGCGGCATATCGTGATTGTCGGAGATGTCAATCCCGGGGCTGAACTGTCCGCGGGCGGGGATATCCTGGTTTTTGGAAGGCTGCTGGGCCAGGTCCATGCCGGTGCTCCCAGCAATGAACATGCCATTGTGTTTGCCCTGGATTTCAGACCGACCCAGGTCCAGATAGGAGACTATGTGGCTGCAGGCCTGGATGGCGGGAATTCCGAGGGCCGGGCCGAATACGCATCTGTAAGTGCCGAGGGAATCGTTGTCCAGGATTACCTGAAAACAAACCCCTTTGCCAGGATACCCTGGCCTGAAGTGGTCTAACCCCTGTCAGTGTTTTGTCAGGCCGCGGCATTTCAGGGGGGAGAACCCGCTGATGCCGGACGCCTGATACATATAACTCTCAAATGAGGTGTGCTTTGGAAGGTAGAATCATCGTTGTTACATCTGGAAAAGGCGGTGTGGGAAAGACGACGGCTACGGCGTCCATCGGTGCGGCCCTTGCCCTGGAAGGGAACAGGGTTGCCGTCATTGACATGGATATCGGTCTCAGGAACCTGGATGTGGTTCTCGGACTGGAAAACCGGATCGTTTTCAATATCGTTGATGTGGTTCATGAGAGGTGCAAGCTCAGCCAGGCAGCTATCCGGGACCGGAGGATCGAAAATCTCTTCCTGATTCCGGCATCCCAGAGCGATAACAAGGATGTCCTTACCACGGCTGGTGTGGAACGTGTTGCCAAGCTTCTGAAAGCCGAGTTCGATTATATAATCATGGATTCCCCGGCAGGCATAGAAAGGGGATTTGAAAATTCCGTTGTGGCAGCCAGTGAGGCCATTGTTATCTGCACGCCCGACGTGTCATCGGTCAGGGATGCCGACCGTGTCATCGGACTTCTGTACGCCCGTTCCATAACGCCCAAGCTTGTGGTCAACAGGATTGTTCCCCAGATGGTTGCCAGGGGTGACATGCTCAGCCATGAAGATGTCATGGAAGTGCTCTCCATAGAGCTTCTGGGATTGGTTCCCATGGATGAAACCGTGGTTGTTTCAACCAATACCGGTGTTCCGCTTGTCCTGCAGCCGGAGTCCAAAGCCGGTCAGGCCTTCAGGCGGATCGCCAAACGCCTGAACGGCCAGGCAGACCTGCCCATAGAGGTGCCCGGATTCAGGACAGGCATATGGAGCAGATTCACCCAGAAATTCGGTTTCAAAAAATAAGGAACATTCCATGTTCAATGCACTGATCAGAAAAGTCATGGGCCACAAGCCCAGCAAGGAGACAGCCAAGAAGAGACTTCAGTTTGCCCTTGTCTATGATAAGCTTGAGGTCAACGATTCAACCCTCAGCGACCTGCAGAAGGATATCGTGGAGGTAATTCTGAAGTATTTCGAAATCGACAAGGATGCATTGCAACTGGAGGTTCAGCGCGATAAGGATGTATCCGCCCTTGTATTCAATACTCCCATCCTGAACGTGAAACGCAAGATCCGGGTCTGATACCAAAACCCGCACGGGTGGATGGTTGCCTGTGCGGGATGCCGGGATCCCACTCCCCAAAGGGCATGGGGGTCAGAAAAAAGAGGGATATTCGGTTTTCAGAAAATCAAACAGCCGGTTTCCGGTTTCTATGCCCAGGTCGATCATTTCCGGGCCATATTTTTTCCCGGTGTTCGTACGGAAGGTGTCCCTGATCTGGGACAGCTTGTGCATGCCGCCTGGATATTTCTGTATGAAATCCTGGAGCGGGATGCGGGCAAACATGACCATATCCCACAGGGTATGGGTGAAGTTGTCAGTCCCCCACCGGAATTTGTCGGCATCGTACAGGGCATCCGAGATCAGGGAGCGGGGTTTCGCGCCCTGGTCCGGGTCAGCCGGTACAAAGGCTTCGTGTTCCCGGATAGCCCTGCAGATTGTCTCAATATTACTTTGCTTCAGGGCCTGCCTTTCCAGAAGATCGGCTGCGTAGGCAGCCCCCTTTTCCGCATGGTTAGCCTGCTTTCGCCGTATATCATGGAGCAGCCCGGCAGCCTGGGCCAGGACCATCTGCTCCCGAATTGTTGCGCCAGGCGTTTTCCCGGAGATTTTGTCCTGCATTTCCGTGTGGACAATGGCGCCTGCGTCAATGCAGACCAGGGTGGCGTGGAGAATGCCGTGGCCGAAATCATTGTCCAGATCCGCGCTCATCTGCCCGGCCAGGGATTTGAGCAAGGGGTCTGAAGCCAGCAGGAATTCGGATTCGGACAGCGCAAGGACAAGTTCCTGCCGGAATACGGGGATGGGCAGACTGTCTACGATCTGTCTGGCCCTGTCCCTGAGTTTCAGATAGATTTCGTTCATGGCCCCTGTCAGGAAACGCAGATGGATTGTTGTAATGGGTCCAGGTCGACCCGTGCCAGGGCAATGACCGGAACATGGAGGTGTTCGAGCCGAGCCCGCCCGTTTTCGAACCGCTTTTCGATGACGCAGCCGATGCCTGCCAGGACTGCGCCGCTCTGCTCTACAATGGACACCAGGGCTTCAAGGGTGGAGCCGGTTGCCAGGAAGTCGTCAATAATGAGCACCCGGTCATCCGATTTCAGGTAATCCGCTGAAATGTGGAGCTGTACCGGCTCTGCCTTGGTTCTGCTGATTGCACCTGCACACAGGAGAGGGCCGGTCATGAAGGCCGGCCTTTTTTTTCTGGCAAACACCATGGGCAAATCCATGGCCATGGCCGTGGTCAGGGCCGGAGCGATACCGCTGACCTCGGCTGTGACGATCCGGGTCACACCCGTGACTCCTGCCTGGCTGAAGGCCCGGGCAAAGGCCTGGCCCATGGCTGCAGTCAGGCTGGGCAGGAGCTGATGGTTGATGAACCCGTCAGCCTTCAGGATACCGGAGCCAAGGTATGTGGCATGGTCCTGTATATGGGTGATGAGATCCTTCATACGTCCAGTGTAGACACCCTTATGGACAGCTCCTGGAGCTGGGCCGGCGACGGCCTGGACGGTGCTTCGGTCAAGAGGCAGGTCGCCTTCTGGGTTTTTGGAAATGCGATCACATCCCGGATGGATTCTTCCTGGCACAGCAGCATGACCAGACGGTCGAAACCGAAAGCCAGTCCGCCGTGGGGAGGCGCTCCGGAACTCAGGGCATTGAGGAGAAACCCGAATTTGTCCATGGCTTCATCGGTGCCAATGCCAAGGACACCCAGGATCCTCTGCTGGAGTTCCGGGGTATGGATACGGATGGATCCGCCGCCGATCTCGGTGCCGTTGAGGACCATATCATAGGCCCTGGATTTCACCTCCAGGGGTGCGGTCTCAATCTTGTCCAGGTCCTCCTCCAGGGGTGCCGTGAAAGGATGGTGAATCGCCTGGTACCGTTTTTCCGCCTCATCGTATTCCAGAAGCGGAAAATGGGTCACCCACACAAACCGGTAGGTATTGGGGTCGACCAGGTTCAGGCGCCGCGCCAGTTCGTTCCTAAGCTGGCCCAGGGCTTCGTTGGTTATCTTGACACGGTCTGCGACAAAAAAGACCAGGTCACCCACAGCCATGTCCAGCCGTTCCTTCAGGGCCTGTTTCTCCTTTTCCGTGAAGAATTTGGCAATGGGAGACTGCCATTCGTTGTCTTTGACCTTGATCCAGGCCAGACCCTTGGCTTTATAGATGGCGGTAAACTCCGTGAGTTCATCGATCTGTTTCCGGGTAAAGTCGGCACACCCCTTGGCGTTGATGGCCTTGACCAGGCCCCCCTGTTTCACAGCAGAGGAGAAAACCTTGAACCCTGTATCCTTTACAATATCGGAGATGTTCACAAGTTCAAGGCCGAACCGCATGTCCGGACGGTCCACACCGAACCTGGCCATGGATTCGTCATAGGTGATGCGTTCAAACGGGATCTGGACATCAATGTTTCTCACCGCCTTGAATACTTTCTGGATCAGGCCTTCGGTAATGGTCATGATCTCTTCTTCACCGGCAAAGGAAAGCTCCATGTCTATCTGGGTGAATTCCGGCTGGCGGTCAGCCCTGAGATCCTCATCCCGAAAGCACCGGACGATCTGGTAATACCGGTCAAAACCGCTGATCATGAGCATCTGCTTGAACAGCTGGGGAGACTGGGGAAGGGCGTAGAAGTTGCCTGGATTCACCCGGCTGGGTACCAGGTAGTCCCTGGCGCCTTCGGGTGTGGACTTGGTCAGGAATGGGGTCTCTATGTCCAGAAATCCCTGGTCGTTGAGATATTCCCTGACGGTCCTGGACGCAATGTGACGGGCAATGATGTTTTTCTGGAGCTTGGGGCGTCTCAGGTCAAGGTGCCGGTGCTTGAGCCGGATGAGCTCGGACGTGTCCACCCTTTCCTCGATCTGGAAGGCCGGCGTTTCGGCTGTGTTCAATATCTTCAGCTCCTTTACCAGGATCTCTATGGCGCCGGTGTCCATCTTGGGGTTGACCATGTCCGCGGGGCGCAGGATGACATCTCCCCTGACACCCAGGACATACTCGCTGCGGATTACCTGGGCCTTGGCATGGACTTCCGGGGATATTTCAGGATTGAAAACGATCTGGGTCAGTCCATCCCGGTCCCTGAAATCCACAAAGATAACGCCCCCATGGTCCCTGCGCCGCTGGACCCAACCCATGAGCACGACACTCTTTCCGACATCGGTTTCTCGCAATTGGCCACAGTTGTGGGTTCTTCTCATAGTTCCAAGTAGGTCTGTCACGTGGTGTTCCTTTTAATTGACGGTTAATTTTTAATATGGTCACGGATAAAGTCGACAGCGGTCTCTGCAGGGACCTGAGTCTGCTCTTTTGTGGTCATGTTTCTCAGGACAAGGGCATTCTCATCAAGCTCCCTGTCACCCACGATCAGCACGTGGTCTGCGCAGAGTTTGTCCGCTTTTTTCATCAGGCTTTTCAGGCTTTTCCCGCTGAAATCCGTTTCTGTGCGGATTCCGGTCAGGTTCAGGGCTGTGGACCAGAAATAGGCCTTTTCCATGGCCCTGTCCCCCAGGGGAACAATGAACAGGTCCACGTCCGGGGCATAGTTTCTGGCATCGATCTGCTCCAGGATTTCCGCCAGGCGGTCAAACCCGATGGCAAATCCGATGGCCGGCATTTCCGGTCCGCCCAATTCCCTGACCAGGGCGTCGTACCTGCCGCCGCCCGCAACCGCACTCTGGGCGCCCAGGGTTGTGGTCTGGATTTCAAAGGCTGTTTTTGAATAGTAATCCAGGCCCCTGACCAGGGTTTTGTCCACGGTAAAGTCGATGTTCTGGGCGGCAAGGGTTTGCTTTACCACCTCAAAATGGCCGGCACAGTCCGGACACAGGTGGTCCAGGGTGGAGGGGGCGTTTTCCAGGGCCTGGCGGCAATCAGGTACCTTGCAGTCCAGGGTCCTTAAGGGGTTTTTGTCCATGCGGCGGATACAGTTTTCGCACAGGTGCTCCTGCCTGGATGCCAGAAATTCCCTGAGGGCAGCCTGGAATCCCGGGCGGCACCGGACGCATCCCAGGGAGTTGATATGGGCCTTGAGTTCGGTGAGGCCGAGCCGGTGGAAAAGTTCGCTCAGGATCAGGATCAGCTGGGCGTCGATATAGGGTGATGCAATGCCGAACACTTCGGCGTTGATCTGGTAGAACTGCCGGTAGCGTCCTTTCTGGGGTCTTTCCCGCCTGAACATGGGACCGATGGTATACATTTTTTTTACGGGATCGTCGGCATACATCTTGTGCTGGATGTAGGAACGGACAATGGATGCCGTGGCTTCGGGCCGCAGAGTGATCTTATCGCCTTTCCGGTCAGGGAAAGTGTACATCTCCTTTTCCACGATGTCTGTGACTTCGCCGATGCTCCTGGCAAAGAGTTCGGTCTGTTCCAGGATGGGAATGCGGATCTCCTGAAACCCGAAATCATGGAAAAGGTCGATTGCCGTTTTTTCAATGGTCTGCCACCGGCCCGTGTCACCGGGCAGGATATCTCTGAAACCTCTGATGGTCTGTATCATTGTCTTTTTTCTTTGTCCTGGTTAATGGGCTGTGAACATAATCTTCAATAAAATAAACTCTTTTTATACCCATAAACTGCCCTGGCCGTCAATAGGATTTTTATGGTTTCCCGCAGGTGGACAGCAGTTCCGGCAGCCGTGTTTTAATGGTCAGGGGCCGCATGCCGGGTGAAATCCTGATTTTCCGGCTCTCATCTGAAATGGGTTGAACCGGGGGCCCATAAATGGTATTCACTAAGTGAATTTTCAGTCCGTGTCCATGCCATGGCCCGTTCAGCCGCCTCAATGCTGCAGGTCAGTGCATACGGCGCGGGTTTCAATGACCTACCACCAGACAAGGAGATGCCATGCCACCTCGGGTTACGACAACCACCTTGATGAAAATGAAAAAAGAAGCAACAAAGATTACCGCATTGACCGCCTACGATTATCCCTTTGCACGCATGGTGGATCAGGCTGGAATGGATATTGTGCTTGTGGGCGATTCCCTGGGAATGGTTGTCCAGGGAAAGACAACAACCCTGCCGGTTACCATGGAGGAGATGCTCTACCACACGGCCCTGGTGTCCAGGGCCTGTGAGCGGGCCATGGTGGTGGGGGATATGCCCTTCATGTCCTACCACGGAGCCGTCTCCGATGCGGTCATCAATGCCGGGCGGTTCCTGAAAGAGGCCGGCGCTTCGGCCGTAAAGCTCGAAGGCGGGGCTGATGTGTGTCCGGCCATCAAGGCCATGACCTCGGCAGGTATCCCTGTCCAGGCCCATATCGGTCTGACCCCCCAGTCTGTTCACCAGATGGGCGGATTCCGGGTCCAGAGGGATGAGGAGCGGTTGATGGCCGATGCTGCCAGGGTCCAGGAGGCCGGTGCCTTTTCCGTGGTTCTGGAAGGGATTCCCTCCCCCATTGCCGCAAAAATAACAGCCAGCCTTGTCATTCCCACCATCGGCATCGGTGCGGGCCCGGATTGCGACGGCCAGATCCTGGTGCTCCACGACATGCTGGGCATCAGTGACCGGAGTGTTCCCAAGTTCGTCAAAAAGTATGCGGACCTGAATGCCAGGGCCATGGAAGGCCTCCAGGGCTATATCAGCGAGGTCCGGTCCGGAAGCTTTCCTTCCCCGGACTATGAGTACAAGTAGGATGCCATGACCGAATCCGTTTCCATTATCGGGTGTGGCCGCATGGGGATTTCCCTGGCTGTTTTCCTGTCCCGGGCCGGGTATGGCATAAACGGTTTTTCAAGCCGTCGTATCCTGTCTGCTGAAGCGGCACGGGCCGCAACCGGCAGGGGAAAGGTGTTTGCCAGCCCGCTGGAGGCTGCCAGGCAGGGAGGGGTCCTGTTTCTGACCACGCCGGACAATACCATCGAGGCTGTGTGCAGCGCCATCGACAGCCAGGGCGGATTTCAGCCTGGAATGGTGGTATTTCACTGCAGCGGTGCCCTGTCTTCCACGATCCTTGCCAGTGCGGCCCGGGCCGGGGCCCATACCGGATCATTGCACCCCCTCCAGAGTTTTGCCGAATATACTGACGGTCAGTCCAGTCCGTTCAAGGGAATAAACATGTCCGTGGAAGGGGATGAAATCGCCGTGGCCCTGGGAACCCGCATGGTCAAGGATCTTGGCGCCAGTGCCTTCACGGTTCCCACCCGGAGCAAAACCCTGTACCATGCCGCGGCCGTGGTGGCGTCCAATTACCTGGTGACCGTTGAGCATGCAGCCATGAGGCTGCTTGGGGAAACCGGCCTTGACGAGGCAGAAGCGTTCCGGATTCTGGAACCCCTGATCCAGGGCACCCTGACCAACATCCGGGAGCGGGGTCCCACTGCGGCTCTGACCGGGCCGGTGGCCAGGGGGGATTCTGAAATTATTGCCCGTCATCTGACCGATATTCAGACCCTGTGCCCGGAGTTCGCAGACTTTTACAAACTCCTGGGAAAATATACCCTGGCCATTGCCCGGGCCCGGGGGGGGCTTGACCCCGGGACTCTTTCAGAACTGGACAGGCTCCTTGGCTGATGACGCCCCCATATTTTGCTTGACTTTTTTCGGCATGGTGTCATATCGGTGTTGACAATTGGGCTGGAAAATCCGGGTATGGGCCATATAATACCCCTTGGCTGGCAGGCTTGCTGATGGATCAGGAAATCGTTGCACAAAAACAGAATAAGGTCTTCAAAACCAGTGAGGGCAGGATTCTGTGCGCCGGGTTTGGGTTGAGCATAATTCTCATCGTGATCATAGGGTGTTACGCATTCTCGGACCCCGTAACAGCCAGGACTCTGTCCCTGGCTTTTGTTGCCCATACCTTCGGAGGCCGGGCAGCCGGAATCGGGCTGTGCATCATCAACGGTTTTTCCCTTTTCTGGACCATTGCCTACAATTTTTACCTTGAGATCCTCATCGTTTTTTATACCTATTCTGTATTTATCCTTTCCATCAACAACTATATCCGGTTCAAGTGGGTTATCCGGTATACCGCCAAGGTGATGGCCCAGGCCGCAGCCCGCAAGGACCAGGTTGAGAAGTACGGGTGGATAGGTCTCTTCCTGTTTGTCATGGCTCCCCTCCCCCTGACCGGCCCGGTGGTGGGATCCATCATCGGTTATCTTCTCAGGCTGAATGTTTGGCGCAATTTCAGCGCTGTTTTCCTGGGGACCCTGGCTGCCATCATCGGCTGGGTCTTCTGCTTTGATTTCCTTGAAGCCCACCTGCATATCATTCAGTATGTCATTGCGGCCATTATCGGCGTTGTTCTTCTCTCCTACCTGAAAAACATCAAGGACTGGTTCCGGAAGTAAGCCCTGAGTTTATGTGGCTTCCGGTGTAATTGCGGGGATGCTGTCCCCACTTTCCGGAGACCCTTCCCCCAAGAAATTCATTCAATTTTCTATTGACGTCACTGTCAAATTGTTTTAATTAGTCATCCTAATGGTTTTATGTTTAACTTTTAGCTTGTCATATTATTAAGGGGGCATATGAAAAAACAGCTTTCCCGGGATTCCCTTGTCCAGTCCCAGGCAAAACTGGTTTTCACCACCGGAAAAATGATCCGGGACAGGATATTCAAGACCCAGATGTCAGGGTTCCACGCCAATGCCAGGAATAAGCCGCTGAAAGATCTGTCCATGTCCCAGTTCCACATGCTGATGCTGATACGCAGTCAGGGAACAGTCTGTGTTAAAGACTTGTCCCGGTATCTGTGCGTGTCTCCGCCGTCGGCCTCCGCCATGGTTGAGCGTCTGGTTGACAAGGGGCTCCTGGTAAGGACCCAGAGCCGGGAGGACCGTCGCAGGGTGGAGATATCCCTGTCGGAAAAAGCCCTGGATATCATGAACGAAGTCGAACAGAGAACTTTTGTCACCTTTGTCGATCTGGTGGAGAAGCTGGGGCCTGAAACCACGGCCCAGTGGTGCAGTGTGCTCGAGAAGATACAGACTATTTTAAAAGATCATGAGGAGTCCTGATAATGAGCCAAAAAAGAGTTGAATCCCCGCCTGAAAAAAGGCCCTCCCGCCGGGTGGTTTTCAGACTGCTGATTTGCCTGGCGGTTCTTGCTGCCGGTTTTGTTGCCATGAAAACCTTTTCCGCCATGAAAAAAGAACCCCATGCGGTCCTGAAAACCGAACACGCCATTGAGGTTCAGGTCAAAAAAGCCGTGCCTGAAACAGTACAGGTAACCCTGACCGGATACGGTGTGGTTGAGCCGGTAACGTCCGTGACCATTGCCTCGGAGGTTTCAGGAACCATTGTCCGGACCCACCCGGATCTGTTCAAGGGTCGGATTATCCAGGCCGGTGAAATTCTGTTCGAAATCAATCCCGCTGACTATGAAGCAACCTGCAGATCTGTCCAGGCATCGGTTTTCGAAAAACAGGGGGCCCTGGAGCGCCTGAAAACCGAGTCTGAACTGGACACCCGGCGCATGACGACCCTGCAACGGACCCATGATCTGGCCGAGGCTGAATACAAAAGGATGAAGCTGCTGTTTGAAAAAAGCAGCGTGGGGAACCGATCCGGCGTGGACCAGGCGGAACAGGCTTACAATACGGCCAAGGATCAGCTGGACAAGCTGAACATCAACCTTGCCCTTTACCCGGTCCAGATCCGGGAAGCCGAGGCCCGGCTTCGGGCAGCCGATGCTGACCTGGAAAGGGCCCGGACCAACCTGTTCCGGTGCACTGTCAGGGCACCGTTTCTGTGCCGGGTAACCGACGTTTCTGTGGAGCAGGGTGAGTACACGGTACCGGGCCGGGAGATTCTCAGCCTGGCCGATGATTCCATCCAGGAGATCCAGGTCTCTCTCGATGCCGGGGAAGCGGCCCGATGGCTCCGGTTCCAGGGGCAGGGGCCGTCGGACCAGGGGTGGTTCGCCCTTCCGGAGGCTTCTGCCTGTGAGGTTTTCTGGTCAGGTGCGGGCACCGGAACTCCGTGGAAAGGGGTTGTGGACAGGGTGGTCACCTTTGACCGCAGCTCCAGAACCCTGATCGTGGCTGTCCGGATCGACAACCGGGATCTGTCCCTGGAGGAGCGGCAGCAGGTTCCCCTGGTCGGCGGGATGTTCTGCACGGTCAGGATTCCAGGCAGGCAGCTCGACGGGGTATACAAGGTTCCCCGGTGGGCTGTCACCACGGACAACACCTTATACGTATCCGAGAACAGCAGGCTCAGGACCCGGGCCGTGACCCCGGCCTGGTCCGAGGATGCGTTTTTGTACATTTCCGAAGGTATCAATCCCGGTGATCTTATCATTACCACCCGTCTGGTGAACCCCATGGAAAACAGCCTGGTCACAGATGTGGGACAGGAGGGATAGTCTGACATGAAATCCATAATCACCACCCTTGCCCGGAATACGGTTTTTGCCAACATTATTCTCGTCCTGGCACTCCTGGCCGGAGGCATCGCCTGCTTTTCCATGATCAAGGAGACTTTTCCCCCCATGGAGATGGACATGATCTCCGTGGTCGTGGCCTATCCGGGTGCGGACCCCGAAGAGGTGGAGGAAGGTATCTGCCGCAAACTCGAGGACGCCATTGAAAGTCTTGAGGGAATAAAGGAGTATACCACGACAGCCTCGGAAAGTGTTGCCACAGCCATGATCGAGGTGGCCGAAGGGTATGATCCCGGCGAGGTGCTGGACAGCGTCAGGGCTGCCATCACGGCTATTTCCACTTTTCCCGCAGATGCCGAGAACCCGGTCATCAAAGAGGTTCTCATGAAAGATTCGGTGATCACCCTGTACCTGTCCTCGGACATGGAGGAAAAACGGCTCAAGGAGTGGGCAACTCACCTTGAGGACAGGATCAGGCAGCTCCCCCAGGTTTCCCAGACCTCGGTATCCGGGACCCGGGAATACGAGATTTCCATCGAAGTTTCCGAGGAAAAACTGACCCGGTACGGCCTGACCTTTGACCAGGTTGCCAGGGCCGTGAGTGCCAGCAGCGTCAACCTTGCCGGAGGAACCCTAAAAACTGCGGGAGAAGAGATACGGGTCCGGACCGTGGGGCGTAAATATACCGGCCCTGAGCTGGCAAAAATCATCGTCATGTCAACACCGACCGGTGAGTCCATCAGCCTTGACCGCATCGCCACCATTGTGGACGGATTCCAGGAGGACCCTGCCAGGGCCCTGGTCAACGGGAAGCGGGCTGTGCTCATCACGGCCTACAAGACCAATGAGGAAGATTCCATAATCATTTCCGACGCGGTCCACGAATTTGTTAAAACCATTAAAGCCGAACTTCCCGAAGGCACCAGCCTGAACGTGCTTTATGACAGGACGGAGATGCTCAGGGCCCGCATCAATCTCCTGGTAAAGAACGGGACTTTCGGACTGTGTATTGTATTCATCCTCCTGTGGGCGTTTCTCAACACCCGGTTGTCCATCTGGGTGGGCATGGGCATTCCCGTGTCCATGGCCGGGGCACTGGCCATACTATGGGCCATCGGCGGTTCCATCAACATGATATCCCTGTTCGGCATGATCCTGGTTCTGGGTATCCTGGTGGATGACGCCATTGTGGTGGGGGAGGCCATCTATGTTCACAGAAAGCAGGGGATGCATCCTCTTAAGGCGGCGGTGTCAGGCGTCATGGAAGTGGGCATGCCGGTTATCGCGTCGGTCCTGACCACAATAGTTGCCTTTATTCCTCTTGGATTCGTGGGCGGGACCATGGGAAAGTTCATTTCCATCCTGCCTCCGGTGGTGATCTCCTGCCTCCTGGTTTCCCTGTTTGACTGCATGGTGCTGCTGCCGGCCCATCTGAGCCACCTTCCGGAAATATCCATTGAGGGCCGGGGGGGTAAACCCCGGGGGATCATGGAATCGGTGCACCGGTTCACAAGTCAGGGTATGGAGTGGTTTGTGGCACGGCTCTACACTCCGTTTTTAAAGCAGGCCCTTTACTGGCGCTATATTTCCCTGTGCATCGCCATCAGCGTTCTCATGGCGGTGGTGGGCGTGGTCAAGGGTGGGCTGATCAAGTTCCAGGTGTTCCCTGAAATCGACGGGTTCGTGGTGACATCGTCGGTGGCCTTTCCCCACGGAACCCCCGCCCCTGTTACGGAAAAGGCTGTGGAGCGGATGGAAAAGGCCCTGGAGGCCCTTGGGAAAAAAACAACGACCGTATCCGGTGAGCCCCTGGTCAAAGAGAGCCTGTCCTTTATTGGTGCAACCGCAGGAAGCGTGGGTATCTCCGGGCCCAATGCGGGCATGGTCCAGGCCATACTCCTGGAATCGGAAAAGCGGGGAATCCATTCCAAGGATATCCTGACCCAATGGCAGGAGGAGGTGGGCGCCATACCGGGTGCAGAATCGGTGATCTTTGAGGCCATGGCTCCGGGCCACCACGGGTCACCCCTGGAGTTCTGGATCCAGGGCCGTTCCATGGACACCATCCTGGCAGCTGCGGACAGGCTCATGGCAAAGCTGGGGGAGTTCGACGGTGTGTACCAGATAAAATCCGACTATTCGCCCGGTAAAAAAGAGCTCCGCCTGGTCCTGAAGCCTGAAGCCCGGGCCCTTGGGCTGACCGTGGCCGATCTGGCATCCCAGGCCAACTCCGCCTATTTCGGCAATGAAGCCCTGCGTATCCAGCGGGGCGATGATGATATCCGGGTCAAGATCCGGTACACGGCCAGGGAACGCGGCACCCTGGAAAGCCTTGGAAAAATGCGCATCCGCACGCCGGACGGGAGTGAGGTTCCCCTGAATTCGGTTGCATCCATGACCTTCGGGCCCGGGTATTCAACCATAACCCGGACCAACGGCATGCGGCGGGTGTCGGTCACGGCCGGGGTAAACACCAACAAGGCCAACACCAGCGACATTTTCGATTCCCTGTCATCGGGATTTTTCAACGACTTGAAGGCCCGGTATCCGGATATCACCATTGTTGCCCAGGGGGACAAGAAAAGCACCCGGGAATCCTTTGCCAGCCTGAAAATCGGGTTTCCCCTGGCCCTGGTTGGAATCTTTGCCATCGTTGCCACCATGTTCCGGTCCTATGTCCAGCCCATCATCATCATGGTCACCATCCCCTTCGGGATCATCGGGGCTGTGATGGGCCACCTGATCATGGGGTATGACCTGTCCCTGATGAGTGTTTTCGGCATGGTGGCCCTGACCGGGGTTGTGGTCAACGATGCCATCGTATTCATTGAGAAGATCAACGTGAACATTGAGGAGGGGCTCGGGTTTTTTGATGCCATCATACAGGCCGGTTCACGCAGGTTCCGGGCTATTTTCCTTACAACCATCAGTACCGTGGGCGGGCTTGCCCCCATGCTCATGGAGAGCGATCTCCAGGCCAGATTCCTTATTCCCATGGCCATTTCCCTGTCTGCGGGCGTTGCCTTTGCCACATTGCTTACCCTGGTTCTGATACCGAGCCTTTTTGCCATCATCAATGACATGAGGCTCCTGGTATACAGGATCCGCTTCAAGGCCTGGCCCAGGAGGGTGGATGTGGAACCTGCCAGCCGTCGTGGCACGGAAACGGATCCGGACACCCTGCCGCTTCCTGTACCCGGTGAATGGATGGGGGCTGATAGTCTTAAACAACCTTTGGAGGAATTGTCATGAAATCTTATTTCAGGTTAATAACGGTCCTGACCTTACTGGCCGTACTTCCGTCCGTGGCCGTTTCCAGGGAGATCACCCTGGATGAGGCTTTTGAAACCGCACTCAAGGGCAATCCATCCATGGCAGCGGCCAAGGCCAGGATCGAGAGGGCAGAGGAGGCTATTCGCCAGGCCAGGGCATCCTATTATCCAACGGTGTCCCTGACCGGTTCCGCCACCCGCCAGAGGCTTTCGGACACAAGCATGGCTACCCTGCCGTCCGGGTCCAGCCAGGGTGAAACCTACTACGGGACCGGCATTACAGGCCAGTGGGTACTGTTTTCAGGCTTTTCAACCCGGTATCTGGAGCAGGCCGCTGCCCTGGCCAGGGATCAGACCCGGTCTGGCCTTGAGGACACCCGGCGCCTTCTTCTGGCATCGGTTGCCGACGCCTATTTTTCTGCCCAGCTGGCTCTCCAGAACCGAATCATCGCCCAGGCGGACCGGCAGTTCAACCAGCGACTGCTCACCGAGGCAGACATTAAGCTCCAGGTTGGAACAGGCTCCCTGAGCGATGTGCTCAACTTCAGGATCAAGGTCAATGCCGCTGATATCGAGATGGAAAATGCGACTTTTCAATACGATGTGGCACGGGTTGCCCTGGCTGCCCTGCTTGGCATCCGCGAGCCCGATGCCAAGCTGCCGGAGCCCGCGGTCCTGGTTGATGAACAGGCCCATGAAATGGAGACGCCGGATCTTTCATCCCTGGTGGAGACAGCCCTGTCAAGCCGTCCGGACATCCGGAGCAGCGCCCTGGGGCTCCAGGCATCCAGGGCTGAACTGGGTGCAGCCAGATCTGCCTATTATCCGGTCCTGAGCATCCAGGGCAGCCTGGATGCAGACCGCAGCGGCGGCCCCGGCGTCGATTCCGGTGATATATCAAACACCGTCTCCCTGGTTGCCTCCTACCCAATTTTTGAGGGCTGGAAAACATCGGCAGCCGTATCCGGGGCCAATGCCGCTGTGAAAGAAGCTGAGAAAAACCTTGATAGCCTAGAAACACAGACCGTTGCCGGGGTACGCAGTGCTGTCAGTACGGTTGTCACAACCCAGAAACAGCTGGCATTGCTCAAGACCAGTGCCGAGTTGACCCGCCAGACCCGGGATCTTGTTGAGCAGGAATACCTGGCAGGCAGTACGTCCCTGGTCAGGCTCAACGAGGCCCAGAAGGAGATGACAACATCCCAGGGCCGTCTTGCCCTGGGTCTGGTCACCCTTCGCCAGGCCTGGTACAGCCTGAAAGCCCAGACGGGAGACCTGTAACCGTTTTTGGACGATCTTTTTAACCTCATGGGGTGGGTGGGTGGGGGACTGGCCTTATCCACCCGCCCCGCACTGCCCTCAAGGGCATGCCGCTGCGGGGAAAAGTGCGTTCCCAAAGATGAAACCCATTGACGTAAAACACTATTTTTGCCTATACAATGAAGTACACGTAACCATTTTTTTTCCAGGTTCTTTCCATCACAGGAGATGCTATGGATTTCAAACAGATGGCTTCCGATTTAGGTATCGGCAAAGATGACTTCATGGAACTGGTAGATCTCCTGATCACCACCTCCCTTTCTGATCTGGAAACCCTTGCGCTGGGCATTCAAAGCAACGACAATTCCCAGGCCGCGGGCGCAGCCCATTCCATCAAAGGTGCTGCCGGCAATATGGGTTTCATGGACATCTCCAAAAAGGCTGCCGCCGTTGAGGCCGCTGCCAGGGCGGGAAACCTTGATACGATTCAAGACATGGTTGACGCCATACGGCAGGACCTCCTGAATTTGCAGAAAATCATTGGGCAGTAATTTTTCCGGAGCCGGTGAAATCCCATGACCATGACCATGAGCAAAGGACAGCCCTTTACCATTCTGGCTGTGGATGATAACTTCCTGAACCTGAGGCTGATCGAGAAAGCCCTGTCCAAGGAGGGATACCGGGTCCTTGTGGCGGCCAACGGCCCCAGGGCCAGGGAAATGGCTGTCAGTGAAATTCCGGATTTGATCCTGCTGGATATCCAGATGCCCGGGGAGGACGGTTTTGATGTTATCCGGTTTCTCAAGGACAACTCGGTAACAGGGACCATCCCGGTGATCTTTCTCACAGGGGTCAGCGAGGTGGGCTCAAAACTCAAGGGGTTTGACCTGGGTGCCGTGGATTACATCACCAAACCCTTCCATCCCCAGGAGGTTCTTGCCAGGGTCGGGATTCACCTGAAACTCTCCATCGCAACCAACTCCCTTATCGCTGACCAGGCAAACAAACTCAGACAGCTGACCGAAGCCCAGACCTCCCTCTTGCCCCAGCCCGATGATTTTCCCAGGGCCTGCTTTGGTGTCTATTACAAGGCCCTCCAGGAAGCAGGCGGCGATTTTTATGATATCCTGTCCATATCCGATGACATCACCGGGTACTTTGTCGCTGATTTTTCAGGCCATGATATCAAGACCAGCTACCTTACGGCATCGGTAAAGGCCCTGCTGGCCCAGAACTGCACGCCGGTCTACTCACCCATGGAGAGCATGAAGATGATCAACGATGTCCTGGCTGAAATTCTTCCCTCTGGTCAATACCTCACGGCCTGTTATGCGCGGCTTAACCGGAGTCTGGGCAGTCTGACCATTGTCAGTGCGGGCCATCCGCCTCTGGTCTATCTCCCGGCTTCCGGGGAGCCGGAACTCATCAGGATTGACGGTGATATCCTGGGCATGTTCAGCGATGCCCAGTTCGGTGTTCACCGTATCAGCGTGACTCCGGGAGACCGGTTTGTCATCTACACGGACGGGCTTGTGGAGTCTACCAAAAAAAAGATGACCTGGGAGAGCGGTGCCCAGAGTCTGTTGCCCCTGTTCGGCCAGGCCAGGGATATACCTGTCCGGGATGCTCCTGCCCGGGTGCTTTCCCAGATCGTTGATGATAATGCAGCACTGGAGGATGATATTATTATCCTTGTTGTGGAGGTCTGATCATGCCTGAGTCCGGTGTTTTTGAACAGGTTGAATCCAGGGACAGGCTGCGGATAACCTTCAGCACCTGCATGGCCAATGTGGACCGGGCCTGTGATGCAGCAATGGAATACCTGGAAACCCGTGTGCCCAGAATCAGGCCCCATTTGTTCGCCATCAACCTATCCATGAGGGAAGGGTTGACCAATGCAGTGCGCCATGGGAATCGGAATGATCCTGAAAAGCTGATCATCCTATCCCTGTTCATGGAGACCCGGGATGTTATGTGCGTGTCCATCCAGGACCAGGGGGACGGCTTTTTATGGAAGGAGGCCCCGACCGGCCTGCCGGATGACGATGCCGACCATGGCAGAGGTCTTGCCATCATTCATGCCTATTGCAGCGAGTACCGGTTTAACGATGCCGGAAATATTCTGACTCTGAAGAAAAAACTCACCCCCCTGATTTAACGAACCTCCCATACTGTCCTAACAAAATTCTAACAATCCGGGTCTATTGTTACAGTCAAGCATGGTTCTTAATAATGCTATAACTTGAAACAAGGAGACCTTATGAAAAAAATTATTGGAATATTGACTGTTATCGCTTGTGCTGCCATGGTTGCAGCTATGCCAGGCCTTGCAGAGGAATTGGTTCTCAAGGGATCGACCACAGTACTGCCCATTGCACAGGAAGTTTCTGAAGCCTATATGAAAATGCATCCTGATATCAAGATTTCCCTGTCCGGCGGCGGATCCAGCAATGGTATCAAAGCGATCATCGACGGAACCGCCAATATTGGAAACTCATCCCGATTCATCAAAAGCGAAGAGGTTGAGCTGGCCGGTACCAAAAAGGTTTACCCGGTTCCCCATCGCATCGGTCTGGACTGCATTGTTCCCATCGTGAATGTGAAGAATGGCGTAACTGATCTTTCCAGAGCCCAGCTCAAGGATATCTATATGGGCAAAGCAACAAACTGGAAAGAGGTTGGCGGGCCGGATTTGAAAATTGTCGTGATTTCCAGGGACACCTCTTCAGGAACCTATGAAGTTTGGGAACATCTGGTCATGAACAAAGAGCGAGTGATTCCCAGCGCGCTGACCGTTCCGTCCAATGGTGCCCTGGTCCAGGCGGTTGCCGGCTCACCGGGAGCCATCGGTTACATCGCTCTGGGGTACGTAACGGCTGAAGTCAAATCCCTTTCAGTGGACAGCATCAGCGGTACACCGGATACGACCCGTAACGGCTCCTATCCCCTGTCACGGCCCCTGTTCATGTTCACCAACGGTTGGCCTTCAGGTCCTACCGGTGATTATATGGCCTTCATGCTTTCTGCAAAGGGTCAGCAGCTTGTTGAAAAGGCTGGCAGTATCCCGCTTTTCTAGGAGCTTTCTCATTGAAGAGACAAAACGTAGAAAAAACAGTGCGGTCATCTTTCATGGTGATCGCATTGTTTTCCATAGTCGCATTGCTTTTGATCATGGTCTTCCTGTTCATGGAAGGTCTGCCCATATTCAAGACCGTGAGCGTCAAGGCCTTCATACTCGGGAAATACTGGTACCCCACCTCGGATCCTGCTGATTTCGGTATTTTACCCCTGATCGTGGCTTCGTTTCTGGTCACTTTTCTTTCGGGCCTGCTTTCAATCCCCCTGGGTGTGCTGACCGCTATTTTCCTGGCTGAAACTGCGTCCAAGAGAACCGCGGAGATCGTTAAACCGGTGGTGGAGCTCATGGCATCCCTGCCATCCGTTGTCATAGGTTTTTTCGGTATGGTGGTGGTAGCTCCGTTTATCCAGAAACTGTTTGACATTCCGGTGGGACTGAACCTGTTCAACGCCTCCCTGATGCTGGCATTCATGTCTGTCCCAACCATCTGTTCCGTTTCGGAAGATGCGATCTTCAATGTCCCGTCCGCGCTGAGAGAAGCCTCTTTTGCCCTGGGTGCCACACATATGGAGACCATAACCCGGGTGGTGCTGCCGGCCTCCCTGTCCGGCATCTGTACAGCGGTCATCCTGGGAATGTCCCGGGCCATCGGCGAAACCATGGTGGTGCTCATGGTTGCCGGGGGAGCAGCCATGATACCGGGGTCCCTGTTTGACCCGGTTAGGCCCATGCCTGCCAGCATTGCAGCGGAAATGGGGGAGGCCCCCTTTGGAGGCCCACACTACCATGCCCTGTTTGCAACGGGTATGGTCCTGTTTTTGTTTACCTTTGCGTTCAACCTGGTGGCGGATTATGTGTCCTACCGTTTCCGGCAGACAGGGGAGGCATCGCTGTAGTCCATGAAAAAGCGAAACACAAAACAGAAACTCTTTTTCCTGGTGCTCAAGAGTTCTGCCACAATAAACGGCATTGCCCTTCTCATTATTGTATGGTTCATGGTTTCCCGCGGCTGGAGGGCCATTACCTGGGATTTTCTGACCCTGCCTCCCATGGACTCCATGACCCGGGGCGGTATTTTCCCGTGTATCGTGGGAACTGTCTATCTCATGGGCGTGGCTATGCTTTTTGCCCTTCCGGTGGGTGTCATTTCAGCCATCTATCTCAATGAGTATGCCACCCAGGGTAAGCTTGTGCGGATCGTCCGCCTGGCCATCAGTAATCTGGCCGGAGTTCCCTCGGTGGTGTTCGGGCTCTTTGGCCTGGCCTTTTTCTGTATTGTCCTGAAAATGGGTGTATCGGTTGCCGCCGGTGGTTTGACCCTGGGACTGATGACCCTGCCGGTGATCATCGGCACATCAGAAGAGGCCTTGAAATCAGTCCCCCAGACCTACAGGGAAGCTTCCCTGGCCATCGGTGCGACCAAGTGGCAGACCATTTACAGGGTCGTGCTGCCGGCAGCATTCCCCGGCATTATTACCGGCGGCATCCTGGGTCTAAGCAGGGCAGCCGGTGAAACAGCGCCCATCATGTACACCGGGGCTGTGTTCTTCACCCCCGATCTGCCGACTTCTGTCCTTGACGAAGTCATGGCTCTTCCCTATCATATTTATGTCCTGGCCACCGCAGGAACCAACATCCAACTTACGCGTCCCCTCCAGTATGGAACGGCCCTGGTGCTGATCGGCCTGGTCTTTGGGATGAACCTCGGGGCGATTATCCTGCGGTCACGCATCCGGAAAAAAATGAGGATTTAATGGAACGCCATATCAAAATGCATACAACAAACCTGGATTTTTTCTACAATCAGAATGCCCAGGCGCTGCATCAAATATCCCTTGAGTTCGAGCAGAACAAGGTAACCGCCCTTATCGGGCCTTCCGGATGCGGGAAAAGCACCTACTTGCGATGTCTGAACCGCATGAACGATCTTATCCCGGGAACCCGGGTCAAAGGAAGCATCATGCTGGAAGGCACGGAAATACAGAATCCTTCCCTTGATGTGGTCTCCCTGAGGAGGCGGGTGGGTATGGTATTCCAGAAACCCAACCCATTTCCCAAGAGCATTTTTGAAAACGTGGCCTACGGCCTCAGGGTCAATGGCAACAGGGATAAAGCCAGCATAACGGCCATTGTGGAAAAGAGCCTGAAACAGGCAGCCATCTGGGAAGAGGTAAAGGACAGGCTTTCCGAGTCGGCGCTGGGACTTTCCGGCGGCCAGCAGCAGCGCCTGTGCATTGCAAGAGCCCTGGCAGTGGATCCGGAAGTCCTGCTAATGGATGAGCCGGCATCTGCCCTGGACCCCATTGCCACCCAGAAAATTGAAGAGCTGATCCTTGAATTGTCCAAAAAACTGACAATCATTATCGTTACGCATAACATGCAGCAGGCTGCCAGGGTATCGGACAGGACAGCGTTTTTTTACATGGGCAAACTCATTGAAGCCAACAATACAGATACCCTTTTCACCAAACCTGCCCTGAAACAGACTGAGGACTACATTACCGGGCGGTTCGGATGATGCTCCATCCATGGTTCCCATCATCTGAGCATTACGAACCGATTCAAGGAGACTTTACACATGGCCGGAAATCTGCAAAAAGAAGTTGATAAAATTAAAAAAGATATTCTCTGCCTGGGCGCCATGGTCGAAGACCGGTTCAGGAAAGCGACATCGGCGGTTCTTACCAACGACATTTCTCTCGCCCAGTGGCTCATCGATTCGGACATTGAAATTGATGACCTGGAGGTGGAGGTGGAAGAGGAGTGTCTGAAAATTCTGGCCCTGTACCAGCCTGTTGCCATTGATCTTAGGTTTCTCATTGCCGTGATCAAGATAAACAACGATCTGGAGAGGGTTGCCGATGAAGCCGTGAATATCGCACAACGGATCAAGGCCATATCCGGCAGAAACCTGGGTGATTACCGGTTTGATTATACGGAAATGACCGAAAAGGCAGCCGTGATGCTGAAAACCAGCCTGGATGCCCTGGTCCAGATGGATTCGGAACTTGCCCAGACCGTCCGCCGCATGGATAAAGTGGTGAATGCAATGCGGGATGAAGCCTATGATGCCATGAAAAATGCCATTAATAAAACCCCGGAGCAGGCAGGGCGAATCGTGAACCGGTACCTGATTTCACGCCATCTGGAGCGTATCGGAGACCATGCCACCAACATTGCCGAAGAGGTCATTCACATGATTGAAGGCAAAATCGTCAGGCACGATGACAAACCGGCCTCAACCGGAACCAGGGCCGGCCATTGAAAGGAATTCAAATGGCTAAAGAGAGAATTCTGATAGTTGATGACGAAAAAGATATCCTGGAGCTGGTGAGATACACCCTGGAAAAAGAAGGATACCGTATCGAGACAGCCATGACAGGAGAAGAGGCCCTTGACATGGTTCGGAGGCACCTGCCGGATCTCATGGTCCTTGACCTGATGCTGCCGGGGATGGACGGCCTGGAAGTGACCCGGAACATCCGCAGGGACGATGCCTTCATGGACATTCCCATTGTCATGCTCACGGCAAGGGGCGAGGAGACCGACATTGTGACAGGGCTTGAACTGGGTGCCAATGACTATATCTCAAAGCCCTTCAGCCCCAGGGAACTGGTGGCAAGAATCCGGGCGATTCTCCGCAGGAGAAAACATCAGGAAATCCAGGGCAAGGCCCAGGTCACCCGGGAGGGAAGCCTTGTCATCGACCATGGGCGCCGACTTGTTTTCATAGACGATACGCCGGTGGATTTGACCTTTTCGGAGTTCCAGGTTCTCGTGTTTCTGGCTGCGAAAAAAGGATGGGTATTTACCCGGGGGCAGATCGTTGATGCCGTCCACGGGGAAAATTATGCAGTGACGGAGCGAAGCGTTGATGTTACCGTGGCAGGACTTAGGAAAAAACTGGGGGACTGTGCCGGGCTTATTGAAACGGTCAGGGGCGTCGGGTACCGGTTCAAGGAGCATGACAATGCCTGAAAAACGGCGACGGCTGATGTGGACCATATTCCCATCGTTTCTTGTCATCACCATCGTATCCATTACTGCGGTCACCTGGTATTCCACCCGGTTTTTCAAGGAATTTTTCCTGGATAACATGGAAAAGGAACTGATCATCCGGACCGAACTGGTGCGCCGTGAAATGGCTGTTGCTGGTTTTGATGCCATGAACGGCCTGTGCAAGAATATCGGTGAGCAGACCGGAACCCGGGTGACCATTATCCTGCCTTCGGGCAAAGTCATCGGTGACTCCTTTGCCACGGTGGCCGACATGGAAAACCACCGGAACCGGCCTGAAATAGTTGCAGCCCTCAAGGGAAACCCCGGTGTTTCCATCCGGTACAGCGACACCCTGGACGGCAGCATGATGTACATTGCCCTTCCCCTTGTCAGGGATGGCCAGATTGCAGCCGTGGTTCGGACAGCCGTCACGGTTACCGGCATTGATCAGAAAATCGGTTATATCCGGAAAAACCTCCTGGCCGCCCTTATTGTCACGGCCCTGGCTGCCGCCCTTGCCAGCCTCTGGGTTTCCAGGCGGATCACCCGGCCCATTGAAGAGATGAAGGCCGGAGCCCTGCAGTTTGCAAAGGGAGACCTGGCGCGGCGGCTGGCAGTCCCGGACTCCGAAGAGCTTGCCCGTCTGGCGTTGACCATGAACCGTATGGCGGAAAGCCTGGATGAAAAGATCAAGGTTGCACAAAGCCGGAGCATGGAGCTGGAAGCCGTCCATTCCAGCATGAAAGAAGGGGTTATCGCCGTTGACCAGAACGAGAGAATCATCACCATCAATGAAGCTGCGGCATCCATTTTCGGCAATGCCCACCTGGATTTCACAGGCCGGAACATCCACGAGATAGTCAGGAATTACGATCTGGAGCGCTATCTTAGAAAGGCCCTGACAGATCCCGATCCCGTTGAAGAAGACATCACTACCATGCATGCGGGAGAATGTGTTCTCAACGTCAATTCCACGGCCCTCCTGGATGTCCTGGGCATTCGCATGGGCACTCTGATCATCTTCCACGACATCACCCGGATACGGCAGCTGGAATCGCTGCACAAGGATTTTGCAGCCAATGTATCCCATGAACTCAAGACGCCCCTGACCTCCATCAAGGGATTTGTGGAAACACTCCAGGATGCACCCACTGCCCGTGATCCAAAGGAAACCGAGTTTCTTGCCATTATTGAAAACAACGTGAACCGGCTCATTGCCCTGGTTGATAATCTCCTGGACCTTGCGCGTCTGGAGCGTAAGGAAGGTGAAAATCCCGAGTTCGAATCCCACGACGTGTGTCAGATTATCGCCAGGGCCGTGAAAGCTTGCCAGGCAACCATGGACCGGCAGAACGTTACCGTTGCCGCGGACTGCCAGGAGAACCTCCGGGCTTTGGTTGACCCTATTCTTATGGAACAGGCCGTGGTCAACCTGCTGGACAACGCGGTAAAGCACAGTCCTGCCAAGGCTGAAGTCCAAATCCGCGCCAATGCCGTAAACGGATCTGTTTTCATCAGTGTCAGGGACTCGGGACCCGGGATAAAAAAAGAGGATCTGTCCAGAATTTTTCAGCGGTTCTACCGGGTGGACAAGGCCCGGAGCCGGGACGTGGGGGGCACGGGCCTAGGTCTTGCCATTGTCAAGCATATCCTCCAATACCACCGGGGGGAGATTCATGTGGACAGCACACCCGGCAAGGGCAGCACCTTTGAGATTCGGATTCCCGCTGTCCGGGTATGAGATCAGCCTCAATCAGCCGTTGGCGGTCAGGTTGGCGTAGACAAGCCTGAGCAGGGTTAGAAAAACCACGGTCATGAACACCGGACGGATGAACCTGGCTCCCCGTTTGATGGCAAGGCCGGATCCTGCCCTGGCACCCAGGATCTGTCCGGCAGCCATGCACAGCCCCACAGAGAAAACTACCTTCCCTCCGATGATGAACACGATCAGGGCAACGATATTGGAGGCGAAATTCATTATCCGCGTATGCCCTGCGGCACGGGTCATGGAAAAGCCCATGAATACCATGTATGCGGCTGTCCAGAAAGAACCGGTTCCCGGTCCGAAAAACCCGTCGTAAAAGCCAAGACCTAACCCGAACACCAGATAAAACAATGTGGAAGGAAGTTTTGCCTTCTGTTCCGTGAGGCCAAGGTTGCCAGACACCAGGGTATAGACGAAGACCATAAACAGCATGACAGGAATCAGGTGCCGGATTATCGAGGGATCAAGGCGCTGTATGGCCCAGGCGCCGCTGAGCGCCCCCAGGAATGTGAGTCCTATTCCTGCCCAGGTTCTGGGTTCTTTGAGGCTCACCTGTCCTTTCTGGATGAAATTCAAGGCAGCGGACAGGGCGCCGAAGGTTCCCTGGAATTTATTGGTTCCCAGGGCCACTTGTGGCGGCAGCCCCGCAAAAAGCAGTGCCGGCAGTGAGATGAGCCCGCCTCCTCCTGCTATGGAATCCACAAAACCGGCGCAGAAGCCGGTGAGAAACAACAGGCAATAGGCACTCAGGGATAGAACTTCAAAATTCATGGCAGAATCAGGGGGAGCTCCTCGGGTGTTACCTTGACAGTGTTACGGTGATTGGAATGTCCTGATTCAGGTGGCGTTTTACGGCACAGCCATTCATGGATTTCAAAATGGCAGTATTGTATTTTTCCGGGAAATCAGGGTTAACCACCAGGGTTATACGGATGTCTTCTATCATGCCTTTTTCCGGATTGAAGCTGACCGTCTGGGTCAGGTGCATTCCCTGGGTGGACAGGTTCCGGTAATCGCAGAAGGATTTCGCGTAAATGCCTGCACAGGCAGCCAGTGAGGACAGGAACAGGTCAAAGGGTTCCGGAGCACTGCCCTGGCCCCCGGAATCCGGGGACTGATCTGTTTTTATGGTATGACTGTCAACGGTTACATCCACTTTTTTTCCTTCCGGGAACGATACTGAAAAGGTTTTCACGCTTTCCTCCAATAAAATGATCAGGGTTATGGGATGATTTCAAACACGGCCGGGAGTTCGTTGATGGGTCACAATGAGCCTGCAGGCCTTATAACTGAAGTCAGGCCGGCCATGGATTTCAGCTCCCTGACCAGGGCTATGGCCCGGTTCCGGTCGGTAAAGGAACCGATTCTAACCAGATACCATGGGGATGATCCGGACCCGGGCAGTTTAACCACCTCTGCTTTGTACCCGGAGCGTTTGAGCCTGTCTGCCATGTCCCGGGCATTGTCCGGATCGCGGAAGGCCCCAGTCTGGACCGTGACGGCCTGCACTGCCGGTTCCCTGGCTGGTCCGGGTTCCGGATTTTTGGGTATTGAAGGGGCTGGAGCGGCTTCCGGCTTCCCGGGTTTTACCTGGGACGGCCCGGCTTCCAGCTCCTTGAGTCTTACCGGGGCATAGTCATTGCCCGGATCTATTTTAAGAACCGACTTGAAAGCATTTATTGCCTCGTCCTTTTTTCCTGCTTTTCCAAGAACGTCCCCCATGAAGGACAGGGCCATATAGTTGTCGGGGGCCAGTTTCATGACCATGGCCAGGTCTTCCAGGGCCTTGGCATTGTCCCCTGAATCCGTCAGGGCCATGGCCCGGTTGAAATAGGTGGTGAACCGGTCCGGATTAAGCTCGATTTCCCGGGTATAGCTTTCAATGGCTTTCTGGTATTCTTTTTTTGAGTACCAGGCAACCCCCAGGTTGTTTTGCAGGCCCTGGAGTTCAGGCTCCAGGTTGATGGCGCTGGTCAGGTCCCGGATGGCCTCATCTGTGTGGCCCAGTTCCATGTGGGCGGCGGCACGGTTTTTATAGGCTTTTGCACTGAACGGTTCCATCTCGATGAGCTGTGTGAACCACAACACCGCGTTTTCAAACCGTTTTTCCTGGAAGTCCCTGATTCCGTTTTCCAGAATTACTTCCCTGGACAGGGGCCAGGCAACCGGTCCGGACAGTTCCAGGAGAGTGACTACTGCCAGAAAACAGAAAACAAGGCTGCCAAGGGGTGCGTCTCTCATGATGGAGTATCCATATCTGTCCTGTGCCTGCTTGTCAACATCTTAGCGGAAACCGTGGTCCAGAGCCCGGGTCCGGCCTGTTTCAGGAGTGGCCCCATGCAATATTTCTTCAAGCTTCTTGCAAAACCATTGGGTTTGATGCATAAACGGTGGCATGAGTCAATGGTATGAACCCGTAAACATGAGCCAGTGGCTCCAGCGGACCACGTCCATAGCGACCGTGGGTTTCTGCCTGGCAGCAGCGGTTCTTGGTGTTGCCGAATTCCGGTTTGATTGGTGCGAACGGATGATCGGCAATTACCTTACCTTCCTGAATTATGTCCGGCCTGAAACAGGAGCTGTATGGGAAACCAAAGCCCAGACCTCCCGGGCCCAGGCCTACCTGAACACCCTTGCCCATGACCAGGAAACGGTTCTCCGGGTCGTGGAAGAAGCCGCCTCCTTTGCCGAGCTTTCACGGTCCATGCATCCAGGGCAGTGGACTGTTATCGACCGGAACCGGTTCAGGACACTGTATCTGGCATTGCCCCCTTCAGCAGCTCAGGCCCTGATCCCGCAGGCGCAGCTGCTCTGGCTGCTGGATGGCGGTCAGGTTGCACGGATTTTCGGTGAAGGAACGGATTACGGTATGGACATCGTGTTTCTGGATAAAAACAACCGGGTTCTTCGCCAGATTCAATTTCACCAGGATGTTCTGGAGTCTATAGAAAAAAAAGAGGCCCCTTTCCAGGGTGCCATGGAGGACATCCCGGGATTTGCAGGCAGGATTTATCAGGCAGACCGGTTTTTCAGGGTCCTTTTCAGTCTGGAAGCGGAAGTTGTTCAGGATCTTATCTCCACGCCCGGAAAGCTGCTTAAGGAAACCGGAGAGATATCAAGGGCAGGCATCTGGAACGAAGCGGAATCCGGATATATACGGCTTGGTTTTGAATTTGACCAGAACGGTGCTAAAAAGGTTGTCTTTGTAAACGGCAGGGAGTGGGCCGTATGGAACCTGAGCCGCGCCCTGGCAGAGGATGGCCGGCCATGACACTGGCGATGCGTATACTATCGGGTCTGAGGCTCGTGTCTTATGCCGGGGTTTTTGCGGCGGGTCTCGGAGTTGTTGCCTGTGTTTTTCTGGTTTTTCTGGTTGCCGGAGATCTGCCAAAGCTTCCCGATTCCCTGGACAGGATCGTTGATACACCCAGGACAGAAATTCTTGCAGCCGGCGGAGAAGAGCTCATGACCATCGGCGGCAGGAACCCCGTACCCCTGACACGGGTGTCACCCCATTTCATCAATGCCGTGGTGGCTACCGAAGATCACCTGTTCTGGGAGCACCATGGAATGAACAAGCTCAGGACCCTGAAAGCGCTGGCCATAACCCTGGTTCAGCCCGGCCGTATCCAGGGAGCCTCCACCATAACCCAGCAGCTGGCTAAAAATCTGTTTTTCAGTTTCGAAAGATCCTGGTCCAGGAAACTCAAGGAACTGCTCATCGCCTTCCAGATCGAGGCCACCAGCAGCAAGGCCGAGATTCTGCACACCTATATCAACCAGATCTATTTCGGCGCCGGAGCGTCAGGGATCGAAAAAGCCTCCCAGGTCTATTTCAACAAGCCGGCAGCAGAGCTGACCCTGGGGGAAGCAGCCCTTCTTGCCGGGATTCCCAAATCCCCGACCCGGTACAACCCCTTCCAGTATTACGACCGGGCCCTGAACCGGCGCAGCGTGGTCCTTGGACGCATGGCCGAGGAGGGTTACATTTCTTCCCGGGAACTGGAAGAAGCCCTTGCTACAAGGCCTGTGCTGGCCAGGAGCCGGGAGGAGGCCTCCCGGCCCGGTCAGTATTTCCTTGATGCCGTGATCACTTCTCTGGTGGACCGGTACGGGGAAGAAGTGGTCTTTCAAGGGGGTATCACGGTGACCACAACCCTGGACCCAAGGCTCCAGGTGGCTGCTGAAACTGCCATGAAACAGGGCCTGTCCCGCCTGGATACCCTCCTTGGGATCAATGACGATGACGGTGTCCGCCCCCAGGGTGCACTGGTGGCCGTGGATCCCGCATCCGGAGCGGTCAGGGCCCTTATCGGCGGCAGGGACTACTCCAGGACAGAATTCAACCGGGCTGTAAACAGCCGGCGTCAGCCGGGGTCGGGATTTAAACCCTTTGTCTACTACACGGCCTTGAGCCGTCTGGGTCTCCACGGCGGGAGCCTTATGACCGACGGACCCGTATCCATTCCGGTTGTCGGGGCTCCGGACTGGGCTCCCCTGAATTTTGAGCGAACCTATCGGGGTCCCATGATCCTGAAAAGCGCCCTGACCTATTCGGTCAATACCATTGCGGCAAAGCTCGTTGCCAGAACAGGACCGGAAGCCGTCATCAAGACAGCCAGGGCCTGCGGCATTGAAAGTCCACTGGACAATGTCTATTCCGTGGCTCTGGGAACATCCGGGGTTACCCCTTTGGAAATGGCATCGGCCTTCGGGGTTTTTGCTGCAGGGGGCACCAGGCATGAATCCTTTCTTATCCAGCGGGTCGACGATCACCTGGGCCGGGTCATGGATGAGCACATTGTCCGCGGGGTCCAGGTTCTGGATCCGTCCATTGCTTTTCAGGTGGTGGATATGATGCGGTCGGTAATTGACAGGGGTTCCGGATCGTCCATCAGGAAACAGGGTTTTTCAAGGCCTGCGGCCGGAAAAACCGGCACAACCGACAGCTATAACGATGCCTGGTTTACGGGGTTCACGCCATCCCTGTGCGCCTGTGTCTGGACAGGATTCGATGTGGGGCGTCAGCTAAAAACCCAGGAAAAGCAAGGTCTGACCGGTGGTGTCTGCGCTGCCCCCATCTGGGCTGATTTCATGACCAGGGCACTGGAAAACGAACCGGTCAGGGATTTTGCCATTTCCCAGGGCATCCGGTTTGAACCCGCGGACGCCGTTACCGGCTGTCCGCCGGTTTCCGGTTCTGCAGGCGATATCTGTTTTGTCCCCCTGAAGCCGGGACAGGCCCTGTGCAAGGGAGAGGTCCGATGATCCTGGTTCTGCGCCATGCAGCCCTGCGCCTGTGGATTTCTGTCTGCCTTGCAGCGCCGTCCTCCTTTGTGCTGATGCCTGCTGTTCAGGGCATTGCCCATGGTCTGGGGCCGGTCCTGGGTTTCGGGCTTCTGATGGCTATTGCCTGGGCAGGTACCGGGTATGTGATGAACCGGATCGGAGAGAGCACCCTGGCAAGACTGGTCAGGGAGGCGGAAACCTGGGAGCGGGCAAGGGTTTTTAAACGCAGTGAAACCATTTACCTTAAGGCAATCATGGCCTATGATTCCTTCTGGCTGTCCCCGTGGAGGACAGGCCGGGCCCGGACAGTTCTGACCGGTGCCATTGCCCGATTTTCCCTGGCCTGCGGCGTAACCAACCCATCCTTTGACAGGGCGGTCTCGGATTATCTGGCCCGGTGTCCCCAGGAAAAGGAGATTGCTGCACTGTGGCTGAAAAAGTGGCCTTCGGGAGCCATGGCTGTGCCCGAGCACCGAGAGCAGGAGATCCTTGCCGGCCTTGCCCGGATTCATGGCAGTGATCCTGAGATACTTCCCCTTCTGGTGTCCATCTTTCTGTCAGACAGCCGACTGGATTTTGAGGCAAAACGGGTCTATGCCCTGGCCATGAAAGCGCCGTTCATCGGGTTGACCCTGAAAAAAAGGATTGAAAGCCAGGTTGCCCGGAATGACATCCTGCCCGTTGTTGCGTCCCTGTCCCCAGTCACGGCCGAATATAAGTTTCAATCCCCGCCATTCCTTAAAAGAACCCCGGAGTTCCTGACAACATGGAAAAATCGTACCGGCTTTTTGTTCAGGAGAGCAGCCTCAGGTCTTTACCGGGTTCTGGTCGTCCTGGTCGCGGGTGTTGGGGGGATTTTCCGGCGCCTGTACACGGCATATCAGGCCAGTGATCTGCTACGGGTCCGCATTCAATGGGGACTGCTCGGCATCCTGGGAGGCGGGGCAGCCCTGTTTATCATTATTACCCTGACCCATCTGTTTCTACCGTCAGGCCGTGACGGACAGACCGACACCAACGAGTTCCAGATGCCCAGGCCCTTTACCCTGCAGGTGGCGGCATATCTGAAAAAAGATTATGCAGAAACCTATGTGGCCGCGCTCAAGGACAAGGGGCTGGATGCACGTGTTTCAGAAGCCGGGGGAGGAGGTAAAACATGGTTCCTTGTCCGGATTTCGGCCTTCACGGACAGAGCCAGCGCCCAGGCGTTTGGAAATAAGCTGCAGGCCGACAAAATAATCGATGATTTTTTTGTGGACAATAATAAGTAGATTCTGTCGGCAAAGTCTCGGATTTCTCCTTGCGCAGAAAGATCCGGAAAAGAAAGAGACGCCGGAGAGCAATATTTTGCAATACTGCTGTTCCCTTTCCGGTTAGAGTACCCGAACCTGGGCCCCGTTCTGGTTGCAGGCAAGGACAGTTCCATGAAAACCATAGAAAATGTCAGTTTTATAAGAGACCCGGAGGTTCCGGGGATCGAAATCAGCCGGGTTGTGGAAAGCAGCCACCGGTTTCCCAGGCACTTCCATGATGATATCTACGGTATCGGGCTTATGGAAAAGGGGGCCAGTTACTGCATGGGCCCGGAACAGGATCATACCCTGGTTGCTGCCGGAAATATCAACCTCATCAATCCGGGGCAGGTGCATTCCGGAGTTCCGGCAGGCCGTCAGGTAACCTATACCATGATGTATGTCACAACAGCGCGTATGACGGAGCTGTCCCGGTCTCTGTTTGACGGGGCAGGCAGGCTTCCCGAGTTCAGGACCCTGGTTGTTGATGATCCTGTCCTTTTCATGAAGCTTAAGGGGCTGATGAACCGCTTTGGTCCCCTAATCGATCCGGTTGAAAAGGAATCTGCCTTGGTGGAGGCATTTACCGAGCTTCTTTCGGCCCACGGAGGCATGCCCGGAATCGAAACAGGGAAAACACCTGAGCCCGGAGTTGTAAGCGCTGCCAGGGATTTCCTGTCAGACCGGCTGGAGGAAAAGATCTCCCTGACCCAGGCAGCCGAGGTTACAGGGTTGAGCCGGTATCATTTTCTCAGGGTGTTCAGGAAACAGACCGGTCTGCCGCCCCATACTTACCGGACCATTAAACGGGTGGATGCTGCCCGCAGATTCCTGAAACAGGGTATGCCCCCGGCCCAGGTCGCCCTTGAGACAGGGTTCTCGGACCAGAGCCATTTCACAACCACTTTCAGGCAGTACCTGGGCGTGACACCAAAACACTATCTTGGCACGTCCCATGCCCTGAAAGCAATCTGAACATTCCACAGCAGCCTCCCATTTTCCCCAGCAATATTTCACAATACGCAGCCCCTCCTTTGGGATAAAACGTTCATACGTTAAACAACCTATACCGAAGGAGTCGTATCATGAACACCAATCCATGCCGTTTTAACACCCTGTCTCTAGAATCGTCTGATTCACCGGAAAACAAGAGAATTTCCGTGAAGGCCCAGGCCACACTGTTTCCCCTGGCAGCCCTGATTGCGGCCGTGGTGCTCTGGGGCGGGTCTTTTGTGGGCATGCGTATGGTTCTCAGGGAGCTCCATCCCCTGTCTGTGATGTGGTGCCGTATGATCATTGCCCTGATCGTCATGGTGCCCATGGCAAAGTATCTCGTTCCAGTCTCTTTTCGGAAAGAGGATCTGAAACTCCTGGTCCCCATGGTTCTTCTGCAGCCCTGCAGCTATTTTCTTCTGGAGTCCAACGCCCTTTTATTCACAACCTCATCCCAGGCAGGGGTTATTTCAGCTTCAGTACCCATGCTGGTTACCGTTGGCGCCGTTGTTTTCTTCAGGGAGACCGTGGCGTGGCAGGTTCTTGCCGGACTCTTAATTTCCGTTGCCGGCGTGGCAGGACTCACCTTAATGGCAGAGCCGGTCGGTCAGGGGTCAAACCCCCATGTCGGCAATATCCTGGAGTTTTTTGCCATGGCTTGCGCAGCCGGGAACATGCTCCTGGTCAAGCGACTGAGCAACCGCTTTAATCCCTGGTCCCTGACAGCCATGCAGGTCCTTGCCGGGTCCATTTTTTTCCTGCCGGGAGGGGTGTTGCTGTTCAGAGTGCCTGGCGTTGTGTGGACAAGGGGTCTTGTTGCATCCCTAATTTTCCTCGGGGTTGGTGTTACCCTTGGCGCCTTTGGCCTCTATAACTTTGGGATCAGCCGAATCAGCGCTTCCAGGGCCTCGGCGTTCATTAATGGGGTTCCGGTAGTGGCTGTGGTCCTGGGATGGGCTCTTCTGGGTGAAGCCTTGAACGCCTGGCAGTTTGTTGCCGGAGGTGCTGTCATGGCAGGTGTTGCAGTGACCCAGAAAGCCTGGAAGGCATCCCCAAATACCTGCCGGAAAACCCGGCACTACCGGCAGGCATAGCAACGTGTGGTTCGCGGGTTCAACGAAGTCATAGTTCATTCATTTAACCGTCCGTCCCTGACCCAAAAAGGCAACGTGCACACCATCTTGACCTGTTTACACGGTATCCGGCTCCCAGGATCCTGGACCACAGAGAACTGGTTGATTTTTAACCTGTGTTGGTGTACGTAACTCCCTGTGGATTTAATTTTTGGCGTCGGTATTTTTTGGCTCCTTTAACTGGATAATCCCGAGGATGATTTCTATGGGCCTATTCCGCTATTTTTTGGATATTGTTTCAGTGAGGTATTTCTGGATGCACCTGGTGATTGCGGACCTCCGGGCGTCCTGGAGGAATTCCTATCTCGGGATTCTGTGGCCAATACTGCAGCCTCTGGCCATGACGTTTCTGGTTGCCTTTGTTCTGGGGAGTATGTTCCATGTCCCGGTCCGGGAGTATGCCCCGTATATTTTTTCAGGTACACTGGTGTGGGAGTTCATCCTGAAAACAGCAATCGGCGGGTCCCTTGCCTATGTGCAGGCAGAGCCTTACATCAAACAGTTCCGGCATCCCCTGGCAATCTATACCTTGCGGACATCTCTGTTCCATATTGCTGTCATGATGCTGGGTTTTGCCGGCCTGGTGATATGGAGCCTTGTTGTGCTTCCAGAAAACTTCGGCCTCCCCTGGTTGGCGATCCTGTTGCTGTTTCCGGTGCTACTCTTCAGCGGGTGGGCCCTCGCATCTATTTTTTCGTACACCGGAGTGATTTACAGGGACCTCCCCCATGCCCTTGGTATTGTTTTCCAAGCGGTCTGGTTCGTCTCTCCGGTGTATTTCCTCCCAGGACAGTTCAGGGATGGGGGAGTGGGTTGGCTGGTTGATTACAATCCGATCTACCATGTGCTACAGCTGATTCGTGCGCCGCTGTTGAATGGCCAATGGCCTATTGCGGAAAACCTTGTCTTTTCACTGGCAACTGTGGTTGTGCTCTGTCTTGGGGCGATTTTTGTCGGCTATAGACAGGAGCCCAAAGTTATTTTTTATCTTTAGGACATCGGCAGTGAGCCATATACGATTAAAAGGGGTCAACCTTCACTATAAGGCATCAGCTTTCTGCCGGCGCTCTTTTCTTTCACTGATGAGCGGACTGTTCACTGGGCCCAGGAGCCGGCCTGGGGATATTCATGCCCTTAAAGATATCAGTCTGGAGATTTCGGTTGGTGAGCGCATCGGTCTGATCGGGCACAATGGCGCTGGGAAAAGCACATTCCTAAAGGCCATAGCCGGGCTCTATCCGACCTCCAGCGGTACGGTTGACGTCCAGGGGAATATCCGGTCGCTGTTCGACTTGAGCCTCGGGTTCGAGCCCGAGGCAACTGGCCGGGAAAACATTCTTTACCGAGGGCTACTGCTCGGTCAGAAGCCATCGTATATCAAGAGTATTGAGCAGAGTATCATCGATTTCGCTGAACTTGACGAGTTCATCGACTATCCCATCAAGGCCTATTCTACAGGGATGTTAGTCCGACTGGCCTTTGCCATTTCCACTGCAGCGGGAGGAGATATCCTGCTGCTGGACGAAGTGATCGGCGCTGGTGACGCAGCCTTCATGGTCAAGGCCCAAAAACGGATCCGTGACCTGATCGATGACTCAAAGATTGTTGTCCTGGCATCCCATGACTGTGCAGCATTGCAGTCGATCTGTGAGCGGGGCCTGGTCTTTAACTGTGGGAGAATTATATTTGATGGTGCCATATCAGAGGCAATCAACCACTATCAACGGATTAGTGGACTGTTACCGCAATGAATCTGAATCCTGAAGGCAAACAAGTCTTGTGGCTGCTCAATTGGTCCCCGGTGCGGCAATCAGACTGGGACCGGCTCATCGAACTGGGCTTTTCCAGGATTTTTTGTCCTATCCCATTCCGGTTTTCTGGTTTTCAGGACGGCAGGGCCCGTCCGACAGGGGTGCCCGTAGAGGTCCTGGAAATTCTGGACAGCCAGGATTGGTATGGGCCGGTGAACCGTGGGGTTTGGGATAAAATCAACCAGTATTTTGATATTGTGGTTTTCCGGATGGAAAAGCATCTGGTCAGCGCTATATCCCGGTTTTTCAAAGGAACGGCAGTTATGCGCATCCTAGGGAGAACCAGTGGTGTCAGCTATACGGATATGCTCTACGATAAGGTGGGCATAACCGGGGTTGACAGGATCCGGCGTATGGGCGACCGGTTCTGGATAGCCAGCGTGTTCGATTGCATGCATCCCGGCGAAGGGCGCCTGTTTCGTCAACGTCATCTATTCCTGCCTTGGGTGCAGTATTCCGGAGGCGGACAGGGGGGAGAGGAGCGCCGTATTCTGTTTGCCTGTCCCCATATCACCACATGCTCCCAGGCAAGTGAAAGCTACCGCCGTTTTCTGAAGGACTTTGAGGGGCTGCCCTACATCATCCTGGGTGGCCAAGCGCTGGGTGTGCCGGATCCGAACGTGCTGGAACCCGGCCCTGGGGGTGAGTATAGAGATATTATCCGTTCAGCCCGGGTCATGTACTGTGGAGCCCAGGAAGATGAGCCGGTTGACGACTATGTTTTCGAAGCCATGGGAAGTGGGGTACCCATCGTGTTTGCAGTTGGTGGTATGCTCGACAGGATTGGGGGCAAAGGATTGCCCGGACGCACCAAAACCGCTGTTCGGGCCCGTAGAATGATTGAATCCCTTCTATACGGGAATTGGAGGCTGGCAGAGAGAATCCGCAAATCCCAGGATGCATTGTTCATGGCAAGGGCGTCTGTTGCCCGGGCGTGGGAGCAGGGGGTTGGGAGGATCATGAAAGGCATTGGGCCGGTCACAGTTCCGGGTCGGCCAGGAAAGAAGAAGATCGCCGTAATCCTGCCCAGCGCCCACCACGGTGGGTCCGTTCGCGGAGCCTTGCTTTTGGCCGAAGCCGTTTACCGGGGCAGCCGGCAGGCAGGTGAGCCCGCTGACGTCGTTTTCGGTCACCTGGATTCGCCATCCTACACGGACAATATGTTTGATGGAATACCCGAAAAGATCAGTCGCAGGGCCTTTTCGTGGAAGATCACGGACAACGGGACAGCCAGGCTGGCCCTTTACTATGCCGGCCATGACACATCCCTGAAACATCCGTGCTACTGCATGCCCGATGACGCAATCAACAATTTTTTGGACTGCAATCTCTGGATCATCATCTCGGATCGCATCCCAGCCCCCCTGTTGCCCCTGCGGCCCTACATGATCATGGTGTATGACTATATACAACGCTTTTATCCGTTCCCTGGGGAGGAGGATATGCTGTTTCTGGATGCAGCACGGGAAGCGGATGGCGTATTGTTCACCACCAAGTTTACCCTGGATAACGGGCTGCAATATGCAGGAATAAGCCCGGAAAAGACCTACAGGGTTCCCATGCTGTCAACGGTCCGTAATTCCAGGCCCCTGTCCCGGGATATCAAGAAGCCGATGTTTGTCTGGCCGACCAATCTGTCCCTTCATAAAAATCATGTTCAGGCTTTCAGGGCGCTGCGGATCTATTACGACGAGCTGAACGGCGGGCTGGAGTGCTGGATCACCGGGTTCGGGACCCAGAATCTATTGGAGGGCCTGGCACCACATCTGACTCCCCTGACGGAGATTGTCCAGGCCAGCCCCCAGATGAAACAGAAGATCCGGTTCAAGGGAGAACTTTCCGACTTCCTTTACAGAAGAACCCTGGCCTCGGCCCGGTTCCTCTGGCATACTGCAACGGCTGACAACGGTACGTTTAGTGTTCTTGAGGCCGACAGTCTCGGGGTTCCGGCCCTGTCCAGCCACTACCCGGCCATGATGGAAATGGCCGGGCAGTACGGACTCTCCATTGAGTGGTTTGATGTGACACGGCCTGATGAGGCAGCCAGGGAGCTTAAAAGGATGGAGGCCATTACCCGGAAAAGGCCTGATACCCCATTGGTAAATCCAGGTGCAAACCGGATGGAACAGGCGGCCATTCATTACTGGGAGGCTGTAAGATCGTGCCTTTAAACCACTACGGAATTTTTCTGGCCTACGCACCGGACGTGGATTTCACCCGGGAGGGATTGGGACGTTATCTGGCCGAGTTTTTGAAAAACGCATCACTGTTGCCGGACACCCGTTTTGTGGTGGCATGCCCCCACTGGCTCAGGGAACCGCTGCAGGTGATGTGCGAGAAGAACGACATTGATATGACCACATTCGATCTGGTCACGACCCGGGGACTCCCGGTCACCCTGCGGCTGTACAAATTCTTGGGCAGGACCAGGCAATCCAAACGCCGTCAAAATCGTTGGCTTTTATGGCTGCGCCATGCCGCTACGTCATTTGGGCCTTTGAAAAATATGGTCGAAAGCAGCCTCGCCTCCACACGCAGCCTCACGTTGTTCACTGCCGCCGGAGGCTTAGGCCTCATCCTGATGGTGGCGGTCTCTCCCTTGTTTATCGCAAGGGGGGGGTACCGATTGTGCCGAAAGGGTCTTGGCAGAGTTAAGTTCCTCCGGAGTCTGGCTGACCTTATATGTTTAGGAGCCGGAAAACTTCGGGCAGTGATAAGCCACCCCACGGCGCTTCCCTGGTTCTCCCGGCTTTACCACCGTATGGAAACCCAGGAGATAATCCTGCTTGCGGGTGTGGCGAATTCCTTGGCTCACGTGAGAGCATGGTATTGCCCGTCCGCTTTCTGGCCCTCTTTTGCAAAGGTGAAGGCACCGAAACTCATGTGCCTTCCTGATCTGGTCCTGGAGCAGTTCCCGTTCCGGTTTGCCGAGAGCTACGGGCCACATCTGTCAGTCACCTATGACAATGTAGTAAAGGCGGTCAGGGGAGCTGATCATTTTGTTGTATACAGCAATGAGATCAAGTACGGGACCCTTGTCAGGAGTTTTGGAATCAGTTCTGATGCCGTGCATGTTGTCCCGCATGGTGCCAATTGCCTGGGGCCTTTCATCCAGGCCAGACATGGGATGCACGGGTTCATCGGGTCGATAAGATCCTCGTGTGAGCAGATTTTGCTCAACGTGTTCGCATCCCGGAAGTCGTCGCCTTACATGTCTGGGTTTCGTAATCCTGGGATCAGGTTTATGTTTTATGCCAGCCAGTTTCGCCCGAACAAGAATGTAATGACCCTGCTGGAGGCTTACCGGTATCTGCTAAGGCACCGGTTCGTGAACGTGAAACTTGTGTTGACAGGGAATCCGGACACACTGCCGGACCTGGGGCGTTATATAGGAGAACACCATCTTCATAAGGATGTCCTGTGTGTGCAGGGTTTGTCCATCAGGGAGCTGGCCGCGTTTTACCACCTGGCGGAGATAGCGGTGAACCCGAGCCTTTTCGAGGGAGGGTTCCCCTTCACCTTTACAGAGGCCATGTCTGTGGGTACGCCGGTGGTCATGTCCGACATACCGGTCACCAGGGATGAGATCGCAGATGAGCGCCTGGCTGAAGCCATGCTGTTCAACCCCTATGACTTTAAGGCCATGGCTGAAAAGTTGGAATGGGCGCTGGCAAACAAGGGAATCCTGCTCGACATGGAAAAACCACTGTTTGACACCATGGTCTCGCGGACCTGGAAGGATGTGGTTTCAGACCATGTGGCCATTCTGCAGAACATCAGCGTATGAAATGGTGGTTTTGAAGGCGTAAAGGCACAAAAAGGAGAGAATGAAGCAAAGCAATCTACTGATTATAGGATTCGGCGGGCATGCAAGAAGCGTCACAGATATAGCTGTGAAAAAGGGGTATAAAAATATTGTCTTTGTGGAAGAGAGCGCCAGGCCCGGGGAAATGTACCACGGGTTCCAGGTCGCCCGAAGCCTGCCGGACAACCTGGACGATTCCTGGGAAATTTTCCTGGCTGCGGGTGACAATCGGTGTCGGGAAATTCAGTATAATCAGACCAGTGTCCTGTCGCTGCCCCTTGCCACGATTGTGTGTACTACTGCCACTCTTGGGATCGAGACCGTGATCGGATCCGGAACTGTTGTGGGTTCCTTGGCCCATGTAGGGCCTTCATCCACGGTGGGGAAATCCTGTATTGTTAATTCAGGGTGTATTCTTGAACATGACTGCCATGTGGGAGATTTCTGCCACCTGTCTGTGAACGCCACCATAGCTGGCCGTTGCCAGATAGGCCGGCGCGTGTTTATCGGGGCCGGCGCTGTTGTCTGTGACAAGCTCAGTATAATGGATGATGTCACCATAGGTGCAGGATCGGTTGTTATCCGGGATATTTTGGAGCCTGGAGTGTATGTCGGTGTCCCGGTTCGCCGGGTCAAGGGAAGGTCTTAACGCCACTGGGTTCTGCGGCTTTTGTGTAAAGGGTCTTTTTTTTCAGGCGTTGACAAGGTAGCTCAACACAATGATGGAGAAGGTAGGCCAGAGCTGTGACAGAAGTAAACGTGATGAAAAATATCACATTCACGTTTGTGGATATGTTGGCAGCCATGATCATGATGTAAAATCCGATGGTGGCGTGGACAAGATATAAAGGATAGGAGATGTCAGCGTAAAAATTGAGCACACGGTTGGACTTCACCCTGTGGCGAAGGCTGTAGGCTATCAGGAACAGCGAAAGTGCCACGTTATAGGATGCAATGAATCCAGTGGAGGTTAGGGTCGGATTCCAGGACAGCCAGGACATCACTGAAAAGGAGATTGCAAGAATTGCACCGACCAACCAGCCCGTTGACCTGGAAATAGATTTCTTATGCACATGATATACAACAGTTCCAAAAAACATGTAAGTCAGAAAAGGGAATAAAGACTCAAGTGTGTAAATGATCTTGTACAATTCAAGGTCAGTGTTAAATATCTGGTCTTTGGCACCTGCCCATACCAGAAAGAAGGCCAGGAATGCGGCAGTCAAACCGATAGCTGCCCAGGGTTTTGTCAAGAAGCGGACAGGAGCCGCAGCGAGCAGGGAACATACAATATAGAATTTGATCTCAACCTCCAGTGTCCAGAAAGCATTTTCAACATAGGGCGACCACATGAAATCCCGGAACAGGGTGCCAGCCTTCACTATTTCGGACCCGGTAAACAGGCCGAATGAACCGCCTGCCATATATCCGAATACCGTGATCAGGAACAGAGCGATAATTACCAGCGGGTAGATGCGAAGTACTCGGCCATACAGAAACCGGGGAATTGACATCCTGGATATGGATATGGGTATGACAAACCCGCTGATCAGGAAAAACAGGGAGATGCCGGTATAAGAATTGATTTTCAGGTAAGATAAAGTCTTCAGGACAGGTGCGAAAAAAACGTAGCCCGTAAGGAGTGGAGGCTCAATGCGGGCATAGGGAGCCATGGCTCCAGGCAGTGTCAGATAGCCGTAGTAATGAAACAGAATTACGTAGATGCAGCCCAGTGCTCTCAAAAGGTGCAGAATCTCTAACCGATTGGTTCTCTCTGGGTTTCCCTGGTCTGTTTTCATGGACATGTCTTTGGAAGCGGCAAACAGAAGAGCCTGTGAACCCTTTCTCCGGGGGGCCCGTCATCTGTCATTTAAACAGACCTGGCCGAGGCTGCCAACGCCTTCGCAAGACACGCCGCTATATGAGTTAACCTACTGTCGTCCAGGTCTGGCCAGGACGGGAGAAGGATACCTCTCCTGCTCAGCTCTTCGGCATTGTCATGGTGCTCTCCCGGGGTCAAGTACATGGGCATTGCGTGTATTGGATAAAATACCGGCCGGGTTTCAACACCGTCGTTTTTCAGGGACAGCATGATTGCATCCCGCTGATTTTCGGGCACAAGAATGGCGTACATCCAATAGGTATGTTTGATATCTAACTTTCTGGGTTTATGCAGTTCTACCGGCAGAAGGGAGAGTACCTCGTCGTATTTTAGGGCAAGCCGAATTTTTTTCTCGATTATTTCGTCGGCTCGT
>JAZDGN010000028.1:0-41530 GCA_043806875.1 Pseudomonadota bacterium
TGGGCAAGTACGCCGCAGCCGCCGTGGCAGCCCGGTCCTGGGGACCAGGTTGTTGTTTTGACAATTTTGATGCCTTGATCGGTCATAGGAATTACCTCCATGCTCTGTGGATAATACCAGGTCAATACCAGGACCGGATTATTTAGTCAATAAGTTTATTATCAATGAATTGATGATAAATCTATTGATTATTGAACCTGTTGCTGATATCTTCTTGCAATTTGGCATGACAATTCCTATTCTGCCTGAAAAAACACAACGAGGTACTCCTGTGAGCAAACCCAACTATGACAGTGACCTGACCTTTGATGAAAAGGTGATGATGGCAATCGTCAGGGCTGCGGAAAATTTCAAGAGAGCCCATTCGTCCATTTTCAAGAAACACGGACTCTCCTTTCCCCAGTATAATATTCTCAGGGTCCTTGAAGCATCGGAAAACGGCAGGAACAAGACCAGTGTGGTGAGCCGGATCATGCTGGTGCCGGGGGCCAACATGACCGGTCTTGCCAAGCGGCTGGAAAAGGACGGATTTATCCTCAGGACTCGGGACCCCCAGGACGAGAGGGTCACACTCCTGGGCATCACCCCCAAGGGAAGACAGGCCCTGGCACTGATCGAAGATGAAAAAAACGTATCCATAGAGATCATTCTCAAAGGTTTTTCACAGGAGGATAAAGAGGACATCCTGGAAAAGATAAGAAAATTGATCACCGCAACCAACGCCGTACAGAAAGAGCTGTCCGCTTGAGCGCTCCCCTGTCCGGAGCCGTTGCCCAACGGGATAAAATACCCCCCTGCTCCGAGAACATATTTATAACAAATCATTAGAAATCGGATTGTTATAAAATAGTCTCCCAGACAAAGCATATTATATTTAGTTATTGACACGACAGAATCTTCATGTTATCAGTTTGTCTATCGATTGATAAAAAAATCTAACAAACGTTAGGTATTTCGGACAAGGGAGGGTTGACCAATGAACATCGCAAACAGCCTGGAAATTTCAACACTTCATTTTCCTGACAACATTGCCCTTGTTGATCAGAACAGACAGATGACCTACGCAGAGCTCGATGCCGAATCAAACCGGATAGCATCGGCACTCAAAACTCTGGGAGCTGCACCGGGAGATCACATTGCCCTGTGCCTGCCCAACTCATGCACCTGGGTTACCACCTATTTCGGCATCTTGAAATCCGGCGCCGTAGCCGTGACACTGCCCCATACCATGACACAAAATGAACTCACACCTGTCCTGGACGACTGCCGGCCCAGAATTATCTTTACCGATGATAAGAAACTCCCTGATATTGAAAGGCCGTCCTGCACAACCCACATCCTAGCCGATCAGGGGGATATTTCCCATTCAGGACTGCTGGCCAGGGGTGATGACCGGTTCAATACCATTTCCCGGCATCCCTATGAAACAGGGGCCATTCTGTATACCGGCGGTACCACCGGTGCTCCCAAAGGGGTGATGCTGACCCACTGGAACATCATCAGCGCGGCATCCAATGTGGCTTTTCACGAACGGTCCAACGAACATGACCGGGCCCTGTGCTTTCTGCCCCTGAACCATGTTTTTGCCCAGGTCCACATCATGAACTCCACCATCGGCAGTGCCGGAGGCCTGGTACTCCAGCCTTCCTTTAACATGGACGCCATGCTGGAGGCCATTGCCCGGGAAAAAGTGACCAAGTTCTACTCGGTCCCTACCGTTTACAGCCGCCTGCTCTCCCTGCCGGACCTGAAAAAAAAGCTCGGTACGGTCAGATATTGTTTTTCAGCCGCAGCCAGCATGGCCAGTGAACTGGTCCGGGAGTGGAAGGCCCGGACAGGGCTGAATGTACATGAAGCCTACGGAATGACGGAAAGCGCATCCATGGTCACCTACAATCACTATCACAACCATGTGATCGGTTCGGTGGGAACCCCGGTTACCGGCGTCGAGATCCAAATCCGGGACACCGAAGGCAATGTCCTGGGAAAGAATAAGGAAGGGGAAATCTGTATTGCCGGCCCCAACATCATGAAAGGGTATCTGAACAGACCCCAGGATACGGAAGCCGCTTTCTGGGGACGGTGGTTCCGCTCCGGGGATGTGGGGTTCCTTGACAGCAATTCCTACCTGTACATCGTGGACCGGATCAAGGACCTGATCATCACCGGCGGCGAGAATGTCTCTCCCAGGGAAGTGGAAGAGGTTCTGTACGGACGCAGCGAAATCGAGGAGTGCACCGTTATCGGGCTGCCGGACAGGGAGTACGGAGAGAGGGTCACAGCCTATATCGTTCCCCGGGAAGGCCACACGATTGACAAGGCTGAGCTCAAAGCCTATCTCAAGGCACGGCTGTCACCCTTCAAGGTCCCCAAGGAATTCGTGGTAGTCCAGACGCTTCCCAAAAGCAGCACAGGTAAACTTCTGAAACGGGAACTCAAAAAACAGGTGATGCATGGCCCAGATTCTAGCAGATAGACGGGACGTTGATTTTGTTCTCCACGAGCAGTTCAGGGCCGGGGAACTGAGCCGCCATGAACGGTATGCGGACTTCACCAGGCCCGTGATAGACATGATTGTGACCGAGGCCAGAACCCTGGCCGTCAAGGAGATCCTGCCGACAATGAAAACCGGTGACCGCCAGGGCTGCCGGTATGAAAACCAGGCAGTGATCCAGCCCGACGGGTTTGACAAGGCCTGGAACCTTCTCAGGGAAGGGGGATGGTTTGCGCCGACCCAGAACCAGTATTGGGGCGGCCAGGGAATTCCCCACACCGTGAATGTCATGGCCCAGAACTATCTGATGGGGGCCAACCTGTCCCTTATGATGGTGGCCGGACTCAACCACGGTGCGGGCCAGATCATAGAGGAGTTCGGATCCCGCCGCCAGAAAGACCTGTATCTCAGGAAACTGTACACCGGTGAATGGGGCGGGACCATGGTCCTTACTGAACCCGGGTCCGGTTCCAACCTGGGGGATCTTACCACATCCGCCTCGCGCAATGACGATGGAACCTTCTGCCTTTTTGGGAACAAAATCTTCATCTCCGGCGGCGACCACACCATGACGCCCAATATCATTCATCTTGTCCTGGCAAGAATAGACGGGGCTCCCGAGGGCAGCAAGGGCATTTCCCTGTTTATCGCACCCAAAATTCAGGTCAATGACGACGGCAGCCTGTCAGAAGATGCCAATGACATCCAGTGCACCGGAATTGAAGAAAAAATGGGCCTGCACGGCAGCCCCACCTGCTCCCTGGCCCTGGGAACCCGTGGCAGGTGTGTTGCAACGCTTCTCGGCCAGGAAAACCAGGGCCTTGCCATGATGTTTTTGATGATGAACAAGGCCCGTCTCATGGTCGGATCCCAGGGGCTGGCCTGTGCGTCATCGGCCTTTCTCCATGCCCTGGATTACGCCCGCACCCGGATCCAGGGCCCCATGCCCGGATCCAGGGACAGGCAGCAGGTGGCCATTGTCAACCACCCCGATGTGCGGCGCATGCTCCTGACCATGAAGCTCTATACCGAGGGCATGAGAAGCCTTCTGTGTTATGTGGCCAACCTGGAAGACAAAAAGAACCTTGTCCCGGGAAGTGCCGATTCCCAGCGCTGCCAGAACCTCATCCATATCCTGACTCCCATTGCCAAGGGCTATGTCACGGACCGGGCAGTGGAGGTCTGCAACATGGCCATCCAGGTTTTCGGCGGGTACGGGTACACCAGTGAATTCCCGGTGGAGCAGCTGGCCAGGGATGTCCGCATCACTACCATTTATGAAGGCACCAACGGGATCCAGGCCATGGACCTGGTGTTCAGGAAACTTTCCGCAGGCGGCGGCCAGTTCTTAAGGGATCTAACGGATGAGATCCTGGATGTCATCAACAAAGCAAAAAAAGTGGCCTGCCTGGAAACCCCGGCCGCCAGGGTCGAAGCAGCAATGGAAACATTTATTGAAACTGCAATGCTGACAGTCAATGAAGCCCGCCAGGGAAAACTCTTGGAGGTACACGCCTTTGCCTGCCTGTTCATGGAGGTGACCGGAGATATGGTTATGGCCTGGATGCTGCTGTGGCGGGCGATGATCTCGACGGAAAATCTTGAAAAGAGCTTAAAGTCAAAGGATGTGGATTTTTACCAGGGGCAGCTGGCTTCTGCGGAATTCTTTATCCGGAGCTTCCTGCCCGTAACCCTGGGAAAAATGGCCGCCATCCAGGACCTGTGCAGTGCAGCAACAGCGATCCCGGACAGGTCGCTGGGAGGCAGATAAACCATGCGGCCACTGGGCCGCCTCTGGACAGGTCCTGGGAACAGGTCAAGGAGCTGGGTGGTTTGTAATCAATTAACAATCGAACAATAAAAATGCTGACAAGCACTAATAGTATTTGCTAAGGAAACCACCAGATTTTGAACTTTACATATGAGTCAACCAACTTTCAGGAGGGAAACTGATGTCTCGGATGTCGAAAATAGGTGTGATAGGAGCAGGCCATATGGGCAGCGGCATTGCCCAGAAACTGGCACAGGAAGGATTTAATGTGGTTCTTGTGGATATCAACGACGCCTTTGTTGAACGGGGGATGTCAACCATCAAGGGGCTGCTCCAGGGTGGCGTGAAACGCGCCATCTTTACCCAGGAGTACGTGGATAAAACCCTGGCGCGGGTGCAAGGGACAACGGATCTCAAGGCTGTGGCCGATGCCGACGTGGTGATCGAGGCGGTCTTTGAAGACAAAAAGGTCAAAACAGACCTGTTCCGGAATCTGGATGGCATCTGCTCCCCCAAAACCATCCTGGCCACCAACACATCCAGTTTTTATGTGTCCGAGTTTGCGAAGGTGGTAAACCGACCGGACCGGTTCATCGGCCTCCATTATTTTTTCCACCCGGCCAAGAACAGGCTGCTGGAAATCATTCCCCATGAGACGACCAGCAATGAAACCCTGGAAAAGGCGCTCCTTCTTGCCAAACTCCACGGCAAAACACCCATAACAGTCAAGGACTCCCCGGGGTTTGCGGTCAACCGGTTCTTTGTACCCTTCCTGAACGAATCCGCCAGGATGCTCGAACAGGAAATGGGAAACATCCCCACCATAGAAGAGGCCAGCAAGCGCGCCTTCGGCATCGGTATGGGGGTCTTTGAACTCATGAACGTAACGGGCATCCCCCTTGCGGTCCATGCTTCCACCAGCCTCGGCAACGAACTGGGCCCCTTTTATCAGCCCTGCAAACGGCTCATATCCCAGGTGGCTGCGAAAACAGACTGGGATATCGCCACAGGCACTGTGGATGAGGCAAAGATAGGCGCCATCGTGGACCGGTTCTACGGGGTGTGCCTGGGGGTGGCCGCAACCCTTGTGGATGAAGGGGGAGCAACCGTTGAAGACATTGATCTGGGTGCAAAAATAGGCCTGCGCTGGGGCAAAGGCCCCTTTGAAATCATGAACCGTATCGGCATAGACAGAACCCATGACGTGGTACAGGCCGTTGCCGACCATTATCCCGATTTCACCATGCCCGCCGGCCTCACCCGCCAGAAGGCTCTTGGAAAACCCTTTGAATTCAAACTGGTGGAACTGGAGGTCAAGGGCGACACGGCCTTTATCACCATCAACCGCCCGGATGCCATGAACGCCCTGAACGAGACGGTTGTGGGGCAGCTGTCAAAAGCATTTACCCGGGCCCAGGAAAACCCCGGGGTCAGGGGAATCGTATTCCAGGGCAAGGGCAAGGCCTTTGTGGCCGGGGCGGACATACAGTTTTTTGTCAAACAAATTAAAGACAAAAACATCCCTGCCATCGAAGCCTTTACCCGGAAAGGTCACGAACTGCTTCTGGCCATTGAAAACAGTTCCAAAAAGACCATCGCCCTGCTGGAAGGACTCTCCCTGGGGGGCGGCAGTGAAATGGCCCTGGCCTGCCAGTTCATCCTTGCAACCCCTGCCGGATCCCTGGGATTCCCTGAAACCGGCATCGGCATCATCCCCGGACTTGGCGGCATGTTCCGCATGGAACGTCAGGTCGGCCCCGCTCTGGCCCGGTATTTTGTCTTTACAGGCCAGGTCCTCAACGCCCAGGATGCCCATGCTCTGGGCATTGTTCACCGGGTTATCCAACCCGAAGAGATCTCCGGCGCCATCCGGCAGATCCTGGACGGTCCCGCCTCGGAGAAATACCGCAAGCGTTCCATCCCAGGACAGTTCCAGGAACTTGCCCTGGTCTGCAGCAACGACAACGTAAAAAACATCCTTGGAGGAAAACCCCTTCAAGGCGTTGCGGATGCGGTCAAGGCCAGGGCGGAAAAAATCCTGGCCAGGAAATCCCCCCTGGCCATCCGGATCGCCCATGAGATCATGGAAAAACAGGCCCCCATGTCCATTGCCCAGGCTGTGGACTATGAGCTGAGCCAGCTGGACATGATTTTCAACACCCAGGATGCCTGGGAAGGGCTCTCGTCCGCTGGCCGGAGAAAACCCGAATTCACTGGCAAATAGACACTGACAGGTAATGGTCCCCGAACCATGCCGGAAATTGATGAAAAGTGAAACACCTGTGGTGTTGGCACTTGAAATGAAAAGGAACTTCGATCATGTATACAAAAGCATTTATCCCATACAAAGGGTATTACAGTACGCCCTTTTGCCGCTGGCAGGGAAGTCTGGCCAATGAAAACGCAATTGAATTTGGCTCCCGAATGTCCAGGGCCTGGTTTGAAAAAAGCAATGCCGATCTCAATGCCGTCGACTACCTGGTGTTTGGGAACACCATCGGACAGCACCACCAGTTCTACGCTTCACCCTGGGCATCAGCCCTTCTCGGAACCGCAACGCCTGTATCGGCCATTGCCATTAGCCAGGCATGCACCACGGGCGCGTCCTGCATCAACCTGGCTGCCATGGGCATTGAAAACGGCCTTCACACGTGTCCCTATGTGCTGACTGCGGACAGGGCCTCCAACGGCCCCCATACCATCTGGCCCAACCCCATGGGACCGGGCGGTCAGGTGATCAGTGAGAACTGGAACATGGACAATTTCAATTCAGATCCCAATACCGGGAAAAAAATGGTTGAAACCGCTGAAAATGTGGCCCGGGAAAACGGATTTACCAAAGAGGAATGCGACGAGCTGACCCTTCGGCGTTATGAACAGTATTTAATGGCCCTGGCCGATGACCGGGCGTTCCAGAAACGCTACATGCTACCAGCAGTAATCCAGGTATCCAAGAAAAAAACCGTAACCATTGAAACTGATGAAGGCATCATGCCCTCCACAAAAGAAGGTCTGGCAGCCCTGAAACCCATCACACCGGGAGGCGTTCTCAGCTTTGGCGCACAGACTCACCCGGCCGACGGCAATGCGGGAATCCTGGTTGCCACCCGGGAAAAAGCCCAGGAATTCAGTGCTGATAAGGCCGTAACCATCCAGGTAGTGGCCTACGGATATGCCAGGGAAAAAAAGGGATATATGCCAGCGGCTCCGGCTCCGGCAACCCGTATGGCCCTCAAGAACGCAGGCCTTGCCATCACGGACATGACCGTGATAAAGACCCACAACCCGTTTATCGTCAATGACCTGTTCTTCTCGAAAACCATGGGAATTGATCCTTTTAAGTTCAATAATTACGGATCGTCCCTGATTTTCGGCCATCCCCAGGGCCCCACATCAACGCGGCTGATCATTGAAGGCATCGAGGAGACGGTCATGGCCGGCGGCGGATATTGCCTGTGGACCGGGTGTGCTGCCGGTGATTGCGGAGCTGCACTGATATTTAAAATTTCTTAATTCTTTTTAATTCTGAGTACCTGTGGGGATTCTGCAAAAAGCGTATCATAACGCTTTCAAGGCAGAATTCCCATACCTTATCGTGCAGTATACGCTACAACAGAAACACATGTTGAACGGAAGCACATGGGGACGCTGTTGGCAAGGCCATGCAGATCAAGAATGGCTATGGGCATTGTGCTGTGATGCTTAGCGGTTAATTGCACCTTGCCGGTAATAATCCTGTCCGTTGGACTAAGTTGCGACTTTCTTATAGGGGATACCCCCGGCCGGTAGCTATGACCGGGGGCTTTGGTAAACGAGCGGTTTTCAGATATCAAAACGCGTACTTGAAATATGGTTCAGCGCCGGACCCAATACCCAATGCCACGCCTGGCGACCGCCGTATGGTGAGCCGGCAGGCACGCATTGGATTTAAAGCCCTGTCAGGCTGTTAGAAAGTGTATTGGAAGTAACTCTGGAAGCGGAGCATCTCGCCTTCGCGGCCGTCCATCACTTCGCGATGGTAAAGACCTGCACCGATCGCCCATTCAAGGCCAGGGGTGACCTCCCATTTCACGTTGGTGTGGTATCCAATGGCCGTCTTTGTGGCACTGGCCGTTAAAACCGCTTTGGAACCTTTGTAGGCATCATCGTCGTTTTCGGCCCATCCGGCACCGATGGTCCAGTTGACTTTATCCGACAGTGCCAGGGTAATCCCAGCGTTAGCACTCATAAATCCAACGGTTTCGACTTCGTTTGCTGCCGTCAGACCAGCGCCGCCGATGTTCCCCAAGCCGCCGTAGCGCCCCAGGCCATCACCGTACATGAAGGTGCCCATGAACCGCACCGGACCAGTCTTGTAACTGCCGCTCACACCCAGGCCCCAGGCCATGGCTGAATCTCCCTTACCCGTGGCGGTATCGGTCAGATCAAACTGCCGAAAAACGCCCCTGGCGGAAAAGGTCATGGCCTTGGTGGCATAAAAATGTTTCAAAACAAAATCGGGCAGTTTCTCTTCCGAGTTTCCCGGGTTGCTGAAAAAAGCCACCGGACCGGCTGCCGTCAACCCCCTGTCCGGGTTTTCGATGGCAACGGCCAGATAGTGGCCGGGCCGCAGGTTGTACTGGAATTTTACCATGGGCTGGCGTACGAAGGTAAAACCAGGGTCACCCGCTACGTCCATATCCGGAACACCGGCGGCCAGGTCCATGAAGGTCGACCAGGTCTGTCCGGCGGTAACTTCGTAGTTGCCCATGTCCAGCGACCCGTAGGCATGCCGGAGTCGATAGCTTGTGCTGCTGGACCATGTTTCAGAGTCAACGTCGCTGCCACCGTAAAAGTCCCCTTCAAAATGGGTTTTCAGCACCCCTAAGTCGGTTTTGGTCTTGGTTTTCACAAAGAGCCGGCTTTCCCGGGCGGTCATGCGGAAGTCCTGCTTGTCATCGTTGGGGGTGCCATCCAGAGGCGGATCATATCCACCGACCAGATCCCCGTCAAAGGGACCGGTATCAACCCTTCCTCCGGTGTCATAGATCATCATCAATTTCAAGTAACCGCCCACGCTCACATCCGTTCCTTTGACATCAAAGTCAAAAGCCGCTGCCGGCGACGCCATCAAGATAGCGGCTACCAGCAGAAACAGAACGGAAATTCCATTTCTGAGAAAAAACGGTCGGCCTTGGCGAAACATTCTCAATTTCCTCATCACTACTCCTCCTTTGGTTTTGAGGATCACGTCTTTTTGGTGAGTCCTCGGGTTAAAGGGATGGTCAATCATCGCTATTTAAAAGCCTCGGTGTTATACCTTAAAGCCTACTCAAATCAGGTCGATTCGCTGCCTTTGAGAAAGGACCTGCGCAGCTCCGGTTTCAACAGCCTGCCGGCCGGTGTTTCCGGGAAAAAAGTCCACAGCAAGGACGCATCTTTGTCAGGGAAATAAAGCGTTGAAACTTCTAGGCCGTTTGCGATGGTCATTGATCAACCCTCCCCCTCATTCAAAACAGCTAACGATTGTTATATATACTTCTCATTTAACATACCTAACATTTGTTAGATTTTTTTATCAATTGATAGTTAGTCAACTACCATGAAGTTTATTAAAGTGTCAACTACTAAATATATGTTGATTTAAAAATGAGGCATATTTTATAACTATTTGATTTTTAGTGACTTACAACAACCATATTAGTGTTGAAGGGGATTTTATTCCTTCGGGGGAACAGGTCCGGACAGGGGGAATAAAAAAGTCAGGGGAGCCTGGCCTGATGCCACGCCTTCCAGATGCCGGTTAGCCTGTCTGATCACGCTTTCGGTAATCGGTGATGTACCGCATCGAAAACCGGTCCCGGCCCAATATGAGGTCGGCAGCCGCTATGGTGGCGCCGACACGGATGGGATCAACTGTAGGACAGGTCACGCCTGCCCTTATGGCCAGTGGAAGGAAGGCCTTGTTGACTTCAATCCGGTTGGGGAGGCCAAAGGAGACATTGCTGGCCCCAAGGGTCTGGTTTACCCCCAATTCCCTGTGGATCATCTCGATGGCCTTGAGGGTCATGGATGCTGCCATGTGGTCGCTGCCCAGGGCCAGGGCCAGGGGATCGATAATGATGTCCTCCCTGGAGATGCCCAGGGATGCGGCCTGTTCAACGATTCTGCAGGCAATCTCCAGGCGCTTTTCAGCGGTCTTGGGTATGCCGTCATCATCTATGGTCAGGCCGATAACGGCTGTCTTGTATTCCGCGACCAGGGGGAGCACCTCCTCCAGGGATTTTTTTTCAGCCGAAACAGAATTGACAAGGGGTTTGCCGGGATAGAGTTCCAGTGCTCTTTTCAGGGCCCGGGGGTTGTTGATATCAATGCACAGGGGTATGGTCACGATATCGAGGATCGCCTCGATGACTCTGGGCAGGAGTTCGACTTCATCGACACCCTCGGTCACTACATTGACATCGAGGATGCCAGCGCCTGCGGCCTTTTGCGCCAGGGCTTCCTGGCGGACAACGGACATGTCGCCTTCCCTCAGGGCTGCGGCCAGCTTTTTTTTACCGGTGGGGTTAATGCGTTCGCCGATCATCACGGTATGGCCGCTGGTGCTGACCGTTATCCGAGCATCACGGCAGGAGAGCTTTGTTTCCATGCTTCCGGTCTCCTTTCTGGCAGGATTATTTCAGTGATCCCACCCTTATCTGGCAGCACGGCCCTTTACCGGGCCATGCACCATTAATCTTTAACGGTAGACACCATATTCCCTTGAGAAATCGATCATGGTTTTGACGTTCTCTGCCCTGGAGCCTTGCACCCCGGCACCTGAGACCATAATAAAGCCTCCGTCCCTGCCGGCTGTGTCGATAAGACTCCGGCAGCAGACCTTCACGTCGTCGGGGGTTTCGGTGCACAGGATGTCCGAGGGGACGTTCCCTGCTACGCAGTTGGTTCTTCCCACGGTTTTTTTGGCTGCGGCCATGTCGGTGGCGTCAAACCACCAGACCGCGATGCCCCTGGGAAGGTCGTCGATGATTTCCAGGCGCCGGTTGTAGGCCCCTTCCACAAAGAGCTGGGGCACTACGCCCGCGTCGGCCAGGCCGATGATCAGTTTGCGCAGGGAAGGCCAGTAGAAGCGCTTGAACTGGTCCTCGGACATGAAGGTGTCTGCGCCCTTGTGCAGAGGAATAAAGGGCATGATGTGGCCTGATGCCTTGCATGCGGCAATGCCGTATTTGATCATGAACGGGGTGATCCGTTCACAAGCCTCGATCAGTTCTTCGGGATGCCGGAACATGTCCATGAGGACGCCCCGGGTGCCCCGCAGGCTGTCGCCGATCACATCAAATGGAGCCTTGGTGAATCCGCCGCTGAAAGACGGTGTACCGCCGGCCATTATCCTGCCTCCCACACCATTGACTGCTGCCAGCCACCTGTGGACCTCTTCACCCGCTTCGCTGATTCTGATAAAGGTTTCCTTGACATCATCCATGCCAAAGGGGATAAGTCCCGGGGGAACCAGGGGCAGTTCATGAATGGGGGGAAGGGACGGCATCTTCTGGAGGCTTCCCAGGGCCCCGAAGATCCTGGGAAAGAAAATTTTCAGGAAATAGCCGGTGGGGTCGTCGATCAGGTCCTGGTATTCGGTGGCCAGCATATACTCCTTTTCCACGAACTGGTATTCCTGATCGTACCGCAGCCCGTTCCTGGCAGCACCCGCCCACCGATACAGTTTGAAGTCCACCATATCCAATGCCTTGCCCGGTGCGATGGTCCTGGGAGCGTTGTAGCCGTCGGGATCAAAGTCGGTATGGTATTTTTCCCAGGCCCAGGCCAGCTTGTCGTAATCGTACATGGCCTCATACCAGCTTATGCCCGCATATTCGATGGGGAAACTGCCAGCCGACGGACAGACCGGGATTCGACCGGGCGCTTTTTCCATCTGGATCGCATCCCGGAAAAGGGTAACCCGTTCCCGGTACTTTGCTTCGGCCTCGGGACTGGCAAAGGGTACGGCTGCTGCAGCATGCCATGTATCGAACATGGCATCCTGGTTTTTTCTTGCCGAATCGCTCAAGGTTATCCATCTCTGTTTCATATCAGGACCCTCCTATCCATCCCTTGATGATGTTGATGCCGTCCATGGCGTCTTTGGCGCAGGCATCCGAGCCGGCGTAAGCGCTGATCTTGTCGCTCATCTGGCCGCCTCCGATGATGATTTTGACCTGATCCCGTAGACCTGCCTCATCGATGGCAGCGACCGTATCCTTGATCGAGTCATAGGCAAGGGTCAAAAGTCCGCTCATGCCCACAACCTGCGGTTTGAATTCCCTTATCTCTTCTACGAATTTGGACGGTGGGACGTCAATGCCTATGTCGCGTACATCAAATCCGTTGACATCCAGCAGGAAGGTCACAATATCCTTGCCGATATCATGGATATCTCCCATCACGGTTCCGATCAGGACCTTACCCCCCTTCTTGCTGCTGCTGCTGCCGCTTTCCTGGAGTCTGGGTTTTACCTTTTCGGATATCTGCTTGAGTATCTCGCCCGCCATCATCAGCTCAGGGAGAAAATAGGTTCCTGCCTCGAATTTCCTGCCGACGTCTTCCATTGCTTCGGTACATACGTTCAGTATTTTCACGGGGTCTGCATCCAGGTTCAGAAGAGCATCGGTGATCTCCAGAGCTTCGCCCTCCCTCATATGGGTTACTGCGTCCATCAATTTGTCAAACATTCTGGGTTCCTTTCAGTATAGTGTCCGGTTGCTTCCTGGGGCTGCAGATTACAGAGGCAATGGTTCAGATGCCGTTGTTCAATGATAAATTCTCTCTAACTAAGAAGATATATAAAGTTATATATATAGCTTTGTCAAATATAAAATAATTAATTGGAAAAATTTTTATAAAATGAACTCTAATCATCATTTTTCATTATATTTATCTATATAACTACAACTATTTTCTCCTGGATTCTTTGATTTTCCTTGGAATGAATAGCGCTGAATAGACCAGACAAGCGCATATCCTCGCTTCATGGCTCTTCATGGAGGCCAAAGGGGAGTCCTTGACAAGTATTTCAGCTTGACCTATATGTATGAATCATGAAAACAACACAAGCCCACCCTCCAGCGACAACCGACAAGGATCCTGGCACCGTGGTTGACAGGGCTTCCCATGAACCTGCTTATGTCCAGATCTGCACTATACTGAAAAATCAAATTACCAGGGGCGAATACCTGCCGGGACAGCGGCTTCCTTCGGAATCGACGCTATGCAGGATGAATCATGTCAGCCCGATGACCGTGAGACGGTCCATCAAGCTGCTCATTGACCAGGGAGTCGTGACAACCGTCCAGGGCAGCGGCACCTTTGTCAGCAAGCCGGATATCGAGAGTACAACGTTCAGCCTGAAAGGATTTTATGGGCTCTTCAAAGACAGGAAAAAGACCAAGGTCAAGCTCCTTGAAGTCAAGACCATGAAGGCGGACGAAGATGCTGCGGCCAAACTGCAAGTGAATGTCGGAGACCGGATTATCCTGCTCAGCCGGATCCTTTTAAGGGAAGGGGATCCCATCATTTACCACAGGGAGTATCTCGTTTACGATCCAACCCGCCCCAGTATCGAATGGGAAATGGAGATTAATTCCCTGCACGGGCTTTTCGAGAGGACGGGCCAGACAAACCTGAAGAGGGGACATTTCACCGTAGAGGCTATGGTACTGAACCAGGAGGAGGCTGACCGTCTCGGGACCATGGCTCTCCAACCGGCTTTCCGGCTGGAACATGTGTTTTATGATTTTGATGAAGCACCGTTCAGCTGGGGGCAGTTCATATGCCGTGGGGACCAGTTGAGATTCGAAGCTTCGGTGGGGTTTTGACCGGACGATTTCTTGAACAAGGAAGGGCGCAGCCGATGGAAAACCGAGGTATGGAGGAATTGACCACAGAGATAGCATCATTGAACGAGAACACGGCTCTGGAGATTACACGCCGTCTGATCGCCGATGGTGTGGACCCCCTTCTGATCATAAAGAGTGCGCACAAAGGGATGGAAGAGGTCGGACTTCTTTACGAGCAGGGTCATTATTTCCTGTCCGGGCTGGTGATGGCCGGTGAGATCATGCAGCAGATCAGCCAGATGGTAGTCCCCCTGACCCTGGGGGCTTCCTTCCGCCGTCAGGTCGGCTCCGTTGTTCTAGGAACAGTGGAAGGGGATATACATTTCATTGGCAAGGACATTTTCAAGGCATTTCTCAGAGGGCACGGATTTACTGTTCAGGATCTCGGGGTTGATGTCCCCAGGGAGAAGTTCCTGGCGGCGGTCCTTGAGTTCAAACCCGATATTGTGGCCCTTTCATGCCTGATCAGTACAGGTCTTGCGACCCTTGAGGCCACCATCGCCTATCTGAGGGAGCATGCTGCGGCAGCGGGAAAGGTCCCGCTCTACCTGGCCGGCGGCCGCAAGATGAGTGACAAGGTGGGAAAAATGGTCGGGGCAGATATGTGGACCTCGGACAGTATGGAAGGGGTCCGGCTCTGTCAAAAGGCCATGAAGAGGATCGCGGAAGATAATCCTTGATCAAAAGCCGCGTTGAGGGGTCATCACCTTGTCATTGCAGCGGCCCGGTCAGCAGCCAAATAGAGGAAGCGGATCCGTTTCTCGAAACTGCTGCCGTACAGGCCGCAGCTGGAGCACAGGATAAGGGAACCGGTTGGAGCAAGGCTGGTCACCAGGTGTTCCAGCTCCTTGATGGCTTCAGCCGCGGGGGAGTCGGAATCAAGCAGATGGCCGTCGATACCGGCCATCAGGAGTGTATTGGGCCCAAGGGCCTGATGGAGGTCCGGAAGATTATTGATACCGTTCTGAATTGCTGCAAGACCGTCCACCTTCCACTTCACGAACAGGGGGAGCAGCATTGCAAGCTTTCCGCAGGAATGCATGAACATCCGGGCTCCGGCATTGTGGATGGTTGAGGCAGCTAAAGTGTAGAAAGGAGAGCAGAGCATGTCAATATCGGCGGGGCTTATCAGAAGGGATTGTTCTCCGGCCAGATCATCGGTGATCATCACGCCGTGAATACCGTGATCCAGGCAACGGAGGATCAGGTCAAGGGTTTTTTTCTGGGTTTTCCTGTACTCCGCCAGAACATCATCCCGTTTCCTGATCCAGTCCATCAGAACCGGCATCAGCCCCTTGCGGTTTACCATGGATTGGAAAGGCCCGTCCACCACAGCGCATACGAACAGGGATCCGCTACATACAAGGCCTTTGAGGTCAGTATGCTCAAAATAACGGTACCCCAGATCAGGTGCGGGTTCGCCGGTCACGGAAACGGGCAGGCAGACCAGATCCTGTCCAAGGCTACGGGCTATCTTGAGATGATTGAGAGCCGTGTCGGACAGGCCAGCCTGTTTCAGGAGCCTGGTGCCGAGCCAGACCTCTCCTTTGGGGACCGGGTATACAGCCCTTCCGGCAAGAATGTCCCGGATACGGTCCAGTGGCTGTGGGGAATGCCGGTTATGGAAGTCATTCATCGGTGTCTCCTTGTTGGGGATGCTGCTATGCACTATGACAAAGCCTGAAACGGTTTTCAAGCAAGAAAAGATCCGATGCAATGCAATCCGGGAAGATGAAGGACCTGTCTGGGGCAACGGGCTAAGTTCAAGGGGATCAAAAGGAAATCAAAAGCGCTGTGAATATCTGGGTAGAACCAATACAAAAAAGCATCCGGATGGATCAGGGCCAGACCCTGGCCGAGGGTCTTGAACAATCGGGCATCATAATCGAAAAGCCCTGCGGCGGATTGGGAAACTGCGGAGCCTGCAGGATCTGGGTTGAAACACCCGGGGCGGTTCCACCGACCCCCAGCGACACAATTTCCATGGAGGAGAATAAAACCGGACTGCGCCTGGCATGTCGGGCCGTTCCTGAGAAAGACTGCACCGTCAGGCTGGAAGAAAGTTATGTCCATGAACACAGGTCACGGGATCACGGCCGGATTCTTTCAAGGAATAGCCACATCAGGCGGACCGGAGCAAGGCCCGCTGTCCGGGTCATCCGGGAAGGGGAACGGTTTCTCCTGTCCTGTGACAAGGAGGACGCGCCGATCGCCCTGACACAGTGGCATGCCGGGTATCGCCCCAAGGGCCTGGCCATTGATATCGGCACCACAACCATGGTGCTGTCCCTGGTCTGTCTGGAAACCGGCGAAGAACTGGCTACAGCTACCAGCCTGAATCCCCAGGTGGTTTTCGGTCATGACGTGATGACACGGATTCAGCACGCCAGGACTGGAGCAGGACTGAACGACCTGACTGGGGCTGTGAGGGAAAAGCTCAACCACCTGATCCAGGAGACTTGCGACCTCTCCGGCAGCAGGCAGGAAGAGATTGTCGATGTGTGTATCGGAGCCAATACGACCATGCTTCAATTGGCGGCCGGGATGGACCCCACTCCCCTGGGGAGGGCCCCGTTCCGCCATGATATCCAGGGTGGGCGTTCCTATCCGGCAGATCTGTTCGGCCTTGGGTTGAACGCTGCGGTCCGGGTGTACATCCCCCCGGTGGTTCATGCCTTTGTCGGGACGGACATCAGTGCCGGACTCACCTGCTGTCCCGGTTTTTTTAACAGGGACAGGTCCGTGCTGTTCATCGACCTGGGAACCAACGGGGAGATCGCCCTCAATGCCGGGGGGCGGTGGCTGACCACATCGACGGCTGCAGGCCCCGCTTTTGAAGGAATGGGACTCTCCACCGGCATGCGTGCCAAGGACGGCGCCGTGGAAAGGGTGGACTATGCCGACGGGCGATTTGCCTTCCACACCATCGGAGGCAAGACCGTCAGGGGTATCTGCGGCAGCGGAATCGTGGATCTCCTCTGGGCACTCCTTGAATCCGGAAGCCTGGATCCGTCGGGCAGGCTCCTGCAGGGGGGGGCGGCAGCCTTCAGGATCGTCCAGATGGAAGGACAGCTGGCTTTTGAGTATGCCCAGGGCTTCTACCTTACCCAGAAAGATATCCGGCAGATCCAGCTGGTCAAGGGAGCGGTCAGGGCCGGGATCGATCTGATTCTGGACGCGGGTGGGATCCCGGCCGACAGGCTGGACAGGATATGTGTGGCCGGCGGATTGGGAAACTATCTGAACCCGGCGAGCATGGCCGGGATCGGTCTTATTCCTGACGGCACTGCGGCCAGGCTTGAGTTCTGCGGCAACACATCCCTTGGCGGGAGCTTTCTGCTATTGACCGATGGAGACCTTCGGGCGTTTCTCCAGGCCGAAGCTGAGAAAATGACGTATCTTCACCTGGCGACTTCAAAGAAATTCATGTCCTGTTTCCTGGAGAATCTGAATTTTCCCGGAATTTCTGGGTCAACAACTTCAACTGCACCATGACATCATTCAAAACCAGCGCCTTTTTCTTTACATCCAAAGAAAATTCGCTGATCTCGCGCGCCTCCGTTAATACACTACTGATCTCTCCGGCCACCTGGCCGGCCATAGCGGAACTCTGGGCCACATTGACATTGACTTCTTTAATGCCAAGAGAAACCTGGTTGATATTTTCGGAAATTTCATTGGTGGTTGTTGTCTGAATATCAATGGCGGATGCGGACTCAATGACAAATTCATTGATCTGGTTAATAATCTTGGTAATTTCCTGAATTTCAATAACCGCTCCTTCAGTCTGGCTTTGAATCTCATGGATATTGGCGGCGATATCCCTTGTGGCTTCCGCTGTCTGACCGGCCAGTACCTTTATTTCATTGGCGACAACGGCAAAGCCTTTTCCGGCTTCCCCTGCCCTGGCTGCCTCGATGGTGGCGTTCAATGCCAGAAGATTGGTCTGTGATGAAATATCCCTTATGGTGTCCGTAACCTTGTTGATCTGTTCTGCGGCCCTGCCGAGCTCACTCACTTTTCCGGTGGCCTGCTGGGCCTGTTCAACCGCCCGGGAGGTTATCTCCCGTGTCTTGAGGGAATTGCGGGCTACTTTTTCAATACTGGCGGTCATTTCACCGGTACCGGCCGAGACCACGTCTGCATTCGTGCTGGCCTGTTCCATGGCCGCGGCCACGGAATCCATGTTTGCGCTCATTTCCTCTGCCGCCGCCGCCACCGTATTGACTTTTGAAACCGTCATTTCCGCGCCCCGGCTCATTTTCTCGGCAATCTGGTTCAATTCCCCAGAGGAGGAACTCAAAGTTCCGATTCCGGAATTGAGTTCCTTTATAAGTACGGCCAGACCGTCCACCATCTCATTCATCGAATCCACGGTATCCTTGATGGCATCCTTGGCCTCATATGTGAACGTATGATTGAAGTTTCCCTTTGAAACTTCCTTGGCCAGGCGTGCCATGCCGTTCATGCTGTTCATCAGCTGACGGTTCATCAGGGAGATGATCAAAATGCCGATGACCAGGGCAATTGCGCCGCTGATACCGGAGCTCACCAAAATCTGCCGGTTCATGCCTTCCATGAGTTCGGCTTCGGATACGGCAACGACAAAATACAGGCCCCAGGGTTTAAAATAATTGACAAATGAATAATATTTTTCACCAGCATGGGTGTAAATAACAAAACCGGCCTGGGTTTTCAGGATTTCCGCCCCGTTTTGAAACCCCGTTACATTCAACGCCCGATAGGATTTGTCCGGATGAATCAGAATTACGCCTTTATCATCACAGATAAACGAATATCCTTTTCCGGACACATTCACCGTTTCAACCAGGTTTACAAGGTCGTCGGTCAACACCTTGCTGCCGATGCTGTAGGCGCCCGATATCTTATTTTCGAGGTCCTCCCGGAAGGGGCGCAGAATCTGCATGGTCAGGCCGCCGTCAGTGTGCAGTAAAAATTCAAAAGGCTTATCGTTCATCACCGCCTGAAACTGCTCGCTGTCAGAGACGTAGTAAAGACCGACCGGACGCGAACCATCCTGATTTTTCAGGCTGGTGGACACCTTGATCAGCTTGCCTTCAAAAATCTGGTAAACTGCTATTTCAGACTGGCTCACTTCACCGACACTGTCCACAACCGAGTATTCGCCTGTTATAAAATTCATGCCGAAGACCATCTTTGGAAGTGTGACCTTCTCCTTTTTTCCAGTCCGGGAGTCTTCCAGGTCCATTTCCATGGTCCTGGCTTCAACCATCATGATATTGCCCGACTTTTTTCCCTCTGCCATCAGCATTCCCAGATCGGAGTTTAGTTTCTCTTTTTGCAGGTTGTACTTGAGCATCATGGTCTTCAACAGAACGTCGGACACATTCCGGATTCCGGTCTTGCCCTTGGCAAGGTAGGTATTTTTACTCTGGTAGTAATTGACCCCGGCAATGATGAGGATGGTCAAAAGAATAATGCCTAATGATCCAATATACAGCTTTTTACCGAACCCGATCTTGGTCACTGTTCTCTCCTTGGAAGGGGGGAAGACTTGTTTGGCGGCCTGCTACATCTTTGATGGGAGAAAAAGGACAATCTCAGGAAAGACAATGAGGATCATTATGCAGAAAACCGCTGCAATTATAAATGGCCACACTCCTCTGAAAATTGTCGTCAACGGCACTTCCGGCACCGCACCCTTTATCACGAAAACATTCAAACCGACAGGTGGCGTGATAAGGCCAACCTCCAGAACGATAACCATGATGACACCGAACCAGAGCGGATTAAAATCCATGGCTTTGATAATGGGAAACAGGATAGGAACCATGAGAATCATAATCGCATAACAATCCATTACACACCCCAGCAGGATGAATACCAGGATAATCATCAATAAAATAACCATTCTCGGCAGTGCCAGAGAAACAATGAAATCGGCAAGCATGAAGGGTATTCCGGTAAAAGCAAGAAAACTTGAGAAAATGTTTGCACCGATGATTATCAGGAAAATCATGGCCGTCATAATTCCGGTTGCCAAAAGGCTTTCGATCAAAACGGCAACGCTTAGCTTCCTTCTGGCAAGGGCAATGACAAACGAACCGAACGCTCCGATCCCTGCGGCTTCGGTCGGTGTAAAAATACCAAAATAGATACCGCCCATGACCAGGACAAATAAAGACAGCATGGTCCAGGTGCTGTATAAAGACTTGAATTTGGTTTTCCAGGTTGTGGGTGCGCCCTTGGGGCCTATTTCCGGGTTGATAAGGCATTGTATGAAAATTGCCAGTATAAAAAGGGAGGCCAGCAGAAAACCGGGAAGGATACCTGCCATGAAAAGTTTCCCAATGGATTCTTCGGTCAGGATACCATAGATGATGAAGCCGATACTGGGGGGAATCAGAATCCCCAGTGTTCCGCCGGCAGCAACGCAACCGGTTGACAGGCTTTGATTGTACCCGTATTTATCCATCTCGGGTATGGCCACCCTTGCCATGGTTGCCCCGGTGGCAAGGGATGACCCGCAAACAGCTGCAAACCCGGAGCAGGCAACAATGGTTGCCATGGCAAGTCCGCCCCTTAAATGACCCATCCAGTTATGAACCGCTTTGTAAATATCCTGGCTGATACCTGAAGTAAACGCAAACTGACCCATCAGAATGAAAAGCGGAATAACGCTCAAGGTATAGGATGAGCCTTCAGACCAGGGCACCATTCCCAGGAGGTTAAGTCCTGCGTCCGGGCTGACGATATAGCTGATGCCACCAAATCCGATCAGAGCCAATGCCACACCGATATGCATTCGCAGGGCCAGGAGCACGAACAATAATAGAATCCCTACAACACCTGTCATTTCAGTGCTCATAGACTGTTCTCTTTCTTTTTTCTGAGTTCTGTACTGGTTTGGAATATATCTCGAACAAATTCGATGCACATAATCCCGCAGCCAAATGCCAAGAAGAAAATGAACGGGTGGATCGGGATAGGCAGGTTCATTGGACTGTCTCCTGCTTTCATTGATTCTATTGCTTTTTCAAACCCTTTCCAGGTGATGAGAGTCATCAGAAAAAGACCGGCGGTATGATTAACTAAATCCACAACAGATTGGGCCTTCCTTGGAAATGTGTTGACAAGAATATCAACCGTCACATGGGATTTTTTGGATTGTGCATACCCAAGGAATGAATAAACCATGATGGACACCAAAAACGAGGTCACTTCAAACGTTCCCAGAATGGGGGAATTAAACACGTATCTTCCCACGACATCAACAACCGTCAGGCTCATCATGGCAAAAAGAGCGACACACCCCAGCCTGGAAAGTGCATAGCTGAACAGGCCCATTATATTGTCTATATTTTTAATGTTCATGCATCCTCGAGGTATTATCTTCAGTGCAGCTTGTTTTCCGATTCCCACCCTGAAAAATCAGGGGGCAGAAGTTACCATCCGCTCCCCCTGATTTTTTTCCGGGAATCCCATCTTTATATCAGGCCGGGGAAAATAGCGCCTGTTTAATTCTTTTCCGCAATGAACTCAAGTGCGGTTTTAAGAATCTCCTTTCCGGGCAATCCCTTGGCCTCCATTTCAGTGGCCCATTCTTCTCTTAAGGGAAGGGTGGAATCCACCATTTTCTGGTACTCGGCCGGGTCAAGATTGATTTCTTTTATCCCTTTTTTCAGAGCCATCTCCCTGAAAGGTTTTTCCATATCATCAAAGGCCTTGCCGGCTGCCATGGACATCTTTAACCCGGTGGTATCATCAATGAGTTTTTTCACATCTTCAGGAAGATTGTCCCATGATTTTTTGTTCATTACAATCATCATGGGCATGGTGTACAGATTGCCTATGGTTGCATATTTTGTTAATTCGTTGAGTTTGAATACCCCCATGCCTTCCCATACAAGAACGGTTCCATCAAGAACTCCAAGCTGCAGGGACTGATAGGTCTCGGTGATGGGTTGTGCCACCGGTACTGCCCCCCAGAGTTGTAACGCCTTGCTGATGGAGGGATTGGCCGTTCTTATTTTTAATCCTTTAAAATCCGCCATGGTATTGATGGGGGTTTTAACGGTGTGGAAATGTCCTCCCGGATGGCCGAACAGCGCCAGCACTTTGACCTTGCTGTATTCTTCCTGATATTTGGCTTCCTTTTGAAAGGCTTTCCACATGGCCTCGGAGACCTTCTCGCCTGAGGGGACCATAAACGGCAGAGAAAACACGGATGTCAACGGGAAGCGTCCGGGGGTATAGTCGGCCAGGTGATATGAAAAATCGGCAAGGCCTTTTTCAGCCACGTCAAATTGATCGGGTGCTTTTCCCAATGCACCTGCCGGATATAATTTGATGTTTACCTTTCCTTCTCCGGCCTTGTTGATTTCATCGATCCAGGGTTTAATGATTTTTCCCGTGATGGTCTGCATGATGGGAAATGCACTTGAGAATCTTAAATTGATTGTTTCGGCAGCAACAGGGGATGTGGTGATCATCAGAAGTAATCCGGCAAGAAAAACAGCGCTTTTTTTTGTAACACGTTTCATGACAATGCCTCCAAATATGTGGTTATGATTTGACCGATATCAACAGCAGATTTGCCTAAGGATGACATCATCCCTATATCCTAAGTCTGTTTTCCTCTAAGAGGTATCGGCAATACGCATTTTTTGCCCTCTTTGTGTTCCCGGAAAACCGAAGGACCCTCTCCGGCGGGAAATTTTAAACCTTTCTAACAAGCGCTAGGTTTTTTTACCATTTGTTAAATAATTTAATATCATGTCATTCATTGTGCTGTCAATCATTATTTCAAAATTGCTAACGAGCTGATTCCAAATCATTTTTCAAATTTTAAAGAGTCTTTAACCAACGGATATCCCGGGGATTCCAATTCAAATTCCAGTGGCCACCTCAAATGCATCCCATATGGCATACATGATATTACTTGTCTTGCATCTCCTAAAAGATAAGTGGCCGGAACATCAAATTCGTGGGATAAAATAAATTCTTTGTTGATTTCAGTATTCAAATGAACAGGGATGTTCAAAATTTCAAGCTGGTGTTCAAACCAGTGAATCAGTGCCATATCATCTGCACTATTATGAACTAACACTCAAGGAAAACGGCCAGTCATATTTCGTTTTCCAGCTCATTGAACAGGCAACGGATCGGTCCGTGCAGAATCCTTGCATTTTTTTAAGATCAACGCCAAAGAAATTCGTTTTCCTGGCGCAAATGCCTGAACACCGATCAGCTCGCTTTTCCCTTGCTGGAAAGTCCGAAGATAAACATCTGAAAAATGGTTGAGGCCAGTGTCTCCGGTTTGATGTCGCCCTTGGGATCATACCACCGGTAAATCCAGTTACACATGCCCACAAGGCAATGGGCGTCAATGGCGATGTTTGTGGCGGGGAGCTCCTGCTTCTCGCAATAGAGCTTCAGGGCCTGGCGCCAGAAGAGCAGGTAACTTTTCTGTTTGTCCTTGACCTGGTCGTACCAGGCGCCGGACAGGCATTCATCATCGTTGAGGATCAGCTTGCTGCGGTATTTATCCGTACAGTAAACACTCACCTGGTACTGGATATACTGCCGGATAACACCCAGGGGGTCGTTTGGATCCACCGGGATCTGGATGATACCGTTGATAAGATCGTCCATGTGGCTGTCCAGGATCTGGAAAAGGAGCTCTTCCTTGCTCTTAAAATAATAGTACAGGCCGGCGGTCGTCATTTCCGTGGCCCTGGCGATATCACGGATCGTGGTCTTGTCGTAGCCCTTCTGCCACAGTGTCCTTGTGGCAACACTGTAGACCCTGTTTTTCCGCCGCTCCTTTTCTTTGATCTTATAGTCTTTCATAAACCTTACATACGGTAAAAAAACTTATTTGACAAGCGTTAGATAGAAATCAATGTGCAACTATTTTAATTTGCCGGTTATTTCCAGCAATATCAATTCAACCAGAGCACTTTTTTATGCAGAACGTCCGGCAGCAGATAAAGTGATAATCAATTGACTGGCTGTCAGATATAAAGTCCTCCGTTGCAGGAGATAACCTGGCCTTGGGCAGACGCATCAGACGGCAGAAATCCCACCACATTGACCACATCCTGGGGATAGCCTGCCAAAAGACCGTATCCCCCGGAATTTGACCGCCTCTCATACCATTATTTTTAGGCCTCGGAAAGGCATCTTTGACGGATAGATGAACACCTATACGATTTTGAAGGGATATTCATTGACAGGAGGGCGCTCTATTGATACCCATTGACTAACAAGTGATAAAAAAAACTAACGCTTGTCTAGTAAACTTTGATTCAAATGCTTTGGCCTATTCCGGAACAAGTGGTACACTACCTGATAGGACAACCAAAAGAGGGTTTATGGAACTGACAGCCCAAGAGAAACAGATGCTGGACGGAACCCAGGGACAAGGTGTCCGCAAGGCCATGGAGATCCTTATGGCTTACGGGCTATGCTACAAAGCCCTGCGGCTGATTCCGGTAACCAGTGTCCATCTTGCAGGCAACTATCCGGTTCTCCTGGACGAAGGCATCGACTGGCTGGAAGACTTTGCCAGGGATGACACCCGTGTCCGGGTTTTTACAACCAAAAATCCGGAAATGTATGATCCTGAGCAGGCAGATGACATGAAAATCCCGGCCGGAATCCGGAAACGGCAGGGGCGCATCCATGATGTGCTCAAAAAACTGGGGGTGACCCTGACCTATTCCTGCCAGCATTACCTGGTAGGCAACGTTCCGAGATTCGGTGACCATATTGCCTGGGCGTCTTCGGGCAGTCAGGTGTTTGCCAATTCGGTGATCGGAGCCCGGTCCAACCGGGATGGGGATCATGTGGCCCTGGCCGCTGCCGTAACGGGCGTGATCCCGGAATGGGGCCTGCACATTGAAAAGAACCGGAAGGCGGATCTTATCATCGATGTGGCCCATTTAAACCTGGAAACCTTTGGGCCGGCTGACTACAAGGCGCTGGGATGGTCCCTGGGCAAAAAGATCGGCGCACGTATCCCCGCCTTTGTCAACCTGCCTCCCGATCTCCATATCGAGAACATCAAAGGACTTCTCTACACAGTGACCGTTACCGGCGCCGCCGGGATGGTTCACCTGGTGGGGATAACACCGGAAGCGCCTTCCATCCAGGCAGCCTTAGGCAAGTCTGGCCCGGAAGCCGAGGTCATCTGCGCTTCCCAGGCCGACGTGGACAAGGCCTACGGGGAAATCTCCTCCAGCAGAACCCTTGCCGTGGACCTGGTTATCTTCGGATGCCCCCAGTGCAGCATCCAGGAAGTCCAGGAAATTGCAGCCCTGCTTGACGGGCGGCGGATCCATCCGGATACCCAGCTGTGGATCTGCACATCCCGGTGGGTCAAAACCCTGTGCGAGCGCATGGGATTACTGGAAACCCTGTCGGCCTCCGGAGTCCGTGTGGTCAGCGATGTGGGCGCAGCCGACGGCCCCCACCTGTACCTCCGGGACCAGGGGGTCAGGGTGATTGCGGTCAATTCAGCCAGGGCCAGTTACTATGCACATACCCTGTTCGGGATGGAAACCTGGTTTGGATCAACCCGGGAATGTATCCTGACCGCTGTTTCCGGGAAGTGGGAGGGGAGAAGATGATCAGGCTGAAAGCCCAGCCGGTCACCCGGGGAATTGTCCAGGGCGAGGCACTGGTGACCCGCATGGCCATTTCCTTTACCGGGGGGCTGGATCCGGACTCGGGTATCATTCGTGAACCAGGGCATGAACTCTACGGACAATGCGTGGCGGACAAAATCCTGGTTTTTCCCACGGGCAAAGGATCGACCACAGGATCCTGGCAGTACTATGCGGCTTACAAACGGGGACACGCACCCAGGGGGATCATCAACCAGATCGCTGAAGGTGTGGTGGCAGTCAGTGCCATCATCACCGGAACACCCATGGTGCATCACCTGGAGATGGATCCTCTTGAATGCATCGAAACCGGAGATCTTGTCCTAATCGATGCAGACAGCGGATTCGTGGAAATAATAAAGCAAAAGGATATGGGGACCACAGTACGTTAATCTATTAATCAAGGAGGATGTCCATGAAATTCAGAACCGGTGTTGTCCTAGTCATGTTTTTGGCCACAGTCGCCTGGATGGGATCATTGGCCGACAGTGTCACAGCTGCTCCCATTGAGATCAGTTTCAGCAACTTTTTCCCGCCGACCCATGTCCACGGTCAACTGGGCCAGGAGTATTGTGACGCCATAGAAAAACGTACCAACGGCCAGGTGAAAATGACCTACTATCCGGGCGGGTCCCTGGTTGCTGCACCCAAGACCTACGGCGCCATTGTTGACGGTATTACCGATATGGGTTTCTCTGTACTCGGATACAGCCGCGGGGTTTTCCCGGCAATGGAAGCAATTGACCTTCCCGTCGGCTACAAGAACGGTTCCCAGGCAACAAAAATCATCAATGCCTTTTATGAAAAGTTCAAACCCAAAGAAATGGACAATGTCAAGGTGATGCTGTTCACGGCCCATGGCCCCGGACTGATTCACAGCAAGGATCCCATCAGAAAACTAGAGGATATCAAGGGGATGAAGGTACGGTGTTACGGTTTCAGCGTCAAGGTGATCGAGGCCCTCGGCGGCGTTCCCGTGGCCATGGCCCAGAACCAGGCCTATGAAGCACTGCAAAAGGGTGTATGCAATGCCACCCTGGTACCCATGGAAGCCCTGAAAGGCTGGAAGCAGGCAGAGGTCATCAAGTACACCACGGAATCCTACAGCATCGGTTACACCTCAGGCCTGTATATCTTCATGAACAAAGCCAAGTGGGCTTCCCTGCCCAAGGACGTCCAGGATGTTTTCGAACAGGTCAACAAGGAGTGGATTCCCAGATTCGGCAAGGCATGGGATGAGGCAGATGAAGCAGGCCGGGCCTTTACGCTGTCGCTGGGCAACGAGATAATCCCGCAGTCGGCAGAGGAACGCGCGCGCTGGGCCGAAGCCGTAAAACCTGCTATTGGAAACTGGGTAAAGGAAGCCTCTGAAAAAGGACTGCCGGCCCAGGAATATGTAAATTTCCTCCAGGAAGCCGTAAAGACCTATTGATTTCGATGGTGCATCGGCGGGCAACTGGCGCCCGCCGATGTGAACAGCTTCAGGGCAACCTGTCCGGACATCCCGTCTGGACAGGGCTTTCAGTAAAAACAAGGAAACAGCAGGAACTCATACTCCCATGTTTTACAGACCCGAAAAAAATGATCACGGACTGCCCTTTGACCCGTTCAAATCATGCGTCGTACCCCGGCCCATCGGGTGGCTTTCCACCATCAGCCGTGACGGGGTGTCCAACCTGGCCCCGTACAGCCAGTTTCAGAACCTGACCTTTGATCCCCCCTATGTCATGTTCGCCGCAAATCAGAAGACTGACGGGGGCCGTAAGGACACCACGGTCAATGCGGAACAGACCGGAGAATTTGTCTACAATATGGCAACCTTTGATCTCCGGGAGGCCGTGAACATCTCGGCCCAGGAGGTGCCCTTTGGAACCGATGAATTTGAACTGGCCGGACTGACCAAAGCCCCGTCAAACATTGTAAAGCCGTTCCGGGTGGCCGAATCCCCGGTGCAGTTTGAATGCCGATACCACCAGACCCTGCGCCTACCCGGAACCAGCACCATGGGAACGGTGGATGTCATCATCGGACTTATCGTGGGCGTCCACATCAAGGATGAATTCATCCGTACCGACGGAAAACTTGATATTCTTAAAATGCGCCCCATCGGACGCCTGGGCTATTACAACTATACCGTGATCGACAACGAGTTCGAGATGATCATCCCGGGTATGAATGAAAGCCTCCGGGCCGGGATGGAAGGCGCCTCTGACAAGATCTGAAGGGGCTGATGATACGAATTGGAAAAACGGGGGAAGCACTTTGATCCAACAAATTGAAAACGGTGTAAACAGGCTTGTACGCTACATGTACTACATTGCAGGTTTTGCACTCGTGGTGATGATGGCGGTAACGGTCACGGATGTATTCATGCGGTTCTGCGTTACGCTTTACGCAACCTTTCGCTGGCCATTCCTGGAATCCTGGAAACCGATTCCAGGAACCTATGACCTGGTGTCCATGTCCGGATCGGTTGCCGCCGCCTTTGCCATGGCCCACACAACAGTTAAATCCGGCCACGTTTCCGTCAGCCTGGTTGTCAGCAAGTTTGGCAGAAAAACCCAGGTCGTTATCAAAATGATCACAGATACCCTGTCAGGCCTCCTGTTCGGCGTCATAGCCCTGCGATGCATCGTCTATGCCCGGGATTTAAAGGAAAGCGGTGAAGTTAGCATGACCCTGCAGCTCCCGTTTCATCCGTTTGTTTACCTGCTTTCCTTTTCTGCCTTTGCAGTGACGATTGTCTTTGTATTGAATCTGATAAAAGATTTCCAAAAGGTGATGGGCAAATGAGTTTAACTGCGATCGGTGTTATCGGAATTGTCATCCTCTTGATCATGCTCTTTTCCAACATGCCTGTCGGGTTTGTCATGGGAATGATCGGGTTCCTGGGTTTCAGTTATCTTAAAGGATGGGTGCCCGGACTCAGCATTCTGACCAAAGACTTTTTCGAGATGTTTTCATCCCACAGCCTTTCGGTCATACCGTTGTTCATGCTCATGGGGCAGATTTCGTTCTATTCCGGAATCAGCCGGCGGCTCTATGACTCTGCCTATGTCATGATCGGGGCGCGCAAAGGGGGACTGGCCATGGCCACGGTGGCTGCCTGTGCCGGATTTGCCACCATTTCAGGTTCAACCAATGCCACGGCGGCGACCATGGCAACCGTAACGCTGCCGGAGATGAAACGCTATGGTTATGACATGGGGCTGGCTGCCGGAGCCGTGGCTGCTGCGGGCAGTCTGGGTATCCTGATCCCGCCCAGCACGATTTTCATCGTCTACGGAATCCTGACCGAACAATCCATCGGAAAACTGTTTGTGGCAGGCATCCTGCCGGGTATCCTGCTGGCATTACTGTTCATGGGGTCCATCTATTTAAGAGTAAGAAAACACCCTGAACTTGCACCTCCCGGCCCCAAAACCACTTTTATCCAAAAGGTGAAATCCCTGACAGGTATCATGGAAGCGCTGGTGATTTTCGGGGCGGTCATGGGAGGACTTTTCCTCGGTATTTTCACTCCCACGGAAGCTGCGGCCACAGGCGCTTTTTTCACCCTGTTCCTGGCCGTAATCAGGCGCCAGCTGTCGTGGAAGGATTTTTTGAGGTCCATTGCCGATACCACCAAACTGAGCTGCATGGTCATGGTCATTGTCGCGGGAGCTACGGTTTTCGGACATTTCATGGCAATAACTCGAATTCCGTTTGATCTGTCCCTGTGGGTCGGAGGCCTGCCGCTTCCCCGCATGGTGATCATGCTGGTAATCATTATGATCTATATTGTGGGCGGCTGTTTCATGGACGGCTTCGCACTGATCATGCTCACCGTGCCCATTTTTTTCCCGGTAGCCCAGACCCTGGGGTTCGACCCGATCTGGTTCGGCGTCATCATCGTTCTGATCGCGGAAATGGGTGTCATCACGCCGCCTGTGGGAATCAATGTCTATGTGGTTTATGGCGTTGCCAGGACAATCCCCCTGGAAGAGATATTCAAGGGCGTCATGCCTTTTCTGGCTGCCCTGGTCATCTGCAACCTGCTGCTCCTGATATTCCCCCAGATTGCACTCTTCCTGCCGGGTCTGATGTAGGTTGGCGTATGCCGGCTCTGCTCAATGTCTTTTGAAGGAGCCCTTGCCATCTTTTTCTATTGCGGGCGTTGGCTGACATTCTGTGCCTGCCTGAAATGCCAAAACCCCTGGCAGATCATCGGACGCTGCCCTTTCTGGAAAGTCCGAAGATAAATGTCTCGAAAATCCTTGAGGCGAGATCTTCGGGTTTGACCTCCCCCTGGGGATCATACCACCGATAAATCCAGTTGCACATTCCGATAAGGCAATGGGCGTCGATGGCGGTGTGATCCGTTGGGAGCCCTTCCTTTTCGCAATACTGGCTCAGGGCCCGGCGCCAAAAAAGCAGGTATTTTCTCTGCTTGTCCTTTATCTGTTCGTACCAGTCTCCGGAAAGGCATTCATCATCATTGAGGATCAGTCTGCTGCGGTATTTATCCGTGCAATAGACGCTTACCTGGTACTGGACATACTGCCTGATCACGCCCAGGGGTTCTTTGGGATCTACCTGGATCTGGATGATCCCGTTGATCAAATCGTCCATATGGCTGTCCAGGATCTGGAACAACAACTCTTCCTTGCTTTTGAAATAGTAGTACAGGCCGGCGGTTGTCATGTCCGTGGTCCTGGCGATATCCCGGATGGTGGTCTTGTCATACCCCTTCTGCCACAGCGTTTTTGTGGCAACGCTGTAGACCCTGTTTTTCCGCTGTTCCTTTTCTTTGATCTTATAGTCTTTCATGGGTTTTACATACGTTAAAAATAATTGTTTGACAAGTGTTCTGTAAACTAACGGGCTTTACTTGCCATCTGCATTTGATATATAGTAACGGCACGAGTGACAGCCAATCACCCTGATTCATTTACCCCAGCACAAGGACGCGGCCGGATCAATGCATGACAGGCAGCCCAACAATCCCCTGCACGGAGTGACCCTGGAGCAGATCCTGACCAGTCTCGTGGACCATTATGGCTGGGACGGCCTGGGCAGACAGATAGATATCCGGTGTTTCAAGAGCGATCCCTCCATGAAGTCCAGCCTCAGATTCCTGCGGATAACACCCTGGGCAAGGAAAAAAGTGGAAATGCTATACCTTTCCACAACACAGAGCACAGAAGATTCTCCATGGACAACATGCCGGAAAAATGGGATATAGCTAAATTTTCGGACAGCCAACCCGAGTCTGTCGATAGAAAAAGGAAAAGGACATGACCTTCTGGAACCTGGGGGCATTGGAATTGGAACCGTTCAGGCCCGGTATCCTGAGCCGGGCGGAACTGGGAGACAGCCTGATCATGGTGTGCATGGAAATCAGCGCAGACAAAGAGGATACGGGTCACACCCATCCCTTTGACCAGTGCGGGGTTGTCCTGGAGGGCCGGATAGAAATGGTTGTGGAGGGAGAGCGCAGGACACTCAACGCCAATGAGTCCTACTTCATACGATCCGGACAGAACCACGGATGGAAAACCTTTGACACCCCGGTAAAACTCCTGGACATCACGGCAAAGCCTGAAAAGTCAAAGGGTTTACCGTTCCGGAGCGACAGAGAATAGGATTCCCATCCAACATCGTCTGCCAGGGCCTGTCCCAGGGAGTGTCACAGTACAAAGGTTGTGCCAAGGCCCGGCACTGCAAGGTTCTGGGACAGGCCCTGACGGTCAAGCTCTTCCATGATGTCCCGGGGAGGGAAATGGATTGGTTCGTCACCCAGGCGGAAGGTCCCCCAATGGCCGATCATCATCCGCCGGGCCCTTAGATCCCTGAACGCCCGGACGGCCTGGGACGGATTCATATGGCTCTGGTCCATGAACCACCGGGGCTCATAAGCGCCCAGATTGAACACGGCCAGGTCGATCCGCCACCTGCGTCCGATCTCCCGGAATCCGTTGAACCAGGCCGTATCCCCGGCCACATAGATGGTAAACCCGCCAGAGGTTTCAATGATATAGGAGCCCCACAGAGACCGGTTGGGGCCCTTGAACGGATTTCGCATGGTCCAGTGGCGGCTGGGCACCAGGGTAACCTTGAGTCCCTCCTGCTCAAAGGATTCAAACCAGTCAAGGCGGATCCGGTTCTCCATGCCCAGGGCTCTGAACTCGGTGTCATACCCAAGCGGGGTGATCACGTGGGTGCGGCGGGCAAGGAGTTTCAGAGACCGGCGGTCCAGGTGGTCGTAATGGCCGTGGGTTATCAGGACATGATGGGGATCCGGCATGCCGCTAATTCCGCCAGCCAGGGGAGAGAAATCACGGATCAGCCTGGAAATCCGGAAAAAGACAGGGTCAACGAACAGGTACCGGCCCCGGTCATTGATAAAAAAAAAGGCATGCCGCACAAATGTTACAGAAGTGTCACTTGCCCGCTTTGCCCGATCCCAGTCAACATGGACGGCCTGCCTGGGTTCCGCGGAATACTCCCCAGTGAAACGGTTGGGGCTGAAGAGCTTCCATTTCAATACCTCCAGGGTCCGTGACCTGAACCGGGGCAGGAACGGCGCCGAAAACCTGGGCCCGTGGTGAAGTCGGCGCCTGGAACAGATGGCCATGAGGTCCGGGTGGGTGAGCCGCATGAGGTGGTACTCGAGCCAGGACTCCCCGGTGTTCAGTGCGGAGCCTGAAACACGGAACCGGACCACGCACAGGCCTGCCTTAAAAAACAGCTGTCTCAGACCCGGATCCTGCCACAGGGTAAAGCGCCTCCCCAGGTCATCCACAACGGCTCCGCTTCCTTGTTTCAGGGTCAGGAGCATGGTGCCATCGGACCTGAGTCCCTGGAGGATGTTTTCAAGGACCGGCTTTAACCGGTGCCCGGGCAGGTGAACCAGGACTCCCACAAGGAGTATGCCGTGGGCGTCAACCCCTGAAAAATCATGGGTTTCGAAATCGGCCTGGATGATCTGGCACCCGGAGTGGATGCGGGCAAGTTCGGCAAGACCCGGTGACTGTTCAAGGCCGCGGGGTGAAAACCCCCGCTGCCTAAGCCACAGGAGATCCCTGCCAGACCCGCATCCCACATCCAGGATGTCTGCATTTTCCGGGAGTTCCCGGGCAAAGGGTTCCAGAAACGAAGAGGGGTCTGCTGACACGGTTCTTGAAAAATAGTCCTGAAAACCGGTTGTGTAGTACGCCATGCAGCAGTCCCCTCGGTTGACTGGGTGAGGTCAGGCGCAGTAAGGATTAAAAGATTTCAAAGGCCCGCTCACCATGGACGGAGCTGTCAAGGCCGGTGATCTCTTCTTCCCTGTCAACCCTGAGGCCGGATGTAACGGCTTTGGTGACAAATACGACTACCAGGGTGGCAACGCCGCTATACGCTATGGTTGCGACAACAGAGACAAACTGTATCCACAGTTGTCCGGGATTCCCGAAAAACAGGCCTGCAGCGCCTTTGGTTATGCCGGGGTCTGCAAACAGCCCGGTTGCCAGGGCACCCCAGATACCGCAGATGCCGTGAACGCCAAAGGCGTCAAGGGAATCGTCGTAACCCATTTTGTGCTTTAGCACGGATACGCTGAAAAAACCAGTAAGGCCTGCAACAAGTCCGATGATCAGGGAGCACGGCATGTTGACAAACCCGGCGGCAGGCGTGATGCTGACCAGACCGGCCACAACGCCGGAGGCGATGCCCAAAAGGGTCGGCCGTTTTGTGTGGAACCATTCCGCGGCCATCCAGGCGAGGGCCCCTGAAGCAGCCGAGGTGTTGGTGACCAGGAATGCCGATGCAGCAACGCCGTCAGCAGCCAGCTGGCTGCCGGCATTGAACCCGAACCACCCGAACCAGAGCAGGGCGGCGCCAAGGGCAGTCAGGGTGACGCTGGACGGAAACATGGCTTCGGTGCCGTACCCGACGCGCTTTCCCAGGACCATTGCCACAACCAGGCCGGCAATACCCGCATTGATATGAACAACATTGCCGCCGGCAAAATCCAGGGCTCCCATGGAACTCATCCATCCGCCGCCCCAGACCCAGTGGGCCACGGGACAGTAGACAACCGTAATCCACAGGACGGAAAATACGACCCAGGACGAGAATTTGATCCGGTCAACCACCGATCCCAGGATAAGGGCAACGGTGATGGCGGCAAAGGTCATCTGGAACAGGACAAAGACCAGGGTCGGAATGCTCCCTGAAACACTGGCCGGGGTTATGCCGGACAGAAACAAAAAATCAAACCCTCCCAGAAGGCCGCCCTTGTCCGGGCCAAATGCGAGGGTATACCCCCACAGGACCCAGACAACACTGCCGAGACAGTAGGAAATGAATGTCATGGCAAAGGTGTTGAGCAGGTTCTTGTACCGGGACATGCCCCCGTAAAAAAGGGCAAGTCCGGCCGGTGTCATCATCATGACCAGGGCCGTTGCCACGATTATCCAAGCCGTATCTCCCGCATTGATAACATTCTCTCCCGCAAACGCGCCGGCTGCCGGGACAAGGACCATTCCAGCAACTGTAAGCAGATTTCTCAATTTCATGATACCCCCCCATTATGGTTAAAAAAATTCTGCCGATTTTGTAATTGCTTAATAGCAAAGAGGATGCCATGGGAAATATAGACCTGGGAAAAATGAAAATTATCTATATATTTAAAAATGTTACGACAAATTATTTGTATCAGAAAAACAGCATGACAACAGAAATGAAACAAAATAAAACATTTCAAATTACAAATTTGAAAAAAATTCTTAAAAAAAATACAAATTTGTTAAAATTGTCTATTTTCCTGGGCAGGAAATTTATCCCTGGGCAGCGGCCGCCCCGGATGCCAAGACCTTTTTATACTCTGATTTCCATCAGGTCAAGGGCAAGGGGCAGAGGACCGGACCGCGTTTTCCTGCACTGGCCCTCCATGTCCTCGGTGTCGCACTCCGGATAAAAATGGATGAGTACAAGATGGCCCACCCCTGCAGCCCTGGCTATCTCCCCTGCCAGGGAGGGTGTCAGGTGCCCCTTTATTTTTTTCCCGTCCGGCACGGCTGATTCCAGGACAAGGAGATCAGCTCCTGAAGCAAGGGCAACCAGGTCCTCGGACTGGTCCGTGTCACCGGAATAGACCATGGAGCGTCCGGATGACTATTTTCATTTTTTTCATGGTTGAAACCCCTGATTTAAGATAAAGTTAAACCCATGACCCGAGTACCACCTTTGAAAGGAGATCCGGTGAAACGAAATATCCATGCAGACCTCCACAATCACACAACCGCATCGGACGGTGATTTTTCACCAGAGACCATGATCATCCGGGCAAAAGCCTGTGGTATCAGAGCCGTTGCCGTTACCGACCATGACACTGTCAGCGGTATCCCGGAAGCCCTGGATGCCGGCATTCGGCATGGCATAACCGTTATCCCGGGGGTGGAGGTTTCCGTCCGCTTCAAGCGTCCCGTGTTCACAGGAACCCTGCACCTCCTGTGCTATTTCCCCACCCGGCGCCTGAATGATACCGTTTTCATGAAAGCGCTCCAGGACACCCTGGGAAAGGGCAGGGGAGAGCCGTTGGTCATGGCCAGGGTGGCCGAAATCAACCGGTGCTTCGGCCCTGACAGCACCAAGCCCCTCCTGGCCCGATCCATGACCGCCCAGGACATCATAGGTTATGGCACCACCCTGTCCCGGCGCCATTTCGCCCTGGCCCTGGGTCAGAAACATAACGTCCAGGACCAGGCCACGATTAACGCCATCATCGGCAACAAAAGCCCTGCTTATGTCCCTTCCGGCATAGACCTGGCCGATGTTGCCACCTTTATCCGGACTTATCCCATGGTGACCGTCCTTGCCCATCCCGCAGCCGGATCCTTTACCGGACCCGGCCATTACAGGGAGGTTCTCCCACCGGTTGAAACCGTTGAAACCTTTCTGCCGGAATTGATTGAAGCAGGCCTTGACGGACTTGAGGTCCACTATCCCGGGCACACGAATGAACACCAGGAAATGCTCCTGAGCTGGGCCGGACGCCATTCCCTCATTGTTACCGGGGGGTCTGACTGCCATGACGAAAGCACGAGGCCTCCCGGCGTGGCAGGTATGACCCGGGACGAGTTCAAGGTATTCATGGCGCTATTGACAAGCCGGTAGCGCCACCTGGCAACCATCTTACCGGCGAATCCGGCCATAGCGGCCGCAGAGCTGTAACAGGTCAAAAACAGATATTGTTTCCCTGTGATGACTGTGGTATTCATAAGGATACAGCGAAGTCCGGGAATAATGTTGATTTAAAACCTGAATCAAAGTCACATAGGCTCCAGGGCGCGCCTGATCCTGGTAGCTGCCGGAGCAGATGCGGTAAAAAGAACATATACTGAAGAATCTAAACCAACACAGAGCTGCTTCATGCAAAAAGGCAAACCGCTGATTCTGACCGTGGATGACAACCCCCAGAACATTCAACTTCTGGGCAAACTGCTTTCTGATAACGGATATGATGTCGGCATTGCACAGAACGGCTCCCAGGCCATGAACTTCCTGAAAAAAGACAAACCCGATCTCATCCTCCTGGATATCATGATGCCGGGAATGGACGGCTATCAGGTCTGTGAAAAAATCAAAACCAATATCAGCACCCGCCACATCCCCATTATTTTCATCACGGCAAAAACAGAAACCAGCGATATCGTAAAAGGGTTTGAGGCTGGTTGTGTAGACTATGTGACCAAGCCCTTCAACAGCACCGAACTCCTGGCCAGGGTAAAGACCCATGTTGAGATGAAGGTGCTCCGGGGCCTGATACCCATCTGTTCAAAGTGCAAGATGGTCAGAAATGACGAGGGGTTCTGGAGCCAGATCGACGCCTATATCGAAACCCATACCGACGTGCTGTTCACCCACAGCCTGTGCCCGGACTGCCTGTCAGACCTGTATGGCGACAAGGACTGGTTCAAACGAAAATACAAACCCAGTGAATAGCCCCTGTTCCATGTTTACCGGCACAGGTAATGGACGTTAAAGGGATGGTGTCCCATTTCAAGAACATGGACAGACCTGAACCCTGCCTCTTTCAATAATGCCACGGCCCGCTGCCTCCCCCACATCATGCCCAGTCCGGTTCCCCCATCCTGGAGGCCTGTGGGCATGCAGTGCATGAGACTCACGGTATACAGAAAAGGCCCCAGGGCATGGGACATGTCCTCCATCGCTTATTGATTTTTATTTTACAATCAAGACATTCGCGATTATACTTCTGCCATGAATTCCTGGTCCTGGCAACAACAGCCAGCCGTTTTGTAAAAATTCACACAAGGAGATGAGACATGACAGGTCCGGAAACCTTGACCCCAGGAAAACTGCTCGGCATATCAGGCGCCTACTGGCAGACCTGCACCCTTCACGCAGCAGTAAAGCTCGACGTTGTCACTGCCATGGGAGAAGGCCCGGTCCCGGCCGCGGTCCTTGCCGGGAAAATCGACGCCGACCCCCGTGCCCTGGCCATGCTCCTGGATGCCCTGTGTGCCATGGATATCCTGTCAAAATCCGGAAATGACTACGCCCCGACACAGCCGGCCCTGAAATTCCTGTCCAAAGCCTCTGACGGATACATCGGACACATGATCATGCACCACCACCACCTGGTGGAGTCCTGGTCAAAAATGGACCAGGCCGTAAAAACAGGGAAACCTGTACGGACCAGATCATCCTTCGACGATGCCGAGTACCGGGAAAGCTTTCTCATGGGAATGTTCAACAATGCCATGGGCATGGTCAACCAGCTGGTCCCGACCCTGGACCTGTCAGGCCGGAAACACCTCCTGGACCTGGGGGGCGGACCTGGGACCTATGCCATCCACTTCTGCAAATACAACCCGGGACTCAGGGCAACAATCTACGACCTGCCCACCACCCGACCCTTTGCAGAGAAAACCATCCACAGGTTCGGCCAGGGCGATGCTGTCACATTCCTGGACGGTGATTACATCAAAGATCCGGTCCCAGGGTCCTATGACGTGGTCTGGCTGTCCCATATCCTGCACGGCGAAGGACCTGTTGACTGCCAGAGAATCGTGGACAAGGCTGTCAATGCTCTGGCGGCTGGCGGCATGATCATCATCCATGAGTTTATCCTGAACCCGGAACGGTCCGGCCCCCTGTTCCCGGCCCTGTTCTCCCTGAACATGCTCCTTGGAACCGAATCCGGCCAGTCCTATTCCGAGACCGAACTGGCCGGCATGCTGACCCTGGCAGGAATCGGCTCCATCACCCGGACAGGTTTCAAAGGCCCCACTGAATCCGGGATACTGCTGGGCGTCAAACCGTGATCCGGATTTTAAATTTCAAATAATCTTACAGGAGACCATGATTTGGGCTTCCGGGAAATCACCCTCCAGCTTCAAACCGACTACACGGACCAGGACCTCAGAGCAGCCATTGCCCGACAGCTCGGCATCCGGGATTTCACGTGGCAGATCGAGAGCAAGAGCCTGGACGCACGCAAGAAAAGCAACATCCACTGGCTGGTCCGGGCCGGTGTCCTGTCCGATTCACTCCAGGGCGGCGAGCCCTTTGTTTACCCGGACCTTGAGATCCCCGAAAAACCCAGGGCCGCCAGGGCCGTGGTGGTCGGCAGCGGACCTGCCGGGTTCTTCTCAGCCCTGGTTCTTCAGAAGGCCGGATTCAATACACTGATCATCGAACGGGGCTCCAGGGTGGACCCGAGATCGGACAGCATCCTGGAATTTGAGGCCTCGGGCTCCTTTGACCCAATCAACAACTATGCCTTCGGCGAAGGCGGTGCAGGAACCTTTTCCGATGGCAAGCTGACCTCCCGGACCAAGAACATTGCCCGGGAAAAGCAGTTTATCCTGTCCAGTTACATCCGGGCAGGGGCGCCCCCTGAGATCGAGTTCCTGGCCCACCCCCACCTGGGTACAGACCAACTCCGGCACATCGTGAAAAATCTGAGGCAGGAATTTCTGGACCTGGGAGGGGAGATGCGCTTTGAAACCCTGCTTACAGGTCTTGCCGTCACCAACGGAAGGGTTGAGGCAGCCGTAACGTCACAGGGGGAGATCCCGGCCCACGTGATCATCATCGCCCCGGGGCACTCTGCCTTTGAAACCTACCGCATGCTTATCCGGAACAGGGTCCGGTTCAGGACCAAGAGTTTTGCCATCGGCTGTCGGGTCGAACACCCCCAGGAGGTCATAAACACAGCCCAATGGGGCAGGGCTTCCCTTCCCGGGGTCAAGGCAGCCGAATACAGGCTCACGACAAGGGAGGACGGGTATCTTCCGGTCTATACATTCTGCATGTGTCCGGGCGGAACCGTTGTTCCGGCCACAGCCTATGCAACCACCAACATTGTCAACGGCATGAGCCGGTACAGACGAAACGGCCGGTTTGCCAATGCTGCCTGCGTGGCCGGCATCGACCTGGAGGTCCTGCTGGGAAAATCCCTGGAACCCCTGGAAGCCCTGGACTGGCTCCAGGCCCTGGAGACTGGGTTTTACGACCATGCCAAGGGTTTTCAGGCGCCCTTTACATCCATCCAAGGATTCATCCGGAAAAAAACACCCTCCTCTTCCGTTGACACCAGCTATCCCCTGGGCCTTTACCCGGCCCCCCTGTGGGAGATGCTGCCTGAAACCATCAGCAGGTCCATTGCCCGGGGCCTGGAGGTCTTCAGCCGGAAACTCAAGGGGTTTGATACCGGCATCATCCTGGGCCTGGAGAGCAAGACCTCGTCACCCATCCAGGCACTGAGGGATCCGGACCGTCTGTGCCCCGGCTTTTCCAACCTCTACCTTGCCGGCGAGGGGTCGGGCTGGGCCGGAGGGATCATCTCCAGCGGCGTGGACGGGATACGGACAGCCATGGCCATTATCCAGAAGGAGTCCTGATCCTTCCATGCCCGCCTCCTCCCTACCCCCGCTCCAACAGGAATCCGTGACCCTGTGGCACCCGCCAGATCTGGGCAGGAGGGTCCGGCTCATGAAAGCCACCTATGTTACCCAGACCTTTCCCAGGCATTTCCATGACGGATTCGGTTTCGGAGTGATCGAACAAGGGGCCCTGGAATTCCAATACCGGGGAGAAAAACTGGTGGCGTCAAAGGGGTGCATCAACCTGGTCAATCCCGGCGAGGTCCATACCGGGCAGGCAGCCTCGGACCAGGGATGGACATACCGCATGTTTTATGTGGCTGCAGACCTGCTCACCGGCCTTGCCTCCCAGATGGCCGACAAGCCGCAGCAGATACCGTTTTTCCGGCCCGGTGTCATCCAGGATCCCTGCCTTGCAGCGGAGCTGCACCACCTTCACCACGACCTGGAACACGGCATCTATTCAGGCCTGGAAACCGAGTCCAGATTTCTTGTGCTGCTGTCGGACTTTATCCATCGCCACGCCGAGGAGGCACCGCGGTCACACAAACCCGGCAATGAAACAGGTCCCCTGCGCCGGGTCCTGGACTTCATGGAACACCACTGCGGTGAAGAGATCTCTATTTCCAGGCTGGCTAAAATTGCAGCCATGAGCGAATTCCACTTTATCCGTGTGTTCCGAAGGGCCCTTGGTGTTACGCCCCATGCCTGTCTCATGCAGATCAGAACCAGCAAGGCCCGGGATCTGATCGACCGGGGTGTACCCCTGGCCATGGCCGCCCTGGAGGCCGGGTTCACGGATCAGAGCCACCTGACCCGGCACTTCCGGAGGCTCATGGGATTCACTCCGGGACTCTACAGCCAGGCCTCGGGTCCAGTGTCCCGCCCCTGAAGAAAATAACCAGGCACTGAACCCCACGATACCCTGCCTGTCCGAAATGTTAAGGTCGTTTCTGGCCGAAACCCAATGCAATTCGCCGGAATCGGATGACCCCGTCCAAAACGCCTGAATTGAGAGAGAGGCAACTCCGAGGGGACGTCAACTCATGATGCAAACGACCTACTAATATCATGAATGAATATCTTTTCAGCTCATTGACAAATCCCCATAAACTGGATATATGGTATTATCTCTTGTTAAGAAGCATCGTAATAAATTTCTTATAATAACGGAGGTGACATGAAAATTGCGCGGTATCTTACTGCAGCTGCTCTGTTATTCTTTTTTTCGCCGGCATCCTTGAGTCTGGCTGCACCCTGGGGTGTGGCTGCCAACTACCTTGACGCCACGATTTCGACCGTGGACTTGGGAACCACACCACCCACGGTTTACGGTCCCTTCCTGGCTGGGCAATTGGGATCCGGGGGCACATGGGACCTTGCCATTACCCCGGACAGCAGGTATGCACTGGCAACGAGCTACAACGGATGCAGCGTCTACCGCATCGATCTAACCGATCCTACGGCCCCGACGCTTGCCGGAGCACTCGCTCTTCCGGTGATCACCGGGGCCCCTGCCCCCGGCTGTTTCACGGCGTTGGATATCGCTGTTGCACCCAACGGCCAGTTTGCCGTCATCTCTTCCGGCAGAAGTTTCATCATCCCTCCCCAACCGCCTACGAATAGGCTCGGTTTCATAGACCTTGCCACATTCACCTATACCGGCACCTATACATTGACGACACTCAACGGGAGCGCCCAGGCCGTTGCGATTGCTGCGGACAGCCAGACAATAATCATGGCCGACCGTGCGGGCGGGGCCGCAGCCCTTCCATTTCCGGGGAGAATAATCTTCGGCGCTGTCAATGCCGCAAAAGACGGTCTGATCTCGGAGTCCACGCTGAGCACGGGGGCCA
>JAZDGN010000029.1:0-3443 GCA_043806875.1 Pseudomonadota bacterium
AGGCGCGGAGGGAAGTCCTTTAAGTGGGCTTCCCCCGCGCTGAAAGGTGTCCCTGATCGCCTGGTAATGTTGCCGGGTGGCAAGGTCGGATTCCTGGAACTAAAAGCTCCCGGGAAGAAACCCACCACCCTGCAACAGTACTATCTCGATGTCCTGTCATCGCTCGGGTTCACCGCCGGATACGCTGACACCAAAGAATCCGTCAACCAGTTCCTTGACAGGCTCCAACATGCTTGACACGAAAGACCTACATCAATATCAACGCGATATCGGTAACTTTATCCTCAACCACCGAGGCTCATTTGTTATTGCTGAAATGGGCCTCGGCAAAAGTATTCCCACATTATCAGCCGTGCAATGGCTTCAGCAGAACAGCGGGTTCGGCCCCGCTCTTGTGCTGGCTCCATTGAGGGTTGTCTATAACTCTTGGCCTGGTGAACTCCAGAAGTGGGCCCAGTGCCGTGATATGAAATACTCCATAGTCCATGGTGATGATAAAAAACGAGCTGCGAAAAAGAAAGCTGATATCTACCTGTCAAACTTTGAATCCATTGATTTTATCATTGAAGATACAGACCTGTTCTCAAGGTGTGACATCCTTATAATTGATGAATCCAGCAAAGTTAAAAACCATTCCACCAAACGATTCAAAAAACTTAAGAAAATAGCCGGAAACTTCAAAAAAGTCATTTGCCTGACCGGTACACCATCTCAATCCGGGGAACTCACAGAATTATTCTCCCAGGTGTATCTTCTTGATAACGGTGAGCGCCTTGGAAAGTCCTTCCACCAGTATAAGAACAGGTACTACCAGAAAGCCGACTACATGGGGTACAAATGGGAACTCAAAACTGGTTCCCGTCAGGCAATCGAAAACAAGATCCGGGACATATCCATTGTTCTGAAAGCCCAGGACCATCTCAAGATGCCGCATCTGTCACGGAACATCATTGATGTGTCGCTGCCGACTGATGTGATGGCCCAATACCGTGAGATCGAAAAAGAGTTCCTGCTTGAAATAAACAAGGAAGTCATCACAGTCGCTAATGCTGCCGTGCTGTCTGGAAAACTCAGACAAATTACAGCCGGCGGGATTTATTATCCTGGTGGTAAGGATTACACGATTCTTCACACCGAGAAGATGGCGGCCCTGGAGGAGATTATTGAAGAGTCTGAAGGCAACATCATGTGTGCCTTTCAATTCCGGTTTGAAAAACATCTCCTGAAACAATCGTTCCCGGGTGCTGTTTTTCTGGACGGAGAAACAGACCAAAAGACTGGACAGCGGATAATCAATGACTGGAACGATAAAAAAATAAAACTCCTGTGTGTTCATCCTCAGTCTGTAGGTCACGGGCTCAACATCCAGGCCGGCGGCCATGTTCTTGTGTGGTTGTCACCAGATTGGTCACTTGAGAGGACCCAACAAACGAACGCCAGGGTATTCAGGCAGGGCCAGTTGAAAGACGTCATCATCCATACAATCGCCTGCCGGGACACCGTTGACCATACCATTATCGACTCGCTTGAGAACAAGGCTGCAGGTCAGAAACAGACCATCGAAGCTCTGAAACAATATGCCAGGAACAGGGGGATAGTTTGAAAACTGACGAACTGAAATGCGTGAAATGCGTGAAATGCGGATGCGATCTATTCGTTATCTCAAATGCTGGACCTCATAGAAAACTATCCTGTGCCAACTGTAGGCGATACGTCAAATTTGTAAATTGGGCCCAGGAAACAATACTCTGGGAGCAAGGCAGATTATCTGAACAAGAGGCAATAGCATGACGCCTTATTATAAAAATCATGCCATGGAGTTGTTTAAGAAAGGCTATCTTCCTATCCCCATCAGGCCGAAAGATAGGAAGCCGTTTTTTGAAAAGGGAGAAACCTGGCAGGTTGATATAACAGAGCAGGTTGTTGCCGAATGGCAAGCCAACGGAAAAGGTGGTGGAGGAATTGGTCTTACCGGCCTTGGAGCACTTGATTTCGATATCCTTGATAAGGACGTGTCCAACCAACTGATCAAAATCGTCCGTGAAAATTTCGGTACAGACATCGCCATCAGGGTGGGTCAGCCTCCTAAATTCCTGGTCCCGGTTTCCCCGAAGTCCGGTATTGACAAGAAGTGGAAAAATGTCTGGTTTGATCAAAAAAATGTTGAACACAAGATAGAGTTCCTGGCTCCTGGGGCACAATATTTCGTTGCCCTTGGCATTCACCCTGATACCAAGAAGGAATTCAAATGGGTAGGCCAGGACATTTTGTCAATGCCGGCCGATTCACTTCCCGTATTTGAGAACCTTGATATCTCCATGATCGAGGATGCGTTTGACAGGATTGCAGAAGCAAAAGGATGGGTCAGAAAGGGAACTCACCCCAAAAATGAGGACAGCAAGGCCCTTGATGATTTCGCAAACCTGAAACTTCCCGGGGATGTACCAATCTCCGACTTAAAGCTCCTGGTTGATCAATTGCCACAAGAAGCGTGTGACGATTACGATCAATGGATCAGGTACGGAGCTGCCATCCACCATGCGTCAAACGGATCTGATGATGGATATCAGATATTTGATGAGTGGAGTAGGAAAAGCACAAAATATAAAGATGCGGATGACACTCTGAAGCGGTGGAATTCCTGGCACTCTTCAAGGCCAGGAGGCGCCACTATTGGTTCTATTATCAAGACGGTCCAAGATACCGGAGGGATGGTATGCTTCCAGGCCGAGAAGTCAATGTCATACGAAGACAGGATCCGGGCAGCCGAAGACCGGAAAGTTATCCGGGCTATTATGGATGATATTAAGAAGGATAAAACCCTTGATCATCTGGCATTGTCTGACCTGGCTATTCTCATTCGTGACCGGATCCGAGAGCTGAAGTTCTCCTGGAAGCTGCCAGATATCCGGGAGATGATTCGTCCACGGATCAAGGGGATGAACGAGGTCACTGCAGAGTCTGCCCCTGATTGGGTGAAGCAATGGGTTTACCTTGCTCACCAGGACCGCTTTTGTGCTGCCAGAACAGATATGAAATACACCCGGTCAGCCTTTTGTGCGCTAAACGACAGGAAGCTCATTGATGATGGTTACGGAGATGAAGAAAGGGCTGATATTTTCGCCTTGAACCGGGCCAGGGTCCGCAATGTTCACGATGCCCTGTATTGGCCTGGAGGAGATACCTATTTCGCGTTCGAAGGCAAACCCATGGTCAACACCTATAACCCTGAGTCCAGAGGTGACCGCCTCGAACCATCAAAGTGGGAGTACGATGACCACCGGGCCGTGGACATGCTGAAACAGCACATCCTTGAGATGTTCCCGGAACCCGGGGACGCCCAGACACTCATGGATGTCATGGGTTACATCGCCCAGAAAGAAGGGGAGCGGATAGGCTGGATGCTGATCCTTTATGGATGTGAAGGGGATGGTAAAACAATG
>JAZDGN010000030.1:0-7870 GCA_043806875.1 Pseudomonadota bacterium
GTCGTGATCGTATCAGCTTGTAGAACAGCCATTGGCGACTTTGGCGGAACATTGCGTGATGTAAATATCACCGAACTGGGCAGAATCGTTATGACTGAAGCGGTGACCAGGGCTGGTATTGAAATGGGACTGGTGGATGACGTGCGCATGGGATGCAACCTGGAGCCGGCTGACGCCATGAATGTGGCACGGGTAAGCGCACTTCTGGCAGGCATCCCCGCCTCAACAACTGCTGTGACCATCAACCGGGTCTGCATCTCCGGCATGGAAGCGGTCTTGTCCGGTATGGCCATGATCCAGGCCGGAATGTCCGAAGTGGTGCTTGCCGGCGGTGTGGAGCATATGTCAAGTGTCCCCTATACAATACCGGCTGCCCGCTGGGGGGCCAGGCTACAGGATAATTTACTCCAGGACGCCCTGATCCACGGCCTTCACTGCGGCTCCTACTTTATGCCTCTGGGGGATGATGCCCCGGTGGATGTGACCCGGGCGCCGGCATCCCATATCCTGGGCAAACCCTACATCATGGGGCATACAGCAGAACTGGTCGCCCAAAAATACGGGATTTCCCGCGAAGAAATGGATGAAGTGTCCTTAAGGAGTCATAACAATGCCGAGCGCGCAACAAATCAAGGTGAGTTCAAGGAAGAGATCGTGCCTGTTGCAGTTCCACAGCGTAAAAAAGATCCCTTGATATTTGACAGGGATGAGCATTTCAGGCCTGGCATGAAAATGGCCGATCTTTCCAGGCTCAAACCAGCCTTTGTCCCGGATGGCGGCAAGATAACCGCAGGCAATGCCAGCGGGATAAATGACGGGGCGTCCGCAATGATCATCATGACCGAGGACAGAGCCAAAGCGCTGGGACTCACCCCCCTTGCAAGGATCAAAGCCATGGGCAAAGGCGGCTGTCATCCGGCCATCATGGGGGTTTCTCCTAAGCCGGCCGTGGATGACCTCCAGCGCAAAAGCGGGCTTAAAATCAGTGACTTTGAACTGGTTGAAGTGAACGAGGCGTTTGCTGCCCAGTATATTGGATGCGAAAGGGAAATAGGGCTTAACCGGGAAATCACCAATGTTAACGGATCAGGCATCGGCCTTGGGCATCCGGTGGGATCAACCGGCTGCCGGATCATGGTAACCCTGATTCACGCTATGAAAAACCGGGGAAAAACCCTCGGACTCGCCACCCTGTGTGGCGGCGGAGGTGTTTCCATGGCCTGTGCCCTTGAAATGCTCTAAATCAGGATAGAATTCCTGAAATACTTTCAGATCAGTTTAGTAAAGCAAGGCCCTTGTACAGCGTTAAACTATTATATGAAACACATTATAAAGGAGAATTGCAGGTATGGCCCAGATGTTGGCAGATCGTAGGGATGTGGATTTCATTTTGCACAGCCAATTGAAAGTGGAACAGCTTTCAGCCCATAAGGCATTTGGCGATTTCAATAAAAAGACCATTGACCTGATTGTATCAGAGGCAAGAACGCTGGCTTTAAAAGCGCTTCTGCCCGCACACGGAATCGGAGACCGGGTCGGAGTCCGCTACCAGGACAACAACGTTTTCGTTCCTCCCGAATTCCACGGAATTTATGAAAAGCTTAGCAACGGGCAGTGGATTGCACCCAGTGATGATGCCCGGTGGGGCGGGCAGGAACTCCCCCTGGTAGTGACACAAGCTGCGTACAATTATCTTTTTGCGGCCAACTATCCGGCTTGCGCCTATGCAACCCTGACCCACGGGGCCGGAAAGCTGGTGGAGATTTTTGGGACAGATAAACAAAAAAACCTGTACCTGAAAAAAATGTATTCAGGGCAATGGATCGGAACCATGCTGTTGACGGAACCTGAGGCTGGTTCCGATGTCGGTGCATTGACCACAATGGCTGAAAAGAATGAAGACGGCACCTATTCCCTTACCGGGAACAAAATATTTATCACCGCAGGCGAACACGACATGACAAAGAATATTATCCACCCGGTTCTGGCAAGGATAAAGGGGGCACCGGAAGGTGTCCGGGGCATTTCCCTGTTTCTGGTACCCAAATACCATGTCAATGCGGACGGCTCCTTAGGGGAGCGCAACGATATTTTCTGCACCGGGGTGGAGGAAAAAATGGGGATCCACGGGTCAGCCACCTGTTCCATGACCCTTGGGACGTCAGGCCAGTGTATCGGCACTCTCCTGGGCGAGGAAAACAAAGGTATGGCTGCCATGTTTGTCATGATGAACGAGGCAAGGCTGGGGGTGGGAATGCAGGGCTTTGGCTGTGCGTCCGCTTCTTACCTGAATGCATTGAATTACGCCAGGCTCAGGATCCAGGGGCGGTCTATCGTTGCAGACCCCAAAGAGACCAGCGGGGTTTCCATCATTCAACATCCTGATGTCCGCCAGATGCTAATGACCATGAAAGTGTATACTGAAGGGATGAGAAGCCTTCTGTATTATACGGCATTTTTGGAAGACCTGGCGAAAATCAGTGAGGCTCCGGAAGAAAAGGAACGGCTGCACGACATGATCGACATCCTGATCCCCATTGCCAAAGGCTATGTAACGGATCGCTCCTTTGACGTGTGCAACCTTGGCATTCAGGTTTTCGGCGGATATGGGTACACCTGTGAATTTCCCCAGGAGCAGCTCTTAAGGGATTGCAGAATCACCCAGATTTACGAAGGGACCAACGGGATTCAGGCCATGGATCTCCTGGGCAGGAAACTGTCCATGAAAAACGGCAAATTGTTTAAAGAACTGGTGTCCGAAATCAAAAAGGAAATTGGCGCAGCAGCATCCATCGTTTCCCTTCAGGCCTTGAGTGCGGAACTGGCCACTGCAATTGATATGCTGGATGAAGTTACTGGTTTTCTGTTCAAAAAAGCCGTGGCCGATGAGTCAAAAGGCGCGGCTTATGCCCATGCAACATTGTACATGGAAGCCCTCGGAGATGTGATCATGGCGTGGATGCTGCTTTGGCGGGCCAGGGCAGCCAGCCAGGCCCTTGATGCAGGGGCCGGAAAACAGGATATCCTGTTTTATGAGGGCCAGATCCAGGGCGTCCGTTTTTTTATCAAGCGGTTTCTGCCCATCGTCACTGGGAAGCTTTTCGCCATTAACAATCTGGACAAAGCCCCTGTTATGATGAATGACAAATCATTTGGCGTTTAACTGATAATTTATAATCAAAAAGGATAAGACCATGCGGACCAAAGAACAATTCCACGACAACCTGGCCCAGATGAGGCCCAATGTATACATCGGCGGAGAAAAGGTCGGAAGGGACGACCCAAGGCTATTACCCGGAATAAGGGTCTATGATATGGTGCTGGACCTTGCCGGCGATCCTGAATGGAAAGGCATTGCTACCGTGAAATCCCCTCTGGTTGACAAGGAGATCAACCGGTTCTGCCACCTGCCCCAGACCCCCCAGGACCTGATACAGAAACAAAAGCTGATCCGCCTGGGAGCCAGGCGTGCAGGCGGGTGTGTCCAACGGTGCATGGGGCTTGACGGTATTACGGCCCTTGCAGTGTGCACTAAGGAGATCGATATGGCAAAAGGGACGGACTATCATGAGCGGTTCCTCAAGTTCATGAGGTATTACCAGGAAAATGAACTTGCCGGGTGCTGCGCCCAGACTGACAGCAAGGGAGACCGCATGAAACGCCCCTTTCAGCAGAATGACCCAAACCAGTATGTTCATATCGTTGAACGCCGGAACGACGGGATCATCGTGTCTGGTTACAAAATGTCCATCACCACAGCGCCCTATGCGGAAGAAATGATCGTGATTCCGACACGGGCGCTCGGGAAAGAGGATGCCGACTATGCCGTTGCGTTTGCCATCCCGCCGGATACGGAAGGCATCAGCCTGGTTACCAGGCCGGTGTGGCACCGGGATTTTAAGGATGGCACCACCTCCCCGTTCTGCAAACTGGGGGTCTCTGACTCCCTGGTGATATTTGACAATGTTTTTATCCCCAACGACAGGGTGTTCATGTGCGGAGAATGGGATTTTGGCCGCCGTATTGCACTGTTGTTCGCCAATTCCCACCGGCACTCCTATTGCGGGTGCAAGCCAGCGATTTCCGATATCCTGTGCGGTGCCACCATCCTGGCCGCCGAGGCCAACAACATCATGAAAGCATCCCATATCAAGGAAAAACTTACGGAATTTGCAGGTGCATCCTCCCTTGCCTATGCAGCAGGAATTTGCGCGACCCTTTTCGGGAAGAAAACCGACAGCGGCGTCTTCTTTCCCAATCCGGTATACAGCAATGTGGGAAGGCGGCTGTCCGGCGAACTGGTCTACCATGAGTACAATATCCTGACCGAGGTTGCCGGAGGCATTGCCGTGACCTTGCCCTTTCATGAGGATTTCAAAAAAGGGGACAATGTGGACCACCTCAACAAATTCATTTTGCGCAACCCACAGATCCCTGCGGATGAATCCCTGAAAATCTGGAAATTTGTTGAAGAGCTGGGCACCTCTGCCATGAGTGCATGGTACAAGGTGGCCGGCGTTCACGGAGGCGGCTCACCGATCATGGAGACCATATCCCTTGGCCTGGACTATGATTTTGAAGACAAAAAAAATGTGGCTCGCTACCTTGCCGGTATTGATGAAACACTGGATGACAGCCGGATGCGGCAAGAGGAACCTGTCGCAGCGCTATCGCCTGATGCACAAAAGGAGGTAATGGTTGGACAACCCAATTGAACGCAATTTTTCTCTTAAAGGAAAAACCGCCCTGGTCACCGGCGCCAGCAGCGGGATTGGTGAAGCCATTGCCGGGTGCTATGCAGCAGCGGGCTCACGCCTTGTTATCTGCGGCAGACGTCTTGAAACCGTTGAAGAGGCAGCTAAAAGACTTCGCGAAACAGGGGCAGATGTCCTTGCCCTGGCCGCTGACATTGCCAATGATGAAGACCGGAAAAAACTGGTTGCTAAGGCCATGGCCTGGTCAGGGCGCATTGACATTCTTGTGAACAATGCAGGCGCAAATCCTGCCATGGGGGCACTGGAGAATCTTGAGGAAAAGGCCCTTGATGTAGTGCTCAATGTAAATTTCAAGGGTGTTCTCTTTCTTTCACAGGAAGTTTTCAGGGCATGGATGGGAAAGAACGGGGGCACCATCATCAATATATCTTCCATCGGCGGAAGCCGGTGCATGCATGGCATCAGCGGGTATTGTGCAGTCAAGGCCGGCCTGAATCATCTTGGCCGGTGCATGGCCGCAGAATGGGGGAAATACGGCATACGTGTAAATACCATTGCACCAGGCATCATCCGGACCAAATTTTCCAAGGCATTGTGGGAGAATCAACAAAGAAAGGAAAACATAAAACAGAATCCCATACCCAGGTTTGGGACCATTGAGGATACCATCGGCACTGCCCTGCTGCTGGCGTCAGACGCATCCGCATACATTACCGGACAAAGTTTCGTAGTGGACGGCGGTTATTTGATTTCAGGCACGTTATAACTTTTTTTTTAAACCCTAACCATTAAAAAAGGAGACCTATGCTGAATCTTGTAAGTGTATTTGAACACAGTGCAAAAGAATTTCCCGACAAAAAAGCCATTGTTTTTCAGGAAAAGAGCTTTACCTTCTCCCAGACAGCCGCCATTGTCAACAAAGTGGCAAATGTCTTGAGGGCTAAAGGACTCAGGAAAGGCGACAGGGTGGCCCTCAGTTGCTTGAACCTGCCCTGTTTCCCAATGGTCTATTATGGGATTTTAAAAACCGGCTGTGTCGTTGTGCCCCTGAACGTACTGCTCAAAGGCCGTGAAATCGCCTATCATCTGGTGGATTCCGGAGCCAAGGCTTATTTTTGTTTTGAGGGTACGCCGGAACTGCCAATGGCCCAAGAGGGGTATGCCGGTTTTCAAGAGGCTCCGGAATGTGAGCTTTTTTACGTCATCACTTCGGATCCGGAAGCTGAATCTCCAGTAACTGCAGCCCAGACACTCGGACAGTTGATCGCCCGGGCATCGGTAATCTGTGATACAGAACAGACGGAACCGGAAGATACCGCGGTCATCCTTTATACCTCCGGTACAACCGGCTTTCCCAAGGGCGCGGAGCTGAGCCATTCCAGTATGACCATGAACGCCATCGGAACCCGCCATCTGCTCCATCTGACACCAGATGATACCCAGGCCCTGGTACTCCCCCTCTTCCACTCTTTTGGCCAGACCTGCCAGATGAATGCCGGATTTTCCGCCGGTAATACGCTGGTGCTGATCCCCAGGTTCATGCCGGAAGCAGTGCTGGCAGCAATCCAGGATGAAGGGGCAACCATTTTTTCAGGTGTGCCCACCATGTACTGGGCCCTGCTCAATTACGAGGATAAACAGGGCCGGTTTGATTTTGACAAGATTGGTAAGACCCTTCGGGCCGGCGTGTCCGGCGCATCGTCTCTGCCTGTGGAAATCATAAAAGGGATTTATGCAAAATACAAAATCCCCATACTGGAGGGCTACGGCCTGTCTGAGACATGTCCCGTTGCTGCCTTCAACCATCTTGGAAAGGAACGCAAACCCGGTTCTGTCGGAACCCCTATCTGGGGGGTGGAAGTCGAAATTTTCGATAAAGACAACACGGTAGTGCCCACGGGTGAAGTTGGTGAAATCGTCATTAGGGGCCACAATGTTATGAAGGGGTATTACAACAAACCGGAAGCCACGGCCAAGGCCTTTGACGGCACCTCGTGGTTTCATACCGGGGACCTGGGGAAAAAGGACGAAGACGGATACATCTACATCGTGGATCGGTTGAAAGACATGATCATCAGGGGCGGATTCAATGTTTATCCCAGAGAAATCGAAGAAGTCCTGCTCACCCATGAAGCCATTTCCATGGCGTGTGTTATAGGAGTCCCTCATAACAGCCATGGGGAGGAAATTAAGGCGTTTGTCATTCTTAAGGACGGAGCAACCGTAACGGAAAAAGAGCTTGTAAACTGGTCAAAAGGAAAAATGGCGGCATATAAATACCCAAGGATAATTGAAATTCGTGAGACACTGCCCATGACTGCCACAGGAAAAATTCTTAAAAAAGACCTCAGAAAATAGAGCCATTCAATGTAGTGATACTAACGGATAAAACACAGAAAGGAGAGAATGATGCAAAAGAGAACGATGGCAGTGCAAAGAGAAGACGGGGCAGTTCAACCCGGGCTGAAATGGGGCAGGTTTACAAGTCGGATTCCAGGTATCCATGTTGATTTTTCATTACCTGAAATCATCCAGGGAGGGTTGCTCAGTACAGCAACCGGCGGTGTTGTGGCAGCGCTGACAATGAAATTTTTCCAGGTGCCTTTTGAAGTCGCCTGGGCCGTAGTTCTGATCCAACTGTTCTGGCTGTGGTTCATTCCGACGGTTGTATGCGGGGAACCCTATGCGCCCGGATGGATTACCCCGGCGCTTCCGCTGGTAATGTCATTTCTGGGGAAATTTGACGCCGGAGTGCCTGCGATTCAGGCCATGACAGCCGTAACAGTCTGTCTATGTGCAATCTTTTTGTTTTTCTCCATCTCCGGGCTTGGCAGCCGCTTTTTCCAATGGGTGCCGGTGGAACTTCGGGCGGCCATTATATTCGGAGGATCAATCGCGGCATTTAATGCTGAGTTCGGGCGTTTGTCCCAGATGCCCATCACGTTGCCGATTGTCTGGGCCGTAGTCTTTTTGCTGATGTTTTCCATATGGTTTACCAGGGCGAGACAGCAAAACAAACTGTTGAATCTTGTTGGATCCATGGCCCTTCTGATCGGTTTCCTGGTGGCTGCCGTGGTCGGTCCGTTGAGCGGTGAATTGGCTTTTGATATAAAAATGGGATTTCAACTTCCCCAGATTGCCGATTATATCAAAGC
>JAZDGN010000031.1:0-6556 GCA_043806875.1 Pseudomonadota bacterium
GCCCATGTCATTGACTTGGTGGATAACGAGTCCCTTACCGTTCTTGAGCCTAACCCATATCGATTTGTCTGGACCTATCCCTACAGCCTGACCTTTGAAAAGGCGTTGGAGGTCCTGGAGGGTTACCCCTTGGCCGGGGAGCTGGGCCTGGCCTGTGGAGAATTGTGGCTTTCCATTTTGAACCGAAACAATGTCCTTCCCCTTCATCACCTTGTCAATGACGGCACCTGCATTCTCTCCAGCCGGAACAAACCACCGTGTTTTCCATTGGATCATTTCAGAAAACAGGCCAGCCTTCTCAAGTTCATCTGCCTGAAGCCTCACAAAGTCATCCGTGGAAACAAACTCAATCCGGTTCTCGTTGTTGACCTTGCTTCTCTTGAATTTCGTGTTGTCGTGTAGCTGGACCGATGACCCGGAAAGAACAGCCTTTGCCACCTGATCCCCTGACATGGTGATTGCTTCACGGCCAACACCAAGATTGTCAAGAACCGTGTTGATGGCTGACGGTTGAATTTTTCTTCCAAGGAACCGCTCCCCAGAATCGGTCTGGAGCCTTACCACTGACGCACTGCCACCAACGCGATCCCACAAAGGAAGGAGTGTCCCGGTGAGGATGTGGAGTTTTTCGGTGTTTACGGTTGGCAACTCACTGTATTCAGTGTTCCAGATAGCCTCAGCCTGCCCTTTGTCAACCTTCTCATATTTCTCGGCAAACTCAGTCATCGGCACCCTGACCGAATTTTTTCTCGGATTCTGGAGGACAACATATTTCTCGACAACACCAGTATCAGGATCCGTCATACTCCGGACCCTTCCGGCAAAACGAATCTTCCCTGATTTCTGATTGACATAGTATCCGGTTGTGGATGGAACTTTTGTATCGTCAAAACTCAGGCGCTGGGCCGGGTGATCAACATCGAACTGGATATATCTTGCCTCAACGTTTTCAGCGTCATCCTTGTAAGCTACCTCATCCCTTGTTTTCCTGATGCTTTCAGCGGTGATGGTTTCAAGACCTACATCGAGGGTCCCATTTTCGGTATGGAAGTCGATAACCTTGTCAAGTTCTTCTGAAAAATGATTAAAAACGTTCTCCTGCATGCCCTTTGTCATACTGAGGATGCGGTTAAGGAACTGCGTCATAGGCGGGGCTTCTTCTCTGACATTGCCGTCCTTATCAATCAAGGTAATCCCAGTTTGTGCCTGAAAATCTTCCGGGGTAACATCGTCGTATTCTCTATCCGTCATATTCTTGAAAAAGTTGTGCAGCGCATCCGTGGAGTGAGAACTTTCCAGGTTATCCTTCGCGGCAAATACGCCCTGGCTGCCGGTCTGCCTCTGACCCTTGGTCAATGCCCCAAGCTGGTCAAGACGTCTTGCTATGGAAGAAAGAAAGCGCTTCTGACCCGGCAAATCCGTGGTAACAAGGACAAATTCAGGGGCCTGTTTCTGGTTTGACCTGTGGGACCGTCCAAGGCCCTGAACCGCCTTATCAGCCCTCCATCCCGGCTGAATCAGATAATGCCGCCTGAGCCTCTGGTTCTTCGCGTTCAGGTCTGCCTGGTAGCTGCTCCCGGTCCCGCCCTTGTCAGAAAAAATCAGGATGCTCTTTTTGTCGTCCATGAAATCAGCAATGTCTTTACGACCCTTGGCATCGCTCCACTTTTCAATTATTTTCTTGCCGTCCTTGTCGATAACAACCCTGCGGGACCGTCCGGTTATCTCTCCAACCTTGTCGGTCCCGAATTTGTGGATAATCATATCAAGGGCTGTATCGGGAACTGCTATGCCACCGACATCAAGCATGAGGCGGTTTTTCATCGCTATGGCCTCTTTATTGTGGACCGGATTCCCGTTGGAGTCATAAACCGGCCTGGACTGCTTCTTTCCGTCTTCGTCGGTATATTCTTCAAACTGCTGTGTCGGGAAAGAGCGGTCAAGAAACTGCATGAGCGTTTCCCTGGGTGTCATGTCCAGGTCTTCAGCCGTCATATCCTCCGGCAATTCAGCGATTTTTCGTTCTTGCTGCTGTGCATTGGTGTTAACCAGCTGAACTATGACGGCGTTACCGGCCGCAAGATCCTTCTCCATCTGTGCCAAAGCGGACGGCATCTGCATTGCCGTAATGATCTGATTGAAAAACCTCTGGTGGGCTCCCCAGAACTGGCCCATTGCTACGGCTCTGGCGTTTTTACCGCCTTCCGTTATCTCTATGGCTGCGTTGATGTTCTGGAGAACGGTCTGCCATGACCTTGCAAGGGTGTCATAAATTTTTGTCTGTTCCTGGGAAAGGGCGTGTTCAACCCTGTCATACTTGACATCGGCATAGGACAGGGACCGTGCAATGTAGAGACCGAGCGATTTCATATCCCTGGCGACAAGTTCCATCGCTGAAACACCAGACCCCTGGATTTTATCTATGAAGTCGTTGACGTTTTTGAACGGAGTCCCTTCTCCCCATAACCCAAGACGCGGAGCATAGGCAAGGTTCGACACTTCGGTTGCTCCGGTCGCCGACACATACACAACCTTGGCATTCGGAAGAAGTTTCTGAAGGAGAATGCCCGCCATGGCCTGTGCAGCTGGGTCTTTCGTGCCTCTCTCACCTTCCTTCTGGATGGCGTTCCCCATATTGTGGGCTTCGTCAAAGGCTATTACTCCGTCGAAATCCTTCCCAACCCAGTCAACAATCTGATTTAAACGGATGGTCATATCATTGAGGGAAGATTCAATATCTGTCCTGATTTTCTTAAAACCGCCCCTGAGCGTGGCGTACTGTGTGAATAAGATCCCTTCTTCCCGGGTAACCTTCTCGCCAAGTTTTGCCACATCACCAAGGCCGAATGTTTTATCAGCTCCCTCATTCCACCCTATCCCAGCAAGGTCCCGTTTCGCGTCTTTTAATAAGGAAGACTTTTCGGAAATCCATATTACCTTTTTCTTTCCGCGCCGCCAGTTGTCCAAGATAATTCCTGATATCTCCCGGCCCTTGCCGACACCTGTCCCGTCACCAATGAAAAAGCCTTTCCTGGTTCCGTCAGGATTCTTTTTCTGGTGAGCCCTGCCTGCGTAGATTATTGCTTCAAGCTGAGCATCGGTGAGTTTTCCGGATTCAATGGATGATTTAGGGATGTCAGGGGAGTAATCGGTTTTCGGCGGTTTGGTATCGGCCATTGCAGCCGATTCAACGAGGGGTGTTATGTGGGTTCTTGACCCTGCTACCTTTGCGTTCGGGACATACTTATCATAGACGGAATCGGTTAATTCGCCGAGCTGTTCATCTGTCTCATTGCCTGCATCTCTTCCAGGGCGTAATCCGGGTTCTCGTCCCTGATCCACGCTTCCAGTTCCTGAATCAGGTCCAGGGCTAACCGCTTGGGGTCTTTCGACAGTGGTCTCATTTGCGACAGACCTGTCATTGACATTATCTTTTGTGGAGGCACTCTGTCCCTGTACTGGTACATCAACATTCCCAGCACCTCCTTTAGAGTTTCCGTTGCGAACGACACCTTGTTTTCCACTGCCCACATCATCAGTTGCAGGGCGTGGAGAGACTGGCCGTCCACTGGTTCCTTGACGGACCTTAGTGCCTGTTTCGCCGCTTGGTTGACCGGCATCAGGTTTGCGTTCTGTATTTGCCTCAGGCGTTGTAGCTGCATATCGATCTTCCTTTCTAAGACCGGAAAGGGCGTTAACCAGGTCAACGAATGAATCAACCTTTCCAGTTATAATGTTACCAGTTTGATCGGACTTGTCAATAACGAGGATCTGATTGTCAAATGTTGTCCCGTACTTGCCGTATTCCTTTCCGGACACACCTATGTTCGCCCTGACATCGTACTGATCGCTGATCTTTGACCACCAGCTTTTGAACTGAGCGGAATCCATTGACATGCCCTGTCCCACGATGGCAACAAGGCGGCCCCCGGGCTGGAGCCTGGCAAGGGCCTGCTCTATATGCTTTGCCCCGTTCATGGTCTTATTATTCTTGGTGCGGCCGGCCGTTGAAGAGAACGGGGGATTCATCACAATGACGGTAGGTTTCACATCGTCAGGAAGGATGTTGTCGAGCTGGGCAGCATCTTCCTGGAAAATACCATCGAAACCGAGTTCTTTAAGGAATGCAGCCCGCCGGTCGCTGAGTTCGTTTACGTAGACCTTTGCTCCTGCATTTTTGGCGAATACGGCAATCCCGCCTATTCCGGCGCTCGGTTCCAGGACAATATCTTTCCCGGTAATCTTGGCTATCCAGCTTACTATGAAGGCAAGCGCTGGTGGAGTTGAGAACTGCTGATACTCCTGTTGTTCCTTGGTCCGCTTTGTCTGTGTCGGCAGGAGCGCCGTCATGTTACCGAGTTTTTTAACAGTAGACCTTGCTATGTCCGACCTATCTTGATCCGGGGAAAATTCTGTTGCCTGTTCAGCAATCAGCATGTTTATCCCGAGTTCAGCGGCATCATAGGCATCTTTGACCGAGTATGCGTTCTGTGCTTGTGTCCCTCCATAGGCTTCATCCGACCATGAGAAGAGCTGTCTTGGTGAAACCATGCGGTTTGATTTGATGCGGTCTTTGACTTTGGTGGCTATGGTTGATTGTGGTGATGACTTTTTTTCAGAAGTCTTCTGTTTATCAATCCAGTGCTGATTTGCCTTGTTCGATGCCGTCTGTGGATCTGTGTATACCCCGCCGATGACCTGCCCGTTATCCTCGTCAGATAAGCGGTATTGGCCTTGTTCGCCAGAAATAAGGTAATTTCCGTATTCTTTCGAAATAAATCCGCCGCCGGGGACACGACCCCAGCCTTCAGGAGTGTTACTCTCAACCGGGTTTGCCTTGCCTGTGTTTTCAATGGCTGCCGATTGGGCAGACAATTCAGGATAATCTTTCAAAACATCTACCGGGACAGGCTTACCCTCAGTAACCGCAAGAGTGACGAGGTTTTTATGCCGCTGGCTGTCTCGGTCATCCTGGATATTTTCCTTTGCCCTGGAATCCATGAACTCTGAGCGGGTCATCTGCCATGGTTCAACAGTTGCATTTTCCACAACAGTTGGCTTTTCTCCCTGGGCAGTCGTCGTCCCAATGGACGTTTGCGGTCCTTTTGGGGTCCCTTCTTGGTCCGGATTTGGTCCCGGAGTGGGCCGTTGTTCGGAAGCCGGTACGGCCTTCCGCTTCCCGTCCTTCAGCCATCCCTTGAACTCATCGGCCGGCATAGCTGTAATTGCACCAAGGCCCTTCCATCCTTTTTCGTAATTGGCAAGGTAACCTTTCCGGGCTTCGGCTTCACCCTCAAAGCCCATCATGACCTTGTGCTCGTCAAACTTCCCTGTATCCGGATCAACCTGGTCAACGACATAAACCGTAGGGCTTGACGTGGCTTTATCCTTCACCACCACATCAACCTGGTCTCCGTCCTTGCCCTCGGTTCGTTTGAAATACCCGTAATGGCCTGACATGGTAGACTCCCAGGTCTTTCCGGATTTATCCACCCCTGACCTGGTGGAACCATGGGGATTTTCAATTGAGATATCCAGGCCGTCTATCTGGATGTGGGCCTTCTTGTAGTTCCCGGCTTCCTTCTGTGCTTCCGTTGGCTCTGTGTTGACGGTTTGCAGTTCGGCAGCATGCTCTTTCTCAACTTCCTTATCTGCTTTAGCCTCATAAACCTCCCGAGCCTTCGCCCGGGCATATTCATTATCAGCCTCATCCGGCCTCGGGAACCGCTTAAAGAAATCGTCCACGGCTTCAACTGATCCAAGGTCCTGAACCTTCTTGTCGATGAATTCACGGGTTTTTGCGGTGTCAACAGTCGGGGGTGCTTCTTCTGTTTTGTCAACAGTATTAACCCCTCTATCTTTTGCCCCGGTTATTACCTCTGTATATTCAGCCTGTTCCGTCTTTGTATCAGCCCCTGACTCCTGCGCCTTCATAAAGGCGTCAATCTCCTGGACCAGCTCCGGGGGAAGGAACTCATCCGCTGCCTTATTTTCCTCAGCGGGCGTTGCTTCCTCTGATCCGGAGAACGGATTCATCCCGTAGGCTTCCGGATTCTTGGCTATCATCTGATCAATTTCAGATTCGATCCGTGCGAGCTCTTCATCCTGCTGAGGGACAGGAATACTACCGGCCTGTGCCTCCGGCGTGGTTGTGTCAACGGCAACCGTTTGCCCGCCCACAGTTTCAGGGTTTGGGGTGCGACTATCTTTAGCGGTTTTAGTCGTACCCTGACCATCCATAGTCATGCCTTGACTATTTTTAGTCATGTTCTGCTCCGCCGCCTGCCGATCAGCAACAGCCGCCATCTGCTCAACCAGGGCCGTCTTCTGTTTCTGGTACTCATCCATCCGCTGGATCTGTGACGGTGACGGCTTTTTGAATGAAGCAAGGTTGGCGATCCTGCGGTCAAGATCCCCTATCTTTGTGGCAAAATTGGCCTTCTGTAGTTCTGCCTGGTCTCTTTGGGCGTATTCAACGAAATCGGCATTCAGTTCAATAGGAAGGCCCTTGTCAATGGAATCCAGAGCCATTTTCTCCCAGGCGGTTTTGATCTCC
>JAZDGN010000032.1:0-49417 GCA_043806875.1 Pseudomonadota bacterium
TTGTAAATTCGTAAAGAATGATACTGGTACAGCATCGTCGGACGATCCGGCGAACCGCCTCGGAATAACCACATAAAGGATTTGGATTCCGGTTTTTTCCCTGGCTCATTCAACACTTGGAGCGTCCTTTCGTCGATATTAATCAAAATCAGACGCGCAGCTTTCCCGGGATCACCTGGGATGATGGTCCGGACTTTTCCCAAGGAGGCACCTTGCGGGCAACTCGAGAGATCGGCTTAAAACTGCCATGCCCCATGGACTCAGGGCTTATTCGGATCTGCTATCCCTCCCATACCGGCTCCCATTACAGTAACGGTAACGCTCTTTCGCTCATCCCCGTTGGGGTTGGAGCAGACAAGCTCATAGGTGGTCATCACATCGGGCATGACCTCCACGGAACCCGAAACCACCTTGCCGGGATCAACAACCAGGATATCCTCAATGAGCCGTTCGTTGGCCTTGTTGACGATTTTGGCGGCTCCGGCAAAACTGAACTCATAGGTGAGCTTGACAGGCTCATTGGCCTTTACCGTTGCCTTGTCTGCCGAGAATGACTGAATAAGCGGTTTTTCCCCGGCAAAACTCCCCTTGGCCACGGCAGAGATCGTCAGATAACGTACCACTGGTTTTGCACCGGACGGTGTGTCAGTGTACAGATAGGCATACAGGGCATAAAGGGTTGTTTTTTGAGGAGAAACAGTGATCGATCCCCTGCCCCGGTGGTCATAGCCGTCCCCACTTTTATAGGAGGTGATGTTGAGGTCGGTAATGGTATCCCCGGGCTGGCCGCCGATGGAATCCACCTCAGCGATTCCGCCGCCGTTCACATGGTCCACATTCCAGGAGATGGTGCTTGTCCCGCCAATGAACATGGTCCGGATGTCGGCCGAGAAATCTTTGATCACAGGCTTGGTAAAAGAGATTTCCTTGGGTTTGGGAAGGGTGAGCCGGAACACACCGCTGATCTGTCTTTTTTTATCCTCACCGGGCAATACCGGTGGGAACCGGTTCATGGGATCGACCTCGATCCGGAACGGTAAGCGGGTGATTTTTTCCCCCCCCTTCAGCAATCCCGGCGGGAAGGTGATGTTATGGGAAATGGTCCGGGTCGCGCAGCCGTCCAGACCATAAACGGTTATGTCATCGGTGGTGCAATTCGACGGGAGGTCGAGAACCGGCACGGAAAAAACACCCACATCCTGGCACACACCAAAATTGGGACGGACCATGCGCTGGGGATTTTCCAGGGTGAGGTTGAGGGTAACGGTCACGGGGTCCGCATTGTTATATCCCACCAAGGCCGTGCCATCCTCGCCGACCGTGAGGGTGTTATTCTCAACGTATTTCCAGTCTTTAATCAATACCGTGGGTTCAAAGCCTTCGACGGTGACATATCTTTTCAGGGCCTCGGAAAACATGAAATCCTCATCCTTTCCCGTGGCCGGATCGTAGTATTTTCCATGAATGCCGTACCGGTATGTTTCCGGAGTTAGGCCAGGCGTGTATTCATACCCTTCCATGTGTATCTCGGGAAGCGACTCCAGCATCCTGCCCTGGTCCTTTTTCGGATTCAGTGTTTTCAGGTTGGCGTATTTTTCCTCCATGTAAGGCCCCCACCAACCCTTTTTTTCGTAGGTCCATTGAACGAAAATTATGGCTTCCGTGACATTTTCCACGTGGTACTCCAGGACGATTTTCTCTGTACCAACGTTTTGGATTGTCCGGGGCCGCGCCCTGAAACCGATGAAAACACCAGGGGGCAGGGGCAACTGGGCCAGGCCCACGGATACGGGCTTGATGACAAGCGTCGCGGTTTTCAGGGATCGGCCGGAGGCGTCCTCCAGGATGAGTCGGGCTGTTTTCCGGGTATTGGAGGGATTAAAGAAAGAGGTTTCAAAACTTTTCCCGTTCCGGGCCGGAATTTCCCTGATCACCTGGCTGTCAACGAGCCTGTCTTCAAGATAGATGTCGAGCTTTGCGTTGGTCAGGGCTTGGTCATGGTTGTTGACAACAGAGCCGGCCATGAGAATCTGCTCCTCGGCTGGTGCCCGGAGCTCGCCAAGAACGATCTCAAGGGGTTTTCCATCCTGGTCCAGGGCTGAGGTGACAAAAAGGTCAATGGTGGAGGCGGGAGGCGCCGCCTGCTCTTCTCCCAGCGATACAAAATACCGGATGACCGGAACAGTGAAGGCGACCTGGGGATGCAGGATACGAAGGGATACGTCATGCACGCCGGTGATCCTGCTGGGCAACGGCTTTGTGGTCTGAACAATGGTCTGCCGGGCAAAAAAAAGGTTTTGGGACTGGGTTTCAAAAGGCTTGCCATCAACCAGCCACTGGAACCGGATGATACCTGTCCCCTCATATTTAATATCGGCATAGGCGTGCAGATCAGGCGTATTCCTGGGAACGGTACTGTAGGCCTTGCCGTCCTTAAACCGCAACTGGACAAAGGAGACGCCAAAAGGCGCTGCAGGTCCAACTGCAGGGGCCTCTCCCACCCTGACGGTTGTCGTGACAGGCGTTGCCGAAGGATCGCACCCCATGTAGGCCATGACGGTGTAAGTTCCGGCCACGGCATAGCTGTGCGTTGTTGTATAGGGATCTCTTGCGTCTTCACTCAGATCCCCGTCTCCGAAAATCCACAGGATGCAGCCTGTGGTATCCCAGCCTACGGCCTTGAAGGTAATCTCCCCATTTACTTTGGGCGAAGCCGGAGAAAAGACGATCCGCTCCAGGGCCAACGTATCCTGGGCATGGATCAGGCAAAGAGCCACCATCAACGATGCAAAAAATGTCCTGAACATGACACTCCTTCCCCATGATTAACTTTTATAAAGTACCGCTGACCCTATTTTTTTTCCATCATGACCTGTCCATCTCCCTGCAATCATGCCAATCACTTTAATCTGTTTGACTTAAAATGAGAAATCAAATTGCAGGGCGGCACTGTAAGCATCTGTCCGCTTGGCATCCGCTTTAGTGTTGCCGTATCCGAATTTCAGCGCAAGCACGGACTGCTTCAGCATGTTGGAAAAATACGGCAGATAATAGTTGAGATTACAGGAAACCTGCAGGTCATCGTCATTTAAATCCGGGCCCCCTGACCCTGTGACCGTATCCGAATCCGTTCTGGAATAGGAGCTTAGCATGGAAACTGACAGAGTTTCTGACAGGATAAAGAACTCGGCGTCCACAAGTCCGGTGTAAATTTTCGTTCCAGCCCCGGTCAGATCATACCGGGTTTTGGAATAGCACACCTCCGGAGAGATAAAGAGCCGGTCATCAACCGAAAACGCCCCGCCCAAGGTGGCGGTCAGAGTATTGCCCTCGGTCCCAGGATCGGTTTCGCTCGTCATCCGGGTATAGGCGGCAGCGCCATAAATTCTGGACTGGGGCATGATCCGGTAATCAAATCCAAGGGAGCAGTTGTCCGTTTCTTTTTCCTGCAGCCGGACCCCGTCGCCCGCTTCTTCACGGGTATCCTGGCGGCTGTTCTGGTAGCCCATGTTAATGGTGAAACCGCTGGTGATCAGGAAGGAGATATTGGAAGTGACCGTATTTAAAAGAGATGTGGGAAGCTGGGGATCCTTTTTTTCATTATCCTCTTCCACACAATATTTCACGTTGAACGTCACGGTGGCGAAGGACAGGCCGCCCCATACATCGAAGCGTTCACGGTCAGGGGTAAAAAGCATAAAATTCTGGTTTCCGATGGAATCGAAGTCTCTGCCGATCCGGTTATAGTCAATACCGGTGTTGAAATACCCGTAAGCAAATGTACAGCCCGCCCTCCAGGCATCGTCAGATACCATTCCTGCTCCGTCCGACAGGTCCTTGTCATACCTGCTCGATGCATACTCACCAAAAAGCTTGAGCCTGTTGTCAAAAAGGCTGAACTGGGGGAAAAGGGAAAGGACGCTTCCCTTTCTGTTTACCAATGATGTCCCGGCCACATTGCTGCCATTTGCGGGATTATCCTCTCCGGCAAGATACACGGTCTTAAGGGAGAACTGCTTATTGAGGGCATCAAATCCCATGACTCCGCCGTACAGGTTATTCTGGGACTGCGGAGCAACGTTCCCCCATCCCTGCTCCTGCTGTGAATTTATGTCAAAGACCTGGACAAAAAAATTATCCGCCTTGTACTGATAGTCCCCGCCCCTTCTGCCCGAGACATCAAGGGTGAATTTGGAACCCTGGATGGAGACATCTCCCACGTTCAGTTCGTGATTTCCATAGTTCATGGACAGCAGAACGTTGGTCAGCGCAGCCTGGTCCGTATCCTGGAGGGGTTGATTTGAAAGGGCGACATTGGAATAAAAATCCAAGGTTAGTCCCTTGTCCTGGTAATGTTTGGCGATTTTCACATTGTTGTCTGTGACAAAACGCCTGTCCTGATGAACAGGCGACATGCCATCGCCGTGGGTCGTTATCTCGTAGGATGAGGTGCTGTCCACGTCAAGTTGAAAGGGGAGCCTGTCTTTGAGTGCGCTGTTTGCGGGAAACGGGGCCTGGGGCCTGATGGCCGGGTCAGGCAAAGCTTCCCTGGCCTCTCCTTCCAGGACAATGACATCCTGGGGTGCGGTCCGGGGATAGCGGATGAACCCGGTCTCTGTTTTGATCTCAAAATAGTAGCGCAGTTCCAGGGCTGTCAGCGTTGAAGTATCCAGCCGGTAACGGTACGTGCCGTCTTCACCCTTTTTCATGATTCTCAGCTGATAATCACTGAAACCCTGCCTCAGGAAGAAAAATTTTACCATCTGAACCGGCGCATCGGTTCTCAATTCAAACTCCAGTGCTTCAGGATAGACGAATTTGGAAGGGGGTGCGTGGATTATCGTCAGTTGATGCTCGATCTGGGCGTTGATGGGATGGGGAAAAGCAAGCAGAAGTATAGACGCTATAACCCCCATACATAATTTGCTAAAGAATAACCCCGCACGGGACATAATATGCTCCTCGTCAGATGATTCTTCAAATCAGCGGACTGTCCAGGTCCGGCACAGACCCCTTTACTAGAAAAATTGAAGCGATATAAATATGGAAAATGAACGGCAATTACTATATATTGCCTATAGATTAAAAATTTTCATTTTGTCAACATAAAACGGCCAAACTTCAAAAATAAATTTACATGCTCCCTTTCCACTAAACCTCTCCCCATGATGGTCAGGATATGGTAGGATCACTCCTGCAGCAGATGATAGGGTTACCGGACATAAACAAAATTTATTAAAAGGATAATGCAATGACTGAAACAGCCAAGGCGTTCCAGGATTATTATGCCGATGAATACTCCCACTGTTACGGGTGCGGACGGCTCAATAAAAACGGCCTGCAGATAAAAAGCTTCTGGGATGGGGATGAAAGCGTGTGCCGTATTCTGCCTGAAACCTACTATACCGGCGGCATGAAAACCATTCTCTACGGCGGACTGATTGCCTCGCTGATTGACTGTCACGGAGCCGGGACAGCTGCGGCGGCAAAGGCACGCCAGGAAAAAATCGCACTCAAGCCCGGATCCATGCCGAGATTTGTGACCGCCTCCCTCAAGGTGGATTACCTGGCACCCACCCCGGTGGGCAAAGAGCTGGAACTCAGAGGCAGGGTCACTGAAATCAAGGGCCGCAAAGTAACGGTTTCAGTTACCCTGTCAGCAGAAAACAAAGTCTGTGCCAAAGGCGAACTGATCATGGTCCAGCTGCGGGATTAAGCAGCAGGCCCCTGGCTGGAACAGGGGCCTGCCGTTTTACACGTGCCGGATCCTATACCCGTTTCCGGTTACGGACCAAAAGTTCGGCGAGTTTGGATGCCGGATTGCTGAACCGGGCAAGGAAGATCATGGCTGCAATGATGTAGGGCTTGTAGCCGGCCTGGGTGTACAAAAGGTCCCTGTACCGGTCAAACACAGGGGCTGCCACCTCACCCTGCCTGCAGCTCACTCCTGTGATATCCGCCGGCAGACAATGCATGTACAGGGCTTTGCCTTCCCGGGTCCTGGCCATGAGTTTTTCGGTGCACTCCCACTCCCTGAAGTTGGCGTTCTGGGCCAGGAGTTCCTTTTCCAGGTCCCGGATACCGTCCATGTCATTGTCGGAGTAGAGTACGGTGCGTTTTTCCATGGCATTGAACGGGGCCCAGCTCTTGGGATAAACGATGTCAGCCCCGTCAAAAGCCTCGGCCATACTTCCGGTTCGGGTAAAAGTCCCCCCCGAAGCCTGGGCGTTTTTCCGGGCAACGGCTTCAACCTCGGGCATGATGGCGTACCCCTCGGGATGGGCCAGGACAACATCCATTCCCAGCCGGGTCATAAGTCCCACAACACCCTGGGGTACGGACAGAGGTTTGCCGTAGGACGGTGAATAAGCCCAGGACATGGCGATCTTCTTGCCCTTCAGGTTCTCCATACCCCCGAAATGGCGGATCAGGTGCAGGGCATCGGCCATGGACTGGGTCGGGTGGTCGATGTCGCACTGGAGATTCACCAGGGTGGGTCGCTGCTCCAGGACCCCGGCCTTGAATCCCTGGTCCACGGCTGCCGCCACCTCCCTCATGTAGGCGTTTCCCTTGCCGATGTACATATCGTCCCGGATCCCGATGACATCAGCCATGAAAGAGACCATGTTGGCGGTTTCACGGATCGTTTCACCGTGGGCGATCTGGGATTTTCCCTCGTCAAGGTCCTGTACCGTCAGGCCCAGGAGGTTGCAGGCACTTGCAAAACTGAATCGCGTCCGGGTGGAATTGTCCCGGAAAATTGAAATGGCAAGGCCCGAATCAAAGGCCCTGGGGGAAATAGTCTCGGTCCTCATGGTCCTGAGGATCTCGGCCACCTTGAACACGGCGGTAATCTCGTCATGGCTCCGGTCCCAGGTCAGGAGAAAATCATCGTGAAACATGGATGCGGCATCCAGGCCGGACAGGTCATGTATCTGTTTTTCCAGGTGTGTCTTTTTTTCCATTTTATCTCCGTCATCAATCAATCAGGCCCCCATCCGGTCAGGCAGACCAGGGGCCCGGGTCTGTGTGCTCGGCACACGAAAACATTTGGGCAATGCCCAGGTTAAACCGTCCCGACCCTGGCGTTGAAGTCCTTTATCAGTTCATCAATGGCATCTGCCTGTTCGAACGTGGAGTACCAGTAATTATCGTGATCGTACCACTGGTCGCTCAATTCCTGGACATCTCGGCCCTGCTGCTCGATCCAGGTATAGTACTTCAGGTTGTGCATTGCCCTCCGGTCATAGTAGTTGAGCTCCTTTGTATGATCCAGAGTAATGGATCTGACCAGCTCCACGTCCCGCTGGGCGTCCCGTTCCGTATAGCTGCCCCGTTCGGCCTCAAGTTCTCCCAGGCGTGACCCGTAGAGCTGCATGGAATCCGTTGCAATGGAGACCAGGATATCATCTTCGGTCAGCTCGCTGTACTTGGCAAACTTGATGGCAGCCACCATGTTGCCGATACCGGAAATTCCCAGGAGATCCAGGCTGCGGATCAGACTGGCCTCCACCCCTTCAGCCGCCAATGCATCCCGGCCCCTGGCCTCGTTGAAAAGGCGCAGAACGCGCATGGGAACCTCGTCGTCCACGGCAACCACGAAATCGGTCTCCCTGCAGTTGTGGACCCAGGGAACGTGCTTGTCACCGATACCTTCAATGCGGTGGGCGCCGAACCCGTTGTTGAGCAGGGTCGGACACTGGAGGGCTTCCGCCGCGATCAGTTTGGACCGGGGAAATTTCCTTTTCAGGTAGTAACCTGCACCCAGGGTTCCGCCTGACCCCGAGGAGGAGACGTACCCGGCAAACCGCTTGCCCGCGGTCAGGTAGCGCGAGAGCAGGGTCTCCACGGCATGGCCGGTTACGGTATAATGCCAAAGGGGATTGCCCATTTCATCAAACTGGTTGAAGATCCTCAGGTCTTCCCCGGATTTTTTCAGTTCCCAGCACTTGTCAAAGATCTCCTTGACATTGGACTCACATCCCGGGGTTGCAATGACCTGGCCCGCAATGGTGCTGAGCCATTCAAACCGTTCCCTGGACATGCCTTCCGGCAGAATGGCAATGGCCCTGCACGCCAGCAGGGCAGAAATATAGGCCCCGCCCCGGCAATAGTTGCCGGTGGACGGCCAGACGGCCTTGGTTTTCCTGGGGTTGAACTGCCCGGTCACCAACTGGGGCACCAGGCACCCGAAGGTGGCGCCCACCTTATGGGCCCCGGTGGGAAACCACCGTCCGGCCAGCATGATAATGGTTGCCCTGCACCCGGTGAGTTCAGGCGGCAGGACCATGTGATTCACATCCCCGTAAAGCCCCCCCGAATCCCTGGGCTCGTTGTTCCAGGTGATGCGGAAGAGGTTGGCCGGATGCAGATCCCAGAGACCGATGGATTTCAGCTTGTCCTTGATGGTACCGGGCACTTTCCCGGGATCCTTCATCATGGCAAAGGTGGGAAGGGTGATCCCCTTGTCCCTGCAATAGGCGATGTTTTTTTCCAGGGTTTCCGGATGAATGGTCAGATCGATCACGTAATATTCCTTTTCTTAAAAAATATCATCAACAGATTGAATCAGTGTTTCAGGTATGGCAATGCCACGGGCTGCTGCTGCGCTGTCCTTGAGGCCGTTGCCCGTGGTCAGGACTACGGTGACGCCTTCCGGATCGAGCATGGACGCAGCCGCGAGGAACCCCGCGAAAGCCGCTGCCCCGGCCGGCTCCGTGAAAAGGCCGGTGGTTCTGGACAAGGTGGACTGGGCCCGGATAATGTCATCGTCGGATACCGTGATCACTTCTCCATTGAACTGCCTGATAAGGGACAGTGCATGGATCCCGTTTCTGGGGACGTCCACACAGATGGAGTCTGCAATGGTGGCCGTTGGCACGGCGGTGAACCGGCCCGTTTTCCAGGCACGGTACAGGGCGTCCGATGTCCGTGCCTGGACTGCAACTATTTTTGGCATATCGGAGGTGATGCCCAGCTGCACCAGGTCCCTGAAACCCTTATAGAGCCCGGCCAGGATACATCCGTCCCCGCAGGAAACAAACACCGTGTCCGGCAAACCTCCCAGCTGTTTGAACAGTTCCAGGGACACGGTTTTTTTTCCTTCGATGGTCATGGGGTTATAGGCGGTGTTGCGGTTCATGCCCCCGTTCTTCCGGGAATACTCAAGGGAGATGTCATAGGCCAGGTCATAGCTGCCATCCACCCTGTACACCCGGGCACCGTACTGAAGGGCCTGGACCAGTTTGGCCGGAGGCGCCGTCTTTGGCAGGAACAGGGTCACGCTCTGGCCTGCGGCTGCGCCGATGCCGGCCATGGAGGATCCGGCATTGCCCGTGGAGGCCAGGGCGATGTCGTTGATGCCGTGCTTTCTAGCAAAGGCCGAGACCAGAAACGATGCCCGGTCCTTGAAGGAAGATGTGGGATTGCTTCCGTCATCCTTGATGTAGAGACGGCTGAACCCGGTCTGTTTTATAAGGTTCTCCGGATGCCAGAGAGGCGTGTTGCCCACGGGCACCGAAGGGAAAAACTGCCTTTCCACGGGCAGCAGATCCCATACAGCGAAATCCGCCCCTGCGCTCCCATGGAGTTCAACTTCCAGGACTCCCCTGAGAGGCTGGTCCTTTTCCTGGTGTTTCGAACAACCCGGGCACACGGTAAACGCTGGATCGATATCATAGGATGCGTTGCAGACACTGCATCGGTAATTGTACTTCATGGTTCCTGTCTCCGGGAGAATGATTCCAACGCTTTTCGAGGCGAAAGGCATCGGGAAGGCGCCAGGCCAAAGGGCTGATGCCTCCGGACCATCCCCAGCCACAAGGCCGGGGGCGGTCCGGAGACATGGTACGGGTCAGGGTTGATAGAACCCCTGCTATTTTACTGCCTCAAGAAAAGCATTGAGCATGGCTTCGCCCTCGGCACCGAATTTCTCGATGATCAGTTTTTTGACAGCCGGTACTGACGCCTGTTTGAAGACTTCCTTTTCTTCAGGGGTCAGGGTATTGACAGTCATGGTCTTGGACAGTTCTGCCAGCCCCCGGTCAGAGGCTTCGATCACCCTGCCCATACCCCGACCAGCAACGATGGCTGACTTGGCGGCAGAGGTAACAACGGCCTTTTCACTGTCGGTGAGGCTGTCCCAGGCTTTCTGGTTCATGACCCAGACATAAGGTGCAAAAAGGTGGCCGGACAGGGTCAGGTACTTCTGCACTTCCTGGAATTTTGCAAATGCGATGATGGGGATGGGGTTCATCTGGCCATCGGCAACACCGGTCTGGAGAGCGGTGTAAACCTCGGACCAGGAAATGGCTGCGGGCTGACCGCCCATGGCCGTAATGATTGCCTTGTGGGTATCCAGTCCCATGGTGCGGATCTTCAGCCCGGCCATGTCAGCCGGAGAATGGATTGGCCGTTTAGAGTTGGTCAGATGGAAAAACCCGCCTGAATCGCCGAAACCCAGGACATGCATGCCTGTTTTGGCTTCTATGTCGGCTGACAGCTTCTGGCCGAAGGGGCCGTCAAACACCTCGTAAGTCTTGCTGATGGTGGGAAAGGCAAAGGGGACGTCCAGCACGCCGATCATGGGATAGACCGAGGCGAAACCGCCCACAGAATGAATCCCGGAGTCGATGACACCGGCCTTGACCTGCTGGAGGGCATCGGCGTCCTTGCCGAGCTGCCCGGAAGGGAAGGTCTGTACCATAACGGCGCCGTTGGTGCCTGATTCCACAAGGCTTTTAAAGACCGTTGCCATGGCACCGGTGGGATTGTCAAAGGGATCATCCGCATTCAGGTGATGCAGCTTAATGGTTTTTGCAGCCATGGCCGTACCGGTAAAACCGGCTGCCAGAATAAGGACTGCACCGAGAACGATCAACATCTGTTTTACAGCTTTCATTGAATTCTATCCTCCTGTGTTAATTGGCAATCATGTTGCCGTTGGTGTATTGACATTCACATTCCGGCCCGGGGCGGACCCACCTGGAACCGGATAATGAATCAGTTAACTTAAACTCACCCCGAAAGGGGGCCTTGACTACCTTTTTACATGAGCAGCCTCGGGACAAACAGGGTCAGGTCCTCCCAGAACGCCACCAGGAACAGCACCAGGATCTCCACGACAAGGAACGGGGCCAGGGCCACGCTGATCTTTTCGATGCGCTCCCCTGTGATGGAGGACATGACAAACAGGCAGGCCCCCACCGGTGGTGTCATCAGGGAAATATTCAGGGCCAGGACAATCATGATTCCGGCATGGACAGGGTTCATGCCGATGTGCATGGTCAGGGGGCCCAGCACCGGCGCCAGGATTATCAGGGCGGCATTGATGTCCATGAACATGCCCACAAGAAGGAGCATGGTCAGGATAAGGGCGATGATCACCTTGGGATTGCTTGACAGCATCAGGAAAAAGGCGGCGATCTTCTGGGGAATCTGCATGAAGGTCATCCACCAGCTCAGGATGGATGCTGCCGCAATGATCAGAAACACGATGCCGGTGATCCTGGCCGTGCGGATGAGCATATCCACAATATCGGCAAAACTCAGGGCCCGGTAAACCACCACACTGATGAACAGTGCATAGAACACTGCAATGGCGGCAGCCTCCGTGGGCGTGACGATTCCGAACAGGATGCCTCCCAGGATGATTCCCGGCATGAGGATGGCCAGGAAGCTGGTCTTGAAGGCCCAGAAGATGCGAACCAGACTGAAGCGCTCCTTGCTTATGGGGAGGTTGAGCCGTTTTCCGAGAAGGGCGATCACAGCCATGCACACAACGCAGATCAAAAGCCCCGGAACAATGCCGGCGGCAAAGAGTCCGGCAATGGATACCCCCATGAGTGAACCGTAGATGACCATGAGGTTGGACGGCGGGATGGTGGGCCCAATAATGGAGCCGGCTACGGTAACCGCGCAGGAAAAGGGACGGGAATACCCCTCCTTGACCATGGCAGGTACCAGGGTGTTGCCAAAGGCCGCCGTATCCGCAACCGCAGCACCTGTCATGCCGGCGAACAGGACCGATGCGATCATGTTGGAATGGGCAAGTCCCCCCCTCAGGTGCCCCACCAGGGCATCGGCAAAAGCGGCAAGCTTTTCTGTGATACCCGACCGGTTCATGATCTCACCGGCCAGGATAAAAAAGGGCATGGCCATGAAAGTGAAGAGATCCAGGCCGTCAAAAAATCTCTTGGGCGCCATCATGAGGAAATTGTCCCCGCCGATCTGCACAAGGCCCGCAATACCTGCAACGCCAAGGGTCACACCAATGGGAAGCCCGATCAGGATAAGGACGAAAAAGAGTATGAGAACAAGGGTCATGATCTGTCCTCCTGGGGAGCCATGCCGCCGGCAGCAACCGAACCCGGAGCACGGAGCATGGCGACAAAAATCTGGAAAACCGTTAAAGCGGACGAGACCGGAACCGCTGCAAAGGGAACCACCATGGTCATGCCGAAAATGGTTGCATACTGGCCCTGCCCTGCCGATGCCATACCGATCCCGTACCAGGTCAGAAACCCGAAGAAGGCCATACTGATAAAATCAAGGCATACGCCAAGTACCCTGGCAATACCCTGGGGCAGGAACTGTCTGACCAGGTCAAGGCCGATGTGCTCCCGGTAATAGGCCCCGCAGGACACGGCAAGGAGTGCAGCCCAGATCATCAGGTATCTGGACAGTTCCTCGGTCCAGGTCATGCCCAGGTGGAGGAAGTACCGCTCCACCACTTCAAACCAGATAACCAGGATCATGATACCCACCAGAAGGGCGCATATCCGCTCCACGATCCAGTTCACCCGGTGGGCGACGCCAAAGAGCAGGGATTGTCTCGTGTCTTGCATTTAGGTCTCCTTGGCAGGGGTTGCCCCTGCTGTGGCGATGCGTATTCAGGCAGGACACCCATACCGGATGTCCTGCCCTGACAGTACCCGGGCGGGAATCAGGCCCCGGGAACGATATGGGTTCCCGTGTTGTCCTTCACCGCCCGGATCAGGTTCTCCGGGGAGGTGATGATGGCATGTCTGCCGCCCCGGTCCAGAAAATTGACCGCCGCCTGAATCTTGGGCAGCATGGAGCCCGGAGCAAACTGCCCCTGGGTCATGAACTGCCTGGCCTGGACGGCTGTTATCCGCTCCAGGGCCCTCTGATCCGGTTTGTTGAAATTGATGAAAACAGTGGTGACCGGGGTCAGGATCACCAGCATGTCCGCACCCATCTCCGATGCCAGGAGGGAGCCTGTCAAATCCTTGTCCACCACGGCATTTACCCCGGACAGGTTCCCGTCGGCCATACGTACCACGGGGATGCCCCCGCCGCCTGCGGCGATAACGCATATACCGGCATCGGCCAGGGTCCGGATGGCGGCCATTTCAATGATCTTCACGGGAAGAGGAGACGGTACTACTCTCCGGTATCCCCTTCCTTCCTGAAAAACGATGTGCCAGTCCGGATGCTCCTTGACCAGAACATCCACCTTCTCCTTTTTGTAAAACACACCGATGGGCTTGGTGGGATGGGCAAAGGACGGATCATCCGGGTCTACCTCCACCAGGGTCACAACGGTTGCCGCACTCCGGTCCATCCCCCTGGCCCTGAAGGCATTGCCCAGGGATTCCTGAATCTGGTACCCGATGGCCCCCTGGGTATCTGCCACGCAGTTTTTCAGGGGCACGAAATGGAGTTCCCGGGCTTCAAAGGCCAGCTCGGACCGCCTCAGGATAAACCCTACCTGGGGTCCGTTGCCGTGGGTGAGAACCACGTCATGACCGAGCTTGATAAAATCGGCCACGTACCCTGCAGTTTCCTGCACGGCATGGAGCTGGTCCTCCACCTCCTGGTGGCGCTCATCCTTGATCAGGGAGTTTCCGCCTATGGCTATGACCACGCGCTGGGTCATGGTATCCGGAGTATCCTTTTCCAACCCTGTTACCTGCCTTCCCTGCGGGCATACTTTTCGGCATATAGGAGCCCGACCACGGCATACATGGCCGCAGCCTTGACCAGTTCCTGCTTCCACGTTCTCTCGTTGGGCGCATGAGCCTGGTCCTCATGGCCCGGACCGAACCCGATGCAGGGGATATTGTACCGTCCCATGATGGACACCCCGTTGGTGGAAAAAGTCCACTTGTCAACAACCGGTTCTGACCTGAAAAGGGAGATGTAGGCATCGACCAGGGTCTTGCACGCCGGGTGGTGTTCATCCAGAACCCAGCAGGGGAAATAACATTGGGTGGGATACACGAGCCCGGTGTAGGAAGGCCTTTCATAATCGTACATGGTGACGCTGGCCCCGGCCTTTTTCACCGATTCCAGCCCCCGTATCTCTTCCAGGGCCCTTTCCCAGGTCTCTCCCCGGGTAAGGCGCCGGTCAACGGATACGGAGCAGCCGTCTGCCACGGCACACCGGGACGGAGATGTATAAAAGATCTCGGAAACGGTCAGGGAACCCTTTCCCAGGAACGGATCATCCTTGAGCCTCAGGTGAAGATCCTGGAGTTCAAGGAGAATGGGGGCCATCTTGAAAATGGCGTTGTCACCCCTCTCCGGTGCAGACCCGTGGGCGCTGACACCATCCACCGAAACCCGGATCTCCATGCGTCCCCGCTGACCCCGGTAGATCCCCAGGGAAGTGGGCTCCGTGGAAATCACGAACTCGGGCCGGATCCCGCTCTTTTCGATGATGTACTGCCAGCACAGCCCGTCGCAGTCCTCTTCCTGAACCGTTCCGGTGACCAGCAGAGTATAATCCCCATCAAGGCCCAGGTCTTTAATAATTTTTCCGGCATAGACCATGGCGGCCATTCCGCCCTCCTGGTCGCTGGCTCCCCGGCCCACGATCACCTCGTCATCCTCGTACCCGGCATAGGGATCATGCTTCCAGTTGTCACGGTTGCCCACACCCACAGTATCAATGTGGGCGTCCATGGCGATCAAGTGCCTGCCGTGCCCCAGGTATCCCAGGATGTTGCCCATGGGATCGATCTCCACACGGTCGAACCCCACGGCCTCCATTTCCTCTTTGATCCGAAGGACTACCTTTTTCTCGTCACAGCTCTCACTGGGAATAGCCACCATATCACGCAGGAATCTTGTTATCTGGGGCTTGTAGGTTTCCGCCCGTTCCAGCACTTTTAAAAAATCAATGGTCATTGTCATGTCTCCATCAGTTGTCGGTATCATCGATCCTGCATTCAAGATTTCTCAAACGTTTCAGGGAACTCTGCCAGTTGGACCGGATGACCTGCCGTGCAAGCTCCAGGTCTCCGGACCCCAGGGCATCAATGATCCTGTAGTGTTCATCCAGGGAGTACTTGCCGCAGGCAGTACCCTGGAAATAGGTCACCTCCACGCGCCTGCACTTTATCTTGAGATCCTGGAGCATGCCGATCAGGTGATAGTTGCCGGACCTCCGGATATACACGTCGTGGAACCGGGCATCTGCCCGGGATGCAGCCACCGGGTCCTTTGTGTCCAGGGCCTGGGCAAGGTCCCTGTTGGCCGCGGCCATGTCGTCAAAATCGGCCTGGGTAAGCCCGGGCATGGCCTGCTGTGCTGCCAATTCCTCCAGGCTCCAGATGATGGGATAGATCATCTCCGGTTCCCGGATGGAAACCTCCGTCACCCGGGTCCACCGGTTGGCCGACGACTCAACCAGGTTCTTGTCTTCCAGGCGGCGCAAGGCCTCCCGGACCGGGGTCCGGCTGACCCCCATGTTCTCGGCAAGTTCCTTGTCCAGCAGCTTTTCCCCGGGCCGCAATTCGCCTTCCATGATCCAGGACAGAATGGTGTTGTAGACTTCCTCACGCATGAAGGAGCGGTTGATGGGCTCGGCTTTGACAGGAATGGGCATGCTCTCTCCCTGGTTTCCAATGTTTATCGTTTCAGTATGGGATATTGGATGTAATATATCACATCCCATTCAAAGTCAACAATTGTTCAACTTTTTCGGAGCACCCGGATGCGAGTGCATTCTTTGGGAAAAAATCAGGGGTTTAAAAAAATACTTGCAAAGCAGCATCGCATGCTGTAGACATATGAGCATGTGTACATATGTTTAATCCCATGAGAGACGGTCATGAACGATCTGAAAACCGATGTGTGCCAGACCCGGTGTGTCCATGACGCAGCTGTAACCCTTGCCAGGGAAAGCTTGCCGCCAGGGAATGAGCTCCTGGACCTGGCAGACTTTTTCAAGGTCTTCGGCGATCATACCCGGATCCGCATCCTCCATGCCCTGTACAGCAGCACCGAGCTGTGCGTGTGCGATCTGGTGGAAGTGCTGGGAATGAACCAGTCGGCCGTTTCCCACCAGCTCAGAATACTCAGGGCATCCAAGATCGTGAAGTACCGGAAGGACGGGAAGATGGTCTATTATTCCCTGGATGACGAACACGTGTACAAACTTCTGGATGACGGCCTGGAGCATGTCCGGGAAACCCGACCTGAAATCGGCTGATACCGGAAACTGTCTTTTTTTGGATCATTCATATGAACATATCATCATATATACATCTGTAACCAGGAGAGATAATGACAGCAATCCTTTTCACCATCGTATCCGCAGCCTGGGATATTCTTCTTGAGTCGGCCGGGTTCATCCTGCTGGGCTTTTTTGTCGCAGGCCTTCTCAAGGCCTTCATCCCGGACAACTTCATCTCCCGGCACCTGGGCCAGGGAAAAACCTCCAGCGTACTCAAGGCCTCTCTCCTGGGAGTCCCCATCCCCCTGTGCTCCTGCGGGGTCATCCCGGCTGCTGCAGGATTGCGGGACCAGGGCGCAAACAGGGGGGCAGTAACCTCTTTCATGATATCCACGCCAGAAACCGGAGTGGACTCCATCGCCGTGTCCTATGCACTTCTCGATCCCGTCATGACAATTGTCCGACCTGTATCCGCATTTGTCACCGCCCTGGTGACCGGGGTCCTGGTCAATCTCCTGGACGGCAGGGAACCCATGCCCGGGCTCCCGCCAACACCCACCTGAGGCGGAGCCTGCTCCTGCGTTGCAGGAGAAAAAGAGAAACCAGGAATCCTTAAGAAGATCAGGACAGGCATGGCCTTTGCCTTTGGGGATCTTCTTGACGACATCGGCCCCTGGCTATTGACCGGCATCGGTCTTGCCGGGCTGCTAACCGTGTTCATCTCACCCGGGTTCATCAACGCCTATCTGGGGCAGGGATTTTTTTCCATGCTGATCATGACCGCCCTGGCAACGCCCCTGTACGTGTGTGCGACAGCCTCGACCCCCATTGCAGCAGCCCTGGCCCTCAAGGGATTGTCACCCGGAGCCGCCCTGGTCTTTCTCCTGGCAGGACCGGCAACCAATGTAGCCACCCTGACCATGGTTTCCAAGCTCCTGGGCAGACGGACGGCAGCCATTTACCTGGTTTCCATTGTTGCCTGCTCCCTGGGGCTGGGCATGGCTGTCAACACCCTGTACAGGATAATGGGACTGGACGTCACCCAATGGGTCCAGTCAGCCCCCCCGGAAACCCACGGTGTGATTGCTTTATCCATGGCTGTTTTACTGCTTGTTCTTATCACAAAACCCTTTTTGGGAAAGATCTCAAGAATGGTTTCGTCCCTTTCCGGCAAAAAGGACACTGCCTGCGGCGTGACCCGTCATGGCAAAAAATCCTGCTGATCTGGACAATCACGTGAACCAGGAAAAACAACCCTGACCAAGGCCCTGGCCAAATACCTGAACCTGAAATTACAGCGCATGCAGTTCAGAAATACAATATCAAGCTTCCACCGGCTCCGTACCTTTCTAACGACTTTTTTTAATTGGAGGTCGCCCCAAAGGAGCTACAGGTGTAACCGGTTTTACTGTATTGCTGCAGATGCCGGTGACGTTAAGCTGCAGTTGAACTTCATTGTTCGTTTCATCTGTTTCTTTGACCTGAGCCCCGTGGTCAACTTTCAGCTTAAGGGTCTGCTTTCCCGGCTTCAGCTCGATAGTATCGTTCTGTGTGCTGCTGCTCCCCGGCGAAATCATGGGAAATTGCTTAATCCAGGTATTCCCACCGCACGACCATGAACCTGTAAATGGCTGTGCCGGGCCGGATCCCGCATTCCGTACGATATATTTCAGAGGATAGCGGCAGATCCCGTTGATTTTCAGAGCAGTAGCCGCATCAAGCGTGAGACTGCCGCCCCAACGGGCTTCTTTCCCGCCAATGGTTACAGGATTTGAAATTGTTATGTCAGGTAATGACATGGGGGCAGACATGGGGGCCGGTGCAGTGCTGCCGGTCGACACCTGGGGAGTTCCGGCAGCGTTCACCGGAACACCGGAAACCATATGGCCGGAGGCAAGCCCCTGAACCTGCAATTGGCTCTGTTTTTGTGTAATATCCGTAGTAAGGGAGGGTCCCCCTGAAGTATATCCTTTATTAATTCCAATGTTTTTTTGGTTTATGGGGGAACTAAAATCGCCAGGCCCCTTTCCTGCCACATCACCGGGGCTTACTGTCAGGCCAGGCCCATTTTTCTGAAGACTTCCTGCCCCAGTCTCACCAATCCCGAGGCTGGAATGTTCTCCAATTCCTGTCCCCCCGCTCGTCATTCCTCCGGGGCTGACAACACTACCCTTACCGAGTCCCTGAAAACCGCCCATGCCGTGAAGGTCCGGGCCTGTTCCGGGCACGCCTGGCATGCCGCCCCCCTGACCATCGGGGTTACTGTCAACGGGATTGGGAGCAAATCCCCCATTCTGGAGTTGCCCCTTGAGCCTCTGTGCCGCAGTCTGCCCCTTGATCTCCTTTTGATTTGCTGAGGTAATTTGCCCCAACCCACTCCCGGATGGTTTTATTTTTTTCAAACCGCCGATGATCACTTCAACGGTTGGGGTCGACAGTCCATCAAAGGGCAAGGAAGCGATTTCACCATTCACGACATCGAACCAGGCCTGGGTACTCGGCGGACCGAACGGAGGGTAGGCCTCGGGTCTCTGGTTCAGGGCCGCCTCAACCAGGGGTTCCGATTGGGCGGTCTGTGCAAGGGTGGGGCCGGAACCGGCCTTGGTGAACCGGACCAGAAGCGGATCAGCACTGTTGATGGACACGGCCGAGCCAGGATACGAGCTTTTCAAACCGGTCACCACGGCTGCCACCTGCTGCTTCAGGGCTGAATAGGTTTGATCTTCATTCAGCTTGAATTCCAGGCAGGTTGCAGACAGGTTGTCAAAATGAGCCTGATAGTAGGATTCACCCTTCCTTCTCTGGCCTGGGCGGGTGCAGATGATTTCATCCGGCTTTGCCGGCAGGTGTCTGACGATGCTGAAGGGAACCTGGCTGTTGGCGTTCAGGTAGTCCGCTACAAAATCCGCCGCCTGTGCCGGAGGCACGGCGGCAAGGGCGCAGCGGGAGATAGGCTGGTCCACGCGTCTCATGGCATCCTCGCAGACCATCTGTTTGTCGGCCTCCGTGCAGACAAAGGTTTGACCTGTTGCCGGACAGGAGGCCTGGAGTTTTTCCTGGAGATACTTCTCTGCTTTCTGGTTAAATTTTTCTGCGAACAGGCTTTTGTTCGCATAGGTGAGGAAGTCATCATAACACCACTGGCAATTCTTCTTCACACCCAGGCTCAGTGCATCGGCAGGGTGCTTGTCGATCCAGCGGTCAATCTCTTTATAGGTCAAGCTATTGGTAAGGATCCGCCGACAAGGCTATTGGCAACGGCGCAATAGGCACCCTCACCGAAGTGAACCACAATGCCCCAGTAATCCTCTTCGACAAAGGCAACATAGAGATCGATGAGTTCCCAGATCCAGGTGGGAATGCTCAATCCTGCGGCATCCATGGCTTGTGCTCCCAGGTCCTCCGATTCTCCTGAAAGCCGCTGGCCTATGGGCGTGGCCTTGAAATTGACGATGCAGGCAATTGGATCCCCACCATCGGCAAGGCAGTTGATGAGCTCCCTTGAATCCCGCACGGCCTGACCGTTAATGCCATAGCGTTCAAAGGGATTGGGAGAGATGGCATCCAGGATGTCGGCCATCTGATCGATCGCGTCTTTTGCCTGGATCGTGGAAGGGGGGGCCAAGAGGCAGGCGATGACAACCAGAGATCCCATAAGGAATGTAAAAGCGGAAGAGGTCTTTTTCATGTTTCCACCTCCCTATGGCTGTTTCGGCGCTTTGGCCGGAGCGGTTTTCTTCGTTGACATGGCACCCGGAGCCGAAAGCGGTTTTGAATTGCCGTCTGCCGGTATTGGAATATTTGCAGCACCCATGACCTTTTTCAGATTGCCCACGGTAATCCGCTTTCCGCCGGGGGACTCGAGTACTGTATCGTCAGGCTGCTTCAGGATATTTTTCCAATCCGGTGTTGAAACATTTTTTGCGACTCTGATGACGGCTCCCATCGCGGCAGGTTTCTTCTGGGCGGCATATAGGCTGTAGCCAAGACGTTTCTCCACATCGGGCCGGGCAGCCTTGATATCGGCGACGGTGAAAACATTGCCGGAGGGAAATTGGACGGCTTCAATGTCGGGCCGTTCCAATACAGCTGCCAGATCAATCCTTGTCTTGACAGGTGTCACCGGCCCCGTGGCGACATCGAGCTTTCGGCCCAGTTGCTTTTCCACCATGGGTTGAATGAATTTCAGTTGGGCGACGGTCAGGCGGCTGCCGTTCGGGAGAACCAAGGTCTCGCTGTCTGGCCGCTTGAACGCTGCTGCCAGATCGACCATTGTCTTGACAGGTGCACCCGTGGCGGCCGGTTTGGTCTTCAGTCCTGCGGGCAGCCGGTTGCCGCGGACAGCCGCTGCTTTCATCCTCTGGCCTGCCGCCTTGAGACGGCGGGCATCCCCTATGCGCAAAAGCCGTCCATTCGGCAACGCGATGAGATCCGTATCCGCCCGGTCCGAAAGTGAGTCCAATTTCATGCCAGGGCTGAATTGAATAATGTTGTGTTTGTTGCCTTCCCGATGTGTGTCTGGATTGTCTTCCAGCCCTATCGCCGAATTTTGCTGGCCTCCATCCATAGAAAGACTGATCAGCAGTACAAACAGCCCGGTAAAGAAGAAATGCAACCGTTTCGTGTTGGGCCGTTCGATGAGGTTGATGGTTATCCACCTACAGCAGCTGTAAAAAAGAAATGCAACCGTTTCATGTTGGGCCTCCCTATCAAGTGTGGGTTGTAACGTATATAATGAATAATTGACCCTGGTCTATTCCTAGGATCAGTTTGATACCGGTCTGTCTAAGGAATGCCTGCTTTCCCTATATTCTGGTGATCTTGTCACCCACCGGGTTTTAAAGCTTCACCGATAGAGCAGAAAGGTTTCTTCAGGCTTAATTTTTCTTATAGTAAATCTCAACGTAACACATGCTGTTTGTCATATTCGAGTCGTCGCATGGTTTGTATTGATAACCTTGCCCCATGACTCTCAATGCAAACATACGAATTGCGTCAGCTTGCGAATTGTTTTGCACCCATCCTCCAAAATCCGGAATCTGGTAAGTGCAGTTAAAGGACAATGAAGCGCCTTTATTCAACGAGTCAAAATTCTTTGTGGCGAGAATATCGGAGACGCCCATCATGACATAGGTTTTGGGCGGATAGCTCAGGTTCATTATATACTGGGCTTCGGAAGCAATTGAAAGATCCTTGGTGCCGATATTTGAAATTGTGCCGTTAAACGTGATAAGACCGTTGCTGGTCTTGACGACATTGAAACTGACTTTCGGGTCCGAGCAGGTCACTAATTGAGCTGGGATTTGACCTATTGGCTTTTTTTTCTGGAGCTGTAGGTTGGTTGGTTGCTGTAGCGGTTTGACTTCTGCATGACCGATATCCTGAAAAAGGAAGAAGATCGCTGCGAAGAAAACGATGGCGGAGCTTGTGCCGTTGAAGAAATTTTTTGTTCTTTTCATTTTTAACTCCTCATGGGTGATTGCCTGTTAACTGCCCGATAAATAGACCGTTGCCGGTATACGGGTATCCTTATGATAAAAACCTGCCTTAAATTTCCTGATTGCGGGTATTGTATTTAGATCTGGCAGAAAGTCAAATGATTATTGAGGCATGGGCTTACTTCGCGTGAATCGCATGGGCGAAAAATTTTAAAGACTACCGGCGGACCACGGATGACTATTCACGGACCTCGTGATACCGGCAAGCGGGTCCGCCATCCTGTACCTGGAGCTTACAAGGTGATGTGCAGTAACGGACAGGTCCGCACTGCCGCAGAACCGGGAGGATGACAGACGGTTTTCAATAAATACGGTGATGTGGATCCTGCTGATGGCGGCAAGGCCCAGGAAATGGTCCAGGAAGGTCATGTCACCGTACCAGAAGAGCCGGTCCCTGTTTCGGCCGTTCAGTTTCTGGCCGTCGATCTGCTGGTAGACCAGGCACACCGGAAGAACATCCACACCTGAATCAATGCCGGCTTGGAAGAGCGGCTGCCGGAATCTCAGGACGGTGTCGCCGTTTGTACTGGTCCCTTCCGGGAAAAGGATGACATTTAATCTGTTTTTAAGGGCATTGGTAATGGACCAGGTCTCTTTTCCTAGAAAATTCCTGGACCGGCGCTCAACAAAAAGACAGCCTGCCAGGGCTGTGATGCGGCCCAGGAACGGCGTCTGCTGTATCTCGGTCGAGGTGATGAAGCATCCCGGAAAAAGGCTGGCGATGACAAGCACATCCAGGTAGGACAAATGGTTTGACGTTATCAGGCAGTTGGTGCTCACTCGCCTGACCGGCCCAACAACCCTGATTCTGAATCCCAGAAGCTTGAGGTAGAGCTTTGACAGGGCCGAGACCAGACGGGCGTTCACACGCCTGTACCGGTCGGGAGTGACAAAGAAAATGGGATAGAACGGGGTACAAAACAGAATGTATGATAAAAGGATAAGCACCATGTAGACAAGCTTGACATATCCGCAGCGTCCCTGTGCCTGCATGTCATATCTTCCGTGACAGGGGTTTGCCTTTTTTGAAGGGAGCCGGCATGGGGATGAATCTCCGTATACCTGACAGGAACATCTTGAGCTTGTATTTCGGGTAGGACAAAAGCCCCACCTGACCCACCTGGAGCACTTCGTCACCCTTCTTGAAGTTCATCAGACTGGAATAATAAAATGTCAGGTCAGAATCGCGATGAAAATAGCGGCTGTCTTTCTGGGATTTCTGGAAGACCGTTCCATCAACACTGCCTCTGAACACAAAGGTTTCGGGCTCGAAAACCGCATCCTGATTGATGGCAATGGGAATGCGGAACTGAAGGTCAACGGACCTGGCAATATCCAGGTGCTGACTGCTGGGTTGGGTCTTCCCATACAGTGAGGGGTATACATTTTCAAAATGCATGGCAACGTTACCCAGGCTTGAGATCACACAGGCGACATTGGTGACCCATATCTTTTTCAAGATGGAGGTCCGCAGCAGGTACCCCATGATGAGCCGGGATGTGAGTCTGTGGGTCAGGCTCATGCCCCGCGCTTCTTTCCTGACACAGGTCAATCCCAGGTGAAGGATGTTCTGGAAGCCGTCAACCTCCAGGATGACAGCAGAGCAGAAGGCAATGGCCCTGTTCGCATGGTCCCGGGCGATGGTGATTACGTTACGGCTGAGTTCTTTCCGGTCACCGGTAAGGCACTGGTACCTGGGCACTTCCATGAAACAGTCCCCGGCAATCTCCTCCAGTTCCCCGGTGTATCCACGGAGTTGTTCATCCGTCCACCATGTTCCGGGGCGGAAAAAGAATTCAATTCTGAGTTCGGTGTCTGTGGTGTGTTCTGTTGCCATGGACAAGGATATAAACACAGTCTGTGCTAGGTGCGTTTTAGGGTTTGGATAAAGTTTCGTGAGCAGCAGGAATCCCGATCCCTGACAGGAAAGCAATTGTTAGAAGATGGCTTCCAACCCATAAACCGGTTGCAATTCAGAGGGCAAGTGTTATTCTCTGGTTAGATTCATGTTAGCGATTTGTGAGGAAATATTTCAATGGGTTCTGTCCGGAAAAAATTTTATGGATGGCTCATTCTGGCACTTTTCGTGGGAAGTGCAGGGGTGTGGCGGTTCTGTTCAATCACCGGCGAGATCGCCCAGGCAGCTTACCAGCCCCACAAGGTACATGTTGCCTTTGGCTTCCACGTGAACCTGTACCACTCTTTCCGGGGGGACACCTTTGATGAAAACGGGTTCGGCAGGGATATCCGGATTATACGGCACATTCTCAGAACCCTGGAGAAATTCAATTCCCAAGGGGTTCCGGTGCGGGCCAGCTGGGACTTTGACAACCTGTTCTCCCTCCAGAATCTGCTTCCCCGATACGCTCCGGATATCCTGGAAACCATCCGCCAACGGGTAGCCCGGGGCCAGGACGAAGTCCTGCTCATGAGTTATAATAACGGCCTTGCCTCGGCCATGAACCGGCAGGAACTGACCGACACCGTCCAGTGGGCCATCAGCAATCCCTGGGGCAGCGGTGTAAGGGATCTGTTCGGCGCATTTACGCCTATCGTGCGGCCCCAGGAGATGATGACCACACCGGGCGATTTCGACATTTACAAAAAGGCCGGGGTCCGGGCCGTCGCCTTGTACTACAGTGCTGCCCCCTTTGATGCATTCCGGGTCTTTTCCAGGGCCCTGAGCCGTGAAGAGGCCCACAACCCATTGACGTACCGGAATGAAACCACATCGGAGGAGATACTGATTATCCCCACCTACAACATCGCGGATCTGGTTGAAAATATCAGTCTCCGCACCTGGACACAGGACCTCCATGACCAGCAGGCCAAGGGCGTTATCAATCGCGACGTACTGATTTTCATCAATTTTGACGCCGATTCCGAATACTGGAGCGGTATGGATCTGGCATGGCCCCTGGACCGGCTTCCCAATACCAGGGGCATTGAAGGCCTGATCAACGGGGTGCAGAATCTGGACTATGTGAAGTTCACCTCCCTGAAAGACTATCTTGCCGGCCATGATTCCGCAGGTGTTATCAGATTCCAGCAGGATACGGCTGACGGCAGTTTTGACGGTTACAACTCCTGGTCGGAAAAACGGTATTCAACCGACTGCTGGACCCGAATCGTGGCAGCCCGACGGATCTACCAGGGGGCAAAAAAGGTTGCCGGGCTGCTCCAGGACAAAAGCCTGGATGCGAAACTCTCCCACCTGCTCCAGGAGGATTACCTCCTGCGTTTGAAAGCCCTGTCGACCACCAATTTCGGAATGGCAACCCCCTTTGTAATCCCCCAGCGGGAAGCGGCCATGAAAACCCTTTTATGTGAGCTGGACGATTCCGGATCACGGATCCGTGAAGCCCTTGAGACTGCGTCAAAAACCGTTTTAAAAACCCGGATTCCCCCTTGTCCCCCTGCCCCGGGCACTACCTGGGTGGACACTGTACTGGTCGTGAGTCCGGAAGAAACCCAGGGACCGGGAAGCAGCCGTTTCATTTCCATGGATAAGCCGGTCCCTGAAGCGGCTGGGGACACCCTCACCCTTGTTGGTATGGACGGACACCATTATCCCCTGACAGCCTTTCCCGGGGCAGGGGATGGCAGCAATACACGGCAGCGGTTTTACATAGCAGGCCCCAGGACTGCAGCGGACGGGATTTACTTCCTGCATGCGGGCTCCTTGCCGAAAACACCTTTCAAGAGCATGACGTCCCGGGTTTCAGGCAAAGGGACCACCCTGGGAAACCCGAGGATCAGCGTGGATTTCGATCCTTCCGGGACCCTCACCAGGATGACCCTGGACGGGAAGTCCATGGTCGAACCAGGAAGTCTGATGCCCTATTTTCGGTATGAAGGGAAACGCTATGCACCATTTTGTCTGGAAGCCCGCGCCATCGACACAGGCAACCCGGGATCGGTGAGTGTGGCCATGGACGGAAAATGGGATGGACCGGACGGCCGCACCCTGTCCCAGGGCCGGGTAGCCCTGACCTTTACCCTTATGGACGGCCTGCCCTACCTGTTCGTGGACGGCCAGGTCCGCTATCCTGCCACTGTCAGCCGGGATGTGCTCAAGGCTGACGCAGGAGGTCTTGCGCGCCAGATGGACCTGGGATGGCAGGAAGCAGCCCCTGCTGAACTGAAATTCCTGCCCCGGGCCGACAGGAACAGCCCGGTACGTGTTCTCAAACACAATTACCTGGACGTGCATACCGCCTATGACCTGGACTATTTTCGACACTCGGACCAGAACCTGAACCTGGACAGCGTAAACAACCACATCACTGCAGGTTATGCGGGTGTGGCTGCCGGCAACCAGGGACTCGCCGTGGGCATGGATGAATCGGTCGCCTCGAATTTTGCCTTTGCACCTGTCAAGGTCCGGTATCACCAGGAGAGCGGAGCGTTCAGCGCAAGCATCAATCCTTTTGGCACCTATTCCGGAAAGCAGTACAGCCACCCCACCTGGGGCAACCGGCAGGGGTATGAGGCTGCCCTGATTTCCGGGGAACAGTACCGCAGCGCCGCCCCGACCTTTAACGGCGGGGGTAATCGATTCTCACTGATGATAACCTGTTTCAGCGGAGACCAGGTTCCTGACCAGGTCAGGCAGGACCTCTGCTGTTTTGCCAACCCGGCCCTGATATTCAGCCTCAAAGGCACTTCCCGGACCGTGGCTTCCGGCCGCCATCCTTCTGTCCCCAAGGTTTGCGGGGCCAGCTATGATAACGGCAGGGTCACCTTGTCCTGGGACGGGGATGAGAAAGACCATAACAATTACCGGGTCCTTATCGGCACCCGTCCCGGAGAGTACTCCCGCAGTTTCCGGACCCGGGCCAGGTTCCTGACTTTGGACGGATTGTCCCGGACCCTCCCCTTCAAGGCAGGACAGCGCCTTTACGCTGTCATCGAGACTTCCGGGCCCGCATGGGAGAAGCCTGTCAGAACGGGTGAAATCCGTCTGGATCTCCTGTTACCAAGGACTCACAGCACCAGGGAGAAAATCCCCCTGACATTTCCGCTCAAGGTAGTCTGGGCCAATCTCAATGCCGCTGTCCGCTGACCCGCCCTGGGACAGTATCAATAAAAAATCCCCGGCCGAACAATTATTTTAACAAACCCTAATAAAAACCAAACACATCCCCCCTATTTTGACCATGAAAGGAAACAGGACAACACTGATATCAACCCATAGCAAATGATTTTTTAGGAGCTGAGTTTACCATGTATTTTATTCACGACATCCCTGGAAGACTCCGAGTAAAAATCGAATACCTCAAAAACCATCCGGAACGGCTCAAAGAGGTCAGAGAACTCCTGATTGCCAATGGCGTCCGCAATGTGAAAAGCAACTCGCTCACAGGCAGCACCGTTGTCGAGTATGATCCTTCTGTCATAACGTCCGGACACCTGCTGGATATTCTCAAGCAGAACGGTTATGCCATCGACACACGGCAAATCCAGGAAAACCGCAAGGCCCAGGAAAACCATGAGAAATTAGCCCTGAAGGTCAGCAAGGCCGCTGTGTCATGGCTGGCTGGACAGGTGCTTGAGGCCAACGGCCTGTCTTTGATTGCCGCATTCATTTAGGGACAATTGATTTCTGCTCCCTTTCCTGGGTATCTGTTAATGCCATTCCCCAGGTCCCGCCCAGGACCCGGTATGAATACCGGCCCGGGTAGGAATAAGAACCGTTCCAACCCGCAAGCAACCACAATCCTCTTTCAGTCCTGTTCACCGCCTCGGCATCTGTCAGTCAGCCGTCCCGACGGACAGCGCCCGGGTAACAGGGATATGGACAACCATGGCAGGCACCATCAGTCGTCTTTATGAACAGGTTCTGAAAAGCGGGTCCTGTCCCCGTAAAATTGCCCTGGGTTTCGCCCTTGGCGTTTTCATTGCATTTACACCCACCATGGGTATTCAGACGGTTGTCAGCGTCTTTGCAGCCGCCTGCCTGGAGTGGAATACGGTTGCGGCGGCATTGGGTGTTCAGGTGACCAATGTGGTCACGGCTCCTGCCATCTATACCTTCACCTATCTGGTCGGTGCCAGTCTGATGCCCGTGGACACGCTCCTGATCTTCGACTCCCGGATGACCATGGAATCCTTCCTGTCCATGCTCAAGCAGGCTCCTGCCGTCTTTTCAGCCTTGGCCATCGGTGGGATCGTGGTCGGTGTGCCGGCTTCCATTGCAGGTTATTATCTCGTTTACAAAGTTGTTTCGAGATACAAAGGCAGGATACAAAAAATTGCCGGACAAGAGGACAACAACCCCTGAAATCCACGCCCTGAAGCAGTTGCCCTGGGATAAGGAGAAGCCCGCGGTTACCAGGGGCTCTTTACCGGAGGACTGACACCATGACAGATATCACCATAGACTCCTGGAGCCGGCTCCAGGAAGAATTGTTCAGGGGCTCATGGAATGAGTCCATCAGCCGGTACAGGTCCCCCTTTGTTTTCCGGGGATTGTCGGATAAATCCTACCGGCTGGAAACGTCCCTGATGCGCCTTGGCGGACCCTATCACCAACTGGAGAAGCACCTGTTGCGGAACTTCAGAAAATATGCGCCTTCCCTGGCAGGAGAGATAGGTTCCTTCTGGCACCTCCTGTCCGTTGCCCAGCATCACGGACTGCCCACAAGGCTCCTTGACTGGACCTATTCCCCTTATGTGGCCCTTCATTTTGCAACCACAAGCCTCCAGCGGTTTGATACGGACGGGGTAATCTGGGTGGTTGATTTTGAAAAGACCCATGACCGGCTACCCGCATCACTGCGGGACCTGCTCCGGGACGAGGGAGCCCAGGCTTTTACCGTTGAACTCCTTGCAAGCCTGAGGCAACGGGGAGAGCTCCCGGATGAAGTCTCATTCCAGGATGTTGTTGAAACACTCACCGAGTTCGATGCCCTGGGAGCGGATCAGGGCTTTCTCCTGTTTTTCGAACCGCCGTCCATCAATGACCGCATCGTCAACCAGTTTGCGCTGTTCTCGGTCATGCCCAACCCCCAGTGGAAAATTGATGACTGGCTTGATGAGAACCCTGATCTTTTCCGAAGGATTATCATACCGGCAAAAATGAAATGGGAGTTCAGGGACAAGCTGGACCAGTGCAATATCACCGAACGGGTCCTGTTTCCGGGTCTGGACGGTCTCAGTTCATGGCTCAGGCGGCACTACAGCCCGAAAACCTGAGCCTGGATGCCCCGCCCAGCCCTGTAGGCAACCTGGTGGTCCAGGGAACCCTTGCCCCCGGATTCCGGCATGGCAGGATTCAGGAAGGCTGTCCCTGTTTCTTGTTGATCCGCTCTATCCGCCCTTCAAACCCCGACTTGGTCCCATCCTCTATGCCGTTGGCAATGGCTGTCCTGCAGACAGCCTCAGCCCGGTCATAGTCACCGTCTTCTTCCAGGATGATGGCCAGCAGTTTAAAGGCGGAAACGACCTTGGCTTTGTCTTTGAGCCTGTTAAGAACAGCTTGTCTGAGATCGGGAAATTCTTTTATGTATCCCTCTGACAAATCAATGGCCCTGTCGTGATCGGACTGGTCGGCCTTTCTGTTTCTATAGGCAGCTTCTATGCTCCGCGTATAGATGACATGCCTTTCCCAGGGATCAGATTCAGTTTCAAGGGATCCCGTGGATGCCCGGGTCTCGACGGCGACAGTGTCACCGGCGCGGGTCGAAGCCTCACCGCCGTCACCGTTGACATCGTCTGCCCCGGTAGATGCTGCGGCGACCGCAAACTCTTCTGAAACCTGGCTCCGCCGACCCTGATGAAACCAATGATGGAGAATTCCCAGCACAGTCACTGAAATCCAGTACATATTGCCTCCTTGGGGATACCGGGACGATGCCCCGGTATCTGGAATCTGTTCTTAACGTTATCTGTCAGCCCGCATCTTCACAGCCCTCACAGCCTGGGTTTCTTCCTGGGAAAAGACCGGCCGAAAGCCTTGCTTCAAACTGCAAAAACGGCGCAGTATCAGGCTGCAACCAGGTAGCTTGACAGGGTTACCACAGCGTAGATCGTCAGCAGCATGACGCTGAACGGTTTTTTGAATACGCTTCCAGACAGATGGACCCCCATGCCGAAGATCACCAGGGTTGCGATCATGGCCGGGAAAAGGACCGTGAAAAAGTGGACCGGTGCAGCCAGGCCCTGGCTGGTCACGCTGGCCGCAGCCCCTGCCACGAACAGCACATTCAGAATATTGGCACCGATGATATTGCCCAGGGCAAGTTCACCATGGCCTTTCCTGACAGCGGTGATGGATGTCACCAGTTCCGGAAGGGATGTGCCGAAGGCCACCAGGGTTGCAGAAACCGCCCCTTCGGAGATGTGAAGCCTGAGTGCCGCTTCCTCCACAGTGGGAATCAGGAAATGGGAGGCGATCACCACAAACCCCGATCCGAGTATAATTTTGCCCAGTGTAGTGATGATGTGGCTATTCTCTGTTACAATGTTTTCCTGTGCATTGACCGGATCCTTTTTCCTGAGCCAGTGCAGGGACCCCAGCAGGTAAACCCCCAGCAGGCCAAGAAACACCATGCCCATCCGCTGGGACAGAATACCCCCGGTTTTAAGAAAATTGCCGGCCGTAAAAAAGGGGATGCAGGACAGGACCAGGAGAACGCCCACGAAAAGCTGGAACCACCCCTGCCGTTTGACAAGACTGCTGCTGAGGGATATGGGGGCGAACAGGGTAATCAGGCCGAGTATCAGGCCTGTGCCGCAGATAACGGACCCGACCGCGTTGCCCAGGGCGATTTCGGGACGGCCGTCCACTGCCGCAATTACGGAAACCGCAGCTTCAGGAATGGTTGTTCCCACGCTGACAATGGTGAGACCTACCAGGACCTTGGGTATTCTGAGCCGTACTGACAGGGCAAGGGCCTCATCCACGAGAAGGTCCGCCCCTTTGCTCAGGAAATAGATCAACACGGCAATGATCAGAAATAAAGCAGGAGCTGCCGATGATGAGATGTAATGTAAAAATAAAGTATCCATGATGCTCCCTAATTGCAGAACTGTTTAAACCGGGCTTCCATCTCTTCCCGGGTCAGGTTACTGATGTCATCCACGGGAACATCCATGGTCTCATTGCCGGGATCGGCGCTGTTGCTGTCTGCTTCACTCTTCCCATGTCCGGGAGCAGGTTTTTGCCGGAGGACCTTGGTAACCTCGTTGGCAAGCAGCGGCAGGGTGGAAGCCGCGCCGATCACCAGGCCGTCCAAGAAGTTAATGGCCGACAGTCCCAAAAGAGAGCGCAGGGGCGGCAGGGTCATGGTAAGGGCCTGGGCAGCCAGGGAAATTCCCATGGCCCAGGTCAGAGGTCTGTTCTTGGGCAGCCTGTTCCGTGTAAATAGACCGGAGGTTTCCGACCGGCAGGTGACGGCATGGAGAAGCTGTCCTATGGCCAGAGACTGGAAGGCCAGACCGCCGGCCCGGGCAGCCGTGCCATAGCGGGAAATGCCGTACAGGAGCGTGGCCATGGCGCCGCCTGTAATGGCCGAGGATTCCAGGAACATGGTCTGGAAATCCCTGGGGCTGAACAGGGGATCTGCCGCATTTCTGGGCTTGAGATCCATGACATCGACTTCGGGTTTTTCCAGGGACAGTGCCAGGCCTGGAAGAATGTCGGAAATCATGTTGATCCACAAAAGCTGCATCACGTTCAGGGGTGATCCCAGGCTAAGGGCGATGGCCATGGTCATGAGCTGGATCTCGCTGATATTGGTAGCCAGGGAGTAATGGACCGACTTGCGGATATTCTGGTAGATGCACCGGCCGTCCGCCAGGGAGGCAGCCAGCAGCTCCAGGTTGTCCTGGGTCAGGACCACATCCGCAACGTCCCGCGCCAGGTCTGTTCCAGAGCCGCCCATGGCAATGCCGATGTCCGCCGCTTTCAGGGCAGGGCCGTCATTGATGCCGTCTCCGGTCATGGCCACGGTTTGTCCGGATGCCTGGATCGCCCTGACGATCTTGAGTTTGTGGGAGGGTGTCACCCTGGAGTAGACGTGGACGGTTCTGGCCTTTCTGACCAGTTCATCATCGTCCAGGCTGATCAGCTCGGTGGCATCCATAAGTTCCAGGGGCTCGCTGCCCGAGAGACTGAGCTGGGATGCAATGGCCCGGGCGCTGATCTGCTGGTCCCCGGTAATCATGACCGTCCTGACCCCGGCCCTGTGGAACTGGGCAATGAGCTCCTTGATGCCGTCCCTGGGAGGATCGGTGAGCCCGATAAGACCCAGCCAGGTCATCTGCACTTCCAGGTTCTCCTGGTCGTCGCTGTCCACTGTACGGCAGGCAAAACCCAGAACCCTCAAGGCATTGCCGGCCATGAATTCATTGGCCTGCTCAATCTGGAGCCTGATTATAGGGGACAGGGGGACTTCCCGGCCATGGGCCATGTGGCAATTGCACCGGGCAAGGACCGCCAGGGGGCTTCCCTTGACCATGACAAGCCTCTGATTAGCCGTGCCGGTTTTATGAATGGTGCTCATGAATATCTGCCGTTCGGACCGGTGGTTGACCGTGAGGAGCGGGGCCTGTTTTCTCAGGGCCTTAACATTGATACCGGCCCTGTCCACCAGGTCTGTGAGGGCACTCTCCGTGGCTGACCCTGAAATATCCAGCCGTCCGTCGGCGCTCCGCCCGTTGATCTTGGTTTCACAGCACAGGGCACAGGCCGAGTAGAGTTTTTCAATTTCAGGGATATCCGATGGCTTTACAGGCCCTTGGGGCGAAACCAGCCTGTCATTGTCCACGGAAAACCATTGTTCCCCTGCGAAAATGGAGGTTGCCTTCATCCGGTTCATGGTAATGGTTCCGGTCTTGTCCAGACAGATGGTCTGGATGGCCCCCAGGGTTTCCGCTGCAGGAAGGTGGCGGACAATGACATTGTTTTTCTTCATCCGGCTGATGCCCAGAGCAAAGTTGATGGTGGCGATGGAGGGCAGACCTTCGGGAACCGCAGCAGCAGCCAGGGAAATGGACATCCTGAGCATGTTCAGGAACCCGAATCCCATGAACAGCCCCATGCCGAAAACACCACCGCACACGGCAAGGCACCCGTAGATCAGCTGATCGCCGATGGCATCCAGCTGCCGTTCGATGGGTGACTGGGTGGTCCGGGTCTCATTGAGCAGGACCTTCAGCCTGCCGATTTCCGTGTTCCTGCCCGTGGCAACGACCACTGCAAGACCCTGGCCACCGGTGATGCAGGTTCCCATGTACACCATGTTTTTCCTGTCAGCCAGGGCGGTATCGGCCTCCTTGAGAGGCCTGGCATGCTTTTCCACCGGCAGGCTCTCCCCGGTGAGCATGGACTCGTCAATGGTCAGCTGGGAAGCGTGGATGATCCTGCTGTCCGCCGGAACAAAGGACCCGGGTTTCAGAACCAGCACGTCGCCTGGAATGACCTCTTCGGCATGGATAAAAACCGGTTTGCCGTCGCGGATCACCTCGGCCATGTGATGGACCAGGCCGTTCAGGGCATCAATGTTCTTTTCCGCCTTGCTTTCGGTCACATAACCGATGGCTGCGTTGGCCAGAACCACTCCGAATACGATCACGGCGTCCAGGATTCCGCCCATGACAATGGACACACCGGCCACACCGCCCAGAAGGTAGACCGGCAGAGAATTCATCTGCCCCATGAAAATTTGGAGCCCGGACCGGCATTCGGTCTTGGGCAGCACATTTTCTCCGAACTCCCGCCTCCGGGCCTGGATGCAGTCCTGGGAGATACCCTGCCTGGGATCGGATCCAAAATGGTCTGCCGCATCCTGGCCCGGCCTGATGTGCCAGGGGACTTCTGCTGATTTCTGCCGGGACTGGATCAGGGTCTGGATGTTGTCCACAACCTTCTGTGCCCTGGATCTGGCAGCGGAATCCGACGGATGGGGGGGATCCACCGGCCTGGAAGCCTCCTGCTTCGCCATCTGCCCGATGGCCTCCCGGATCATACCGGCAATCTCTTGAACTGTGATCCTGGGATCATACTGCACCAGGATCGTGCCGGTCAGGGAACTGGCGGTAATGCTCATGATGCCTTTCAGAGACGCCAGGCTGTCCGTGAGCCGGTACCTGAACGATTCTGATCGTCTCAGTCCGGGTACAGTGAATCTTGCCCTGCCTCTGATACGGATATGAACAGGTTTCAGCGCTTCCATGTCAGCCAATCCTTTTCATCGGTTGATCGTGTTTCTTCAGCAATGAATTACTCAGTGTAGGCATGTCCGCCATCATCATGGGAATGGACGCCGTCACCGCCAGGCCCGTAAAAATCCCTGTTGTAGATGGTTGATGCAAACCAGAGTGCCGTGAACCAGGACGGCACCGCCAGATTTCCGCTCATGATCTCCCGCATGGCATGGATGATCAGGACCACAAAAACAGACCCGGACATATCCAGGTTGCCCGAAGTCAGTTTCCGGATCCCGGAGTCAATCCTGCGGACCTGGGTTCTGGCGACCCGGGCCACACTGCCGGGGCCGCTGCCGGTACGGGTTTCCAGCCTGAAAAGGTTCCGGGACAGCCCATAGCCGGCCACGGCATCCAGATTGATGTCAGGATCCTCCAGCAGCAGACTGCCGGTAACGGAATTGACACGGATGGACCGGTAGGCGAACGCTTTGTTCAACGCGTCTGAGAGCCCATTGAAATAAAGCTCCCTACCGGTTTCCACCCCGGCAATCCTGATCCGGATGCGGCCATTCATGCGGTGCACCACTGTTGCTTGGGGTAAAATTTTCATGACAGTCACCAGGGTTGACTACTCCTCCACCGCAGCGTTTCCGGCAATCTCAGACTTGGCTTCGGCAGTAATGTCTTCTAAGGATTCCTTTGCCTCGGCAAAGGTCACCTTCACACCCTCATAGGTGAGCAGGGCGCCTTTGATCACTGATTTGACAATGGGTTTGGCAATGCTGCCGAGGATGGGAAGCACAACCGGGGCTAAGAGAACGATACCAACGCCAATGGCCACGTTTCCGGCAGTCAGTCCTTTGGGGATAAATTTCATGGTGAAACCTCCTGATAAAAAATAATTAATAAAAAAACTGACACCTTCCGGCAGCTATTGCCGGTTAAACATTTTCAGGATCGTGTCAGGGATCTGATACTATGTGTGAAATAGATAAAAAGCCTCGTTGGCATCCTGCCTGGAGGTATCTTACTATCGTAACCCACAATGAAGTTCGGGTATGGTCAAAAAATATAGTTGATCCTGGGCCCTGTCAAGAAAATTATTAGCATTTGGTTAGAATTTTATTTTTAAATACAAATCTTTATAAACATGCCGGCAGTGACAGTTCATGGCAATTTCTTCATTTGAATATTAATCGAAAATAAATATCGTCGTAATCAAAATCAAACAATCGCATCGTAATCATTATGGAGTTGCGAAATAACATATTAACCTGGGACAATGTTCAGATGAACCACATTCTTTTTGATCCCCTTTCCCCTGACAGGTCGCTCCCCTTGTCCGAACGCCAGGCCAGGATGGCCGAGATGATCCGGCAGCAGGATTTCATCCGGGTGGAAGCGCTTGCCCGCCAGTTCAACGTGGCCTCCCAGACCATACGCCGTGACCTGAACCTGTTGTGCGAGCGCGGCATTGCACGGCGTACCCACGGGGGTGTTCAGCGCCTTGAGGCCCCGGGGAACATGGCCTATGCATGGCGGCAGATTCTAAACAGCGAAGCCAAGCAGGCCATTGCCCGGGAGGTGGGCCTCCATGTTCCCAACGGGGTTTCCGTGGCCTTCAGCATCGGCACGACCCCTGAAATCGTTTTCAAGGCCCTGCTCAGCCACGAGCACCTGAGGATATTCACCAACAACATGAACATCGCTATGCTGGCCTGTGCCAACCCCACCTTTGAGGTAACCATTGCCGGCGGGCGCTTAAGGAACGAGGACAGGGACGTCCTGGGCGCGGGCATGGAAGCCATGTTCAGGGCCTACAAGGTGGATATCGGTATTTACGGCGCGGCAGGGGTCGACGAGGATGGAACTCTTTTGGACTTCTACGAGGAGGAGGTGCGGGCCCGGCAGATCATCCGGGAAAACAGCCGCAATGTCTTTCTTGTGTTTGACCAGACCAAGTTCGGTCGTGCCGCCCACGTGAGGGGCGGAAGGATTGACGAGGCAACCAAGGTGTTCTGTGATTTAAAGCCGCCCGAACCCATCTGCGCCATGATCCAGCGATCCGGTGCCCAGCTCGTCGTGTGCAACCGTTTTAATACAATCCTAACAAGCGGTTAACTTAAGATGAATACTTCAATGCCATGCTGAAACTGTTGACACCAAACAACAAGATACAGATCCAGCCATCCGGACATCTGAAAGGATTGCCATGGCGCATCGCATACTGGCGCTGCAATCATGCAGGGAAGGACGGCACCAACAGATGATATCAAAAACCAACCGGCAGTTTACCGTAAAGGCCGTGATCCTGATCCTGACGCTGATTTTTTTGATCCCGGGCAAGGGCAGGCCCCAGGACAAGGACGCCCTGATCCTGGCATCCATCCCCTGGCAAAAAACCCCCATTCTTGAAGAGATTTACCAGCCCCTGATCCAGCTTCTCCAGGAACGCCTGAACACCCATGTGAAATTTTACGTAACCCGGGACTACATGGAGCTGGCCAACCGTTTGGATACAGGTGCCGCAGACCTGGGGATCTTTGGCGGCAACTCCTATGTGGAAGCCAGGGAAAAGTTCCCCGGTATCCGGTACCTGGCCACCTGCATGCAACCAACGGATCACTATAACAGCCTGATCGTTGTCCTGAACAGCTCCGGCATCCATGACATTCTGGACCTTGCCGGAAAAAGCTTTGCCTTTACCGACAGGAGTTCGACCTCGGGATACATCTACCCACTGCTCATGATGACGCAAAAAGGTCTCAATCCAGAAACGGACTGCTCCATAACCTATTTCCTGGAAAAGCACGACAAAGTCTATGATGCTGTGGCCAAAGGCGTTATCGACGCCGGCGGGGTGAGCAGCACTGCCCTTGAAGAGGCAATCAAACGAAACGGGGATGTTTTTTCCATAATCGCCACGTCCGATCCCATTCCAAGAAATGCAGTGGTGGCAGGCCCCCATCTGTCGGAGGAACGCCTCTTCAGGATCATTGACGTCCTTGCCTCGGCGGCCGGGAGCCCGGAATTCAAAAACAGCCCATCCATCCTCAGGGGGTTCACCATAAAGAGTGACAGTTTCTATGCCATTGTCCGAGAGGCCAGGAAAATCAAAGAGTAACCATGTTCACCAGTAGCCTGCTCAACAGAACCCTGGCCGCTGTTCTGATACCTGTCCTCTGCGTTGTGGGGTTTATACTCTCCCAGAGCTCGGATCTGGTCAGCCAGCTCAAGGGGAAAGTCCAGTCAGAACTTGAAACCACCCTTGACAACCTGGAACACGATCTGGCCCGCGACCTTGATGTAACGGGACAGCTGGCCCATGTCCTGGCCCGGAACACGGGTATTGTGGCGGCATTTGAAGAGCACCAGGGCGACAGGCTCTACCAGTGGGGCAGACACATGATCGATGCCGGGATGGTCTCCAGGGTCACCTTTGTGGACAGCAAAGGGATTGTCCTGGCCCGGAGTCATGATGAGTTCCGGTTCAATGACCTCTTTTTGGAAACCGAGGTGATAAAGCGCTCATCCTCAGGCAAGGCATACGTCTGCCTGGTCAGGGGGGAAACTGACTGGTTTTTCAGGTCTGTTGCGCCGGTAATGCTCTATGACGTCATGTCTCTCGGGGTGGTCATGGTTGAAAAGCAGATCACGGAAGCATTTTTAAAAGACATGGCCACCGGATACGGGCTGGACCGGATCGTGCCCGGGCCCGACGGGATCGGGGCAAAAAATCCGGACCCGGAAAAATTTCTCAAAGCCACCAGGATCATGGCCATCCCATGCCAGGATCCTTCCGGAGCATGCAGGCTTACCATTGTCAAGGATGTACAGGAACAGATGTCCGGCATCCGCCAGAAGAACCGCAAGCTGATCGGCCTTACCCTGGTTGCCACCCTGGCTGCTGTTTTCTTTATCTATCTGTCCATCAGCTATTTCCTTCAGCCGGTCTGGAAAATGCATGCCAGCCTTAACCAGTTCCAGAATAAAAAACTGTCCCTTCGGGATCTTATAGACCATTTGAAGCCCCTGCAGCTCCTGAAAAGCGAACTCGGCATGATCGCAGGGTCTGTTATTTCAACCCTGCACAGGCTTGAACATGTTCAGCAGAACCTGGAGCAGATGGTGGGTCAGCGGACCCGTGAACTGGAAACCAGGACACAGCAGCTCAGAGAAGAGGTCAATGAACGCAAGAAAGCGGAAAAGGAATACCGACTGGTTGTGGAAAATGCAACCGAGGCAATTTTCCTGGTCCAGGACGGGGGGATAAAGTTTCCCAACCCCAGGACACTGCAGTTTTTTTCTGTCAGCCAGGATGAGATCGAAAGACTTACGTTCAGCGGGCTGATCCATCCTTTGGACCGTGAACCGGTCCTTGAAAGAAATGCCCTGCTGCTCAGCTCAGACGAGCGTCCCCAGACCTGTTCCTTCCGTGTCATGCCCCGGAACGGCAAAGAACGCTGGGGCCAGCTCAACACCGTGTCCACCCTCTGGGAAAACAGGCCGGCTACCCTGAACTTCATACGGGACATCACGGAGCTGAAACAGGCCCAGGAAATCATGATCCAATCCGAAAAGCTGCTTTCTCTGGGAGGTCTGGCAGCCGGCATGGCCCATGAGATCAACAATCCCCTGGCCGGGATGATGCAGAACGCCCAGGTCGTCATCAAACGGTTGTCAACGGATATGCCTGCCAACGTGACTGCTGCGGCTGAAGTGGGAATACCCCTGGACGCCATCAGGACCTACATGGAAAAAAGGCAGATCCTGCAATCTTTGAAATGTATCAACGATGCCGGCACCCAGGCGGCTGAAATCGTCAACAACATGCTCAGCTTTGCCCGAAGGGGGGAAGGACGCAAATTCCTCCAGAATGTTGATGAAATTCTGGATAATGCACTGGTGCTGGCAAGGAACGATTATGATCTTGACCAGACCCATGATTTAAGACGGATCATGGTTGAAAAGGATTACAGTCCGAGTCTCAAACCGGTTTTGTGTGAAAAAAGCAAAATCCAGCAGGTGTTTTTCAATATTCTGAAGAACGCGGCGGAAGCCATGGCAGACAAGTGTCAGGAAACAGGCCATCGAAACCGCCTTATCCTTAAAACCTATGAAGACCGGGACATGTCATGCATCGAGATCCGGGACAATGGACCGGGTATGGATGAAACCATCAGGAAACGGATTTTTGAACCCTTCTTCACTACCAAGGGGGTTGACCGCGGGACAGGGCTTGGTCTTTCCATCGCTTACTTCATCATTGTGGAGCACCACGGAGGCAGTCTGGAAGTTGCATCCGAGCCCGGGAACGGTGCCGCTTTCATTATAAGGCTGCCCCTGGCTTGAAGCAGGCACTCTAGAGTTGATCGGGACGGATGAATATTTCTGACCGGGAGGCTATAACAATACTATACTGCATTTTATTGAAGAATAGCCATCCGAATTACCACGGACTGAGTAAACGGTAAACAACAGGAGATACTATGAAAAAGGGGTTTCCTTCAAAGCTTGTTCCAGTGGCATGTTTGTGCCTGCTGGCTCTCATTGCTGCCTGCTCGGACAACGTATCTGAACAGGCAACAGAAAAACAAGGCCAGAATTCATCAGGGCAGCAAGGGGCCTCAACAGCAACTTCAGGTCCTGTATTCACCATTTATGCCGGATCCGAAATGAGCGGCCTGGAACCCATGATCATGGACTGGGCCCGTAAAAAGGGGGCTGATGTCCGGATCAATTACAAAGGTTCCATAGACATGATGCGGATGATGGCGGACGGGACAGCAAGCCCTGCAGACGCCTATTGGCCGGCCCATACCATCTGGTTCATTCTCGGCGATACCCAGAGCGCGGTAAAGAACAAACGCAGCATCATGGTCTCTCCCATTGTTGTCGGTCTGAAACAGTCGATGGTCCGGCGGCTTGGATGGGACAAAAACAATCCCACCCTGGAAGAATTTCTGACCGCTGCAAAGGCAGGCAAATTCAGGTACGCCAAAACCAGCTCCACCCAGTCCAACTCAGGCGCCCTGTTCCACCTTGCCGCGTGGTGGTCCTTTGCAGGAAAACCCGAGAACTGGACCATGGACATCGTTTCCAATCCGGCTATCCGCGCCCGGGTGAAGGATATGGAATCCACCGTTGCAGCCACCTCAGGCAGTTCAGGGTGGCTGACAACCAAGATCCTCAACGAGTTTGATAAACTGGACGGCATGGTCAATTATGAGGCCATGATCTCCGAGGCCGATATCGGCTGGACAACCATTGACAAAAAATCAGGCAGGGAAGTAAAGCACCAGGGCCTCATCGACATGGGGCTGGAACCCCTCCAAGTGGTCTACCTGGAGGATGCGACCATGATGGCCGATCATCCCCTGGGCTATGTGGACAAGGGGGACGGGGCCAAGGCGGGAATCTTCCAGAACCTGCAGGAATTTCTCCTGTCGTCGGAGGCACAGAAACAGATGATCCGCCAGGGCCGGCGTAACCGTCTGCTGGCAGCGGACCCGTCCCTGGCCCATAAAAAAGCCTTTAATCCGGCTTACGGGTTTGACATCAACAGAGTCATAGCCCCCATCCAGCCTCCCAGGGAAGATGTTCTCACCGCCATACTCGACCTGTACCAGGAAGAGATGCGAAAACCCTCGGCCACCTTCTGGGTCATCGATGACTCCGGTTCCATGTATAAAAACGGGGGCAAAGCAGCGGTCCGGGACGCCATGTCCATGCTGCTGACCCCGGCCAGAGCCCGCCAGTTCAAGCTGCAGCCGACACCCAGGGACATCCATGCCGTGGTCCCGTTCAGCAAGGAACCCGGCGAGGTCCTCCTGGCCAGGGGCAATGATCCGGCTGTTCTTGACGATCTGATGACCCGGATCCGCAGAATCAGCCTGGGCAGCGGAACCAATATGTACGCCGGTGTCATGGCCGCCCTGAACCTGATCAAACAGAATGAATCCGAAATACAGGGTCATTTCCCGGCCATTGCCGTTCTTTCCGACGGGATATCCGACGGCAGTCTCCAGGAGGTAATCCAAACCCGCAATCGGCTGGGCCTGACCGATGTGCCCATATACACCCTGAGTTTCGGGAGCGATGTGGATGAAAGCCAGCTCAAGGACCTGGCAGGGGCCTGCGGGGGGCGTTATTTTTCAGGAAAAGAGGATGTGGCTGACGCATTCAGGCAGATGAAAGGCTATAACTGACAGGAGAAGGGCCCATGAAAGTCAGCTGGAAAATCAACATGATCATCTCCGCAGCAGCGACCGTTGCCGCTTTCCTGGCAGCGGACCGGATGCTCGGTTATAAGTGGTGGGTCGACACCATCATCGCCCTGATTCTCGGCGGCATTGTCAATCAGTTCATCCTTGAGGACAAAAAAGAGGATAACGAGATCGAGGTGGTTCCGGGTCTGACGCGTAAGGAACTGAAAGACATTCTGGCCGCAGGTCGAAGTTGGCAGGAAAAATTTTCGGTCAAGGCCCGGGAGCTGGAAACCGGTCATGGAAAAACAGCAGGAGAAATCCGGGAGATAGCAGACGTGGTTGTAATCCTGTTCAAAAACTTCGAGACCGATCCCAGGGATCTGACCACCACCGATGCCCACCGTTTGATCCATGATCATCTGCCCAGGGCCTTCCGGTTCGTTGATGCCTATGCCCGGCTGGCAACAGCCGGCAGACTGACCGGAAACGAACAGGAAAAGCTCTTGGCCATGGAAGCAAAAATCAAAACCATCCGTGACAGCTTCTCACGGCACCTGGAAGGGTTCAGGAACAACGATTTCACCTCCCTGGAGGTGGAAGGCGAAACCCTTGAAACGATTTATAAATTAGACATATAGCCGGTTGACTGTACAGGAGGCGTCAATGAACAAAAAAAGCATGATCGGTGTCCTGCTGGCACTGGCCCTGATTCTGGTGATTGTCGCGGTTCAGTTCCTGGGCGGTAGTGATCTGTTAAAGAAAACCGAAAAGCTCAAGGACATCACGGTCAAAGGGTATGTGGGCGGCGAAAAAATGGGCTTTCTGGCCAATGTTAAGGTCATTGATATCCTGAAAAAACGGTACGGGATAACCATTGACGCTGAAAAAAAAGGCAGTGTTGAAATGGTCAAGGGCCTCCGGTACAGGGGGGCGGACATTGATTTTTACTGGCCGTCCAACTTTGTATGCGTGGAATGGTTCAAAACGTCCGGCGGCCAGGTCAAAGGCGCTGATGTCATTTTCAATTCACCCATGGTCATCTACTGCCCGGACAAGGTTGCAGATGCCCTGATCGCCATGGGAATCGTCCAGGTCCAGGACAATGTCCACTATATAGTAGACTTCCCGGAACTGGTGAACCTGGCCGTGAACGGAAAACGCTGGAAGGATATCAATCTTCCCATGATCCCTGGGACCATCAAGATCCTGTCCACAGACCCGGGCCAGAGTAACAGCGGCAACATCTTCTATGGTCTTCTGGCCAATATCCTCCAGGGCGACGTGGTCAGCCCGGCAACGGTGGGTACCGTCCTTCCCAGGCTCAAGGATTACTACGGCCGGATGGGTTTCCAGCTCAAGTCCTCGGGTGACATCTTCGACCTGTTTATCTCCAACCCCTATACCTCTCCTCTGCTGGTCGGGTATGAAAACCAGCTCATTGAATATGCCGTCCAGAACAGCGATGATTACACCATCGAGTTCCTGAAAAAGAGCATCCGTACCCTTTACCCCCAGCCAACGGTCTGGAGTTCCCATCCCCTGATCGCCGTGAACAAAAACGGGGAACGCCTGATGGAAGCCCTGAAAGACCCTGAAATCCAACAGATCGCCTGGGACCGTCACGGTTTCCGCTCCAGTCTCACCAGTGTCAGAAACGATCCGGCAAAGCACAAGGTTTCCGGACTTCCCGAGTTGATTACCGCCATTATCCAGATGCCGTCGGCCGAAACCATGGACATGATTCTTTCCGGTCTTCAGCCCGGAAAGTTGAACAACTGAACCGGCAACACCCATAACCTACCATGACAGGAGGCAACCATGTCAGACAAGGAATTCAACCTGCTTGACGAGATTCAATCAAGGAAAACCGAAAAAAAGACTGACGCCGTGCCGGCTGGGACCAGACCGGCAATACCTGCTGCCGTCGATAACCTTCCGGCCCTGGCCAGACTGACCATGCTGGAACCCCAGCCCAGTGTCCTGACCTTTGACCAGCTGAACCCGAACCAGCAGAAACAGGCCCATGAGTTTGCCGGAACAGTTTCCTTTACCGACCGGAACAGTATCCGCTTTTACGGGTACAAAGAGGAAAAGGCCATGTCGACCTTCCTGGATGAACTGCTGGACGGTATCAAGGCCAAGGATGCGGACCTTGCAGGGGAACTTCTCATTGCCTTGAACCGGAACATGGACGAACTCAAGCTCCAGAAGTTCCAGGATATCCTGGAGGGCAAGGGAAGCGGCATCCTGAACATGTTTACCAGCAAAGCCAGGGAACTGGTCAAAATGATCCAGTTCCTGGTAGACCGTCAGCGTGATGTTCGCACCCAGTTCGATAAGATGCAGCTCCAGGCAGAAAGTGAACGCAACTCCCTGATTGAGGACAACACCAAGTACCAGTTGCTCCTGGACAGGACCCTAGACCAGATCGAGGCGGTCATGCCCATTATCGTGGGCGGACAGATTGCCCTTGAACGGGGTCTTAAGGAATACCAGGAACTCCATGCCCGGTCCGTGGAGCAGTCTTCCAACACCCTCCTGGCCTCACAGGTTCAGGACCTTGGCAACAACCTGGAAGCCTTTAACCACCGCCTGGTAAATCTTCAGATCTCCTTCACCAAAAGGGCGGCAACCACTATTCCCAAAATCCGGGCCATCCAGGATGCCGTCAACATCGAAATGGACAATCTGGTGGACAAGGTCATTTTTGTTATCCCGGCACTCAAGGAGGCCATCATCGATATCGTGACAACGGCAAAGCTGAAAAAGCTCCAGCTGGGCCGCGAAGAAGAAGAGGCCCTGCTCCGGCGTGTCGAGGACCTGCGCAACAGGACCATGAAGGACGCCATCCTTGAAGCCAAACGGTCAGAAGGGGATTACGCCACCAAGATCGCCCTGCTGGTATCCATGAAAGACACCCTGGTACAGATCTGCCATGAGGGCCGTAAGATTGTGGATGAAAACCGCCTGAAACGGGTTGAGGCCATTGAGAGCCTGAAAACCGTCAAGAGTGAGATGGAAACTGCCCTGCGGGAAACCGCCGGTTGACAGGAGCGTGGAAAAAGGACCGAATACAAGGTGCAAGATTTATTTTGCCATACAGTTAACCTGCCATCACTCATTGACCAGGAGCGAAAGATGTGGCGCCTGATAAGGGGGTGATAGAAATCGTTCGATAGTTGAAACACTGATGCCGGATTCCGACTTTTTGGCCTCTTTTTTCAATATGGCCATGATGTTGCCGGCCCTCTCGATGGAGCAGGACCTTTCCATGAACTCGGGCAGTTCCAGGATTGCTGTTGAAACCGTAACCAGGGGAATCTCTCGATCCTTACCATCACGGTCCCTTGCTTGAATATATCCGTTGGTGATCGCTGTCTTGTCGTAAAAACTTTCCGCGTTTTTCCTGAACACTTTTGCCATGGCAATCATCTCCTCTGCCACAATCTCCCTAACACAATCGCGGACGCCCAGGAAAAAATCATCGCCTCCCACATGGCCTGCAAAGCGATTTTCTGATTGGGAAGCAGCCTTTAGAAGATCCGCGAACATGAGGATCAGACGATCACCGTTTCTGAACCCATAGGTATCATTAAAGACCTTGAAATTATCAAAGTCAAAGTAGATCAGGCAATAGGGTGTGTTTGTATCGGACAGTGCCCTTGAAATGTATTCGTGGATCAACGTGTTTCCGGGCAGCCTGGACAGGGGGTTCTGACTCCGGGCAATGGCCAGGTTCTTTTCATTGATCATCTTGAGAAGGGCCTGGGGAGTCAGAAACCCGATGTATTTCATGTTGTCGACGATGAGAAGTCCTTCGTTGGTGTTGTCCTGGGCATACTGCTCAATGAGTTTTTCAATGGATGAGTGAATATCTGCAATGGGAATCTTGGTAAGGAAACGATCGAGGCTCTTGCCAAATGCCGGATTTTCAAGGAGCTGCCGGCCATATTTGGAAAAAATAACATCCTTGAAGGCATTGTCACGGACAATACCTATGGGTTCATCATGTCTGTTGAGAACAGGAAAAAAAGGGTATTCCAGCTCCTTGCGGAACGCATCGAAAATGGTGATGATGTCACAGTCGGCATAAACAGGTTTGATGTAGCTGATCTGGCTCCTGATCAGAGCCCTGTCCCTGGCCAGGGGTCTGCGTTTGTCGGACTGGCTCAGATGACAAATATCCTGATACACTTTTTTCATGGCGGACAGGTCTGTCTGGGGGAACTGAACAAAATAGCCCTGAACCATGTCACAGCCGATCTCTTTGCATGTAAAAAATTCTTCCTTGGATTCCACCCCTTCTGCCATGACAAGGCACCCCATGGAATGGGCCAGATCAACAATGGTGGATACCAGAAGACGTTTCCGGGAATCCTTTTCCAGGTTCTGGATAAAAAACCGATCTATCTTAATATAGTCGGGTTCTGCATAATACAGGAGCTGAAGCCCGGAAAAACCGGCGCCGCAATCATCGATAGCCATTTTAAACCCCTGGGACCGGTAGGTGGCAAGGATATTGGACACATCGTCGTTGTGGCACAGCTGGTGTTTTTCGGAAATTTCAAAACAGATGTCATCCTGTGAATATCCCAGGCGTTTCAGTATGGTTACCGTATTTCCCGGTGAATAATCCTGGGAGTGAAACAGCCTGTTATCCAGGTTGAAAAACAATTTGACATGGTGATTACATTTGAACAGTGAGAATTTTTCAAGGGCTTTTTCTCTCAACACCAAATCGACCTGGTGAAGAACGCCATCAGCCCAGGCCTGATCAAACAGGGCATCAATGGTGGGAAAGCCGGCCTTGTCATGATTCCTGAGCAGGGCTTCGAAACCGAATGCGTTGCCGGTATGAATATTGACTATTGGCTGGAACGCATAATCTACTACAGACAAACGCGATATCCACATATCATCGGTTAATGTAACCATTTAAATACACTTCCCCGTTAATTGTTAACTTTTGCCCCTATCTCTCCTGAGTACCGGGCAAGCATAGAGAGTACCTGTCAGAAAGGGATTAGCCGCAGATTTAGTTTTTATGAACCAACCAGCCCAGACCTTTATCGAGAAGGGGAAATCGGTGATAATTGAGTTTTTTTAATCTAAGGCTAACAAGACTCCAACTATTGAGAGTTAGTCTCTCCCCCATGGAAGAAAGAGTTGGCTGCCGGCAGCCAAAAGGTCAACGCCTGTTCCTATGCGTTGTCACCATTGGCCTAAAATCTTCATGAACTGGCAGGATGGTTTAAACCATAATAAGGATGGGTGAACTGTATGCTCGAAAAACATACAACCGTTATTCGATATCGTTTAGAGGAAGAAGCGCTAAGAGAGCACGAGAGGCTTTCAAGACTGTTTCAGGATGACCAGCACCAATTTGAACATGAACGGCGGCGTATCATCGATGGTAGAATTGACCAACTTGACAACCCAGACTTCAGGGAAAACATGAAACGCCTGCAGCAGAAACTGGACGGGGCCCTGGACCAGACAGATTCTGACCAGGACAGGCTGACCCTGATGCAGGTGGTGTTCTGGACTCAGATAAACGAACGGTTCAAACCCGCACTTGATCGCTATACAGGCGCCGGAAGGGAATAAAAGCGTTAATCCATGATCTGTTCCGGTTTCAGATACTACCTGGCGTATTTCAGATGAATTTTGCTGGAAAGGCTTAAACAGGTCGGGATCCGGGCCCTTTGCGTCCCGCGTGCGGGCCATGATCTCCAGGGCCTGGCTTACGGTCATCATCTGTTTGTTATGTCTGTCCCTTGCGCACAGGGCTTCGAACACGTCTGACAGGGAGATGACACGGACAGGTGCTAAGATCTTCCCGCAGTTGTGCAGCCACACAGCTATGGCAAACTCCCTGCGTTCGTCGTCATCGGCAAACCCGAATTCCTTAAAGGGTCCTGTGTCAGATATTCCTGTCTTTAGGATTTTCGACGCGCCCAATTCCATAGCCCGCGACCTAAAGCTGTTTCCGGATACTCCTGGATATATAGGTCAATGCTGCCTGCAGTGATCTAACGTTTTCGCTGTTTTTTTCAACATTGGTAAGCCATGCATCAATCTCATCTGGCACCATGCTTTTCTTGGAATGAACTTCGGGCGGAATAAAATAAATGTTTTCAGTGTACAATTTATCATTATAAAAAAGTATTGGATTGGAACTGATTGCCTTTTTAATGATTTCATTAGGATATAAGGTTCTGTCAAAAACAAGGAGGTACTTGAAGGGATAATGCGGCACGAGGCCCTCGCTGATGAACGTCTGATAATTGACACGTTCCGCAAACATCTCCGGTCTGCCCAAGGAAAAGACTGGTTCACAAACGAGGCGGAATGCTTTAAAGCCTTGAGCAATTGCCCTGTCAGTTGCGACCTTCCACATGTCGATCACCCTCTCTGGTTCAAAGCGTCTGTTTTCCGAGGGGAATTCATCAGCATCAATGATACTGAGTTTCCCATTTCCCAGGTAATCATTGAGCGTCACACCGGCCTCGGCAAAATCTTCGGCAATCATGGTTTGCTTGTAACTGCCTGTTACCATGATACACTTTTCATTTTCATTCAGCCCTTCAAGAACGAACTCTGATGCGATCCTTCGATAACAGTCAATATCATCGAAAATCATGCAGGCGTGGGTATAGGTACTCTCTCTAACAGTGAATGGGAAAGTGTCAAATCCAGCCATTCCAAGCTCCACATTGTGAAATCTGACAAACCTTATGAACGAACCAGATGCGATAAACAACACAAAGGTGACTATGAGTTTCTAATATATCCCTTCCCAATACTTATATAACAGCGGGTTGGATTCTATTTTCTTTTTCGGTATGGTTGTACTTGAGCGCGAGAACATCACAAACTCTTTCAGGAATTCTTTATAGACAACCATTTTATTCCGCTTGTCCACAGGGATTGATGCCATTTTAATCAGTAAACGCTCTGTTTCGGTTGCTTCTTTATTCGCCAGACATAAAAGATCCTGACGGGACCTGTTTTCAACAGAGGTGCAAAATTGATTTATGGAAAAGTTATCGGATATCATTTCAGGTCTGGTGGCCTCCACCTTAATATTATAAATTTTCAAACAGGTGCTGCGCCCAAAGTTATCGCTGCATCCGAAAATAACACTCCAGGTTGGCTATTCATCATCGGAATATTTTCTCTGACACTTATCAGAATTCAGATCTTTAGCATGGCTATTATGGGACAGCTTTGTTAGAAATCTGTTAAAAATCAATTAGTAATTTATTACAAGGGTGGATTTCAATTCTTTATCTCCGGGCACACCAGATCAGGAAATTATCCTTAACGATTATCTGGCTCTGATGACTGTCCTGCCGATGACACACAACTGGCCTGGTTATCATGACAATCTAACAAAAGCCCAATGATTGATGTGTACAACTGGCCAGGCAGGAAGACCGGAGACCGTAACAGTGTTGTGCATATGCGACACTCGCCCATAATTGATCTGATGAAATAATGAAAAAAGGAATCTCAAATGTTACAGAAAACAGGTGTGTTATCCAGGGTGACCATCGGAAAAAAGCTTACCACAGGGGTCGTATTCCTACTCATCCTGGTATCCTCAGGCATAGGGATCATGTCCTACAGGCAGGCCTATCGTTCCGTTTATGATCAACTCGAAGAGACCATCCAGCAAATGGCCGGCCAGGGAGCCATGGTAATCGGAAAACAACTGGGATGTTACCTTATGGCCATGGAGTTGATTGCATGCCGGAATGACATTCAAACCATGGACTGGGAACAGCAGAGACCTGTCCTTGAGCAGGAAACGCGCAAGCTGAAATTTCTGGGAATGGGTATTGTAAAGCCAGATGGCCAGGCGTTTTATCCGGACGGTTCTACGGCATCGCTGGGAGACAGGGACTATTTTCAGAAGGCCATGAAAGGAGAAACGAATTACTCAGGCATCATCATCTCCCGTGTAACCAATACACCGGTGATGATTATTGCCACCCCCATCAAAGGTGAAAACGGCAAACCTGCAGCTGTCCTGATTGCCCGGCTTGACGGCAACTGGCTGAGCGGCATTACCGATCCCCTCGGATATGGGAAAAAGGGATATGCCTACATCATTGACAGGAACGGAACCC
>JAZDGN010000033.1:0-7680 GCA_043806875.1 Pseudomonadota bacterium
TATTGATCCATCTCAAGCAACTCCTTTCCTCCAGTTAAAATGTGAAAAAAGCATTCTAACTGAAAAAGTAATGCTTGGGGTGGTCAAAATTGGGTTAGCACAAACCCCTTTTGCTGGTCAATTTTGGTTTAGCACAACCAAAAACTCATCATAACTTGCATTATGGGCAAATCCATATATGCTCACGGATTCAAATTGTATCTATCATAGTATCTTGTGGACATTACACCGCCAAATCAGATAACGCAAAGAAAATTATCGGATTTTCGTGTAGGATCTGAAAGCTGTTCTGTCCTGAGGGATGATGGTTTGGGGGTGACCAAAGCTGATCATGGAATAGGAAGGAGTGCAAGAGGTTAGGATGAAGGGTTAGCCATTAGGCCTGATTGATAGCGACCCTAAAAACAAAAGGCCCTCCGAGGGGCCACTCGCCTCTCAAAGAACCTTTTAAAAAGTGTGTAACCTATTGATTTAGTTGGCGTCCCCAAGGGGATTCGAACCCCTGTCGTCGGCGTGAAAGGCCGATGTCCTGGACCGGGCTAGACGATGGGGACGCAACTGTGTTTCCTGGTGGGCCGTGTTGGACTCGAACCAACGACTCTCTGCTTAAAAGGCAGATACTCTACCGACTGAGTTAACGGCCCACAAAAAACAAAAGACTTCTATAGGTTTCCGCAGGTTTTGTCAACTCTTTTTTCTTCCCGGCCCTATTTTCTCCAGAATTCCGGGGCAAACAGGATGATAACCGTATACAATTCCAGCCGGCCCAGGAGCATGCACCAGGACAGCAGCCATTTGCCGGCCATGGGAATGTGGGCGAAGTTATCCACGGGTCCGACAGTACCGAATCCGGGCCCGATATTACCGATACAGGCCGCCACCGCACCAAAGGCCGATACCATGTCCAGACCCATGGCTGCAATGGCGATGCTGCAGATGACAAACAGCCCTATATACAAGGCCAGGAACCCCATGATGCTCCTGAGGACTTCATTAGAAATGACAACGCCATTGATCTTTACCTGGGCTACTCCCCTGGGATGGGCCAGGGTAAAAAGCTCCCTGTAACAGTATTTGAAGCAGACCATGACCCGGACACACTTCACGCCGCCGCCTGTGGATCCTGCAGAAGCGCCCACAAACATGCAGACAGCCAGGAGCATCTGGCTGAGCCCGGGCCACAGCTCATAGTCAGCGGTGGCATATCCGGTGGTGGTCAGGATGGATACTACCTGGAATGAGGCATAGCGGAACGCCTGGCCCAGGGTTTCGTACAGGGACCCGTAAATGTCGGCTGTCACCACCAGGATAACGATAAGGGTCAGAATCAGAAAGAACCGGCACTCCGAATCCCTCCAGAAAATCAGGGTCTTTCCCCTGATAAACTGGTAATGCAGGGAGAAGTTTATGCCTGCTATGATCATGAACACAACGATGACACCATCGATGTACGCACTGTTATAGTGGGCTACGGAACTGTTTTTGGTTGAGAATCCCCCGGTGGGCATGGTGGTGAAGGCATGACACACGGCATCAAAGAGATCCATGCCGCCAAGCAGGAGCATCAGGACCTGCATCACGGTAATCCCGGCATACACGTACCAGAGAATCTTGGCCGATTCGCTCAGCCGCGGGGTGAGCTTATCCGGGACCGGGCTCGGTACCTCTGCCTTGAAAAGCTGCATGCCGCCCACGCCCAGAAACGGAAGGATGGCAATGGACAGGACGATAATACCCATACCGCCCAGCCACTGGATAAAACTCCGCCAGAACAGGAGGCTTTTTGAAACCCCCTCAATATTTGTGATGACTGATGATCCTGTGGTAGTAAACCCTGAAACAGACTCAAAAAAGGCGTCGGTAAAAGATGGGACAGCATGACCGAGAAAAAAGGGGAGCGCACCGAAAAGGCCGATGGCCGTCCATCCCAGAGCCACAATGGCGATGCCCTCGCGCTGGGAGATGTAATCAATATCAGGTCGCCGTGACCCAAGGAAAAAAGCCAGCCCCCCGGCAAGGGTCAAACCCATGGATTCCATCAGGGGAATGAGACTGCCGTCAGCGTAGATAATGCTGCACACCATGGGGAACACCATGGAAAGCCCAAGAACAATAACCAGAATTCCAATGATATTGGAAAGGTGTGACCAGCGCATCTAAAAGAACTCCAGCTTCACCGTCAGGAGTTTCTCCAGTTTTGCCACAGCCTGCCGCTGGGCGAACATGATGATCCTGTCATCGGGCTCCACAATACTGTCCCCTGTGGGAATCATGATCTCATCTTTCCTGATGATGGACACGAGGAGTGCCCCCTTGGGAAACGCGATTTTTTTCAAAGGTTTCCGCGTGATATCAGATGTTTCCAGGGCAATGGCCTCGATCACTTCGGCATCTTCGTTCAACACGGAAACAGCTGACAGGATTTTTCCCTTGCGTATGACCTGAAGGATGGAACTGATGGCAGACAGTCTGGGACTGACGACCTTCTGCAGTCCGATAATGGACATGAGGGGGAAATAGCTGAATTTACTGACCTTGGTAATGGTGCTCAGGGCTCCCAGGTTTTTGGCCAGGAGGGATACCAGAATGTTTGATTCCTCATCATGGGTCAGGGAGACCACCACGTCCGTGTCTCCCACGTTCTCTTCCAGAAGCAGCTTCTGATCCGAACCGTCCCCATGGAGGATGATGGTCTTGTTCATCTTCCGGGCCAGTTCGTTGCACCGGTCACGATTGATTTCAATGATCTTTGTCTGTACGGATTCCTTTTCAAGGAGACCTGCCAGACGCTTTCCGATGCGGCCGCCGCCCACGATGATGACCCGCCTGAGGGGCCGGACGTGTTTGCCAAAGAGCTTGGTGGTGTGGGTCAGGTTGCTCTTCTCACAGATGAAATATACCAGGTCACCGGGCCGCAGTTTGTCGTCACCCCTGGGAATGATCAATTCCTCATTTCTGAGCACGGCAGCGATCAGGGGCCTGGCCGCACCGAACATCTTGGGGAAATCCATAAGACGGGCGCCGGCCATTGGGGATGCCGCATCCAGACGAATACCCACAAACATGACCCGGCCTTCGGCAAACTCACCCACGTCCACGGCACCCGGGACCTTCATCAGCCTGTAGATGGTTTTCACGACCTCGATTTCAGGGTTGATAACCGCATCAATATGGGGGGGTTGCTGTTTGAACACTTCGTGATACTCGTCAAAACCGGCGTTGCGTATCCGGGCCAGTTTCTTGGTGGTGGGAGAAAGCATGTTGGCTACCAGGCAGGCAACCAGGTTGGATTCATCGCTGTTGGTAACGGCAAGGAGGATTTCCGCTTCCCGTATCCCGGCCTCTTCAAGCACCTTGGGGGAACTTCCCGATGCATTGATGACCTGGACGTCCAGTTCATCGGACACCCGCCGGATGGCAACCGGATCCTTGTCAATGACCACAACATCCTTATTCTCAAAGGCCAGTCGGCTGGCTATGTGGTAACCGACTTCTCCTGCGCCGACGATTATTATTCTCACTGGCGTGCTCCTGTCCGACAATCAAGGGGTCGAACACCGATTTACACCAAGCCGGCAGAGGTGTCAATCTCTAGTCCGGAATTAGACCGGGGCCTCACTCTGGTCCTGGATTGTTTCCTCCGCAGGTTCCGGCTCTTCCTCCTTGTCTTCGGTCAGGGCGAACTTCTCTTTTATCTTTGCCAGGGGGATCAGGTCACCTTTTCTGGCCGACGGAGTCAGAAATGATTTCAGCTTCCTGTCCAGCATCCTGGGATGGAGATCCGCTGCTATGGCCGCAGCCCCTTCGGAGATGATCTTCTGGAGCAGCAGCTCCTGCACGGTCCTCTCTCGGATATTGGCGGAAAAGGGCAGAAACATGAAATTGGCAAGGACAATTCCGTACAGGGTAGATGTCAGTGCCGTGGGCACCGTGGCCAAGATTACCGCGGAGTCCCCGACGCCGGCCAGCATGCCGATGAGCCCCACCACAGACCCCACCAGGCCGAAGGCCGGAGCCACATCGGCCATGGTCTGCAGAACCCTGACCGTCTCATCCCGCCGCATCCTGAAAAAATACATTTCCGAATTCAGGGCATCCCGGATCTGGTCCGGCGAATAACCGTCCACCACAAAACCGATGGCCTGCCTTAGAAAAACAATGGTTGTCTCCTCCTCGTCATCCTGGAGGGCCAGAATCCCCTGGAGCCTTCGCTTTACCGACAGATCCACCAGGATTTCAACAATGGAGTCCGGGGACCTGACCGGTTGTGTGTATGCCGCCCTCAGAACCTTGAACAGGATTTCAAGCCGCTCCATCCGATAACTCAGCATGATGGCTCCCAGGGTGCCTCCTATGACGATAAGAAAGCCGGACAGGTTCATATACAAGCCCAGGTTACCATGGATCGCAAAACCCACAAAGAATATGATAATACAAAGGATCAGTCCGATGATGTTCTTCTTGCCATGATCCCAGACAGTTGTTTTTTCGACCTCGTCCATGGGGGCTCCATTTCTGGTGGTTATTTCCGGGTTGCAGTACCTTGAGTCGGCATCTGGTAAGGCATTTCCTTCATGAGGATAATCTCGACCCGTCTGTTCAGGGATCGGTTATGTTCTGTTGAGTTGGGAACAATGGGCTGATGCCAGGAATGAGCTGATACAAAAAAACGTTCCTCGGGTATCCCCTCTTCCTCGATGAGATACCGGGCCACCCTGCAGGCCCTGGCCGATGACAGTTCCCAGTTGGTGGGGAACATGTCCGAATGGTTGGGAACGCTGTCCGTGTGCCCCACAACGTTAATGACAAAGTTGTTCTCGTTGAGTATCTTTGCGATCTGCCGCAGCCTCCATTTGGACTCGGGCTTGATGTCAGCCTGTCCCACATCAAAGAACAGGTCTCCGGCCAGGGCGATCCTGACAGCCCTGTCCGCCACCAGGTCAACGGAAACTGTTTCATCCACAAACTCCTCTTTGACGGCCTGCCGGGTCTGGTCATAGATATCCGTGGGATATCTATGGATGTTGGTTTCCACAATGCCGCCGGACCCGGTGTCGGAAATGGTCTTTTCCGACGGACCCGGACCGAATTTCAGATTCCTGTTCCCGACCTGGTAGATGAACATGACCACAAAAAAGATGAACATGGTCATCATGAGATCCGACCAGGAAACAGACCACCGGTCCCGGCCATGCCCCTGATCGGCATAGGCGAAAAGATCATCTGTGAACGGATCCTGACCTTTGTAGGGAACACCGGGCCCCCCGGAATTTTTTTCCTTCTCTCCAGAGGGTTCGATGACCGGCTTTTCATCCATTGTAATTCATCCCTTGATCACCCGATTTCACCCGGACCTTGCCGGGGCCATGGTTTTCCCGCGCACCTTCCCTTGACTTTCAAACGGATTCCTGGAAATCAGGAACCGTCAATGCAACTTCCGTTCCCTGGACTGCGACTCCCGCCTTGACCTGGGCCGCCGCATCCGCCAACCCATGTCCTGCATCAGTATTCACCAGGCCCCGGAAGCCCCGGGTAGAAGGGAGAAGCCTGATGCTGATGGCTTAAACCCGAACATTGGCATACCTGTTGCTTTGTCAATGGAAAGGCGATAAAAAGGACTGTAAGCAGGGCAGATCCTTCCTGTCAATGGAAAGATGCAGGCCTGCAGGCTTTTATGGAAGGCAACCGGCTTTCCTTTAAAGAGCGCTATTTTGACACAAAGTCGGAACCGGGCGTCAACAGTTTGACCCTTAGGCGGAATTTGAAATGCCCAATGGGCGGGAAATGGGAACCATGGCTGCAAAACCACATCACCTGTACTGGATCCTTCAGGACAACCAGACCACACCCGCCATGGTCGAGTTTCTGGCCCTTGTTAAAAAACGCATGTCTTCCCTGGCAGCCCTGCGCTTTAAAATACCGTCCATCGCACCCGAACTCCTGGGAAAAACCCAGACACTGTCTCCCGAAACCTTTGATCTTGCCTCAGGCACCAACCCGGACCTCCATGAAGGCTATCGGCTGAAAAAGGCTCAACTCGGACAGACATCTTTCAGCCATGGACTCACGGTCGCGGACGCCCTTCTCCTGGATGATCTTGGCGGGGGGGCCATACAGCGGTTTGAGATCAGGCTCAATGAAAAAAAACCTGCGGGTGTTTTTCTCCAGATTCCGACGCCCCTTGGGTCGTCCAGCATGGAAGAGAGAATTTTCCATGCCTGGGTCCTGTGGGCAAAACAAAACGGCATCCCGGTCATCGGGTACGAACTTCTTCCCCTGGATACAAGATGGACACTGGCGCCCTCACTCCTGGACGGAATCATAACCCTCCGGCCCGAAAGCTTTCACCATCTGAGACAATCCCTTTCCCTGCCTGCATCCAACATCTGGTGCCTGCCGCGGTTCGAGGCGCGCCTGTTCAGTCCCGCAGCAACACCCTTCTGGACCAACGGCGTCAAGGCTGCCTATCACTACCAGCAGTCCCTTTCAATACCTGCAGGCCGGGTTCCGGTTTACATCACCCACAATGTGGCCATGAACTGGGATTACAGAAATCTGCTGGAACATCTGGCCCCCCTGGGAAGCCGCCTGCACCTGATGTTTTCAACAGGAGCAGACCAGAAACGCGGCATTCACGACCACACTGAAATCATAGAGACCACCTGCGGCAAGGCGCTGAAACTATTTGCCTCATACTCGTTCCATGACCTGAATAACACCTGGGAAATGGCAATGGCAGAAGCAGTCCTATCCTGCTCATCCTGCTACTCGACACTTGTGGCCGCAGACAGCGGTATCCCGGTCATCATCCTGGACCCCATGGTACCTTTTGGCACACATGGACTGCAGCAGACCGTGGCGACCCCCGAGGAGATGCTGGCCCGGGTTTCAGCCTTTGTCGACTTTCGTGCAGAAACAACAGAACTCGCACACATCATTCATCAGGTTGTGACAAGGAGAGAGCGGCATGACTGACTTCTGGAAGGACAAACGGGTCATCGCCTACATCGCCCTCACCCACCACACCCGCTTTATCACCCCTGTCATGGACAGACTCGCCCATGCCGGGGCCAGGGTAAGCTACGTGGTGGGGCAGGCAGAGAATTCACAGCTGATCACCGCGATCAAGGGGAACCTGGACCACGTCCATGTGTATGATTACCTGGACCAGGAAGATGTAACTGAAATCCGGCAGAATTATCTTCAGATGCGGGATGCCTTTGCCCGGTCCCTGACCCGCCACCATGCCCTGGCCAGCCAGCTGGTTACCGTAACGGACAAGACCATCCAGGCAACCGCCGCCGAGTACATAGGGTTCCGCAATCTTCTGGCCCGGGAGAAACCGGACCTGTGCATTGCCCTCCATGAACTCAACCGGTGGGGTAAAATGTTCGCCTTCTGGGCAAAAAAACTGAACATTCCGGTAATCACCTTCCAGGAAGGTCTCTATTACGGCATGGATTACGCCTATACCGGCCATGTCCAGTATTCGACCCTGAACCTGGTGTGGGGGGAGACGAGCAGAAACAAACTCAAAGACTTTGAAGCCCCGGAATCCCGCATCATCCCGGTGGGGAACACCCACCTGGCCGATGAACTGCAGCGGCAGAAGGCAAAGGGCATCCGGGAGGCCAGGAGGAGATTCTACAAGGTATCAGACGCTGTGGCCGTTCTTCTTGT
>JAZDGN010000034.1:0-40419 GCA_043806875.1 Pseudomonadota bacterium
GGACCGGACAAGGGGTTTGCCTTTCACGGATGCGGCCCTGCAATACAAAACGGCGGAATCCAGGATACGTTCTGCGGCAAACACCGCACACATGGCACATACAAGCCGCTCCTGCTGGAGTTTCATCATCAGCTGAAAAAAACCCGAGCCAGCCTCGCCAAGCCGGTTGGACCGGGGAATGCGGCAGTCGGAAAAGAAAAGCTCTGCAGTGTCCTGGCTGTCCCATCCCATTTTGTCCAGTTGCCTGCCCCGTTTGAATCCCTATTAATTTTCCGGCTTCAATGCCTTGAGAATTTCGCTGGAAACAGGAGGGCATCCCTGGACAAAAACACCTTGATCTTTATGGGCTGCCATACAATTTCCAATGCACAACGTCTTTTCCGGGACCTGTTTGTGACCTTTTCCAATGGCAATCTGAACCTGGGTCTGGCCTGGAAAATAGGTTAAAAGTCCATCGGCATACTCCTTTAGGAACAATAACAGTGTTGACTGGCATGCACTGCAGGAGTTTTTATCCAGCACGGTTATATCGGGGAACTGGATTGCCAGGTTATCGGGCGGTTTGTCAAAGGGTTTAACCCAGTCCCGCCAACCCAAAGGATGAACCCTGATGGCCTTGATATCGATAACACCATAACCGCGCATTGCAGCAATCGCCAGATGGGGCGCTTCCAGAGCCGTGGTTCCCATCAGCTCGCAGGCTACGCTATCGGCCGCAAAGGGATCTGCACTGACGACGACAACGCCAAGCTCCTTGGGACTCCCAGCGCTCGGGCCCATCCCTTCCATACCGACAGAGCCGTCAATGATGGCCAAATGGGGGCGCAAGACACCGGACAAGTCGGCTATGGCGATATTGATCGGTTTGTTGTCATCACCTTGCACGGGCGATAACCGATGCAGTTTAACCTTGCTGCGCTGCCATAGACAGCCCTTCATATTTTTAATCGACAATGTCACATGGGTATGCATGTGCATTTTCATGACCGGTATCGAAACAATGATATCAAAGGCCTCAATATCCGCACAGACCTGCAGGCTCTTTATGGCTTTGCCATGGGGAACAGTCATTTCCACAGGGGGCTGCCGGTCCATATCGAGCAAAGGGCAGGCCCTTTCCCGGGCAATCCGGGTGACGCCGCAGATACGATATGCCTCCCCAAGGTCCGTGCCTAGGATGGGACTTTCACCAATGGCTACCATGGCGCCGGCCCCTTGAAAGGCGTCAATGGCAGCGGCAATGACCTGGGGATTGGTGGTTACACCTGCCCCAGGTTTTGCCGGCCTGCCGATATTGGGCTTCAAAAGAACCCGCAGTCCTTTTGTTTTGGACAAATCCATTGCCGTAAGGGCCTGTCGGGTATTTTCATAGGCATCCCTTCCCTTTGTCACATAGACATCAGGCGCAGAGGCGTTGGTTATAAATGGGTTTTCCAGGATCATGAAAATCCGAGTTTTTTAATAAAGGAATCTGCCAGTTATCAGGTTTTTTTTTCTGGGATGCACAATGAATTACTCCCAGGAAACATTACCATGTTCCGATTCCAAAACCAAAGATTGCAACACCACCCATGCCCAGGAAAGGGAGCTGGGTCCATTTTGGGAATCTGCCGCCGATGATGCCCTGACTCAGCAGCCAGAGGCCAAAAGCGATTTTAAAAAGCGCCGCCATTGACATCAACGGATGGTCAGTTATCTGCAGCAGTGCGGGATTGGCCACAAACGCCATAGGAACCAGATAAAGCCCGAGACCCAGTTTCATGGCATGCCCGGCCACAGGAATCCAGGGTGTATCTGCCATTCCTGCCGCAATAAATACAGTACCGCAGACAGGCGGCGTAATGGTAGACAAAAGAGCAAACCAGAAAACAAACAGATGTGCATACATATCGGGGAGTCCGAGTTCCGAAAGTGCGGGCCCTGCCACTGAAATGCAGATGACATAGGCTGCTGTTGTCGGGACTTCCATTCCAAGAATGAGACAGGACAGGGCTGTTAAAATCAGGGCCACCCACAGGTTCCCGTTTGAAAAACTCAAGATGATGGATGTGATTTTGACACCCAGGCCCGTCATGTTCAGGACACCGATAATGAGACCGGCACAGATGATAATCGAGGCAATGACCGCAATCTGCTGTGCTGCCGTTATACAGGCTTTCAACAGCCTGGGAAAAACCCTCAGATAGATGAAATCATAATTAATCGTTGTGCACAAAAGTGCTGCTGATACAAAGATTGCCACCCCGGATGCAAACTGTGGAGTATAATCTGTCAGAAAAAGGATTCCGAGCAAGGTACAAAATGGGAGGCAGAAAAAGGGGGCCAGGCGGATAACCTGCCTGAGTTCCGGGATATCCTCCTTTCCCATTGCCAGTAAATTATAACGTCTGGCAAAGACATCCACCCCTGTCCAGGTGGCATAGAAAAAAAGGAGGGCGGGCAAAACGGCGATCGCCATGATGTCAGAATAATTCACCCGGAGGAGCTCGGCCATGATAAAAGCACCGGCCCCCATCAACGGCGGCATGATCTGACCGCCGCTGGAGGCGACTGCTTCAACCGCAGCGGCAAATTGCGGGGGATACCCCAGGCGTTTCATGGCAGGAATGGTGATGGAACCGGTTGATGCGACATTTGCCGAAGCAGACCCGGAAATTGAACCGAAAAAAGCTGAGGAGATAACAGAAACCTTTGCCGCGCCTGCCCGATACCGGCCGGCAAGCTTTGTTGCAAGAGCCATGAAGGCGTCTCCGCCCTCTCCCACCCCGACAAATGCTCCCAGTATTACAAAAACCGCAACCACATTTACGGAAACGCCTGTAAGCTGGCCCCAGATGCCGCCCTCGGCCACAACCAGCGTCCCCAGAAAACTGTCAACAGGAATGCCTGAATGACCGAACTCACCAGGAATGTATTGACCTAGAAAACCGTAGGCTAATGCAATCACTGCAACGGTGGGCAGGGCTAATTTGATCGCCCGCCTGGCCATTTCCAATATGACCAGAATGAGCCCTAACGCCATGACCAGCTGACCAGTGCCTTCAATGGAACCGTATTGATCTCCCAACTGATCCCGATGGCTGATGATATAAAGGCAGCCCAGCATTCCGATACAGCATAAGGCGTATCCGACCCATTTCTTGAGCCCTTCGGCTTTTGGTCCGAACACAAAAACCCAGGGCAGGGCCAGTGCCAGGTGGATCGGCCGGGTAATCAGATTGGGGAGCAATCCTGTAAATATTAGATATATATGAAAAACCACACTTGCAACGGCAAAGGCGGCAGCGGCAAAAGATCCCATTCTGTAAATCCCCATTGCTTGACGCCCTATTTCATTTCTTCCGGAACAGCGGCACCTATCTCTTCATAGTATTTGAGTGCTCCCGGGTGGAGTTTTACACCCAATGTATTCAGGTTGTCTGTTCGAACGGCTTCCCACCATAAATTGGCCTTGCTCATCTCGGATTTCTGCTCCCAGAATGTTTTGGTCAGCTGATAGGCTGTCTGGCTGTCCATGGCCGTTGTGGTATATGCACCGACAGAAAGTGACATGGTACTGGTATCTGTTGTTATGCCGGAATAGGTATTTGCGGGAATAATCAGTTTGGTCCTTTTGGTTTTTTCTATCTCCTGGTCTGAAAAGCTGAGTAGCCTGATCTTTGAGCTGGCGGACGCCTCAATGACATTGGGCGCAGGATAGGATCCCGCTGTTGCAAACCCGTCAATTCGACCGTTTTTCAGTGCAGGCACTGCATTGTCAAGTTCGCTGTCAACGAGTGTAACCTGTCCGGCAAGCCCAAACAGTTCAACATATTTTTTTGCTTCATCGGCACCAAAACTACCTTTACCGATCAATAGTGTTTTCCCTTTCAGATCGGCGAAGCTCTGAATGCCGGATTGTTCACTGACAACAAAATGCATGGTCAGGGATGGGATGACAAATAAAGAGCGGATGGTTTGATAGTTCGGGTTCTTGTCATCAAACATTTTCTCCCCGGCCATGGCCAATCCGATGAGTGCCGGCGGTGTTGTAAAAACATAATTTCCCTGGCGTTTACCCACTTCCTTGACATTCTGAACTGATCCCTGGCTTTCTTCCACGGTTACGATGATATCCCCGTTTGAACCCTTCTTGATGGCTTCGGCCAATTGAACAGCCATTTGAAAATAGGACGAAGAGGCTTTTGCAGATTTATAGGTGATCCGGGTCTGTGCGTCCACGGTCTGAAAACCGCATAAAACGATAAAAGCCACTACAACGAAAGGGATTAAAACGGCAAACTCTGATGTAATTTTTTTCATCTCCAACTCCTCTATTTTTAAAATTTCGTACATAGGCCCTTGCCGGGACTGAAAGAATTTACCTTAGACTAAAAAATCAGTTTAATCATTCAAAAATTTCCATTTCCGATATTTAATTTTCATTTCAAACAACCATAATTTTTGGCAAACTGTTGACAAAAATCAAGTTGTCTTATCCGCTTCAGGCCTCATTCAAGGGATAAGAACCTGCTTTTTGATAGAGAAAGTATCGAAAATCCCCTAAGTTTAAAATATTACTGCCCCCCTGATACAGGCACAACATGTTGTGCCTGTATCAGGGGGTAGCAGCTCGAGTCAAGATAAAAATAATGAGAAAATTAAAGATCAAAAAATCAGATGATTTTCATTGAACCCTGGCATTTTGGACACACAAGCGGATCAACTTCATAAATTTTCTGAATCAAGCGTGCCCAGATGGCGTCTTTCCTTTCTTGATAAAAGAACTGCCCTTATGCTATCCTGATTTTCTTCTCACCTGTGAAAACCGGGAAGGACCAGGGAGGGTCAGCGCTTGTCATCAGTCGTACAATTAAAAGGGGCAACAGCCCCATGTCAAAGGCCGCGCACGAGGATCCCGCCGTGTAACGTACCCTGGAATCGAAACATCTGCCAACACAGGATGGTGCACAGAGTCCGGGTGCCGGGATGGAGCATTCTGTTTCTTCCAGCAATTTCCAGTGCCAGGGTGATGGGCGCATGAAACACGTTATTACCGTGCAAAGAGTATGAACACTTGATGAAACAGAACAGAGCGGACTATCTTTTTTTGGTTATCTCAATCCCAATCCTTGTGTGCGCGGCATACTGGAGAGTTTTCTTCCTGCCATTCATACAGGACGACTGGGGATTACTTAGCTTCATACAATCCAACGACACTCCCAGTGCACTTCATTTTTTCTTCAGCTGTGACAACAAATTTTTTTATCGTCCGTTAGCGCAAGGCTATCTTCTTCTGATGTATCGGTTGTTCGGGCTCGATCCCATCCCCTTCCATCTTGCAGCGCTCGTTCTCCATGGGGCCAATGCCTGCCTGGTTGCCCTGATTGTCAGAGAAGTGATCAAAGACCGGCTGGTCAGCCGTCTGACCGCCCTGATATACGCCAGTGCTGTAGCTTTGCATGTTGATTCACTGGCATGGGCTGTAGGTATTTATGATATTGGAGGAGCCTTTTTCTTTTTTTTAAGCCTGTTGCTGTTTATAAAAAATAAACCGTCAGCCAGTGCTGTTTTCTATTTCCTGGGCTGCCTCTTTAAAGAAGCCGTACTCGTCCTTCCAATAATTTTATTTTTTTATCCACTGCTGACAAATTCCGTGATCAGATCAAGAAATTCAATTCTTGAGCATATGAAACATCTCGCTATTTTTATTCCCCCCATGGTGATCATTGCAGGTATAAAGCTGGCCGGCCAGTCACCCCTTGATTTCAATGGCATGCATCCCTATGCACTGGAGTTGACAGGAGTACATGTCATTAAGAATCTGATAGTGTATCCGATCTGGATGTTTCAGGCTTTTTTCCCCTTCATGTCTGCTGGACAACTCACATTTCAGCTGCTTGCCATTGGCATTGCGTTAGTGTTATTGTATGGAATACATACAGCTTTTCAGCAAAAAGATGACGACTTCCTGACCCGGCGGATAATGTTTCTGTTCGTATGGCTGTTCGCAGGTCTGCTGCCGGTGTTTTTTTTACGGAATCACCTTTTCAGATACTATGGGATCTATTCCCTGCCTGCATTCATAACCTCTTTCCTGGTTCTGTTCAGATACGTCCTCTGTTCATTGCATATCAGGGGCAAAGCAGTCCCGGTGATTCTGATATTCATCTGTTCTCTGGCTGTTACCGGTTCTGTTTTTCAAAGCAACCGGATCTATGCTGAAGGATTAAATCAAACTGTTTTGACCGACGGCACAAATGGATTAATCCGGAAGGCTGCCTATGTGGACATTGTCAGCAAAGGACTGAAACGATACCTGCCCAATCCCCCAAGCAACTCTATTCTCATATTTGACACTATAGATATCTGGTCTTTCAACAAGAATAGCGGCCCACAGGTATGGTACAACGATACGACCTTGGGCGTTCTCGCCTTGGGTGATCTCAAGGACTGGAGCCGGGGGCCTGATACGGGCAATCCTGTGGAAATCCAGACGCTGACAATCACTGGAATACCTGAAGAAAAAAAATTAATTGTCCCGTCCCGTTTTTTTTTCTTTGGGTTATCCCATGGACAGCTGAATGAAATGGACCAACCCATTATCCTGAAAAGGTCGAAATAGGGCTGTCACGCAATAAGACAGACCTGTCTGCCTGATCGCTGCCGTCTCAGCCATTGGATTAAAGTCCGTCAAAGATTGCCGGCCATGGAAAAGCTCAGATGATCTCGTCAGAAGGATGGTTGGTGAACGACCATGGACCCATGAATTTTCCGGGATAAGCTGAAAATACTATTGACCTTTTTGTACGATTTTGCAAAAACAGTCATGAATTTCGAAGCCATGGGTGCATCCAAGGGTATTGGAATCCCGGACACACTATCCCGGGGTTGCAGCATACGGTCTGCCGAGCCATAACGGAGCCGGAAACCGGAAAACAAGACAACCGGTCCTGCGGATTGATGCTGGCTGAAAATTCAAATAGCGACGGGAGATCCTTTTTCATCGCGCGTTCCCTTTCCTGCTGAAATTCCAGGCGCAGCTGGCCTGCCTTAACCATACTTCCGCCGACCAGATACTTTTAATGGATGCTGATACAATGATCGTAGCTGACATCACCACCCTGGATGTTCAGGACGCTTTGAACGGCCATGATTTCGGCATGGTCGAGCAAGACGACCATAACCAAGTCGTCCATGACCCGGAAGGACTTTCTCAGCCACTATGCCCGACACACCCTGGCCTGGTTCGATCCCAGCGTTAAGCCTCAACCCCTGGACAACTTCCGTTTTAAAAGTATCGAAAATCCCCTAAGTTTAAAATATTACTGCCCACGTCCACCTGGTACGAGTATATGATTCACACCGCAGAACTGGCAAATTCCAGAAACCTGTTCAACCTCTATATTTCCAACGGGTACATCAACCCCGAACCCCTGGAAAACCTCTGCAGAGTCATCCACGGGGCCAACATTAACCTCAAGGCCTTTGATGACCGCATTTACCAGACCCTGTGCGCAGGAAGCCTTGAACCTGTGCTCAGAACCCTTAAGACGCTCCACGCCAGGGGTGTCCACCCGGAAATCACCAATCTGGTGGTGACGGGCTACACGGACAGCCCGGCCCTTGTCACAGCCATGTGCCAATGGATCATGGACAATCTGGGGCCTGATCATCCTCTGCACTTTCTCAGGTTCTTCCCCAACTACCGCCTGGACCGGCTGCCGCCCACACCCCTGGCTGTACTTAAATCCCTGCGCAGCATCGCCCTGAACAGCGGCATACACCACGTCTACGTCGGCAATGTGCCGGGGCATGAAGCCAACCACACATGGTGCCCGTCCTGTGGTAAAGCCGTGATACGGCGCAACGGTTACCTGGCTGACATGACCGGCATGGATGCCGGCAAATGCAGAGCTTGCAGAACCGCGATTCCAGGAGTTTGGCATCTTGAACTGACGTCGTGATGCAGAGCCTTATCCCCCGGCAGACTGCCCGGCAGCGATTCAACCCAGGAAGGGTATTTGTCCCGTTGAATCAACGGGTTGAAGGCCATGAGAAGTTTCAATGGGCCTTGGATCCCTTGAGACGGATGGTCACGGCAAACCCCCGGGGGGTGAGATTCCTGGCCGAGACAGTTCCATTACAGGTTTCGACACAGGTTTTTACAATAGCCAGGCCCAGTCCGACACCGCCCAGATCACGGCTGCGGGACGGTTCCGGACGGAAGAACGGCTCAAACAACTGATCAAGAAGATGCTCCGGGACCCCGGGACCTGAGTCCGCCACATGGATAAGGACATCTGTGCTGTGCAGATCTGCACTGATACGTATGGCCTCACTGGAAACGGCATATTTAGCGGCATTCCTGACAAGATTTGCAAGGGCACGGGTCAACGACTCAGGGGATGCCATCACCATGATTTCCGGCTGAATATGGATATCAATCATGCAGTCTGCAGGAAGACTCTCACGCCTGACCGCCTCTTTGGCAACACCGAGCAGGTTCACCTGTTCCAGGTTTATGGATTGGGCATTGATCGAAGCCCTGGTAAAGGCCAGAAGTTCGTTGACCAGGTTGGACATGTGGGCCACATCCTCCATGACATCGGTCACCAGCGCCCTATCCTTTTCCGGCATACGGTTTTCAAGGGCCGCCAGACCGAATCGGATCCGGGCTATGGGAGAGCCCAGTTCATGTGCCACATCACCGAGGAACCTTTTCTGTCCTGTAACAAATGCGGACAGGCGCGAGGTCATATGGTTGACCGCCCTGGCAAGACGTCCTATTTCATCGGTCCGGGATTCATGGATGGCCACATCGAACCTCCCCCTGGCAATGGCCTCTGTTGCAAGGGTAATCCGGGTCAGCGGCCGGGTGATGTGGCGGACCATGGGTGTCCAGAAAATAAGCGAAATAACAATAATGGTTACGGCCGCGATCATCCACGGCAGGGGATCAAAAAAGAAACCATTGCCGGTTGGAGAGTCGGACACTGCCAGGAGAAATGCTCTCATCGGGAAGCGCCCGGGGCCGAAAGGCATGGGCAGGCGGATGCCCGACCAGTAGCGGACGGGATCCTTGGTCCGTACCATGGTGTGCATTTCGTCCGACCCCATCTGTCCGGGAGGCGGTCCATGATCTTTTCCGGGGTCCCCTGGCGGCGGAGGCATCCTTTTCGGGGACATTGACTCCCTCCCCTGATTTGGAGGCGGATCAAAGTCTGACAGCTGCTTTGGCCTACCCAAAGGACGGGGCCCTGGTTCCTGGGGCGGCGCTTTGATGAATTTCCAGGCCAGTTCCATGACCGCTTCCGGGAGTGCGGTCTCATTGGTCGACGAAACAATGGTTCCATCGTCAAGGATCAGCGCAAAATCGATATTCTGAATCCCTGCGTGGCGTTTCAGTATCTCCGGCCATGTTTCCCTGGGCTCCTGACCCAAATCATGTCCGATGAGCATGCCTGCAATCCTCAGACGGTCTATTCCCTTATGGCCGAACACAGCGCGAAGGTTCACCTGGGGCTGAAAAGAAAAAAACAGGGCCAGAGCAGCCGACACAATCACAATATTCAGAAAAAACCAGGACAGTATTTTAAGGAACAGGGACGATGGCGGTCTCATGCTGTCTCTTCACCCGGAGGACAGAACATATACCCGACACTCCGGACAGTCTTGATAAAGGTCGGCTGTTTCGGGTCATCACTGAGTTTTTTTCTCAGGGATGAAATATGAACATCCACTGACCTGTCAAACACATCATAGTCTCTTCCTGCAACGGCATCCAGGAGATGATCCCGCGTCAGAACCCTTCCCGCAGCGTCTGCAAGACATACCAGAAGGTCGTATTCCACCGGTGTCAGAGTGAGCAGCCCATTGCCCAGCCGGACTGAACGGGACCGTCTGTCAATTGCAAGATCCCCATGGACAAGGATATCCCCGGGTTCCATGCGCTGTTCATTGGCTGCTGATTTTTGAAAGCGCCGGGTGACGGCCCGGAGCCGGGCCAGAAGTTCCCTGGGAGAAAATGTTTTGGGGAGATAGTCATCAGCCCCCAGCTCCAGGCCCACAATGCGGTCAGTCTCCTCTCCCCGGGCCGTGAGCATCAGAACCGGTATGTCGGAAAAACTGTGCAGCTGCTTCAGTACTTCAAACCCATCCATGCCCGGCATCATGACATCAAGGATGACAGCCTGGTAATCGGCCTGCCTGATCATGTCCAGACCGCTGAGCCCGTCGTGGGCCGCATCTACAATATAACCCATGGAGGCCAGGTAGTCGCCGATCAGACGGCACAGTTTCCTGTCATCGTCGATGATGATGATCTTTGTGGTTTCCGGTACCGGGCACTGTGCTGTCATGGGGCCTCTGTAAAAAGTCATGCTCTGTTATTTAGCCTATTAAGACGGACAGAGCAATCCACTTTACAAACCCTTTACAATTTCCGAGATTTTCAACAAAAAATCCTTACAAATGCCGGGTATCCTCCAACCATAGCCAATCATCGGCGCACCGGTTCAAACTACCTGAAAAAATGATTGGAAAAACCTGTTAATACCCAGAAAAGGAGAGATAACATGACATCACGATTCATCAAAACGATTGCCCGGGGCACGGGCGTGCTTCTGATCGTTGCAGCCGTCGGCACCCTCCCTGCCGTAGCTTCGGAACCATCTCCTGCCCCTGCCCCTGTCAGCGACCTGAAAGCACATCACCCTCCCAAGAACATTATGGGTATCTGGCGCAACCCTGAAATGGCAGAAAGTCTCGGAATAGACCCGGAAAAACTCAGGCAGATCCGGACAGAGGATTTCCGTCTCAGGGAAAAACTGCTGGGTGTCAAATCCGAACTTGACATGGCCTGTCTGAAACTGGACCAGGCCATGACCGAAACGTCGTTTGAAATCAAGGGGATTCTTGATCTGGCTGCCCGGGTGCAGCAGCTCGAAAACAGTATCTTCCTGGAGAATCTGGCGTCCCGCCTGAAACTTGCTGCCCTGTTCGACCACAACACCGCAAGGCAGCTCGGGTTTTATGACATTCCTGGCGGCAAACCGCCTGTGCCCGACTGCCGCCAGGAAGGACCAGCCGGACTTCTGGGGCTGGTACCGAACAAAATAACGGGCTCAGACCATTGATGGGCTGACACCGGTGATGACAAAAACGGCTCCGGACTGAACAGGTCTTTCTGCAACTGTCGATTATCTGTTGACCCTGGAACCGCTCCCGCCGGCATTTTTCAACCTGGGGGTTTGCAACATGCAAAATATTCAATGGATGCTCAGGCAACCCGATATTTTTCCGGTTTTTTGCTCGATTCTTCTTTCATTTATCCTGTCGACACTTATCGCGGTCACCTACGACAGGACATTCAGGGGGTTGTCCTATTCAAAAAATTATATCCAGGCCCTGATCCTGAGTGCCATCGTAGCGTCAACAGTGATGCAGGCTATCGGTGACAGCCTGGCGAGCGGCCTGGGAATGATGGGAGCTCTGGCCATTATCCGGTTCAGAACCAGTCTCAAGGACCCCAAGGATATTATATTCATGTTTGCAGCACTGGCATCCGGGATTGCCTGCGGGGTAAGGGGTTTCGCCATCGCTGTTTTCGGCAGTGTCGGCTTCTGCGTTGCGGCATTTATCCTGTATTGGTCACCTTTTGGAGAAGCGCGCTTCTTTGATGGAATTCTTCGGTTCAATATTGATCTTGGACAGGTCTCATCGTCGGAAATGGAAACCATCATCAAACGGTACTGCAGTGTTTTTGCCCTGATCACCCTCCGGGAAATGGCCCAGGGACAACGCATCGACTATGCCTATCATGTAAAACTGAAAAAAGGCCAGGAAAAATCGAACCTGATTGCAGAACTGAAACAGATAAGCTCCATCCAGGGCGTCAGCATGATGCTTCAGGAAACCACCATTGATTTATAGGATGGTTCTCAAACAAGGAAAAAATGTCCATGAAACAGAAACCCATATTATACGTGGTCTGGATATTGTCATGTGTCACCCTGGTCTATTTCACGATAAGCAGCCCCAGGGAAACCACCCGGTTCAAAGGGATTTCCGAGAACAGGGAAATTGTCGTCAACACTGAAAAACCGGTAGAGATAGCCTGTATCCTTGTCGTTCCCGGACAGGCGGTGACCAAAGGACAGTTACTGGTGGAACTTTGCCGTCCTGAGCTGATTTTACGGATAAACGAGATTACCCACCAGATCATCCAAATAAAAATGGAACACAGGATGAAGGAAATTGAAATCAACTCCCAGATCAAGGGACTGATGGCGGAAAGAACAAGCAAGGCCAGTGAGATCTCCTACAGAATAAAACAGGTTCGATCCCGCCAGGCCTTAAACCGTGCCCTGGCCGAAAATCTTGAAAGTCTGAACGTGAAATCAAGGTCTTCAGGCCGGGTCGGAAGCCTCAGCACACTGGAACTGGAGGCCCTGGAAAAGGAAAATGAACTCGCCATGGGAGGCATTGATCTCAAGATCGGCAATCTCAAGGAAACCCTGGAGGCTATCGGGACCCCCCTGACGGTTCACATCCAGAGCCTGGAGAACGAACTGGCCATGCTGAACACCGAGAAGGAAAAACTCCATATCTTCTCGGATTTTGAAGCTATCATCGGGTCGGTCCATTTCAGAACTGGAGAGAAGGTTACCCCGTTTGAACCCATCCTGAGCCTCCACCCCAGATCACCCTCATACGTGAGCGGATACATACCCGAAGATGTTTATAACAGGGTGGCGTTAGGCCAGGCCGTCTGGGTACAATCCATTACCTCACCGGACACTCTTGCCCCGGGAGAGGTGGTCGGGGTTGGCGCCAGGATTGTGGAGTTTCCCGAAAGACTCCGGGTCCGGCCCGTATTTCCTGTCTGGGGCCGGGAAGTACAGATAAAGATCGAGCCTGACAACAGCCTTCTGCTTGGTGAAAAGGTAATGGTCACGGTGGAGCGGCCCGCTGCCCCTGAGCTCGTCACCTGGATCGGGAATCTAATGCTCAGCGCCTACGGGATGGAATGACACAGATGCATTCCACGCGCAACGCCGGAGAACATGAGATAAGAAATAACATGAAAAAGATGATGTCATCAAGGCAGACCTGCAGTTCGGTTGCCGGTCTTCTCTTCTGGCTGGCCGGGACTTGCCTTTGTTTTGCCGCAGATTCAGTAATGGATGATTACCTGGCAAATACTGTACACGATGAACAACTTGCATCCGAAGGAGCCCTGCTGAGCGAAGCAGGTTCCCTGGGACCGGCCGATTCTCTTTTCAAGGAAATGGAATTTAGGTTTTCCCAGGACAAACTCTCCCAGGACAAACAAACGTTCAGCCTCCGGGTTGAGCCCAGGGGAATCAAGGAACGCGTCCTGGAGCGCCGGGGGTACCAGACATCCATGGACCTGTACCGGACACGCCGGGAAATGGTGTTTCGAAGGATACTGCTTGACCGGTACGCCACCCTGATTGACGGCATCTGGTTCGGTGAGCTTCTGACAGTGAAAAAACAGTTGCTGGCCGTATACCGGGACCGGCTCACATACCTGGAAGAAATCATGGGAAGTGCCGCGTTTGATACAAAAAAATACCTGGAGGCCCACAATCAGAAAAGGGAAATGGAGATTGAGACAGCTTTCCTTGAAGAAACACTTTTCTTTCTTGAAAACCGGGTGCTCTCCAATCTGAACAGGGATACCAGGAATTGTTTTGATACCGCATCTCTGGTCTCCATGAAACGGATCCGGCAGATCATGGAGGATTGTCTGCCAGAGTGCGCACCGGACAACATATTTACCCGGAGAGCTGAAATTCAAGCCGGACTGGCCGACATCGAATTCCAGAAAGAAAAATCGCGTTCCTGGCTGAGCTTTATCCAAACCTCCTGGGAAAGAAGCAAAAACAACAGTGCGGATGAATCCTTTTCCATTGAGTTGGGCATCCCCCTTCCGTTTTTCGATTCAGGGAAGGATTTTGAAATAAAAAAGAGAATCCAGGCCAGGGTCGAGAGGACCAACCGGGATCTTGTAAGACATGAGGAACAGGACAGGAAGTATCAGGCCATGGATGAACTCTTGAAGCAGCTGGACAGTTATGAACGCTTTGAAGATATGTGCCGCAACCAGAAAGACACCGCGTCCGAGACAATGCTTCAGCAGATGGAAACAGAAGACCCGGATGTTCTGCTGTACCTGAAAAAAGAGGAACTCGAAAGCCGGGCCAGACTGATTGAGATGGCCCGGTCTGTCTATACGGCCTATATCGGCATGATGGACGTCCTGGGCAGGGTATCATCAGAGGTTCCCCGGAATCTTTTATGCAAATCAGGAGGTGCGGACCTGTGGTAAAGCATGGACAAACTGAGATTCCATCGCTGTTGACACGGTATGAACTGAAATATCAGATACCCCTCTCCCTGGTGGAATCTGTTTCACAGTTTGTGTCTGCCTATTGCAGGCTCGACCGGTATTCACAGGAGAGCCCGGACATGTATTACCAGGTGGTAAGCCTGTATTTTGATTCTCCGTCGTACACGTTTCTCAAGCGCCGGCTTCACCGTGCGGAGAACAGGTTCAACATGCGAATCCGTTCCTATGGGACACCATCCGGGCTCCCGTGCTTTTTTGAAGTCAAGGAGAAGAGAAACCGGATCGTTAAAAAATACAGGGGACAGGTCCGGGATGAAGGCTGGCCCATGGTGTTTGGATCTGCCGGCGTGCCCTTGAACCACGATACATGCACAGGCAAGGATTGCCTGGAACTTTTTGAAAGCCTTGCCCTGGCCTATGATGCGGCACCCAAAGTACTGACCCGGTACTGGAGAAAAGCTTATATTTCCGAAGTCGATGATTATGCCAGGGTTACCTTTGACCGTAATCTCATGTTCCAGGCCAGGGACACGTATAGCGTGATACCCGATGACGATGCAATGGTCAACTACGATAACGCATCCATCTTTGATGAAAATGCCTCTGTTATCCTTGAGCTCAAGTGCTGCTGCTCCCGGGTTCCCATGTGGATGCTGGACCTGATCCGCTGCTTCAATCTGCAGCAGGGAAGGTTCTCCAAATATGCGGCAGGAATGGCCGCAGTGTTTCAGTCACAGGATGGCGCAGCTCTTGGCAGGATTCCTGCCATGCAGTGCATGGATACTGTTCGGGGCGGATCTAATGGGTTGTGCTGAACACCATCGCGGAACCGGTATTGCACAAAGTTATTATTCATTACCAGCCCGCAGGCTGATGACATCCGCTGAACCAGATAAGGTTTTACCAAAATCAAAACAGGAGTTGAAATGGACAAAAAAATGACGGTTTTTACGGCAGTGTTGGTGGCAATGATGATCCTTGCCATGGGATGTAATTCAGGATCGGGTTCGTCATCAACGACCAGTGACGCATCCGGGGGGGACCAGACCGTTGCGGACACAGGGACAGGAGGCACCCAGGACCAGGGGGAAACCGATGACGATTCCTCTTCCCAGGAAGAGGAGACCTCTGATGTTATTGACCAGGAAACCGGAGACACACAGGAGGATGCGACCGGCATTACCGGCATTGCACTCAACGGCACCCGGGTTGACATTTCAGGAAGCGGCGCTTTGGCCGACGGCGCCATTATAACCATCACGTCTTCAGGCACATACCGCATTACCGGAACCCTTTCAGACGGCCAGATCCGCGTCGATGCAGGCAATGAGGCCGACGTAAAGCTGGTATTGGATGGAGCCCACATCACATGTTCCAACAGTTCTCCCATCAATGTCGTCAAGGCACGGACCGTCACCCTGGAACTCGGCGACTTGAGTGAAAACATCATCACGGACAGTGACACCTATGTGTATGAGGATTCGGAAGAGGACGAACCGGATGCTGCCATTTTCAGCAAGGCGGATCTCATCTTCCAGGGAACCGGCACCCTGTGGGTGAATGCTCTTTACAATGACGGTATCAAGAGTAAGGACAGCCTGAGTGTTCAAAACGGGACAATCACTGTGATTTCAGTGGATGACGGTATTGTGGGAAAAGACAACGTGGTTATCCGCGGCGGGAGTGTCACCGTGGACGCCCGGGGAGACGGCATCAAATCCACCAACGACGCCGATACTGCAAAAGGGTATGTCAGCGTCACAGGAGGCATTTTGGCCATTACTTCCGGCAATGACGCAATCCAGGCAGAAACCGATGCCTTTATTTCCGGCGGGGAACTCACGCTGTCCTCGGGCGGAGGCAGCAACACCGCCATCAGCGGTGATGACTCGGCAAAGGGTATCAAGGCCGGAACAGGACTCACGGTCAGCGGCGGTGTCATTACCGTTGATTCCTCGGACGACGCTCTCCATTCCAACGGAACCATCCTTATCAATGACGGGTCCATTGCCATCCGTTCCGGGGATGACGGGATCCACGCCGATACAAGCATCGAGATCAGCGGGTCTGATATCACCATCGATCGCTCTTATGAAGGAATCGAAAGTGCCGCCATTACAGTCAGCGGCGGAACACTGCATATTGTCTCAAGTGATGACGGCATCAATGTGGCCGGCGGCAACGACGGATCATCAGTCCTTCCCCGCCCGGGCCTTAATACATTTACCCCGTCTGGGAACTATTTTCTGAGCATCTCGGGTGGATACTGCTTTGTCGAAGCTGCCGGAGACGGTATCGATGTCAACGGATCAATTACCATGAGCGGAGGCATCGTCCTTGTCAACGGCCCCACGGACAACGCCAACGGCGCCCTGGATTACGATGCCTCGTTCAGTATGAGCGGAGGTTTTCTCCTGGCTGCCGGCAGCCGGGGAATGGCCCAGGCGCCCAGCCCGATGTCCAGTCAGCCATCGGTAATGGTCAATTTCAGTTCAACGCAGCCGGCCGGCCGCCTTATTCACCTGGAAACCAGTGATGGGAAAGGACTGTTCACATTTGCACCCACAAAAACCTTCCAGTCCGTGGTCTTTTCCTCAAGCGAGCTGACAACGGGCAGCAATTTGAAAATCTACCAGGGAGGCACCTCCACCGGGACCAGGGTCGACGGACTGTACCAGAACGGAACCTATTCGCCAGGCACCCTGTATGCCCAATTCTCACTGAACCAGAGCGTTACCGAAGTTCGTTGACTACTTTCATGGTAGATTCAAAAATCTTCCCGAAAAACTCGTGGTACGTAAAAGATTTCAAAATCAGATTTTTCGATTGACAGATGAATTGTTGGTCTGTTTAATGTGCACATCAATGTGTTTGTTAATTCAACGGATGGACGACGACTTAAATTGCACCGGACAGGCTTAAACTGACAGGGCAGGGTCATGGCAGCAGAGCAGAATCTTGAAGAGTTTGCGTACAAATCCATTGTAAAACTGATCCAGGAAAATCGGTTTCGGCCTGGGGATGTGCTTCTGGAAACTGAGCTGTCCGAGCGGTTCGGCCTGAAAAGCCGGACGCCGGTGAGGCATGCCCTGGGACAGCTGGTTGCCAGCGGTTTTCTGGAAAAACGCAGGAAAAAAGGGTGCTTTATCCCCATAGCCAGTGCCGAGGACGCCAAACAGGTTTTTTTTGCCCGGGAGTGCATCGAAGGCAATGCCGCTTTTGCGGCTGCCCGGCAGGCGAACGCCGGGGATGTGGCGGATCTGAGATCCATTGTGGACAAGGAAGCCGACACCGGAAGATCCGGAGAAAAATACGATTATTCCATGCTGAATCAGCGGTTTCACGAAACCATTGCCCGCATCAGCAGGAACAGTTATTTCCAGCGTTATTCCGGCCACCTGTTCTGGCGGTCCCAGGTCTACATATTCCTGTTCGGCGGCTACTACACCCAGAAGGATTTTGTCCGCCACATGCTGTCGCCACCCCAGCATATCAAGATCGTGGATGCCATCGAAAACCGGGATGCAAACGAGGCCAGGGAACGGATGATCGCCCATATCCGGTTCACCTTTGAACGGATATTCACCATCATCCAGGACACGGAGAGCCGTGCCTCCTATTTTCCTCACCGCGGCTGATTTTGCCGGCAGGGCATGGCCGGCGGCGGTGCGGTCCGGCCTTCCCGGATCCGGGTTCTGGCACGGAGACGGGTGTCCCGGTCCGACCAAAAGGGTACGCAAGATCGATTGTGGGGTATTGCCCCGCGGTTATCCATACACCGATAAACAAGGAGAAACGTCATGAAGGGATTGGTAAGGCTGTTTTACGCTGTTGTCTGCCTGCATCTGTTATGGGCGCCCATGGCCGGCGCCGCAGGCCAGGACACATTGGTTGTGGGGGTGTCGTCGGACATCCACACCCTGGATTCCGGGGTGTCCAGTGATAACTATGACTGGCGCCAGATCTACCCGTGTTACGACCGCCTGGTAAAATACAAGGTGATTGACGGCAAGGGGTCCACCGAGGTCGAGCCCCAGGCCGCCGAATCCTGGAGCGTGTCCGGTGACGGAACCGTGTGGACCTTCATGATCCGCAAGGGCATCCGGTTCGAGGACGGCTCTGCCCTGGATGCCGCTGCCGTGAAGTTCTCCCTTGACAGGACCCTGAAGATCGGAAAGGGTCCTGCGGACAATATCAGCGCCATAGCGTCCATGCGGGTTGTTGAGCCTTACACCCTGGAGATAACCCTGAAAAACGCCTATGGCCCCTTCCTCCAGACCCTGGCCACCGATGCGGGTTCCATCATCAACCCGGCTGTCATGGCCCATGAAAAGGATGGGGATCTGGCCCAGGCGTGGCTGGCCGAAAATACCATGGGGTCCGGCCCGTTTAAACTCGTTGAATGGACCCGGGGACAGCGTGCGGTATTGAAATCCCGGCCGGATTACTGGGGCGGCGCACCGAAACTGAAAACCGTGGTGATCAGGTTCATGTCCGAATCGGCGGACAGGCGCATGGCCCTGGAGCGCGGGGACATCGATATCGCCGAGAACATCCTCATCGACCAGATCCCGGCCCTTGAAAAAAATGCGGACGTCCAGGTCAACCGATACCCGTCCCAGCTGGTTGAATACGTGTACATCAACAACCAGAAGGCGCCCCTGGACAACGCCGACCTCCGCCAGGCCCTGTGCTATGCCGTGGATTACAAGGGGATCATCGATTATGTGCTCCAGGGCAACGGCGTCCAGATGCGGGGCCCTGTGCCCAAGGGCATGTGGGGACACAAACAGGACCTTGTCCAGCACACCCGGGACGTGGCCAGGGCCAAGGGCCTGCTGGAAAAAGCCGGGGCCGGCAAAGGCCTGACCCTGACGTTGATCTACTCCGACCGCCGGTCTTCCTGGGAACAGATAGCCACGATCCTGCAGAGTAATTTCGCAGACATCGGCGTTACCCTGAAGCTGGAGCTGATGGCCAACCCGACCCTGAGGGACCGGGTCGACAAGGGGGATTTCGAGCTGTGCCTGGGCGCCTGGAGCCCGGATTTCGCCGACCCCTACATGTTCATGAATTTCTGGTTCGACTCCAAGCTCTGGGGACTGCCCGGAAACCGCAGTTTCTACAAAAACCCCCAGGTGGACGACCTGATCCGCAAGGCAGCGACGATCAGCGGCCAGGGTGAGAGGACTGCCCTGTACGACAAGGCCCAGGAGATCATCATGCAGGATGCGCCTTACATCTTCCTGTACCAGGTCCAGACCATCGTGCCCCTGCGGAAAAACGTGAAAGGGTATGTGTTCAACCCCATGCTGGAGTCCATGTACAACTTCGAGAGCATCTGGAAGGACTGACGGTCCGGGAAGGGAAATGAGGATAGCCACCTACATTCTGAGACGTCTGATGTACATGCTGCCGGTGCTGTTCGGGGTCACGGTCATGGTCTTTGTCATATCCCATGCCATCCCCGGGGATCCGGCCAAGATGATCGCCGGGCCCAAGGCCAGCCGCCAGGCCATCGAGACCATCCGAAAACAGCATGGTCTCGACAAACCCCTGGCGGTGCAGTACCTCCGGTTTACCGCCGGCCTGGTAAAGGGCGACCTGGGCGTTTCCATCCGGAACCACCGGCCGGTGACCCGGGACCTGGGCGATTTTTTCCCGGCCACCCTGGAGCTGACCCTGGCCAGTGTCATGATCTGCCTGGCCGCGGGCATTCCCCTGGGAATCCTGTCAGCGGTCCGCCGGAACCGGATGGCCGACCACCTGACCCGCGTCTTCTCCGTGTTCGGGGTGTCCATGCCGGTGTTCTGGCTGGGTCTCATGCTCCTTCTTGTCTTTTACCGGAACCTGGGCTGGCTGCCGGGTTCCGGCCGCCTGGATATCGATTTTTCCCCGCCCCTCTACACCACCGGGCTTTATCTGGTGGATACGCTCCTGGAGGGGCGGGTCGATAAATTTTTCAATGCCCTGTCCCATATTCTTCTGCCGGCTTTCTGCCTTTCCTATGTCTACCTGGCCATCATGACCCGCATCGTCCGTTCGTCCATGATCGAGGCCCTGGGTCAGGATTACATCGTTACGGCACGGGCCAGCGGGGTGTCGGAATGGATGATCGTTCTCAAGCATGCCTTCAAGAACTCCCTGATCCCCACGGTGACCATTACCGGCCTCTCCTTTGGGGAACTGCTGGGGGGCGCCATCCTCACGGAGACGATTTTCGGCTGGCCCGGCATGGGAAAATATGTTGTGGATTCGGTCAACTATCTTGATTTTCCAGCCATCATGGGGTTCACCCTGGTGGTTGCCCTGGTCTATGTTTCCATCAACCTGTGTGTTGATGTGCTTTACGCTTTTCTGAACCCCAGAATCACCTATTGAGGCAGGTTTCATGACAGGAGTGTCAACAACCGGTTCACGGTGGCGGGAGATCTCGCTGACCCTCAGTCTGCTCCGGGGCAACCCCATTGCCATGGCCGGGATAGTGATCCTGGCGGCCATGGCCGTCATGGCCCTGGGAGCCGATCTCCTGGCCCCCTATGACCCCATCCGTATCAGCCTGGGTGAACGCCTCCAGCCGCCAGGCGCGTCCCACTGGTTCGGTACGGATGAAATGGGCAGGGACATTTTCAGCAGGGTTATCCATGGGGCCCGTATCTCCCTCAGGATCGGGTTCGTGGTGATCCTGATTTCCGGCGGCATCGGGTCGGTCATCGGCGCTGTGGCCGGGTATCATGGCGGAGCCATCGACAACGGCATCATGCGGGTCATGGATGTCATCCTGTCCTTTCCTTCCCTGGTGCTGGCCATGGCCCTGGCAGCCGCCATGGGGCCCAGCCTCAACAACGCCATCATGGCTGTGGCCGTGGTCCTGATCCCCAAGTTCGCCCGGCTTGTCCGGGGGGATGCCCTGTCCGTAAAGGAGATGCAGTTTGTTGCCGCTGCCCGGGTCTCCGGGGCCGGCAGCAATTGGATCATTCTCAACCATATCCTTCCCAACTGCATGAATTCGGTGATCGTTCTGGCTACCCTGACCCTGGGGGACACCATCCTCATCGCCGCTTCCCTGAGTTTCATCGGCCTGGGTGCCCAGCCTCCCATCCCCGAGTGGGGGGCCATGATCAGCGTGGGCAGGAAATTTCTCATGGATCAATGGTGGTACGCAACCTTTCCCGGGCTGTTCATCCTGGTGACGGTCATCGGGTTCAATATCCTGGGCGACGCCTTAAGGGACATCATGGATCCCAGGATACGGCGGTGACCGGTATGGCTTTGCTTTCCATCAACAACCTCAGCGTGTCGTTCACCAACTACCAGGGCACGTCCAGTGTGCTGGACCAGGTATCCCTTCAACTGGGGCAGGGCGAGATCCTCGGGCTGGTCGGAGAGAGCGGGTGCGGTAAATCCGTGACCGCCAGGGCCATCCTGGGCCTTATCCCCCAGCCTCCGGGAAGCATTGACGGCGGGTCCATCCTATTCAAGGGCGAGGACCTGCTGACGGTATCGCAACGGCGGATGCGCCAGATCCGGGGCAATGAAATTTCCATGATCTTCCAGGAGCCCATGAGCAGCCTGAACCCGGTTTTCACCATCGGCAACCAGATGCGGGAGGTGGTCCGGATACACCGGCGGCTCCGGCGCCGGGAAGCCGACGCCCTGTGCGTTACCATGCTCCGGAAGGTGCAGATGCCGGATGCCCAAACCGTGCTGGACAAGTATCCCCACCAGTTGTCCGGCGGCATGCGGCAGCGGGTGATGATCGCCATGGCGCTGGTCTGCGGCCCGCAGCTGCTCATTGCGGACGAACCCACTACGGCCCTGGACGTGACGGTCCAGGGACAGGTTCTGGCCATCCTCACCGCCCTGGGCCGGGAGCAAGGCATCTCGGTGCTCATGATCACCCATGACATGGGGGTGGTGGCCCAGGTGTGCGACCGGGTCGCGGTGATGTACGCCGGCCGGATTGTGGAGGCCGCCCCTGTGCGGGACCTGTTCGCCGGCCCCATACACCCGTATACCCGGGGCCTCATCGCGGCCATCCCCGATCTGGACGGCAGGGGAGGATTGAACGCCATTCCGGGAACCGTTCCCACCCTCATCAATCCGCCATCGGGATGCCGGTTTCACCCACGGTGTCCGGTCCGGGTGGATGGCTGCGACCGGCAGGCCCCGGATCTTGTTCCATGGGCGCCGGGCCATCCGGTGGCCTGTCATGCCCATGCCGGCCGGGAAAGGGAGGTAACCCGTGGTCCCGGTCATTGAAACACAGGATCTTGTCAAGGAGTTCCCGGCGGGCAAGGGATTTTTCGGGCGCAGTTCAACCCATCTGACCGCCGTGGACAGGGTTTCCCTGTCCGTTAGTGCGGGAGAGACCCTGGGGCTTGTCGGGGAGTCGGGCAGCGGCAAATCCACGGTGGGCAATTGCATCCTCAGGCTGGTGGCGGCAACGTCGGGCCGGGTGCTGTTCAAGGGTCAGGACATCCTGTCCATGACCGGGACCCGGTTCCGGAACATACGGGGAAAACTCCAGGTTGTTTTCCAGGACCCCCAGTCGTCCCTGGACCCCCGGATGACCGTCAGAAAAATCGTGGGATATCCCCTGGCCATTCAGCAGGGAATCAAGGGGGAAGCCCTTACCGGCCGGGTGTTGACAGCGCTTCGGGACGTGGGCCTGGGGCCGGAGCACCTGTACCGGTACCCCCATGAGTTTTCCGGAGGCCAGCGCCAGCGCATCGGCGTGGCCCGGGCCCTTATCACCGGCCCGGAATTCGTTGTCCTGGATGAACCGACCTCGGCCCTGGATGTGTCAGTCCAGGCCCAGATTTTGAGCCTTATCCGGGACCTGCAGAAAAAATACCGCTACGCCTACCTGTTCATCTCCCACGACCTGGCCGTGGTGCGGCACATCAGCAACCGGGTCGCGGTCATGTACCTGGGACGCATCGTGGAATCGGCTCCCACGGAACGTTTTTTTGCATCGCCGTGTCATCCCTACACCCGGGCCCTGATCGCGTCGGTGCCAAGGCCGGACCCCACCCAGCGTCAGGAACTGGCCGTCCTGGGAGGGGATGTGCCGAGTCCGCTGCATCTGCCAGAAGGATGCCGGTTCCATCCCCGGTGTCCGGCAGTGATGGATATCTGCAAACAGGTCGCCCCGGCCCGGGCCGACATGGCACCGGATCACTGGGTGGAATGCCACCGGTATGGATGACGCCGAAGCCGCATTCCAGGACTATCACTTACCGGGGATCGGATCGATCCAGGACGGATTGCCCCGGGGCTAAATGAAACAACTGACAGTAACGATTAACCCATAACTGGAACGAGTGATATGAAACTATTGATTTCGGCCGATATCGAAGGTGTCGGCTCTGTTGTGCGCCGGGAGCACTCCGGTGTTCAGGAAAGGGAGTACGCAAGGGCCAGGCACTTCATGACCCAGGAGGTGAATTCGGCAATCCGGGGGGCGTTTGATGCCGGCGCTTCGGAGGTGCTGGTCACCGACGCCCATAACGTGGGGCTCAACCTCTTTCCCGAAGATCTGGACGAGCGGGCCCTGCTCATCATGGGGTCGCCCCGTCCCCTTGCCATGATGGACGGGGTTGACCGGGGCATTGACGCAGTATGCTTTGTGGGGTACCACGGCATGGCGGGAATTGCCGACGCAGCCATTGCCCACATTTTTCACGGCCGGGTGGCTGGGCTTAAGTTCAACGGCCTCGGGGTCGGAGAGATCGGCCTCAACGCACTGGTGGCCGGGTATTTCGGTGTGCCGGTGGTCATGATTTCCGGTGACGGAACAGCGTGCCGGGAAGCTGCCGCCCTGATTCCGGGGATCGAGACCGCTCCGGTCAAAGAGTCCATCGGTGCCTACGCCGGTATCTGCCGCCATCCGGTGCGGTGCCGGGAGATGATCTACAGCGCGGTTCACCGGGCCCTGTCCCGGCCGGACAGGCCCGCACCCCTTGTCATGCAGGGAGAAGTGGTGATGGAAGTACGCCTCACCACGGCATCCGGCATCGACCGGGCCCTGCGCCTGCCCGGAACGGAGCGGGTCAGCGGGGATACCCTGACGTACAGGGCCCAGGACTTCCTGCAGGCTTTCCGGGCTTTTGCCGTGATCGCGGATCTCATGGAACTGGTTCCGTTCATCTGACAATGGGAGTTCCTGGAAATGGCCTTTGCCGTATCGCGGGAGCGTTCAGTGATAAGTTGCTTCACGTTTCCCGGCCGATTCCATTGAACAGCATGCCGGGAAACTTATCAAGAGCAGGGAGAAAGACCAGATGACCCTTGTCATGGAGACAGTTGCGTTTTACAAGATGCACGGCTGCGGGAACGATTTCATCCTCATCGACAACCGCAGCCTGAACCTGGATATCTCCCTGATGGGATACTGGTCCGAAAAACTCTGCCGCAGAGGTTTCGGCATCCATGGGGATGGCGTTGTTTTCCTGGATGCTCCTCCTGCTGACACCGACCTGTCCTACATCTGGCATTTCTTCAACCGGGACGGCAGCCAGGGAGAGATGTGCGGCAATGCTGCACGGTGCACGGCCTGGCTGGCCCATGCCCTGAAAATAGCACCGCCTGAGCACACTTTCGGCACCCTGGCCGGCAGGATCCGGGTAACGGTCCTGGAAAAGGGCCCCTGTGAAGGGGATGTCCGGGTTCAGCTTCCAAATCCGGAAAACGCCATCCTTGACGTTCGGATAGACATGGACGGGACGACGCTCTGTGTGCACCGGGTTGTCATCGGGGTCCCCCATGCAGTGGTTTTTGTGAAGGACCTGAACGGATTGGACGTCTGTGGTCTGGGAAGCAGGATCCGTCATCATGCCGAATTTGCCCCCCAGGGCACCAACGTTAATTTCGCCCAGGTGACCGGTCTTGATTCTATCCGTCTCAGGACTTTTGAGCGTGGCGTGGAGGATGAAACCTTTGCCTGCGGTACCGGTGCGGCCTCGACCCTGTACCTGGCCCATCGCAAGGGATATACCGGAACCTCGGCGGTGGTACACACGGTCACAGGGCAGGCCCTTACCATCGAGCTTAACGGCGAGACCATCTATCTCCAGGGGCCTGCCCGGTTAACCTTCACCGGACAGTTTTATCCCCTTGCCCTGGGCCTGCCGTGGAATACCTGAAGGCTGAATCGTGCCCGGTGGCATTCCAAAAGACAGTACCGGCAGCCTGAGTGCAGAATGTATCTCAAATTTTCCGGTCAGGTCAACCCCGATGATTTTCAATTCTTGGCAGCACGATTGATCTTCAAAGCCCTATGCTTCCGGATATCAGACCCACCACTGCCCCGGTCATGCAGGTGACAAGGGTTCCGGCCCGGGTTGCCTCCTGGAGCCCCAGGATCACGCCGTTCAGGGAACCGAACCCCTGGCGGATGACCGGTACCTTGAGCAGGACCAGTGCCAGGCCTATCTGGATGGCGATACCGGTAAAAACAATACGCATCCTGACCCTGCCCCGGTTCTCACTTAACGCCCAGGCGATGAGAACAAACACCGCAAGCCCTGCCAAACTCTGGAAAGCCATGGATAATTTCCCTTGGTTACACGCTCCTAGGGTTCCCACCGGGGGATGCCGGTAGGTCAATAGAATTCTGGGTTGGGGGTCAAGGGCGTTGGCATTCCGGCTGGACGATTCACAAGGCTTAAGACAAAGAAACCACGAAAACCGCCCTTTAATGGGTATGGTCCTTCGTGGTTCGTTTGTACCGGCAGGTCAGACGGATTTGCCTGTTGCCCCGGCAGCCAGGATCAGACTATCGTTTCCTGGAGCAGACTCTGCACTATCTGGTTGTCACTTGTCTGCCCGGAAAAGAATGACTGAAGTGCCTGCTGATAGGCGTTAACAACCATGGTGCGGAACAGGTCCGCCCCCTGGGTCAGAGATTCTTCCGGGCTAGTTTCAATGGTCTGATCCGGACTCTTGGAATTATATTCCTCGGCGCTGATCATCCCGTCCCCGTCAGTATCAAAGGACGAGAACATGTCTGACTGCAGGGCCGATTCATCAGCACTGACCAAACCGTCTTTGTTTTTGTCTTCCGCATCCAGAATACTCTCAAAATCCGGAGGGGTACTCCCCATTTTTTCCGGTGGTAGCATACCTTCATTCATGCCGGCCATGGACGGTGGCGGCGGCATCTGGGCAAGCATCTGCTCCAGTTCATCTGTCGAGAGCAGTCCATCCGAGTCCGCATCAGCACTGCTGAACATATCCTGGGACAGGGATGTCTCCTCAAGACTCAGCTTCCCGTCAAGGTCAGTGTCCTCCTTTTCGATAAGCTGGGTTACATCAAATCCTGACCTGGCACTGTAATTTGGCTGGGTCATTGACTGCCAGGCACCGACTGCCCGGCCACTAGCCTGAATCTGCATGTTAGCCTCCTTTTTTCAACAATCAGTAAATGGGAAATTTTAACATTTCAATATTAGCGCCCCATAAGTACCACCCTCCTTCGGTTAAGAAATGATTTGTTTCCAGGCGATGCTTTTCCGCCGCCTGCCGCTTGCCAGGTTCAAGAAAGATACCAGTCCTGAACCTTTTTTTCACCCCATGGAGCCAGTCCCAAGGGATTGTTCCGGTCTGGACGTAAAACTGCCGGGGTAGATCAAATACCGCTGCTGTAGAACTTCCCGGGGAGTTCTTTTCCGCAGGGTAACCTGACGGATCGATGTGTTGTAATCCTCTATTCCCTGGTTGGTCCTGCAGAGGAGGCCCTCAAGCATCTGTTCTCCTGCCGGATCACAGAGTTTGCCAAGATCCTTTGTGTGTTGTTTCAGCATATTGATCGTCCAGGGATCATGGCTCCCCAGCTTGATAACATGCAATCCGCGTGTCATGCATTCGGCGCCGGGCGGCATGGGGGGGACGGCTGCCAGGCAGCACCCGGGCTCTTCCGGACACAAGAGATCAATGGGATCATGACCTGCGACTCCCAGGATTCTTCCCGGGAACTTTTCCGGCAATTCATGGACCAGGGACCTGTTTAGGGGAGGGAAGTGCGGCTGGTAAAGGTCAACATGGGCCCATCGGCTTGAGAGGTCCAGGGTTGTCCGCAACAGCCGCCAGGATTTCCCGGGTCCGGGCAGGCGGATTACCGTGCAGTACAGATAGACCCCCAGGTGTTCGGTCGATTTTACCGGGACTCTGCCTGACAGGGATTCAAGGCGGGACAGATGAAAACGCTGCAGGCACCGGTGAAGTCCTGAGCGTGAACATCCGGGATTGATATAGTCGTGCACAATTTTATACAGGTCATCCAGCCCTGGACGGAGGCACAGACGCACCAGGGCGGTAACCAGCTCCTGGGAGGGTGTCAGAGCTGTGGTTATTGTCCGGGGGACATGGGGCCGGTCATAAACCGAACACCGGCTTTTCCATTTCCGGACCGTGGCAGCGCTCACCCCTAATCTTCGGGCCAGATCCGAATTGCTCTGGCATCTGTTTTCACGGATAAATGACCGTTGCGCTGGGGTTGTCCTGGCATTGCGGTGCAGGTTTATCTTCATCATTGTTCTCCGACATAACAATCTGCTGAGACTTTTTGAAAAAAATAGTTCCAGCCGGTTCCGGTATTCTGTAGCCCCTTGCCCGGCAACAGGCAGATCTTTCCTGCCTGATCGAATGGACGGCCCTTTTTGGCAACCGTAATGAAGATTGCCGGCGTGTATGGGGGTAAAATCGCGGGATGTCCGGATGGGAATAAAGAATAAAGGACTAATGTAAAGCCTTGTTGTTGGATACGGACGGTTTTGTAAAGAGATTGTAAAGAACTCAATTGCCAGACCCCTCCGGCATCAGCTGAACCTTGGAGGCTTTGTTGTCGTCATAGCCTTGAAGGACGGTGACGCTGGCTAAACCCACCCGTAATCGCATTTGAAAAACGCGCCCCTGTATGGAGCAAATTAACCAAGTGACGGGAAAATCTTTGTTGTGTGAATCTGAGGCCTTGATCGGGTAGCAATATTAAGAAAAATAGGTATTTATACCTATAGCAACATCCGCTGTGCATATGGTATTGGATGATCGGAAAATAAATCCATTAAGCAATCGCGATTGGTTCACATAACAGTCGACGGCGTTGTTCCTGTTCCTATCTGGAGACTATTCTGTGGGGAATAAAAAATGAAAGCGGGGCTGAAATCAGGGAAAAAAATCGTAATTCACAATATCCTAGCATCAATAGCCATTGTGGCATGGTTATATACCGGGTACAATTATGGTATTTTCTATGGTAAATACGGCTCATTACTGTTTGGAGCAGTCTGTGCCATGGTGGCAAAAATAAAAAATCGAAACCCGGTTGCATGGTTTGCACTCGGTTTATGGTTTGTTCTTGCAGCATTAATCGCCATTTGCTGCCTGGGGCGTCTATACGATAGATTGTGCCGCTACTGCCACCAGCGTGTATCTCTTGATGAAACCACTTGCCCATATTGTAAAAAAGATATTGAGCTGTTGCCTAAGCGGAAAAACGATTCTGAAAAAATTCTGGATTGAATTGCTGATACGTTTTGCGGTTCCATTGGAAAAGAAACTATACTACACAGGTTGGACCCCGCATCATTCACAGACTTTCAAAGAACCCTGGCATTTTGGACACACAAGCGGATCAACTTCATAAATTTTCTGAATCAAGCGTGCCCAGTTCTGCCTGGATTCTTTGGAAGACAGATCATTTGGCATAACATCAGGAATAAGATCATCCATATCGGCCTTTTTTCTCATCCCACGGGATTTGTTCGAATACCAACCCTAGTATCTGACTGTCTGCTCATATCTTCGGGGGATATGTGTCACCAGCCTTGCCAACCAGTCCAAAGCGTAACCTGAAGGTCACGCGTAGACCACTTTGGCGACACCCTCTGCTGAGTCTTCAGCCGGAACATAGACCATTCTCTCCTGTGAAAAGCAGGCCCGGATAATATAGCGAGCCAGGTTGCCAAGACCGGTTTTATCGGAAGGCGTTATTCTGTCACCGATATAGACATGGAAACCACTATGGTGCCATGAAAGCATATTCTCAATGACAGCATCATTAATCTTTCCCTCTTTCTTGAGCATTTTCAGAACCTCATACTGGAAAATTTCTTCCAGATCTTCCAGTATAAAACCCGGGACCGTTTTGAAACTACCATCATCAAGAAACCAGCCGTCAGTGGTGATAGCATGCAGGTGAGGATTAAAATTAAAAAATCTCCGTAGGTCTGGACTGCGATACTGGCACCAGGAACGACAGTTTTATCGGAAACAACAGATCTCAGATATGCATTCATCACCTTTGTTGTGATCGATATCAGCGATCGGGAATTCTTCGATCGTAGGATCTACGTCTGCAACTGGGAAGATGGGGGCGTAGATAATGCCGTCGTCAAACGGGTTCGAAAGATGGATCAAAACGGATTTCTGGTCTTGCTGTCGGAGAATCCGGAGTACTTGCCAGTCGTGACCGATAAAGAGTGGGACCGCCTGTGCATAGGGCGGGTAGTTTGGATGTGGCGGGATATGCTTGATGGATAACTGTTTTCACTCTGCTATTGCATGGTTGTAGGAAAGGATTAGGAATTTATTTTCTGTAAAATAGGTACTATTGCCTTTGCTTCAAATGAAATAAATGATAATAAACCTAAATGATCAAGTATCCAATCCATATAAAATTCACAAGACGTTTAGATTACGGAGACTATATGCCAGTTGCAAGTTGCTATCAATGTGGAAACCAAATCTCTCTAAAAGCAATTTTTTCAGACTCCCCGGGGGTTTTCCCATGCTCCCGGAACCCCATGGATCCGGGAGCCTTCCATATGAGCGACAGCGATTTCACCCAGCCCCCGCTTGCCTTTGGCCCTGTTTTTCTATAGTATGTCATGCATCACGAGTACACCGTTCGTCATTGGCTGCTGATGGTGATTGCTAGAAGCGCTCGAGGGAAGGCCCCGGGAAGAAAGAAGCCGGACGGTCCGCGGCATCCCGGGCGGAGGGAAACCCGGTGGTGAAGGACTCTTGGGCAGGATGGACACTGGAAATCGCGAAAGGAGAGACATGGAGGCGGGAGGCGGAGAACCTTCGGAGAGTGGAAGCGACCTGAAGTCCCTGCGGCACGGGTTCGAGGAGGTTTCGGTTCTGAATTCGCTCCTTGGCCTTTCACTGGAAGACATTCCCCTGGAAGACATTCTGAGCCGGACGCTCACGCTGCTCTTCTCGGTCTCGTGGCTGAAAATCCAACCAAGGGGAGCCATCTTCCTGGTAGACGGCGACCGGGACATCCTTGACCTCAAGGCACAGCACAATCTTCCCAATGCCATTGTCAGGCGCTGCACGAGGGTTCCCTTTGGTTTCTGCCTGTGCGGAAAATCCGCCGAAAGCAGGGAACTCCTGTTCGCCGAATTCGACGATCCGCGCCACCTGGTCGACCACGCGGACATGGAGCCGCACGGCCACTACGCGGTTCCCATCGCATCCAAAGGCAGGAGCCTCGGGGTGATCTGCCTGTATCTCGAAACCGGGCACCGGTGCAGCCCGGTGGAAACCGCGTTCCTGAACAGTGTCGGCAACACCCTGGCAGGGATCATCCTTCGCCGGACGGCCCAGGAGGAACTCCGGGCAGCCCGGGAGGAACTCGAAAGACGCGTCCAGGAACGCACCGCCGACCTGGAAAGGACGAACCAACGGCTGGAAAAGGAGATCGCGGAGCGAACAAGGGCCGAGTCCACGCTGGAAAAAAAAGAGCGCCTGCTTCGCCACGTGATCGACGTCGTGCCGTGCTGCATATTTGTCAAGGACCAGGGCGGACGCTACCTGCTCGTCAACCGGTGCATGGCCGATCTGCACGGGATCACCCCTGATGAGATGATGGGCACCACGGATCTGTCCTACGCGGAGAGGCGGTATCACACCGGGGAACAGCTCCGCAAGCTGCACGAAGAGGACCTTGACGTCATTGGCAAAAGGCGGACGAAACTCACCCTCGATCTTCAGTTCAGCGCGGCCACGGGGGAGAGCCGGTGGTTCCAGACGCACAAGGTTCCCATAACCTTTGAGGACGACCCGGACTGCCTGCTGGGCGTGGCCGCGGACATAACCGAGAGAAGGCAGTCGGAAAAGGCGCTGCGTGAAGCGTTCGAGATCATCAACAGGAGTTCGTCCGTGGCCTTTACCTGGAAAAGGGAAAAAGGCTGGCCGGTGGTGTTCGTATCCGACAACGTTCAGGGTCTTTTCGGATATTCGGCCGAAGACTTCCTGAGCGGACGTGTGAGCTATGCCTCCTGCATCCATCCGGAGGATCTCGACAGGATTACCGGGGAAGTGGCCGCGGCCGAAGACTCGGGTGCGGACCGGTTCGTGCACGCCCCCTACCGGATTCTGACAAAGGACGGGTCCCTGAAAACGATCAAGGACCGGACGATAGTCGTCCGGGACGCGGAGGGGCGCATCCTCCAGTACCAGGGGATCGTCGAGGACATCACCACCCAGGTCGCCAACGAGCAGGAGATCCTCAGCCAGCGAAAACTGCTCCAGGGCTTCCTCGATACCCTCAGCGAATCGGCATTTCTCGTTTCCCCGGACGGCACCGTGCTCTTCTCCAACAAGACACTGGCTGAGCGCCTCAAAACCACGACGGAGGCGATCAAGGGCAAACAGCTTGCAGACCTCCTGCCGCCCGAGCTTGCAAGGAGCAGGGGAGAGAGGATAGCCCAGGCGGCTTTAAACGGCTCGGAGGTACGGTTCGTGGACGTCAGGGACGGCAGGTACATCGACAACCTGCTCTGCCCCGTGATCGAGGATGGACGCGTGGCAAGCGTCGCCGTGCTGGGGGTTGACATCACCGACCTGAGGCAGAACGAACTGGAACTCAGGATGCTCTGGCAGGCCGTGGAAAACAGCCCCCTGTCCGTCGTCATCACGGATACCAAGGGGAACATCGAGCATGTCAACCCGTCCTTCTGTACCACCAGCGGCTACAGGATGACGGAGGTTCTGGGGGAAAATCCCCGGGTCCTTAAATCCGGGCTCCATGACAAAACATTCTACGCCCGGCTCTGGCAGGTTCTTGCAGGCGGACAGACGTGGCGGGGTGAAATGTGCAACCGGAAAAAGGATGGAACGACCTATTGGGAACAGGTCGTCATTTCCCCTGTCAGGGATTTGGACCGCGTGGTCAAGAAGTACGTGGCCATAAAGGAGGACATCACCCAGAAAAAAGAGCTGGAGCGGCTCAAGGAAGACGTGGACCGTATCATGCGTCACGACCTGAAACAGCCCCTCAACGCCATCATGGGCCTGCCCCAGCTCCTCGAGATGAAGGGACCGCTCAACCAGTCCCAGAAGGACATCGTCAGGATCATGGAGCAGTCCGGGGCCAGGATACTGGACATGCTCAACCTCTCCATCGACATGTTCCGGATAGAGACGGGAGTCTATGAATACATACCCCGGCAGATCGACCTGCTCGGTGTGATCACGCGGATCGTCGAACAGGGCCGGTCCTGGATATCGGCCAAAAAACTTCACTGCCGCGTCACTGTCGACGGAAAAGTTCCCAGCGAACGGGATACGCTGACGATCCGGTCGGAAGAACGCCTTCTGTTCCCCCTGCTGTCGAACCTGCTCCTGAACGCCCTCGAGGCGTCCCCTGCCGGTGAGAACGTTCAGATTTCGGTTGACCGTAAGGATTCGGTGAAGGTCACTTTTCAAAACAGGGGAGCGGTTCCGGGGCCGATCCGCGGCTATTTTTTCCAGAAGTACAAAACCTACGGGAAAAAGGCGGGGACAGGCCTGGGCACCTATTCCTCCAAGCTGCTCGCCACCGCCATGGGGTATGCCATAACCATGGAGACGTCCGATGAGACGGATGAAACCCGGGTAAGCATCACCATCCCGCCGGATGCGGCGTAATAAGGAGAAACCGAGCCATGTCCAAGTCAGGAAAAATTCTCGTTGTCGACGACGAGCCCATGAACGTGCTTCTGCTCAAGGAACTCCTGGGAACCATGGGACATGAGGTAACCGGCGCGGAAAATGGTATCGTCGCCCTGGAACTTCTGGACCGCTCCTTCGATCTGGTTCTCTCCGATGTCCTCATGCCCGTGATGGACGGCCTGGCCATGGTGAAAAAAATCAGGAACAACCCGGAAACCAGGGACATCCCGGTCATCATGGTCACCACGCTTTCGGACAAGGCGGACCGTCTCGAAGCGGTCCGGGCCGGCGCCAACGATTTTATCACCAAACCCGTGGACATGGTCGAACTGCAGGTCCGCACGGCGTCCATGCTGACGCTGAAAGCTCACCACGACGAGATCAAAGCCTTTCAGGAAGAGCTGAACGGCATGGTCGAACTGCGGACCCTCGAACTCCGGGATGCGCTGGGCCAGCTCGACCATGCCCACAGGGAGACCATCCACCGCCTGTCGGCCGCGGCGGAATACAAGGACGAGGAGACGGGCATGCACATCCTGCGCATGAGCAGCTATTCCGAGCTGATCGCCGGGGCAATGAATCTGGATAAGACCGAGGTGGCCCTTATCCGGACGAGCAGCCCCATGCACGACATCGGCAAGATCGGCATCCCGGACGGAATCCTCCTCAAACCGGGGAAACTGACCCCCGGGGAGTGGGAAACCATGAAGACGCACACCCTGATCGGCAAGAAAATCCTGGACAACGGAAAGTCGGACTATCTTCTGAAAGGCTCCTGCATAGCCTTTTCCCATCATGAGAAATGGGACGGAAGCGGATACCCCCAGGGACTTTCGGGCACGGACATTCCCCTTGCCGGACGGATATGCGCCGTGGCCGACGTGTTCGACGCGTTGACCAGCCATCGGCCTTACAAAAAAGCCTTTCCGGTGGAGCATTCCCTGGATATCATGACGCAGGGCCGGGGCAGCCACTTTGATCCCGAAATACTTGACGTTTTCCTTGCCCGTATCGATCATGTTCTGGCGATCAGGAGACGTTACACCGACATGTCTGCCCAATGACGGAACGTTTCCCAGGGCGCGGGCCGGGACTCACGGTGCGACCTTCCGCCGGGCGACCGTCCAGGGATGCGGCATCGATGTCCATACGCAACGGAGAGCACCGAAGCGCCATGTCACGTTTTTCCCCAACAAGGGTCTCAAGGCCAAGATCTTGCCGGTTATACATCCCTGTTCATAACCGTGTCCGTCCTCGGAGGCATGGTCATCTACTCCCAGGTCAAGACGGCCATCACCCGGAACATCCAGAGTGAATTGAACAACACCACCGGTGTGCTGCGGAACATGGTCCAGACCGCGGCCGGCGTGTCGGTGAAAAACTAACTCAGGGGCGTAAACTCTTCCGGCTGTTCGGGAAGCACAAGAGCATTCGCAAGCAGGAGGTCGAATTCTGCCGGAAATCCGGGGAGATCCGCAACGCCATCAAGCATGCCGGGGCAGAAACCATAGCCATCCATTTCTCGACCCGGAATAACGCGAGTTTTCTCGTGATACGGGACGACGGCGTCGGTATACCGTCGGACCTGAAGGAACAGGGGATGGGACTCAAGATCATGCAGTACAGGTCAACAGAAGTCGAGAAAGCCGATCGCTATGGCCGGCAATTGACCCTGGCCATTTTTGATCTGGATCATATTAAAAATATCAATGATCTCTATGGACATCCGGCCGGGGACCATGTTTTGAGAGAGACCGGGAATCTGATTTTAAAAATGATCCGTCAAGGGGATATTGCCTGCCGGTACGGTGGGGAAGAAATAGCCATTATCATGCCGGACACCGGCAGCCGGAGCAGCCTGATGACCTGTGAACGCATCCTGGAGGGTATCCGCTCCCACCTGATGGTGTTTGCGGGTAAACACTTATGAAACAAAGCCTTATTTAAATTCGAAGATTATTGATATAAAACGATCCTCCGGTAAGGTTATGAATTTTAATGAAGGGGGTTAGTCATTCTTTCGGTATAGTGTCCGGCGGCGGTTCATTGATCTTTGCCCAGAATACACCGATTTGTTTGACTGCTTCGGCAAATTCGGCGAAGCGAACCGGTTTGACAACATAGGCGTTGATACCGAGCCGGTAGCATTCTTCCAGGTCCGATGTTTCGCGTGACGAGGTCAGGGCGACCACCGGGATCATCTGTAATTGTTCATCGGTTTTTAATTGCCGTAAGACCTGCAGGCCGTTCAGCCGGGGCATCTTGAGATCGAGCAGGATCATTGCCGGGTTGTCGGCGGGACGTTGTGCAAATGATCCCCGCCGGTAGAGATAATCCAGGGCATCGACACCATCCCTGGCCACAAAAACCGCATCAGCCGGTATATGCTCGGTCAATGATTTAAGGATCAGCTCGATATCCATGGCGTCATCTTCAACCAGAAGGATTCGTTTAACGGGTTTGATGGTACCTCCTTTCTGCTGCGGTAGAGCATATCAAAACAGCTCGTTTTTGAACCTGTAAGCGTATTAGCATTTATTTGATACCCAGGCAAATCAGTATTGGATCGATCTTCATCACTTCTGCGGCAGTGAAAAGCAAAATGCAGCCCCCTGTTCCGGCTTTGCATCGGCCCAGACACGGCCGCCGTGACGGGTGATGATGCGGTGCACATCGGCCAGGCCAATACCGGTGCCCTCGAATTCATCTGCCCGGTGCAGGCGCTGGAATACGCAAAACAGCTTGTCTGCATAGGTCATGTCAAACCCTACACCGTTGTCGCGCACATAAATCACGATTTCACCATCCTGACCTGGTTCCATCCCGATTTCGATCAGAGCCTGCTCCCGGGTCCGGGTGAATTTGACGGCATTGGCGATCAGGTTGTCCAGGACGATGCGCAGCATGGCGGCATCACCCTCAACCCGGGGCAGATCATTGATGTGCCATTCAATGGTCCTGCCGGCCAGATCGGGTTCAAGATCCCGGATGACCTCGCGCACAAGGGGGGCCAGGTCCACCTGCCGGAACGTCATGGCATGGCGCCCCATGCGGGAGAAGGAGAGCAGGTCGTCGATCAGTACGCCCATTTTCTGGGCTGCCGAAGAAATCCTGACCATAAAGTGCCTGCTCTGGTCATCCAGCTTTGATCCCATTGTTTCCTGCAAAATTTTCAGAAACCCGTCAATATGGCGCAGCGGTGCCCTCAAGTCATGGGATACCGAATAGGCAAAGGCCTCCAGTTCCTTGTTGGATGCTGCAAGCTCATTCGTACGGTCGGTTACCCGTTTTTCAAGATCACTGATAAGGGACTCCAGCTGGGACGTCATCTTGTTGAATGCCTGGGCCAGAACACCCAGCTCATCATGAGATGTTACAGCCACCCGGCGTGATAAATCACCTGCATTAATGGCCTGGGCAGTTTCGGCAATATCTTCAATAGGTCTGACAATCCGTCGTACTGTCAGAAAACCCAGGCCTACGGCAGTTACGAGGGCAATGACAAAGATGATGACCATTATATGGATGGTATGTATGGCCAGGGCCAAGGCCTCGGAAACAGGCGCCTGGACAAAAATATGAAACGGCTGGTCTTGAAAACGGATGGTCTGGCTCACCAGTATTGATTTCTGACCGCTTAAACCCTTTTGTATCCCATTAAAACCAGATGGTTCAAATCGGGTCCCCCTGAGCACCACGGATGGGTTGGTGTGTGCAACAACCCTTTTTTCGGCATCCACAATAAAGCTGACACCTTTTTGTCCCGGATGTATGCTGGCCACAAGATCCCAGATTCCCTTTAAGCGGACGTCAGCCACAAGCGCCCCTTTCAGTTTTCCGGTATTCAGTGAAACAATGGGTACGGCCATGATCATAAGGGGCTCGCCAGATTGACCGTGAAAGTGGACCGGTCCAAAATAGGTTTGACCCTGGGAGGCTGCCAACACAAATTTCTTTAAATTCTCTCGCGATTCCATCGGTAGGTCTTGATTCAGTTTTATTCTGGAATCATAACTCAATACACGACCATCCGCATCCAGTAAAATCAGATCATCAATAGCTGACTGCCGGGAATGGAAAAGGGATAAAATCCTTGCTTGCTGCATAGACGACAGGTTCTCGAGGTCTTCAATCCGAATCAGCATTTGCAGATCGTTTTCTATATTCCACATCAGGGATTGCACCCTGGAAGAAAGATGGGCGGCCATTTCATGCTGCAGTGCGATGGCCTCCATGGTCTGAACGGTGTAAGTCTTTGAAGCGAGAATCAGTCCGATAATCAAAAGAGGTACCACTGCCAGTCCCAAAAAGGCGATTGTTAACCGGGCTCGAATGCTGTTCCGCATAAATAGTCCTTTGAATCAATCAAAATGCTATCGGACAATAATATCTGCCTGGCGCAGAATTTCTTCCGATATGTCAAGCCCGATGGATTTGGCAATTTTCAGATTAATGGCCAGATAAAATTCGGCTGTTTCCACGGGCAGATCCATCGGCCGGGTTCCTTTAAAAATCTGATCGACCAGCCGTGCTGCCTGTCTCCCACATAAATGTTGATCAAATCCGTACCCGGTCAACATATTATAGTTTTTAACATCCAGAATATTAGCGGCCGATATAGGCAGATTCCGTTTGCCGGCCGCGGCTGTTAGATCTGATAAACGCGTCCCTATTAAACTGTCCGGCAAGTGAAAGACCGCGTCGGCCTGGGCCGGGATATTCGTAACGGCGTCATCGAGTGTTTCAGGATCATTGACCTCACGGGTGATCAGTTTGACGCCGAGTTTTTCGGCTGCCTTGCGCACCATCTTCAACGCCAGAACCGGACTTTTATCTTTTGGGTTGTAAGGGACATAGATCTGCCTTATCCGGGGCGCTATTCGCAGCAGCCATTCCAGACGCCGCGCCTCTGCAATACCGAAAGCGACGCCGGTAATGTTACCGCCCGGGTGCTGTATGGTCTCCACAATATCGCCTCCCACCGGATCGGTCACCACTGCGAAAACCACCGGCAGCCGACTGCTCCGGGTCGCTTGTTTAGCTGCTTTGGTGGCAGGCGTGGTGATGGATAAAATCAAGTCGGCCTTTGCCTCTGTCAGGGCCCGGGCTGCTGCCGGGAGGTTACCCATGTCCGTGGTCGGCCCGTCGTAGATATAGCGGATGGTTTTTCCCTCAATATATCCCAGCTCTGTCATGCCTGCTTTGAAGCCTTCCAGGGTTGGATCCAGACTCGGTGTAACGTTGATAACACCCACTGTATAGGTTTTGGTTTTCTGATTGCCGCAGCTTGCCGGAAACATGCTTAAGAGAAAAATCACCATAAGTATTAAGGGGTATGGTATTTTAGCGGTCTTCATTCCATTCATCATCATCCTGTTTAAGTTTGAGACTGATTAATAGGTATGACATACAATGCTACCGGACAATAAACCTGGCCTGATATAAAATATCTTCCGGAATATCAAGGCCGATGGCCTTGGCAGTTTTCAGATTAATGGCCAGGAAAAACTCGGCTGTTTCCACCGGCAAGTCGGCCGGTCTTGCACCCTTGAAAATCTGATCAGCCTGCCGTGACGCCTGTTTGCCGGATAAATGCTGATCAAAACCAAAAGCGGTTAACACACCATATGTTTCAACAGTCGTAATATTGGAGACGGATGTCGGCAGCTTATGTTTGTTGGCCGTTGCTGCCATATCCGGCAACCGTGTCGCCATCAGGCTGTCCGGCAAGAGGAAAACCGCATCAGCCTGGGCAGGGATGTTTAAAACAGCATCATTGAGCGTTTCAGGATCAGCAACTTCACGCGTTATCAGTTCAATGCCGAGTCTGGTCGCTGCATTATTCACTATCTTCAACGCTAAAACAGGGCTTTTATCATTTGGATTAAACGGAACATAGATCTTCCTGATGCCAGGGGCTATCTTTATCAGCCACTCCAGTCGACGCGCTTCCTGAATGCCGAAGCAGACACCGGTAATATTCCCGCCCGGGTTTTGCAAGCTGTCCACGATCCCGGCGCCCACCGGATCGGTCACAATTGTGAAAACTTGTGGCAGCCCTGTACCGGTGGCCGCTTGTTTGACAGCCAGTGTTGCAGGGGTGGTAATCGAAAAAATCAAATCGGGTTTTGCCGCCAGCAAGGCATGAGCAGCCGCCGGGAGTTTGTCCATGTCAGTGGTCGCCCCGTTATAGACATACCGGATATTTTTTCCTTCAATGTACCCCAGCCCTGCCATGCCCTCTTTGAAACCTGCCAGGGCATTATCTAAAACCGGGACATCATTGATGACACCAATTGTATAGACGTTGATTTTATCATTGTTACAGGCTGCTAAAAACACCATGCTTAACAGTACGGTCCCCATAAGTATCGAGCGGCACATCATTTTACCTATCTCCATCCGATGCGATGCCTCCTGTTAAAGGTCGGATTATTGCCATTATAATATATAAATATATACAACTCTTTCCTGATAAGCAAAAAAAAGATGCTATAAGGATATCGGCAGATCGATAGGGCTTACGGATAAAATCATCACAGCCCGCTGCCAGGATTTCACGCCGTTCCTCTTCCAATGCATGGGCGGTGACGGCAACGATTTTGACTGCCGAACCGGCTTCGGCTGCCTTGATAAGACGGGTCGCTTTCAGTCCGTCCATGACCGGCATGCGGATGTCCATCCAGATCAGGTGGGGGTGCCACTGCTCGAAAATGGCAACCGCTTCCTGCCCGTTGACGGCTTCCCGCAGGTGAATGATCAACCTGAAACAGATCGGGTTTTTACATGCCCATGAATTTTGCCGCGATGCCTTTCATGATCTCGTTGGTTCCTGCAAATATGGACATGACCCGGACGTCGCGTTTTGCCCTGGCCAGAATGTTTGTTTCCAGGATGGCGGATTCGCCGCAGAGATCCATGCACCTCTCGGCAATCCGGTTTACCATGTCCGTTGTCCAGTACTTGGCCATGGAGGTTTCAACCACAATGTTATTGCCTTCCATGTGCTCGACGCACAGCCTCTCCATAAACGTCCTGCCGATTTTGACGTCCGCAGTCATCTCGACTATGGCAAACTGGACCGCCTGGGACCGGACAAGGGGTTTGCCTTTCACGGATGC
>JAZDGN010000035.1:0-33046 GCA_043806875.1 Pseudomonadota bacterium
CACAATGTTGGCAACTCTTTATCACCTGGGCGTAACCGCATCCTTTTCACGCCCCAGTGTCAGCAACGACAATCCATATTCAGAATCGCTGTTTCGAACCATGAAATATCGCCCTGGATTTCCATCCAAACCGTTTGAGTCTATTGAGTATTCACAGTCTTGGGTAGATAAATTCGTCTTCTGGTATAATACGCAGCACCTTCATAGTTCCATTCGGTACCTCTCTCCAGACGATCGTCATTATGGCCGAGAGGGATACATCCTTGACGGACGAAAGGAAGTGTACGAGGCGGCTAAGGCGCTCAACCCGAATCGGTGGTCTAAAGACATACGTAACTGGAACTCAGTGCAGGGTGTCTGGTTGAATCCTGAAAAAAAGAAGGATGATACCTTGAAACAGCATTTGAAAAAAGTTGCTTGAATTATGGTTGAAGTGACAACTCTCTTGACGCGCGCCGCTATGGTGCAACACTCGGAGTGAGTGCCCAAGGGTGTTATGAAGGAACCCCATAACCATTGTTCGACAACTATAGGAATTTGATATGGAGTATAGGAAGCATTTGGTTAGATATTGTGGCGATTTTCATTGCGATTCTTGCGCTATCTACTTCTATATGGAGTGGATATGTAACCAGACGCCACAATCGCTTATCCGTGAAACCAAATATTGGAATCTCAACAGAATTCAGCGGGACGGAAAAACAGAATGGTATTTATTTTAATGTGAATGGCCCTGGCCCGGCAATAATAAAAGAATTTAAATTGTTCATAGGCGGTACAGAAATTAAACTTACAATTAGCGAAGCTTTCCACATAATTCATACCATGCTAAATGTGCAAGATGTCGGTTTAAAACTTAGCATACCAATTATAAGGATGTCAATATTTACACACATCCACCCATTCTTTGCAGTTTGAATATTTTTCAAGTTCTTCTATGGTCAATCGGATTGAAGAATGCCGGTCACCGGCAGCTGGGATAACTTCTGCGTGCTTTTTCAACGATACATCCAGGAACACATCGATTGGTTTTTTTAATCCGAATGGACAAACGCCACCTATTGCATGTCCAGTATGCTCCAGTGCTTCATCTTTATTGAGCATTTTGGCTTTTTTAAAGAAATGACCTTTGTACTTCTTGTTATCAATCGTCGCCTTGCCAGCAACAACAATTAGGATGGGGTCCTCGTTTATTTTAAATGATAGTGTTTTGCCTATTTGATCAGGATCTGCTCCATGTGCCTGAGCAGCTTCTTCAACAGTTGCTGTGGAATTTTCTAAAACCATAACACGGTGATCCATATTGTATTGTGAAAAGTATTTAAGTACAGCTTCTAACGACATACTCTGACCTCGTTATTATTTCCAATTCTTATAATTTTCGTAAACTACAGCATTGAAAGTATAGTGGATATGAAGGACTGATACAAGAATAAAAGTCCCGCTCCCTCTCCAGCATTGAACATCGAATAGTGTTATTTGCCGGTGAAAATGACGACCGCGATAGAAAAGGTTAGAAACAGCCTTAAAATTGATGTTAGGACGATGCTGACGCTACACATATGCCCGAACAACCCAGCATTGTTCCCATAGGCTGCATCAGATGTTTCTGCCGGCAGGTACCGCCTGTTGGGAAGTTCTGAATTCGTCAAGGGGTATCCATACTTGAATCTTTGTTCCCTTGCCTTTTGCCGATGCTACTGTAACCCTGCCCCCCATAATTTTTACCCGATCAGTCAGACTAAAAAGGCCAAAACCATAAAAATCATCTTTATCGATAGCTGCAAAATCGAACCCAATACCATTATCTTCAACCCTTGCTAAAACGGCATTGCCTTTCCTTAACAATTCAATTTCGGCTTTTGTTGCCCTGGAGTGTTTGATAATATTAATAATCAGCTCACTGACAACTCTGTATAAGAAAATTTTTTTTGCCTCCTCCATATAAACGAATTTATCTATGTTATTGATATAGTTAATGTCGGCATGAAATTTTTCATTGCTTTTTTCGATTAAAAATCCAATAGCCACATCAATGCTGAAATCTCGTATAACCGGCGGATAAAGTTGATATAGCAGCAGTCGTATCTCTTTAATCGATCGCTCGAGGTATTCCTGAACCACAGATAGGTTTTCAAGATCAGGGAGGAAATTTGATTCTTTCATTCCTTTAATCTTTGAAATACTCATGGCAATGCTTTGCGCCACAGTATCATGAAGATCAGAGGCAAATTTGCTCCGGCTCCTTTCTTCCGAATAGGTGAGATGTTCATTGAGTCGTTTTAACTCTTTGGTTCTCTCTGTCACTTTTTTATCAAGAGTTCTATTATTCTCAACCAGTCTTTTTTCCATCCGCTTCCGTTCGGTAATGTCAAAACCGAATACCGCTACTCTCAATACTTCCCCGTTTTCGTCCAGAATCGGGGTGAAGACAGAATCATTCCACATACCCTGACGCTCATCTTCATAGCGCACTTGCGTCTTGTCTCTCAAAACCGTTTCAAAATGTGATTTCCTTATTGCGTTGGCATCCGGAGGAAGAATATCCCACAAACATTTGCCGATTAATCCAGATATGTCTGTATTAAATCGTTTTGCCATCGTTTCATTGGAGTCAAGGAATATGGCGTTACGGTCAAGGAGAAAGGCTGCAGCATTCGGAATATTCAAAAGGGCTCGAGTTGTATTTTTGTTTTCCAACAAATCATTTTCAACCTGTTTGAGTTTTGTGATATCAGCTATAGTTGAAAAAAACCCTTTGATTTCCGTGCCGATGTAGTGCGGGTCATAATTTGCACTGACGTATCGTTTGGAACCATCCTTAGCGACGACCTTATTTACATAGGATAGGCGCTGCCCGCTCAGGACTTTTTTAATATTCCCCGACGCCCTTGCGTAGGCATCAGAGCTCAAGATATCTGAAACCCTTTCCCCCAGCAGTTCTTCCCGACTTACTCCATACCAGTCTGCATAGGCTCTGTTAACGAACACATACCGTTCCTCGCAGTCAACATAGGTTATGAGCATTGATACCCCATTTACAATGTTCTCCAGAACCGCCCTGCTCTCCTTGAGCCTCTCCTCCTCTTGTTTGCTTTCAAACGCAGCTTTCTCTAATTCTTTAACGCGCCGTTCAAGTTCTTCATAGGTCGGTTTTTCAGTCACAGGAAAGTTCTCCAACTTCAAAAAACTTCAACTAATCAAAATAGTAAAAAATTAATATGACATGGCTGGCTAATTAGTTCGGATTGTAATGTATGAAACTAATTTCGATTTAACTACAGGCCCGGGGGAGCAGCTTTTCCATAGAGCCACTTGTTTATCTAATGTCACGGGGCTCATAACTCATGGAACTGCTAATCAGGATATTTTTCCGAACAAAGCATGCCACCTGCTCCCCAATTTTCTTTCGACACATCTTGGATAATGACGTAAATAGATTCCATACCGCAACCCGTTATCCGGGCTGTTTCTTTTGAAAGTACTTCTACAAGCTCCTTTTTCTGCTCTACTGTCCGCCCTTCCCACATTTCTACTCTGATAACCGGCATATGGGTTTTCCTATTTTCCTTAGTACTGGTTTTTTAACGTGCCCTATCTGCACAACAAATAGTTAAACGGTTGAAAATTTGAACAACAAACGGAAATCAACTTGATAAGTGATTATCCCTGCCCTGCTCAAAAAAGCAACCAAAAGTTTATTCTTTGTTAAGTTTACCTTTCAGCGTTTGAGGTTGAGAGCCGTTTTGTTGTCTTGACGATGTTCTTTAAATTGTTTCAGAGGCAAACAGGCTACCAGACAAGGGGTATCCCTACATCCATGAATTTTCGATAACCCATCTGGTATTATTTGATTATCCATTCCCCAGTGATATACAGATACTAAAGAAACAACTAATTGTAATTAATCCCCAAACAAAGGATTCAGGTAATATGACCAGCGAAAAATATTAAAAGGGAATGTCGATAAGGAGAAAGGTCCTTGGTGATGACTACGTAGATAAGGCAATGGGCGCCGCTACCGATTTCACAAAACCATTGCAAGATTTAATCACAGAAAATTGCTGGGGGGAAATCTGTACGCGGAGTGCCATTCCAAACAAAACGCGAGTTGCCATTGCAACATTGGCAGCTCTTAAGGCTCCGGCAGAATTAAAAGCACACGTGCGTGGTGCGCTGCGAAATGGATGTACGGTTGCTGAAATCCAGGAGGTTCTCCTGCAGTATATTGGGGCGTACCTGCCGGCATCGAAGCTTTTAAGGCCGCAGAAGAGGTAATTGAAGAATGGCATAGCAATACGGTGAAGACCGCATAGATAAAGGCAGATAATCCATCGCTGATGCCGCAAAAAACACACCCCCCAAAGCACAGTTTTTACCGGCACAGCCTTCCTTAATAGCTGTCTATAGGAAGAGGTGATTCATTTTTGCAGCATTCCTGGCCACCCGGGATCACCGCAAACGAACCCCTACCTGGGACAATTTTTCAATTGCGTCCAGGCCTGAGTCGTACACAGAATTTCAACGACCTCCTGGCCATATGTGGATGACAACTGATCTTTTGATGCCGGATTTTCCATCAGTTGCGTGCCCATGATGCAGACCTGGTTCATGTAAAAATTGAGGTCAAACCAGTTTTCGAAATGATATCTGGCCACATATTCATCCACCATACGCAGGTTGCCGGTTGAAATGGCATTGGTCGCGGCTGACCATTCTTTGAGGGCAGATAGAGCATTACGGACTTTTTCCGGGTCCAGCTTCAGACGGATGCCGCCCTGAAGTGCAGGGGGAACACTTCGTTCAGCAGATTGTGACGGCGCAGAACTCGCAGGTTTCAGCGAAGGAAGGGAATTATCGTGTTTCGTCCTTGTTTTCAGGTTCTCGGCCAATCCCAGATACTCGGCCCGCTCGATACAGCCGCTCCCGTTTTTGTCAAAATAGGCAAAATTTTTAGGTACATCAAACTTGTCTTTCCATATGGCGGCATATTCATCCAAACTCACTTTGCCGTCATGATCCGCATCAATAGCATTAAAAATCTTTTCCATATCCAGGTTCACGGCAGATACCGGTTCTTCTGCAGGGAGTGTTGCCGAACCTGTCGTCAGTGCAGGTGCGGTTAGCTTTGTCATTCCCGAGACCTTTTTTTCACCGAAAACCAACACCTCTGATACTGCATAGGCGCCATCTCCACCTCTGGCCGAAAGCTTAAGATACCTTGCCCGGATGGGAGACATCATTGCTTCTGGAACATATTCCTTGTCATTTTTTACCGTACTCACGGTTTCCATACCAAACCCCATTTCACCCCAGTCGCTGCTGAAAACTATCAGGGGAACAAAGTCATTTCCATTTTCGGAAACGTCTATGTTGTAATCGTCATTATTGTCTGCCTGAATCGTGACACCCTGGATCTGCACCACTGCTCCCAGATCAATGATAAAATAGACATCCTCCGTGTACCAGTAAACACAGGCTGGATCCATATAGTCGCTTTCTTCCGGGGGAATCGTCAAGTCGATAAGCAGGCCCGCATCATTTGAATATTCTCCGAACCCATTCACGGAAACAGCCTGAACCGCTTCAAGAGCCATCGCGGCGACTGAATAGTAAAAGAAAACTGCAATCCCAATACCAAAATACTTCAAGCGAGTATACATGTGAAACCTCCCCAAAAAGAGTTTAAGGATGTTAAATAAGGGCTGATCTGCAGAATCACTTTTATTCACTATTGGTTCATTAGGGGATGTCATCAAACCAGCCCCTGTGTGTTACTCCTGTTTGTTGATTTCAAAATGGTTTTGATTGATGAAGTTGTCTATTCATATACCAGATTTACATTGACCTTTGCAACAGTTTCTGTGTTTCTTTCTAAATGAGTTTGGCAATAAAATCAGGGTGCACACAGAATAAGCATAACGATTTTACTGGATTAATTGACAAGCTTGATTTTGAATTGCCTATCCGATAAGTTGGGGACAATCTGCCTGCGACAGAAACAATCTAATTGATCCTCTCATAGGCAGATAGTGGAATACATAAGATAGAAACCGATTGCTTACGGATGTGTTATGGCAGGGAACTCAAGGTGTAATACTTATCCGGACTTTTCCCTGTATGGTTTTTTCAATCCCGGTCCATCTATTTTCTTCTTCCCCGAGTCATGCTCAATGCTGTTAAGATCACATAAACTACGAACGTCAGAGCAACAATCAAAGGTAGATAGTCCATAGCTGATGCCTCCTGTTTTGATACCTTGTATCACAAGACAGGAGGCTTTGAACAATAGGCATAATTACCTAATATCGGGAAAACATGTATACATTTCAGAACTTACCAAGACCTGGGCCAACCGGGCTTCGGAACAGGACTCCATGATCTCCGATACAAGGATCATTGGAAACTTTCAGGATAATGGCGAACTCACCCCAGATTGCAGGACCGATAACATCACCGTCAGCAGTGTACCAGATACCGTCTTCACAGTAGGCATCTGACGGGACGGCAACCATCTTGACAAAATAGAACCAGTCGCATTCATCGCATTCATCATTTACATAGGTGCCTGACAAGTGTTTGGTAAGCCATGCGCCAGAACCGATGTAGGTGTCATAACCCAGGTGGCGGTCCAACAGGCCGTCGCCGTCACAATCCTTATTGCTCAGCCAGGCATCGTTCCATTTCATGGAAAGCTTATCAAACTTGCAGTCCGACACCATGCGGCATCGCGATAAGCGTCGCAATAATAACCGTTGAATATATGAGCCTGGTAATTATACCCCCACTGGTCATACCCTGTTTCGATGACAGCCCCGTCAGAGGCGAGAATAGTACCGCTCTGTATCGTTGCACAAGCGGGTTTGCTGCCATCCTTCTTGGCTTCAACCGGTTGAGAAAAAACCGAAACCACTGCCAGACAAACAAAGATTATTGCCCATTTTTTCATGCTGAGACCCTCCTCATCTTTTAATGATTACTGCTTCATCATACAATCCCTGACAGCAACCTGGGATTGCATGCCCTATATTGTCGCGGATTGCCCTGAAGTCCAGGCGATATTGTTATAACTATTCACAATTACGGCAAAATGGACAGCAGAAGAACATGGTCGGCACGGGGACATCAGATGAGGACGGTACCTGAAACAGTTCAAACCGGATAGGGTCGGACAGATATAAACAAAACAGTTGCTGCTTGAAAACGAAAAACTCCCTTTGAATTATACGAATTCCGGATATAAAATTTATCGCAAATATCATTCCAGGTTTCGGAAAAACTAAATACTGCCGACCAGGCGGGCAATTGGCAGGGGTTGACAGCAGGCTTCAGCCCTAAAGATCCGGGAAAACTTCAGAAATTTGAGAAAAAAAGTTATATACATGTGTAGTTGCCATCATATTTATTACATCGCTTTCATAAGCGACCCCTTATCGCAGGGAATCCCAGAAAGTTTTGGCCCTTTTCCCGGCGGATTGATCCGGGATTTCATGGAACGCCCCGGAGGGTCTTGAGTGCCGCAGGCGGGCCACCCGTTCCTCAATGGGTGGATGTGTGGAAAAAAAAGACATCATACTGCGGCCTGAAAGGGGGCTGACGATGAACATGTGGGCCGTTGCAGCCTCTGCCTTCATGGGGATGCGATTCGCATAGGCTCCCAGCTTTTCAAGGGCGCTGGCAAGCCCCTCTGGATTTCCCGTTATCCTTGCTGATGTGGCATCGGCAAGGTATTCCCGTGACCGTGATATGGCCATCTGGATAACCATTGCAGCCATGGGAGCGATGATGGCCATGGCAATGACACCGATAATGCCGCCTGCCCCGCCTTCATCATCATTGCTGCGAAAACCCCCGAACAAGGCAGACCATTTCGCCATGTTTGCCAGCATCATCACGGCACCTGCCATTGTTGCGGCAATGGTCCCGATGAGGATATCCCTGTTTTTGACATGGCCCAGTTCGTGGGCGATCACCCCCTTGATCTCTTCCCTGCTCATGAGATTCAGCAGTCCCCGCGTAACTGCAACAACGGCATTCTGGGGATTCCTGCCTGTTGCAAAGGCATTGGGGCTATCCTGGGGGATCACGTAGAGCCTGGGCATGGGCAGTTCTGCCCTGCCGCACAGTTCCTGAACAATGGAATACAGTTCGGGTTCTTGACCGGGACCTGCTTCCCGGGCGTTATACATTTTGAGCACCAGTTTGTCCGAATACCAGTATGAAAAAAAATTCATTCCACCTGCAAAGATCAGGGCAATGATCATACCGTTGGTACCGCCCATGACCCTGCCTATGACCATGATAAATGCGGTCATCAAACCCAGAAGAAGCGCTGTTTTGAACTGATTTCCCATGTGTTAACTCTCCTTGAAAGGTGTTTCAGCTGTCCAAATATAAAATCAGTTATGAAAAGTGCAACCTGGAATCAATCATTTTTTCCAATATGTAACCGGGGGGATAGTGTATCCACGATAAAAGGGGTGCAACGGATGGCCACACTCTGTTTTTTTACCCAGATCCGGACCATGGTAACTGATTCACCGTTGATGTTGGTTATATTGGGAAGTTCTTCCGCGAATCCTATATCCTTGACCCTGAATTCGTAATAAAAGGTATCCAGGGTGAACGGATCGGCAATCAGAATGATCTTATCCCGCTCGTAGGGATGTTTCTGGGGAGACCCGGAAAAAGGAATATGTTTGTCTTTATCCATGTCTTTTGTTTTCTTATAGACCTGAATTTCATAATTTTCCTTTAATTCAATTACATTGGCAATGAACATGATCATTTTCTCCTTGGTATTGGTTCGCAGTTTCCATAATCAGAGTGTATACCAGAAAAAAGAAAAAATGAAATGGTTTCATATCAAGCAAAAGTGAAAAGAATTTTTTGTATCTTTATGTCTTGACATAAATGAATCAGATTGATAAGTTTTACCCATAAAGCACCACACGGCAGGGATTTTGGATCACCCGCCTTGATGCTCAGCTCACTGATAAAGGAATCCCTATCTATGAATGAAAAGACCAGAGTAAAGCAGTTGACGTTAAGATTGCCGGAGGAGTTACATAGAAAATTCAAGCTGTACTCTGTCAAAGAAGGCCGGACCATGGGTGAAGTCGCGATGAAACTGATCCAAGAGCATTTGAGTAAGGAATCCAATTAATCCCCTGTGACAGTGATTTTCCATCACAAGGAGGATATCATGAAATTTTCAGATCTTTTTGTTCCCAAGTATTTGAATTCCAACCCGGATGTCCGCATCCAATCGGTCAATAAACTGACAGATGTTAAACTTCTCGACCAGATTGCACAAAAGGATGAGGACCGGAATGTGTGCAGAGCTGCTGCAAATCGTGCCCAGGAGCTGAGGGCTATACAGCAGCATGCGTGAATCCGTCGTATCAGCAGTGATTAGCGGGCGGAACCAACAGACATGACCTGAAGCGGCAACCCCTCCCCTGCATCGCCCGGGGTCAGAGGAACCCGTAATGTTATTGATGTTCCCTGACCTGGTGCTGACACGATATTCATCTCACCTTTCATGATCCTCAGGCGCTCTGCAATGCTGAACAATCCGAATGTCAACGGTCTTTGGGGGTCCGGGGTTGAGGTGTCAAATCCCTTGCCCGCATCATCAACACGGATTGATAATTCATTGTCCTGATCCGACAGTGAAATCCTGGCCGAGTTCACGCCAGAGTGCTTTATGATGTTCCTCGCCAGTTCATGTACAGCCCTGTAAAGAATTGCTTTCAGGGTATCGTCGATCATGGGCTGTTCAAAGAGAAGGACGTTCAGTGCAAGGGTCAGGCCATGTTTCTGACGGTATTCCCTGGCCAGCCATTCAAGGGCCTCAACAAGCCCCTTTTCCATTGCCGACGGGTTGAGTTCAAAAGAAAGGGTGCGCATATCACTGAGAGCAATGCCGGTCAATGCCTGATTCCTTAAGGATCCGGTAGCGATGCTCCATGAAACCAAAGGATCCCTTGTCACTGGCTGACCCCTTTGGAATAGAATACAGTATCTTCCCGCCGACCACGCAGAACGAAACACAGTAGTTGTCGGCGGCCTTTATAGTTTCCCATGGTAATATAAGAGGATGACACCAGGAAATTATATAAATTCTAATCTTTGGACAGATTGACAGAACCACACTTCAATCATATAGTATGTCTCATTCCAATGTGGGGTATAAGGAGGGCTTATGCCGGGAAAGCAGACCAACACATCATGGCGATCAGCAATGGGATAACGAGTTCAAAGAAAAAAAAAGAATGACACCCGATAAAAACCAAACTGAAGGCAATGCCATAGCCATCAATGAAGTCCAGCTCGTCCTGGCTGAAAAACGCACGTCACTGGCCGTGATGCGAACAGGGATTGCCGTATTGGCCTTGCCGCTGTCCGTTATAAGTTTTCTCATAGCCACATCCAAATATTATGACGCCCTTCACGTACTGCATTTCCTGATTCCCCTGGGAATACTCACCACAGCGCTGGTTGTGTTCGGGGCTTACCTGATCATACGCTCCATCATCAGGATGCACCACTATGATAGCCTTATCAACGAAATTAAACGAACCCACAGCGTGATCGGAAAATTTATCGATTGAACCAGCCCTTCATCAGATGATATCATCAAATTCCGGTAAATCCCCGGACAGAGTCAAATCCTGCCCAAAAATCTCAGCAGGGACTCCAGAATAACAAAGGGATGGGGCGGACACCCCGGGATGAAAAGGTCGACCGGCACTACCGTTCCCGCACCGTCCTTCTGCTCGGGATGTCCCATATACAGTCCTCCCGAAATGGCGCAGGCGCCAACCGCGATAACGACCTTGGGGTCAGGGACAGCTTCATAGGTTTTGATCAGTGCCTTTTCCATGGTACCGGTAACTGGTCCGGTTATTAGAAGTCCGTCCGCGTGCCTGGGAGATGCCACGAAATCAATACCGAACCTGGCCAGGTCCCACCCCACTGTTCCAAGTACATTGGTGTCTGCCTCACAGGCATTGCATCCCCCGGCGCAGACCTGCCGGAGCTTGAGAGAACGGGAAAACATCCTGTTTCTGGGATCCACACTGATTTCAGGCAACCGGTTTTGGTCCCTGCTGACGACCAGGTGTTGCCTGTTTAAGGCAGACAAGCGATGCTGGCTGGTAAAACAGATGACGTTTTCAGGGCACAGAGTTTCACATTTCCGACAGAAAATACATTTTCCCAGATCAATGGCCACGGCCTGACCATGCCCTCGGGTCAAGGACACTGCCCTGGTCGGACAGATTTCAATACAGGTTCTGCACCCCTGCCGGCAAGGACCGATTATCCGCGGGCAACCTGCAAACCTTTCGGGCAGCTCAGGAACCGGACCGTTAGGCCATGGCATGGTCCTGAATTTCTGTTTCAGCCGTGTTTTAATAATTCCAAACATCTTCTCACCTTTTGGTCACAGGTCATGACCGCAGTATGACAGATTAAAACTTTTATTGCACAGGGGGAAATCACTGATCTGTTGATTCCTCATGGCCATGGCCAATCCGAACCAGTTGTGGAAGGACGGGTCCACAACTTTGTAGAACAAAAATTTTCCGGAGCTATCCGTGGCAGCAGCATGACAGATTTCACCTCGCCATCCTTCGGTAAGGGCAATGGCCATTTTTCCAGGAAGCAGTTTCCCATCCCAGGGCCGGGTGACCGCTCCTCTGGGCATGTCCTGCAGCATATCCCGGATCAGGTGGGTGCTTTCTTTTATCTCAAGCCACCGGATATACGCCCTGGCAAAACAGTCTCCTGCATTCCGGGCAGGTAGGGATAAGGCTTGGGACCGGTAAATCCCGTAAGGGTGAAAGATCCTGATATCCTGTGTCAGCCCTGAGGCTCGGGCAGCAGGTCCCACCAGCCCGATGGACTGGGCTGTGGATTTTTGAATCTTTCCGGTATTTTCAAACCTGGCCAGGACAGAGGGTGCTGAGAACAGAAGCTCAATGGCAGATTCAGCATCCTTGTAAACGGTCTCGAGCCGTTTCAGCATCTGATCCGCGTGTCCCGGGGTGAGATCCCACCCGGCTCCGCCCGGTACGACTATACCCCTTCCGAACCGGTTCCCGCAGATCATGGCAGTAAGGTTCAGGACATCCCCGCGGATTCTACCGCAGAAACTCAGGGTCGGCAGAAAGCCCACATCCCCTGCCATGGCCCCCAGGTCGCCAATATGGTTGGCCATCCGCTCCAGTTCAGCGGCAATCCCCCTCAATGCCTGCGCTCTGGGGGGGACCTGGATGCCTGCCAGGCTTTCCATAAGGGTGCACCCGGCCGTTGCGTGGGACACGGACGTGTCCCCTGCAAGGGTTTCAAGGTAGTGGCAGGTCCGCTTGTCAGGTCCGTCTTTCAGGGCTCGCTCTATCCCGCGGTGCTGATATCCCAGGGCAATCTCAAGGTGGTATACGGTTTCTCCGTGGCATTGGAACCTGAAATGCCCGGGTTCTATGATCCCGGCATGGACAGGACCAACAGCCACTTCATGAACGGCTTCACCATTCATGCTGAAGAACTCAGTCTTCCCCACACTAGGCGTCTGGGGGGCAGTTGCCTTTGACTGCCATTTCCGGACCGGTTTCAACCACGGATGTCCCTGGGGGACAATCTCCCACTGCTCATGGATTTCCCGTTCAAACCAATGGGCCTGGGGGCTGGCCGCTGTCAGGCACGGATAAACCGCTGGGGCGTCTGCAAGCAGGATCTCCAGGTTTCCGGCTGAATCGTCGGCCAGGATGCATGCCAGGGTCAGCACGCTGCTGTCATCCTTGAAACCGAACAGGGAACTGATTCGCAGTCCTTTTTCAATGCCTGCCTTGACCAGTTCTCCCAGTTCCAGGATAGGGATCCTGGGACAATCCCGGATCTCAAAACCGTCCCCATTGGCCTTTTGTAAGAATCTCTCGCCCATATCCTGCATTACGAGCCTCCCAGGTATGTTATGCCGTAAAGGACCCTTAAAAGCCAGACAGGGGTGTACAGACCCAGACCCAAGGCAAGGGCTCCCAGAACCATCAGGGGAGCAGTGGACCAGACAGGTTCGGGCTGCCCCAGACCTGTGGCCGCACCCATATCCTGGTCTTTGCCAAATGGAGATCTGGAAAACACCATGAACACTATTTTTGCAGAAAAAGCGACAAAAATGACTCCCAGGCTGAGCAGGTAGACAACAGCCAAAATGTACCGGTGGGAATCGACCATGCCTTTGAGGATGGTGAACTCACTAAAAAAGGTCCCGAACGGCGGGGTTCCCAGGATGGCAAAAGCCCCGGTCACCAGCAGTACTGCCGTAACCGGCCGGACCTTCAGCAGTCCCCTTACGTCCGCAACCCTCTTGGATTTAAAGGCTGCCATGATATTGCCTGCAGTCATGAACAGCATCCCCTTGACCAGGGAATGGTTGATGACATGGAACAGGCTGCCCACAACACCCACGCCTCCGACTCCGATACCCAGGGCGATGATCCCCATGTGCTCGACACTTGAGTAGGCCAGCATCCTTTTGTAATCTGTCTGGCCGACGATAAAGACGGCTGCAACCACGATGGATGCGACCCCCAGAAGTGTAAAAAGGAAACTGCTTGTTGCGCCCTGACCTGCTGCTGTCATGATGATATGAATCCGGAAAAGCACGAGGAACGCGCAATTGAGAAGCGCTCCTGAAAGCAGGGCAGAAACCGAGGATGGGGCCTCACTGTGGGCATCCGGAAGCCAGTTGTGCATGGGTGCCAGACCCATTTTAGTCCCGTACCCCACAAGGCAAAGTACAAAGGCCGCCTTGAGCCATACGGGATTCAATTCAGGGGCATGGAATGTAAGATCTTTCAGGGAGAGGTGAACCCCATGGGGCCCCACGCCTGCCCCGGCAACAATCATGAAAAAATTACCCAGCATTGCAAGGGCAATTCCCACGGAACAGATGAGCAGGTATTTCCAGACAGCCTCCAGGCTCCTGTGGTGCCGGTGATAGTAGATCAGCGGCGCACTGGACAGGGTGGTTGCTTCAATGGCGACCCACATGAGCCCTAGATGACGGCTCACGGTCACCAGGGTCATGGTTGCCAGGAACAGGAGCATGCAGCCGGTGAATACGGAATCCTTACTGTTGCGGAACCAGATATTTTCCTCCAGGTCTTTTCTGCTCCCCGTATCCTCGGACTTCAGATACCCGAAGGTATAAACGGATGTGGCCATAAACAGCAGACTTACCATGGTCAAGAACACAAGGCCCGTATCATCGAGGCCAAGCCAGTCCGATGTCAGTGAAATGGGAGCCTGAACCCAGCAAACCAGGACAAACATGCAATGGAGAAAAGCAACGGCGCACAGGATAATCCGGCAATGGCTGCTGCTGCGCTGAACGAAGCAGACCAGGCCTGCAAGGGTGGGGACCATGAGCAGGAACCAGAGCATCATTATAAGTCCCTTAAGACAGATAGCCGGTCCGTATCCATATGGTCGAACTGGCGTGTAATGTGAAAAATGGCGACCCCCATGATGAACACAGCCACAAAAACATCAAGGAGAACGCTGAGCTCCACAACCAGCGGCTCATTGATGGCCATGGCTATACCAAAAGTATAAATCCCATTTTCCATGACCATATACCCTACCACCTGGGTGATGGCCTTTTTTCTGGCAATGGTGATAAAAAGTCCTGAAAACAGGGTAAACAGGGAAACCGGGAGGAAAAGGGTTTCAAACACCGTATGGGAGATATACAGGGGCTGGGAAATCAGGAAACTCAACCCCAGGAGCAGGGCCCCGATAATCAGGGAAGTCGTGTACCCCACAATGGGGTCCAGTTCACGGGAAATGGATGTCCTGATAATAACGCGGTGCAGCATCAGCGGCAGGACCAGACCCTTGACAATGAAGTTCACGGACAGCATGGCTGCCAGCTGCAGATCTATGCTGTCCGCATGGGCTATCCATCCGATGGCTGTCAGGATAACAGCCTGGAGAGCAAGGATGCGGATGCACGGAATCAGGCGGCTTGAACTCAGGAGCCAGAAATTCAAAAGAATCAGGAACATGACCAGGGAATTGAGCAGTTCGTTCATTTTATCACCGTATGATAAGAATAAGGCAGACCAGGGAAAGGATGGCAGCCCCGACCAATAACTGGGGAATCCGGATCAGCCTGAACCGGGCCATGACAGACTCAACCACGCCGACCGCAACGGCTACCATCAGCAGCGAGACTATCCCGGCTGCCAGAGCGCCCCAGGGGCCGTCCATGCCGGTGGGAACCACGAGGCTTGCGGTCAGCGAGGCATAAACCCATAATTTCAGGCAGGCGCCGTATTCCATATAGGCAAGGTCGACACCGGAGTAATCCAGGATCATGACTTCGTGGACCATGGTGAGCTCCAGATGCGTATTGGGGTCGTCAAAGGGAATCCTGGCATTTTCAGCAAGCAGGACAATAAACAGGGCGGCAGCCAGGACCGGCCGGGTGCCGGCCTGAAGGGCGGTGAACATTTCATTGATGGATGTCTTCCCTCCCAGGGCACTCAATGCACAAAGGCATAACAGCAAGGCGGGTTCAGCCAGCATGGAGAACTGAACCTCCCGGCTTGAACCCATGCCCTCAAAGGCAGACCCGGTATCCAGGGCGCCCAGAACCATGAAAAACCTTGAGAAACCAAACAGGTAGGCAAGCAGGACCATATCTCCTGGAAAAACCAGCAGGCCCGGTACCCTTCCCAGGGGAACAATCAGTATCCCCATGAGTCCAACGGAAACGGTAACCAGGGGTGACATCCTGAATACCCAGGTTGTTGTCCGGCTGTATACCGAACTTTTTCTGAGCAGTTTCGCCATATCCGCATAGGCCTGAAAAAGCGGCCGGCCTTTCCTTCCTGCAAAAAGCGCTTTGACCCTGTTGATAATCCCGGGGATCATCGGACTCAGGACAATGGCGGCAACCACATGAATCAGCATGGCTGGGGTGGTGTTCATCACAGGGTCTCCTGTCATAGCACAAGAAACAATAATACCAGCAGAGTTATGACAATATAGAGAATATACAGCTGGTTATACCCTCTCTGGAGCCAGTGAAGCTTTAGTGAGGCCCATTCAATACCCGAGAATAAAGGCACGTAAATCCAGTGCATGAGGCTGTCTTTGCTGTTGACCTTCATGGAATAGCCGGCCGGAAACAGGTCCTGGGAAATTTCCATGTCCTTTTCAGCACCCAGAAAAGACCGGAATTTCCCGACTACCGGATCGGAAAACGAGGAACCCGTATACTGCATCCTGCTTGTCGGGGCTTCATAACCGCAATCCCAGGTGCAGCCCTGTCTGGGCTTTCTTTTGGCCAGCAGGCGGTGCCTCAAAGCCATGAGCACAACCACGACGGTCATGACAGCAAGGGATATCCTGCTGACCATGCAAAGGGATGCGACCGCTGAATCAAGGGTCTGGGATACAAAGGGTGAACCCTGGGTCATGGTATCCAGAACAGGTGATAGGAATGCCAGGACCTGGGGGGCCAGGATTCCGATTACACCGCACAGGCCGGCAAGCGCCGCCATGGGAATTGCCATGGGCAGACTGGATTCCCGGGCTTGGGCCGCCCTGGCAGAGCGAGGCTCTCCAAGAAATACTGTTCCGGCCGCCTTGGAAAAGCAGACCACGGCAAGTCCGCCGATCAAGGCAAGGGCGCTGACAATGATAACGCCCGCCATGACACTGACCGTGCCCTTGCTGCCGTAAAGGGAGGAAAAGGATCCCAGGTAAATGAGAAACTCGCTGCTGAACCCGTTCAACGGAGGCAAGGCACAGATGGCGGCAGCACCGATGACAAAGGTTGTTCCTGTTATGGGCATGGTTTTCATGAGGCCGCCGGTCTGTTCCATGTTCAGGGTGCCTGCTCCGTGGAGCACTGAACCTGCACACAGGAACACAAGGCTCTTGAACACGGCGTGGTTCAGGACATGGAGGATTGCGCCGGAAAATCCAAGAATACCGATGACAGGACTGCCTGTACTGAAACTGAGAAAACCCAGTCCCAGTCCGATGGTGATGATACCGACATTTTCCACGCTGCTGTATGCAAGGAGTTTTTTCAGGTCCTTCTGGACAAGGGCAAAAAGAATGCCGCCGAGCCCGGTCATTACCCCTGCAACGATAAAGGTCCATCCCCATAGGGACCGGGCAGGTCCGAGAAGGACACAGATACGTACAATACCATAGATCCCTGTTTTTATCATGGCAGCGCTCATCAGGGCAGATACATGGGAGGGGGCTGCAGGGTGCGCTTCGGGCAGCCACACATGGAAAGGCATGAACCCGGCTTTGGAGCCGAAACCGATAAAACCCAGAATAAAAACTGCCAGTGCGCTGGATCCGGAAACCGGGTCCACACCGAAATCAAAGGAACCGCCCTGCCCCATGATGGCAAACATGATAAAAAGGCAGGCAGTGCCCAGGTGGGTGGCTGTAAGGTAAATCCACCCTGCCTTGAGAACTCCTGGACGCTCGGATTCAAAAATCACCAGAAAAAAGGATGAAACCGACATGATCTCCCAGAAAACAAGGAATAGTACACCGTTCCAGGCAACGGTCACCCCGAGCATGCTGGCGATAAGAACCAGAAAAAAGGACCAGAACATTCCCAGGTGTTTTTCCCCGGCCCACCGTGACATGTACCGGCTGCCGTACACGGCTGCAGGCACGGATACCAGACTGACAACAACGCTGAACCAGGCTGACAGGGGATCCATCTTCAGATGCACGGAACCGGCCAGCAGGGGCCATGGAACTTCAAGTTCCCATCCGCCTCCCTGGATGGCGCCAAGACCTGCAGCCAGGGACATGATCGACCCTGTCACTGCAAAGGCAGGTCCTGCCGTGTTGGCCCTGGGGCTGCTTCCTGCAAAAGGCAGGAGGCATGCGCCGATAAGAAGAACAAGAACTGCACCCATGAATAGGATCATGACACTACCTGATGGTTTACCGCCCGGACTTCCCGCCCGGTGTTCACTGGAGCGGTCCCTGCCCGGAAGCCGCGATGTCCACGCCCCGCCTTTCCAGGAAGCTCCCCTCTGCAAGATAAAGCTTGAGCTGGGCTTTTCTGAAATTAATGACAGCCTCCTTTTCCCGGATATGGGAAGCAAGCAGGTCCCTCTGGGCCTGGGCAACCAGGAGCCCTGTGCTGGATCCCACTCCAAACCGTTCCTGTTCCGCTTTCAGAGCCTCTTCCTGGTGCATGCGAGTCACCCGGGTGGCAACGATCTGCTGCCAGGCACGGTCCACATCGTTCAGCGCTATGCGGACATCCCTGTGGATGATCTGCCTGAGATTGTCCACGGACTGCAGTGCCTGTTCCCGGGAGACCCGTGACGACCGCTCAAGGGCATCCGCTGTCCGGTTTCCCAGGGTCTGGGAAAACCGGATGCCTGCAGCCAGGTCATGGGTGGTATCAGTCAATGCCCTGAAAGAGGCGGAAAAGGAGTCGGCATACCCGGTTTTTCCCAGGGTGATGAACAGGTCCAGTCGGGGCAGAAGGCCGTTACGGGTTTTCACGGTTTCCAGGTCGTTGTTTTCAATCCGGAGCAGGGCTTCCTGCAGGTCGGGTCTGAGCCGGTCCGCCAGACGGACACGGTCTGCAACCGCCTCATCCGCTTCCTTGTTAAACACGGCAGGGGTGGTTGGATTCACCGTGATGTCAAACTGATTTTCCCCACCAGGATGAACAAAGTACAGAAGCTTGAGACGGCTCTCCTCAACGGTACTTCTCGCATCGATAAGGGCTTGTTCACGAAGGGCCACCTCTGCCCTGGCAGCTGCAGCCTCAATGGGCGGAAGGGTCCCCACCTCGATGCGCTGCTCCACCTCGGACAGCTGGGCCCGGGCAACTTCCAGGGATTTCTCAAAAATATCGATCTCCTGCATGGCAAGGACATGATCCCAGTAAGCAGATTCGGTGTCGGCCAGAAAAGCTTCGACAAACCCCCTGAGTTCGTGGACAGATGCGGCGGTATCCAGCTCGGCCTGGCGGACACTGGCCAGGTTGACATTGGAGCCGAACCCCCTGAGCAGGGATTGGGTGATGGTCATGCCGGCCCGGAACTCCTTTTCCTCGGGACCATCGTAAGTATCGTCGGTGTTGTGCCCCAGGCCGGCCTCGACCAGGGTTCCATACGGGAGCTTCTGGGACAGCCCCATGACTGCCGAACCGGTTCTTTCCCTGGTCATGGACCAGACTCCGGTGCCGGAATCCGTTTCCTTTGCTTTGCTGGTACCAAAGGTCAGATCCAGAAACAGTTCCGGGTCAAACACACCCCGCTGGACCTGTTCTTCAAGAGAGGCAAGAACCGGATTGTTCTGCCGGACCCTGAGTCCTGGATTGGTGCTGAGCGCCATGACAATGGCCTGATCCAGGGACAGGGTGAGGTTGTCTCCCACGGGCTGGACACGAGGCTCGACCTTCCCCGGGTCCAGTTCTGCCCCTTTCCCAGAATTTTGGGACAGCGACGGGGGCAGATCGTTCAATGTGATCCTGGAAGCCCGGGGATCCATCCCCGGCCAATGATCGGGCTGGATGCACCCTGCCGGACCAAAAAGGAATAAAATCGCTGCAACAGCGAATAGAACAAAGCCTTGCCGGCGATCAATCGGACTCATGTGGCCTGGCCTCCTGGGGATGGAAAAGGGAATAAACAGCTGGAATCAGTACCAGCGTGATCAGGGTGGAACCGGTAAGTCCGCCTATGACCGCCCTGGCTAGGGGCGCCTGGGCGTCTGCACCTTCACCGATTCCCAGGGCCAGGGGCACCAGCGCCAGTACCGTGGTCAGGGTGGTCATCAGTATGGGACGGAGCCTGCGGCGCCCGGCTTCGGCAACGGCATCGGCCACAGGCATGCCTCCCTGGACCAGCTGTCCGGCCTGGTCCACCAGGAGAATGGCATTGTTCACCACAATACCGCCCAGCATGATACACCCGATATAGGATTGAAGGTTCAGGGTAGTGTGGGTCAGGAAGAGTGTGACCAGGACGCCGACGGCAGCCAAAGGAACACTCATCATGACCACCAGGGGATTGATCAGGGATTCATACTGGCTGGCAAGAACCATGTACACAAGGACCAGGGCCAGGACCAGAGACACGATCAGCTCGTTAAAGGCTTTCTGCTGCTCCTCCCAGGTTCCTGACACCTGCAGGTCATATCCTGAAGGCCGTGGAATCTGATCCAGAATGAGCTGGACCTCCCGGGCAACAGAACCCATATCCCTTCCGGCCACATTGGCCAGGAGCGTTACCCGCCGCTGCTGGTTCCTGCGGTCGATGAGGATGGGACCCAGGGTGGACTGGGTGGTGACAAAGCTTCGCAGAGCAACCGGATCTTTTCCAGGACCGGTCAGGGTCAGATCCAGAATTTCGTCGATGGACCTGCGTTCCGCATCCTTGAGCTGGACAAATATCCTGTATGAATTGCCCTCTGACCGGAACTCACCGGCTGTTGATCCTGCCACGGCTGTTTCAATGGCCTTGGCCACATCACTGACATTGAGGCCCAGATCCGCAATTTTATCACGGTCCACACGGATCTCCTGCCTCGGGATGCCGGCAAGGTTTGTGGTTTCCACATCGGTAATTCCTGAAATTTTATCCAGGGCGTCCGAAACCTTCAGGGCAAGGCTTTCCAGTATGGGAAGCTGGAAACCGCGGACCTCTATGGTAAGACCGTCATTGGTTCCCAGGAGCCTCTCCAGCAGGAATTGCCCCTGGGGGGCCCGTGTCCGTATTTTCATGCCCGGGACCTTACCCACCAGGCGCCGCCTGAGGTCTGCGGCAATCTGTGTGTTGGAACGCTTACGCTGGGTTGCCGGTCCCAGGGAGAGGCTCATCTCCATCCTGGACATGGAATCGGCCCGCCACCCCACAGATCCCACACTGGCAACGGATGAGTCGGCCTCGGGCACGGATTCCGTCACTATTTTTTCAATGATACGGCTCTGTTTGTCAACAAGATCGAGCCGGGTTCCCAGTTCCATTTCACCGGTAACCCGGACCTCTCCCTCATCACTGGGCGGTATGAATTCCGTTCCGATATAGGGGATGAGGAGCAGACTTGCTCCCAGGGTAGCCACAGCTGAAAAAACAGCCAGCCACCTGTGTTTCAGCACCCAGACCAGAAAATCCCGGTATCCGTTGCTGAACTCTTTGAACATCTTATCAGACCCCTGGGCCAGACGGCTTGCCAGACCTGGGTTGGCTCCAGCCTGCCGGGCCGAAGTGGCCATGAACCTGGCAGAGAGCATGGGCACCAGGCTAAGGGCAACCAGGAGGGAGCAGATCAGGGAAAACATGACCACAAAGGCCAGTTCCTTGAAAAGGACCCCGGAAACACCCTGGACAAATACCAGGGGCAGAAAGATGACCAGGGTTGTGATGGTACTGGCAACGATGGCCGGCCCCACCTCCATGGCACCGTTGACCGATGCGTCTGCAGGCTTCTCCCCCATTTCGTCCCGGCGCCGAAAAATGTTTTCCAGCACAACGATGGAGCTGTCCACCATCATTCCCACACCCAGGGCAAGACCGCCAAGGCTCATGAGGTTCAGGGTGAACCCCCCGAAATAGATCAGGGCAAAGGTTGCAATCAGGGAAATGGGAATGGCCAGGGAGATAATCAGGGTACTCAGAAGATTGCGCAGGAAAAAAAGCAGCACCACCACGGCAAGACCACCACCGTACAGAACCGACTGGGTGACGTTGGTAATGGAGCGCTCGATAAAATTGCCCTGATTGACCACCGGCACGATGGAAATCCTGGGGTAGGTTTTATTGCTTGCCTCGATTTCAGCGAGTATCTTCTTGGAAACCTCAACGGTGTTGGCATTGGCCTCTTTCCGGACGGCCACACGGATACCGCGCTGACCGTTGACCCGGATGATGCGCCTGAGTTTTGTGTAGGTGTCCCTTACCTCGGCAATCTGGCTCAGACGGACCATGGCATCACCTTGCCTGGCAATGACCGTATTGCTGATCTGGTTCAGGTCGGTAAATTCCGAAGGTACTGTCAGGGTTACCTCGAACCGGCCCTGCTCAAGCCGGCCGGACGGCAGGTCCATGTTGGCGTTGCGGATAGCGTCAAGGACCTTGTCAAAAGGCAGTCCCAGGGCCTTGATCTTGCCCGGGTCAAGCTCGATGCGGACTTCCCGGTCAAACCCGCCCCAGACATCAATCTGGGCCACACCCGGGATACGGGCAAACCGGTTCCGGATCTGGTCTTCGATGAGCCGGGTGAGTTCAACAGGATCAAGATCGCTGGAAATTCCCAGCACAACCACGGGAAAGCTGCCGATATCGAATTTCCGGATCCTGGGCCGGACCACATCCTCGGGCAGTTCGTTGATCTCGTCTTCGATTTTGGAAAGGACATCCACGGCAGCCGTGTCAATGTCCGTTCCCCAGGCAAAACGCACGCCGATGTTACTGTTGCCTTCCGAAGACTGGGACGTCATCTCTTCCACGCCGGGCACGGTCGCCACAATCTCTTCGAGAATCTGGGTCACCAGTCGTTCCATGACTTCCGGGCTTGCACCCTTGTACTCGGTCCGGACATTGAGGGTCGGCAGCTCAATGGAAGGCAAAAGATCGATCCTCAGGTTGTTCAGGGACACCAACCCGATGAGGACAACCATCAGGGTCACCATGGTGGTCAAGATCGGACGTTTGACGCTGAATCCGGGCAGGTTCATTTGCTGTTCACCGGGGTGGTGTTCGTCACCGGCCCAGGCAGATCAGGGATACTGATCCCGGAACCCTGGTCCAGAAGCTGCTGCCCCAGGGTGACGACCCGGCCCGACAATCCTTCACCCCCCTGCACCTGTGCCCGGCCGTTCTCCACGATGCCCACGGTCACCGGCCGCCAGGAGACGGTCATGTCCTTTTCATTGACCACAAAAACACCGGTCTGGTCCTGGCGTGACGTGATGGCCATGTCCGGAACAATGGTGACATCAGTAAGGGTTCTCACCTCGACGGTTGCCCGGATAAACATACCGGGCTTCAGCCTGAGATCCGGGTTGGAAATGGCCAGTTCGACCCGGGCCTGACGGGTTGCACTGTTGAAAACCGGTGAAATACGGTCCACAGACCCATGGAACACTTCCCCCGGATAGGCATCCGTGGTCAGGGAAACACTCTGGCCTGGCTTGAGGCTGGCATAATCCTTTTCAGTGACACTTACGATACCGGTGATGGGCTCAAGTTCGGAGATGAGCAGCAGGGGCGTGTTGGCTGAAACGGTCTGGCCCTCATCAACATAGCGCTCGGCCACCAGACGGTTCTCATCACCGCCTGACCAGTCTGCCGTTACCCGGGTATATCCAAGGCGGATGTTTGCCGACTCAAGGAGGGCTTCAGCCCGTTTAACCTGGGCCTTGGCCACCTCGAGCCGGGACTCTTTCACCATCCGTTCGGCCGTGGCCGAATCATACTGGGAATCGGAAGCAATCCCCCGCTGCTTGAGGATTTTTATGCGCTCATATTCCCGGACAGCAATCTTAAGGGAGTTGTCCGCCTCCATCAAGTTGGCCTGGGCAACGGCAAGGTCGGCTTTGGCCTGGAGAACTGTCTGGACCGCCTCGTCACTGTCCAGCCTGGCAACCACTTGACCCCGTTTTACCGTATCCCCCAGGTCCACCCCCAGGGACTGAACCAATCCTCCGACCTTGGGGGCTGCCACGAACTCGGCCCTGGCCTCCAGGGCGCCGCTGAAGGTCAAACGCAGGTGGATGGGCCCCTTCTCAATGGCCCGGACCTCCACAGGCACAGTTGTCGGACTGGAGACAGCCGGCCCTTTTGACTCAGCATTGCCGGACGGATCCCCATAAAACCAGACAGCACCGGCAAGTCCTGCCAGAACAACGAGAATAACCAGGAAAGATAACAGCTTGTTTTTCACGACAGGTGATCCCATATGGCTGCCGAGCCTTGAACGGCCAGCTTATCGGATTTCATTTTCAAGGGTCCTTGACACTTATTGCCAGCCCATATTTACGCCAAATGCCTAACCATTGCAATACAAAGCTTGACAATGCATCCAGGAATCTGCCCGGCTGTTGGTGGCAGTTTTCACGTGATTGAAAATAACAGTCAGGGCCTTTAGAAAAGGAAGAATCCCCTGCCCCTTGGCTTATTCCTTGTGCTTCATGCCGTGGGCACTCTTGAACTCATGCCATTCGTCATGGTCTATGTTCCCATCGTGATCCAGATCAATGGTTTTGAAAACTTCCTCCGTGTCTGGGGCATTGGGAAAATGGGTCTTGAACTCGGAAAGATCTACCATGTCATCCTTATTGGCATCCATGTCAGGGAAATGGGCATTAAAGGTTGACGGATCCGGAAGGGCCTTATCGTGGAAACCCGATCCCATGGATGTTCCCATGCCTTTGTGCATCTGCTGGAATGCTTCCCATTCGTCATGGTTCAGACTGCCGTCCTTGTCAGTATCCAGGATATCAAAAACACTTCGCTGGGTCCGGGTGAACCGGTTATGGAATTCTTCCCAGGAAATCATGCCGCTGGCGTCGGTATCCATGTCCGGAAACTGGGTGTCCGTCGACATCATGCTGCCCCGGTTCATCATGCCTCCTGACTCCTGTGTTTTTCCATCCTTACCCATACCGGCAAAAGCAATCCCTCCCACGAGAAGTACTGCTGCCGCCGCCCAAACCACAATGTGCATCCGTTTCATCATTTGGCTCCATATGTTATCTTGATTTCAATAAATTGCGGTGCATCCCGCCATGGATAGATAGGCATCATAGGCGGGATGCACCGGTTTGCGTACTGACTATAATAAGCACGTTATGGCCTGGGTCCAGTAAAAAAATTTCCGGTCAGGCAACATCCAGGGCATCGAGCCCCAGGGCCTTGCGCTTGGCTTCGATGTGCCTTCTCAGGAACACTGCGGCCTTTTCCGGATCAGGTTCCACGGCAAAGGTTGCACCCACCACATCCTTGAGTCCCTGGGTCAAAAGTTTAACCACGTTCATGCTGCCGCTGATGGGCGGCATGGGGCCCAGGTGGGTTGTGATGCCAGAGGCCACACAGTAGACGCCTATGGTCACGGCTTTTTCGGAATACCATTCCGGTGCGGAACCGGCCACGGGGAGGTCACTGATATCAACCCCAAGGGCATTGGCCAGGGCAGATACCAGAACCAGGATCCGGACATTGTCCACACAGGACCCCAGATGCAGCACTGGCGGAATCCCCAGGGCTCCGCAAACGGCCTTGAGTCCGGGACCCGCCATCTCGATGGCTGACGGCACCTTGAAGCCGGCCTTGGCATTGGCCACGGAAACGCATCCCGTATCCACGACCAGGATATCGTTCTCGATCAGACGGCGGGTCAGGGTTACATGCCCGTAGTCGTGTTTGATCTTGGGGTTGTTGCAGCCCACTATTCCCACAGCCCCCCGGATCTTCCCGGCCTTGATAGCATCAATGAGCGGGTCCGGGGAGCCGCCCAGGGCGCCCAGGATGGACTCGATGGAGAAACCACCCACGGCTGCCTGGGGTTTGACCGGGATGTATACCTCACCCCTGTTGGAGAAATTGTCAATGGCCATCTTGACAAGGGTCACAGCCTTTTCCCTGGCGTTGTGGGGATGGAACTCGTGGTGTTCCATGTCCGGGAAACGGGCCTTGTCGCTGGTGCTGATCATGCGGGTATGGTAGGCGGAAGCGACCTTGCCGAGGGAGGGCATGATGCACTGGTAATCCACGATCATCATATCCACCGCGCCTGTGGTCAGAATCAGTTCGGTCATGAGATGATTGCCAGCCATGGCAATACCCCGGCGCATGAGCAATTCGTTGCCGGTGCAGCAAACCCCGGCAAGATTGATGCCGGTTGCCCCTTTTGCAGCTGCCAGTGCAAGGAGATCCGGAGACTGGCAGGCCAGGGAGACCATTTCCGAAACCACGGGATTGTGGCCATGGACGACAATATTTACCTGGTCCTTTTTGAGGACTCCGGCATTTACCATGGTAGGCCTGGGCGTGGGCACGCCGAACAGGATATCCGAAACCTCGGTGGCTATCATGGAGCCCCCCCACCCGTCGGACAGTGCATTGCGCAGCCCCTGGAGAAGCAGACTCTGCCAGTTGTTGTCAACGCCCATGTGGGTCCGGTGCATCATCTCCGAGGTTTCCCGGTCTATGCCCCGGGGGGTGATCCCCACTTTTTCCCAAACCTTCCTGCGTTTTTCCGGTGCCCGGCTGATCAGGCGGATGGTTTTCTGGCGCATGCCGTAGTCTTCCATCATGGCCTGGGCCAGGTCACCTGCAACGGCCAGGACGGTTTTGCCCTGGGTGGCTACGCCGTATTCCCCTGCAAGCTGGAAAAGCTTGCCCTCCTCACGGATGGAATACCCGGGAGCTTCGCCTGCTGCAACGCCTGCCAGAACCTCGACCAGGTCCCGGCCATGGTCTGAATGGGAAGCCGCACCAGCAGCGATCATGCGGCACAGGTTCCGTGCCACCACGATATCGGCATCAGCACCGCACACACCGGTCTGGGGCCCTTGGCCAAAGGGATCGATCCTGCAGGGTCCCATGATGCAGATCCGGCAGCTGAGCCCCATGTCGCAGAACCCGCACTGGGGCTGCTGGGCCTCGTGCCGGTGCCAAACGGTTTCAATATTGTCCCTCTGTGCTTTTTCATACAGCAGGATGCCATCATCGGTTACGGACAGATCTATTTTAGGGTTCATGATCCTTTCTCCTCCATGCGGTAATGTTGTAAATCAGTGGACATCCAGATTGTGCCGAGCCTGCTTCATGGCCCTGTGCAGACCCACGCCGTCGGGCAGGGCTGCCGTATCCATATCCCCGGTCATGATCCTGGCAACGGCGTCGGTCTTACGTTTCATGGCAGCCGACATCTCTTCAAAGGTCAGGGCCCCGGTTTTACAGACTTCCACGCAGGCAGGGACCTGACCTGCAGCCACCCGTGCATCGCAGTTATCGCATTTTACAGCAACAGTCTTGCCCGGCGGGGCAAAGGGATCTTCCTGGAACCGGATGACCCCGTAGGGACAGGCCATGGCACAGGAAGCGCAGTTGATGCACCGGTCAGGATTGATCATGACGGTTTCCGTTTCCGGATCCCGGAATATGGCATTGGCCAGGCAGGCCATCTGGCAGGGAGCCGGATAGCAGTGCCGGCACCGATTGGGGAACCCCTGGTCATACCGTCCGGCCCCCACATGGACCCTGGGGCCCGGTCTGGGGATTTCAAAAGCTGCGGTATGGAGATTCAATGTGCGGGAATGGGCGGTCGCACACGCCAGCATGCACTGCATGCATCCCACGCATTTTTCAGGGTTGACAACGACATGTTTCATGGGACCTCCTTTTTTTGGACCTGTTTTGGTCACTTGTACCCCGGCAGGAAAGACTTGGGACAGGTGTCCTGGTTTTCCGGCTGCCTGGGCTCAGGGTAAAAGACTGCTGAAATTGAACTTGGGCGACATCAGGTGATGCCTGGGGATCGTAATCCTTGCCCGGTTTTCGATCAGGGCCCTGAGTACGCCGCCCTGTTCAATAGAGTTGACAAGCACCGCTCCCACCAGGCGGTCATCCCGGAACACCAGATTCCGGTAATAGCCGTACCCTGCCCCCCCGCTCTGAAGCACACTCACCGATGTATCTTCACCTGGATTTGCATATCCCAGGGTCATGAGATCCAGATCAAAAACGCGCATGACATTACGGCCCAGGCTCCCGGGGTAGGTTACCCTGCGGCCGGCCATGTTGAAACCCGCAATTCGCCCCTGGGCTGCGGCCTCGGGCCAGATGGCATTCACCCAGGTTTGCTGCCTGGCGATGTCCAGGGTCTCGGCAGCGTCACCGGCAGCATAAATTCCGGGCTCACTGGACTGGAGAGCCTCGTCGACCAGGACGCCGGTCCTGGTACGGATACGGCCTGGCGGGAGATAGTCCAGTTCCGGGTTCACCCCCTTACCGATGATGACCAGGTCACAGTCAAGGCGCTTGCCGTTGTCCAGCAGGGCCGTCTCAACGGTATTTTTCCCCTGGAACCCTGTGACATTAACCCCGACCATGACTTCAAAACCGTGTCCCACAAGGGTGCCAAGGATCATCCGGCCTGCGGTTTCATCCACCTGCATGGCCAGGGGATACCCGGAGGTTATGAGCTGGGTAACACAAAGCCCACGTTTCAGAAGGGCGCAGGCCGCCTTGAATCCAACCAGCCCCCCGCCCAGGACCAGGGCTTTCCTGGAACCTTTCAAGGCCCGGATCTGCTGGTCCGCATGATCCCGGGTGCGCATGTAAAAAATATTGCCCAGATCCATGCCGGGCACGTCCAGTGTCCTGGGCGCCGCACCTGAAGCGATGAGAAGACGGTCAAAAGGGATAACCCTGCCATCGGCCAGCGTAATGGTCCGTTGGTCCGCGTCCAGGGACCTGACCCGCTGTCCCAGGACCGGGGTAATGGCCATGGCCTGATAAAAATCAGGGGAGCGGATGGACAGTTTTTCCTGGGGTTGGGAGCCTTCCAGCACGTGACTGATCATGGGCCTGCTGTAGGGCAGCGTATCTTCCTCGCTGACCATTATCACCTGGCCCTCCCTGTCCAGTTCACGGATGGCCTCGGCGGCGCTAATGCCGGCGATTCCGTTTCCTACAATCACATATCGCATACATCCTCCAGTATCGTCAGGCCGGGGTTGATTTCCCGGCATGTTCAAATCTCGCTGGTTTCCGCGATCAAGAGAACCAGCATTAAAAGCACAATTCGTACCCTATCAAACTTCCTCCATACACGAAGGATTATCAGGATTCAATTCCCATTCAACAGCCGGCCGGCATCAGCTTGCCTGCCCCGCCAGAAGCTGGTTTTTTACTGCGAATGGAATATGAATGATAAATCGGCTTCCCTGGGTGGGTGCGGATTCCACCTCCAGTGTTCCCCCATGGTTTTCCGTTATGATGAAATAGGAAACAGACATCCCCAGCCCAGTCCCGATGCCAACGGGTTTTGTTGTAAAAAAGGGTTCAAAAATCCGTTTTCTGACAGCTTCTTCCATGCCTGGACCGTTATCTTCAATTTCAATACAGGCCATATCCTTGTCTTTGCGGATGCGAAGAACAAACCGGTATTCCTTTGCAGGTCCGGGTCCGTTGTCTGCACCCATCCTGAAAGACTTTTCCTCCACAATGGCTTCGGCACCGTTTTTCAATATATTCAGGAAAACCTGCTGGATTTTACTGGACTCACACTGGACCCTGGGCATGTCTGGAACGTACTCACGGACAATCTGAATCTGTCTAAAGTCGAATTTCTTTTTCAGGTCATAGTCGCTCGCATAGAGTTCAACGGTTGCATCCAGCAGTTCGGCCATGTTGTGAAAGGTGAACCTGGAACCGGCTTTCCGGCTGAAGGAAAGCATATTCTCCACGATCCTTGCCGCCCTTTTCCCCGCATCCAGTATGGACGCAAGGAGTTTGTGGATTTCCCGCTGTCTCAGGTACTCGACTATTAATTCTAAAGGAACTCCAATGGCTTGCGCAGTGGCGTAATTGACAGGGAGATCTGCTGAGATCCGGTTATGAATCACCTGGGCATTCTGGAGAATTCCGGCCAGGGGATTATTGATCTCATGGGCCATACCAGCGGCAAGACCTCCGACAGAAAGCATCTTCTCCGACTGCACCATGACCTCTTCAATGCGCATCCTTTCTGTCACGTCATCGATACGCAGAACCGCCCCGGGCCTCTGCCCGTAGTTCAACGGAAAAATCGTGACATCCATCAGCAATGACCGGTCGTCCCTTGACATGACAATTCCCTTGAGGGCCTGGACCGACCGCTCCTGGACAGCCTGCCGGACCAGGGATGGATCCAGGACCAGAGGAAACAGACAATCTTCAAGGGGGTGGCCCGTTACCTGGGCCTTGTCCCGGCCGAACAGCCCCATGGCCTCCTGGTTCCACAGAAGCACCCGTCCATCTGCATCTATGGCAACAATGGCCGATGCCATGGAGTTGATCACGCTGTCCAGCAGATCATGGACCTGCTGCAATTCCTGTTTCCGGAGGGAAATTTGATCGGTCATCCTGTTAAAGGAGCGGGCCAAATCCTGAATCTCTGCTGCCCCTACCTCAGGGGCCCGGGTCGTCATATCACCGTTTTCAACCCTTCGGACAGTGCCGACCAGGGACAACAGGGGAACAATCAGATGAGAACGGCCAAAAACCCAGATCATGAGGCCGGATACCAGGAGACCAATGGATACCAGGACCAGGACAACCAATTTTCCCTTGAGGATCTGCCTTGCCGTATTCTGACTCAACTGGTTTGCCCAGCTGCTGGATGCTTCCACGAAATTGTTGGTCAGAAGTTCAAACTGGGATGACAGAAGATTGCAGCTTGTTACCAGGTTTTTTTCAAGGGCCAGGTTTTTTGTCCATTGCTTCTGAAGATGGAATACCCCCCTTTCTCCAAAGGCAAGGCCCCGCATATTGCTCAAATAGCCGTTTAAATCAGATTTAAGCTGATTTTCCGGCAACCGTTCCTCCAGGGTATCAAACGCCTGAGCGATAACAGAAGCTTCCTCTTTCTTTTGATCGATGTCCGGAACCTGCGTCATACCGGATGCCTGCCTGACACTCTTTCCCATATCCTGTACGAGCGCCAGGAATTCCCAGAGAACAGGATTCATAGCTTTCATGGAATTTTCTGTTGAAATCTTCAAAGGCAGATCTTCCATGGGAACAACCCGCTTGAGAGCTGACGACAGGATGCTGCTTGACGAGTCATTATGTTCCAGGAACAACCGGGTCGCCAGATTCTTGAGTTCTGTGATTTCCAGACGTTTTTTAACAGCACTTTCCAATTCATCAAGGGAGGATGCCAGTTGCCTGTGAATCTGTTTCAAAGCCAGCAGGGTTGTTTCATTTACATTTATTTTACCGGCCGATTCCAGCTCTGCAAGCAACCCCTCTGAAAGAATGTCTGCATAACGGGCTTTCCGGGTGAGATCGTTGACACTGTCCACGAGTATCATTTCCGTAGCAATGGTAGACAGGCCCTTGCTCGACATGGCCAGATTCCGCGAGGCCACAATGGCCGGCATGGTGCTTCCGGTCATCTGATCAATCGCCTTTCCCAGGGTGTCATACAACACCCATGCAACAAGACTGACCAGAACCATCATTATGACGACTGATCCGGTGCTCAACATCAGGCTCACACCTATGGACAGACGGTGCCTGGAGGTACTCATTTTTTAAACACCTCTTCAGCAACCGCCTGGGTCTCCTGGAGGTATTGCTCCGCAGAGGCCGGGCTCAACAGGAATTGATTGAACATGGTCAACCCCTTTTCCGCCATGGTCGGCTGTGTGGCAAGGTCGTAATTAAAGGCAAAGCCTGTAGCGTCCGCGACGGCTTTCACCGCTTTTTGCATCACAGGGTCATAAACAGAAAGCCCCAGCCGGACATTGGGACTCAGGGCCCCCTGGGTCCTTACCCACATGGACTGGGCAGAGGTATCAACTGTCATGTAGGTGATCAACTCCCCGGCATGACCCATATTTTTTGAATTGGCCGAAATCATGAGACCGTCGACAGGGCCCACAACGGTTGATGGTACACCAGGATTGATGGACGGAAATATAAAGAAATCATAGTCCGTCACGGGTTCTTTGCCCTTATTCCTCCAGTATCCAGTTATCCAGGTTCCCATGAGAGTCATGGCCGCCCCTCCCCCGGCCACCCTGTTCGCAGCATCCGTCCAGTCTTCGGTTGTCATGCCATCTAGAAAGAATCCGCTGTCGATCAGCTCTTTCCAGATCGTCATGACGTTTTTGACCAGGGGATCGGTGTAGGAGGCCTGGCCGTTCATCAAGAGGGCCCGGAAATCAGGACCGGCTGTACGGAGCAGGATATAATCAAACCAGAACTGGGCAGGCCAGCGGTGTTTTGCGCCCAAGGCAAATGGTTTTATACCCCGGGCTGACAGAATTGCGCAAGCGGATTTCAGTTCATCCCAGGTTTTCGGGGCAGCCTTGATACCGGCCCTGGCAAACACCCGGGGGTTGTAGAAAAAACCCACGCAATGGTAGCCGAAGGGAACCAGATAATGCCGGTTGTTGTAAATGGATGCTTCAAGAAGAGATGCCGGGATAATCCGGTCCAGATGCTCTTTTTCCCAGAGATCGTCCAAGGGGGCCATGGCGCCGTTGTCCACCAGGAACTGGGTCCGGGCTCCGGCCCAGTAGCTGATCACATCCTGGAGATAGCCCTTGGCAGCCATTTCCAGAACAATGTTTTTAAAGTCCTCATGACCAATGGGGTAATCAAGGACACGGACACGCTTTTGTGTCTCAAAATCCCTGAAAATCTCCATTACACCCTTGTGACCAAGTTCATCGGCAAAATAGTGCATCACCGTTACCTGGTCTTTGGAAGGTTCCACGCAATACCCTGCGCCTGAAATCAGAATCAGATGTATAAAAATCAGAAACAGGGCCACCCGGATACCGGCCGGACCAGGGATGCATGGAGACCTGGTCCACCCGAGGTGACCTCCTGTTGACTTGAATGCCGGGTTCTGGCTAAAGGCATACGGGTCAGGCATTCCGGATACCTGGAACCGTCTTGTTTTGTCCATGGCTTCACCCCCATGGACGAACGATAAAGGAAGTTCAGGGAAAAAGCAACTGCCAGACGGATTAACCTGTAAAATGCCCGGGATGGGTTACCGGCCATCTATGGACCGGGTGACAAAACAGCTTATCCGGGGATTCGGTCAGCCCCGGAATGTGATTCAAAAATCGCAGATTGTGAAACGAATCGGTCTGGGGCCCAATATCCTGTGCCTGCAGGATCACAGGTCATTCTCATTGTGGATCGAAGCTGGCCGCATGGCCAGTTTCATCAGGTACTGGCCGTAATCGTTCTTCATCATGCATGCCGCCATGTCCTTCAGAGCATGGGCATCGATATACCCC
>JAZDGN010000036.1:0-2071 GCA_043806875.1 Pseudomonadota bacterium
CCCGATCTGGAAAAAAGTCTTCTTTTCTCCAATCTGAATCTTAATAAGAGAAGCATTACTCTTGACCTTAAGTCGGCTTCCGGACAGGAAACCGTTAAAGAACTGGTCAGGGAGGCAGACATTCTTGTGGAAAGCTTCAGCCCGGGAGTCATGAAAAAGCTGGGGCTGGACTATGAAGTCCTTAAGACCGTAAATCCGAACCTGATTATGACCAGCCTCTCCAATTTCGGACAGACAGGTCCTTACAGGGATTTCAAGGCATCGGAGCTTGTCTTAAGCGGTCTGGGAGCGGACATGTACTCCTGCGGTCTGCCGGGGCGGTACCCGCTTAAACTCGGGGGCAACTGCCTGCAGTACCTGGTGGGTCATATGGCGGCCTTAGCCACCATTACCGCCTACTGGTTCCGGTTGAACAACGGTCTGGGACAGCATCTCGACATCTCCATGCAGCAAGTTTTAGCCGCTGACACCAATCATAAAATGACCAACCTGGTCTCCTTTGCCTATTCCGGGATGGCCTTGACAACCATCGGTTTGGGCCGGATAGATCCCAGGGATTTTGCCACAACCATCCATCCGACCGGTGTTTATCCCTGTCTGGACGGCTATGTCCGTGCCTACAGCGGTTTAACCCACTGGGAACGTTTTTTGAAACTGTTCCCCCAATTCGAAGAATTCAAGTATCCGGAGGATGTCCTTGATGTGGAAAACAATAAGCCCGAGGTGGACGCGGCCTGGTATGAATGGTGCGCTGAACGGACAAGGCAGGAGATCATGGAGACCTGCCAGTCGGTGAAGTATTGGGTCACGGCCATCAACACCCCCATGGATTTCATCAGCGACCCCCAGATGAAGGCGCGAGGTTTCTGGGTGGAAGTTGATCATCCGGTAACGGGAAAGCAGATCTACCCGGGTGATCCTCTTCACGCGGAATCGAGCCCCTGGCGCGTCAGGAGACCGGCGCCTCTCCTTGGTCAGCATAATCAGGAGATCCTTGATCATGTAGAAAAAAATTCCCACAAAGCAACCCCTATCCCTGAAAAGACCAATCAACCGGATTTAGAGATATCAGGCCAGCAAACGCTGCCTCTCCAAGGCCTGAGGGTTGTGGATATGGGGGTCATTTGGGCCGGTCCGTCAACAGCCTGGCTTCTGGGCGCCCTCGGCGCTGAGGTGATTCACGTGGATAACCCACACCATCAGCCGGACTACTCCCGCGGCTTTTTGATGTGGACACCCGAGTCCCAGCTCAATCAACCGGATTCCGGGATGTATTACCCGGAAGGTAACCCCGGGGCCAGGCCCTGGAACCGGCAGGCCTTTTATAACCGGGCCTTGTGGAACAGGCTCAGTTGCTGCATCGATATTGATAAGCCCGAAGGCAAGGAGGTTTTTAAAAGACTGATCAAGGCCAGTGATATCTTTGTTGAAAATAACGGCGCCACAGTCATGGAAAACCTGGGACTGGGTCATGAGGTGCTTAGGTCGATTAACCCTCGTCTCATCTGCCTTAACATGCCGGCCTGGGGCCGGAACGGGCCCTATAAGGATTATGTCGGTATAGGGGCTATGCACCAGGCTATCAGCGGCGAGGAGTGGATCAGGGGGTATGATGATGAGGATCACCCCTTTCACAATACCTTTCGCTATCCGATGGATTCCGCTTCCCCTCCCATGGCTGTTTTTGGGGCCATTATGGCCCTGGTTCAACGTCTAAAAACAGGAAAGGGCCAGTGGATCGATTTCGGCCAGATGCAAGCCATGGCTCACCATTTCGCGGAAATATATTTGGATGCCGCCTGGAACGGGAGAGACCAGAAAACTATGGGAAATCGCCATCCCACAGCCGTCCAGGGCTGTTATCCCTGCCGGGGTCCTGAACCGACCGAGGAGACGGCCATGAACGGGGGTGAAAGATGGATCAATATCACCATTACTAATGATGAGGAATGGGAGGGCCTGTGCAGGGTCATGGGGAACCCCACCTGGACAAAGGACCCGAAATTCAGCAATCAGGAAAACCGGCGAAAACACCCTGATGAATTCGATGAACATATTGAAGCATTCACCA
>JAZDGN010000037.1:0-10519 GCA_043806875.1 Pseudomonadota bacterium
TTTTTTCAGCTGATGATGAAACTCCAGCAGGAGCGGCTTGTATGTGCCATGTGTGCGGTGTTTGCCGCAGAACGTATCCTGGATTCCGCCGTTTTGTATTGCAGGGCCGCATCCGTGAAAGGCAAACCCCTTGTCCGGTCCCAGGCGGTCCAGTTTGCCATAGTCGAGATGACTGCGGACGTCAAAATCGGCAGGACGTTTATGGAGAGGCTGTGCGTCGAGCACATGGAAGGCAAGAACATTGTGGTTGAAACCTCCATGGCCAAGTACTGGACAACGGACATGGTAAACCGGATTGCCGAGAGGTGCATGGATCTCTGCGGCGAATCCGCCATCCTGGAAACAAACATCCTGGCCAGGGCAAAACGCGACGTCCGGGTCATGTCCATATTTGCAGGAACCAACGAGATCATGAAAGGCATCGCGGCAAAATTCATGGGCATGTAAAAACCCGATCAGTTTCAGCCTGATCATTCACATAGTAAGAAAATGATTTTCCCCTGATCGTATTAACTGGAGGAAACAATGACCCCAACCATCAAGATAGTGAGATGCCTTGTCAGGCTGTTCGGCCTGTTTTCCGCCGTAATGATTGCCGCCGATGCCCGGGCGGCCGCGATTTCAGTTTCATCCTTTGAAGGGTTGCAGACCGCTGTGGCAACGGCCAGTCCTGGCGATACCATCCTCATGCAGGACGGCCTCTACCAGATGGCCGGGACCTGGTCTGTGGCTGTCCGCACCCGTGATCTGACTGTCAGGGGAGCCTCGGGGAACCGGGAGGCGGTTGTTTTAAGGGGTATGGGAATGAACGCCGCAGATCACAATGGACTGTGGATATCGGCTGGTAATGTTACGATCCAGGATATGACCATCGAGCAGGTCCGCAACCATTGCATTCAAACCGATATTGATGTTGACGGTCTCGTTGTCAGAAATTGTATTTTAAGGGATGCGGGAGAACAGATTCTGAAGGTTCCCGTGGGCAGCGATCCCGGCAATCATTCGGAAAACGGGTTGGTGGAGGGGTGCCTTTTTGAATACAGTGCAGGTGTCGGGCCTCGAAGCTACATGGGGGGTATTGATGTTCATCGCGGACTGAACTGGATTGTCCGGGATACTGTTTTCAGGCATATTCGAAGCCCTGGCCCCACATTAGCCGAGCATGCCATCCATTTCTGGAACGATTCAAGGGGAACATTGGTGGAACGTAATCTGATCATCACCTGTGATCGGGGTATCGGTTTCGGATTGGGTTCCAGCACCCATGGCGGCGGCATTATCCGCAACAACATGATCTATCATGACGGCACCCCCGGATTCAATGACGGCGGCATCCTCCTTGAGTCCGCATGGGATGCGGTTGTGGCCAACAACACCATTTTCCTTCTATCAGACTATCCCAATGCCATTGAATACCGTTTTGCCGCAACGACCAATGTCCTGATAGCAAACAACCTGGCCAACAGGGCCATTCTTCGACGGGACGGCGCATCTGCCACGCTTGCAACCAACGTTACCCAAGCCTTTGCAGATTGGTTTGTTGATGCAGCGGCAGGTGATCTTCACCTGGCTTCCAACATCAGCCAGGCCATTGATCAGGGCACCATTATTCCCCAGGTTGAGGATGATTTTGATAAACAAGCAAGAGCAGTATCAGGCCATTGTGATGTGGGAGCCGATGAATTTTTTCCATGCGTTTCTGACCTGGACGAAGATGGTGACATTGACGGCTCGGATCTCAAGTTGTATTCCCAGGAAATTATTCCTGAATGCCTGCAATCTTTTTCAGCCGAATTCGGAAAACAGTAAATGCGCGTCAGGGATTAGTCCTGAATGTGGCGCCGTCTTCAACGCTTAACCCCGGCAGGATTCTGATTAAGGGGGCATTGAAGGTAACGGCTGCGCCATCCTGGATGACCACGTTACTGCCTGTTGTTATGGACTGAGTGGCAGTGCAGGTACATTCGGCCCCCCCTGGGAAAACAACATTTTCCAGGACGACGGCGGTTCCTGAGCAGTTCGGACAGAGCGTTACGCTGCCGATGGCAGTGCTGCCTGATGTCAGGGAAGCATCAAGAACCTGACCATCGGTCTGCACAAAGTTGGCATAGTTACCTCCTTTTCCAAGGTAAAGCCCCATTGCTGGAAGGGTGCTGTTCAGTCGCGTGAAGGTAACGGTTGCCAGAAGCACTCTGCTGCCCACAACGCCTGCGGCGGGAGTGTCGATGTCACATTTCCCACCGACAATCACCACAGCGCCCGGGGTTGAGATATCAGGCTCTGCATTGGGGGCAGGATAAGGGTCCGAAAGTCTGCCGAAATACCAGACACTGCTGTTTTTGACCACGGATATGGCGTTGATATCCGATGAAAAAGAACTGGTATCGTAGGTTATTCTGATGCCATAGCTTAAAAGGGCAGTTGTGGTGATGTCAGCAAATATTTTGAGTTCAAGATACTGGTCCGTGTAGGTTCCCTGGCCGTAGACACTAACGGCGGCAGCTGCCTGGCCGGTCAACAATGCCAACAATAGTGCAGTCAGGAAAAGCTGTTTTGGCAGGTTCATTTTCCCCCCCCTATTCCCGCTGAAATACCAAAGTCTCCAGCAATTACCATACCAATTCCCAAAGGAGAAAGAAGATTCCTGCACAGGGAATCAGACCGGGACCGGTTCGACCGGTTCACAGGTCTCTGGGAAGGCCGGGCTAGTTCTGAATCGCGTTCAGAAACCCGCCTTTGAATTTGCCGGGTCTGGCGAACTGGATGGCAAAATCGTAGAAACAGGATTCAACCGGTTCCAGGGCGGAGGCGGACACTACAGAGTACCACCGGGTAGCGTCGAAATGGCTGGACAGGGCGATCTCGTTCACTTTATATGTCCCTGTGTCCGGTGTCGTGAGATCGGACAGGATGACCGTGCCATCGTCCTTTACCCTGAAAACCGCCTGGCCTCCCTTGTCCCAGCTGCTTATGGTGCCGGTCTCCGTTGCCAGCAGATCCCAGTGAACCGGATCCTGTTCCGACTTTTCCAGGTGGGTGAAATAATCGATCTTCGGGTAGCAGATGTCCCAGAGTGACAGGTCCTGGGGCGGCCATAGGGGCACCCCGCGATCTGTCTCAAAATATCCGTCGCTTGTAAACCAGCCGCCCTGGTAGCCCATCCGGTTCGCGTTGTAATCCCCGCAGAACGGCGTCTTGGCCCGTCCTTCCGGGGAACCCTCGCCGTCCGAGTAAAAGATGTGGATTTCGTTCACCTTGTCCGGACCGCTGCCCTTTTCCCGTATCCTGAGAAGAAGGCCGGTGTTGTCGCGAACAATCCGTCCGTCATAGATGTTCTGGTTACCCACGATCTTGGGATCATGGGTAACATCCTTGCAGGCCAGCCAACGGCGTTCCTCGTACTCATTGCCCACGACCCGCTGCTGCCAGAGCACCAGGAGAAGGCGGGGCTCCTCGTCTGTTTCGGCGCCCTCGAGTTTGTCCATGGCCGTTATTTCATTCCTGAAGGAATAGTTGACATTGCCGTGGAACCATGATCCCATGCCGGGCGGTTTCAGGGAATCCGGGATGTGGTCGTTGTACCCGCCATGGGCGATATCCACAACGGCTGCTGCGGCCAGGACGTTGCCGTCCACGTCCCAGATGGTTTCCGTCTGCTCCTGTGTGGACGCCCTGAAAAAGGTCTCGGGAACGCAGGGGCAATCCGGGTCCATGAGCATTTCCAGGGTGTGGCCCTTCAGGAGCAGGCGGCCCGCCGCCGTACCGGTTTCCCAGGAGCCGCCAAGGGGAATGACGCGTTCCACCTGGGCTTTTGCCATGGCGTAGATCGAGCTTCCATTACAGTCCCAGATGCCGTTTTCCTGGTCAGCCGTGCCGTAGTAGTAGATCCAGTCCCCTGCCTTGATTTCCCGTGAACCGGAATCGAACACGATGGACGGTGAATAATATTTCATGAACGAAAGGCCGTAGCCCTTGTAAAGAGCGATGCCGTCGGGAGATGTGGCCGCGAACTGTTTCCTGAATTCAAGCCCAAAGGTCGCATAGTTGCCCCAATTGCTCATGAATTTGAGCTGGACGTCATAGCCGAGCCTGTGGCCGCTCTCCTGCCACCGGGTCTGGATCAGGTCGGTGTCGTTATACGGGGCTGAGCCGTGGCAATAGACGTTGGTCTCACCCGGGTCTTCCCTCTCGAGCAGGTAGCGCATTACCATGGCGTATATGTTTTGCGTCCTTTTCCCGTTGGTATCCGGAATGAACTCCAGGACGGGGTTGACCATAACGATAGAGAGGGACGGCTCAAGGATGTCGGGGTCTTTGTCAGGCGGGGTGAACATGGGAGGAGGGTCCGGTGATTCAACCGTGAATTTGATCGGGGCCAGCTGGTCCATGGGCTGCTCCTCGACACTGTCGCCGATGGCAATGGAATAGTCGATGCTCTGGGTATAGCCGGAGTCTCCCAGGCCGGCCCTGCCAATAATCCGGAGGGTGATGAATTTTTTCAGGACCACGGCAGTGGTGGTGTCGGTGTATAGGGTCAGTGAATTGCCGGTGACGCAGTCTTTGAGATCGTAAAGCGTCAGCGTATCGGTTGCCGCATCAAAGGCGGCATAGGCGTAATATGCCAGGTAGGTGATTCCTGATCGGGTGAACTCAATCCGGCCGCCGGTTCGGGGAAACATGCCGGGTTCGGTGCAGTGCAGCGGGATAAAGTCTCTGTAACCGTTGCTGCCAGGCGAGAGTGACAGGTAAAAAGATTTTCCCACCTTGTTTGCCAGGTTTGCGGATGTCAGTTCGTTGCAGGTAAAGACGCCGTCTTCGGTCAACTGGCCCCCGGTGTAAGGTACAGGCATGGGATTGCCGACAGTATCCCCGGTGTAGAGTGTGCCTTTCCCGGGCATGGAAAAACCGGTCTGCTTCCGACCGGGAAGTTCGAGCTGGAACATTCCGTTCCGCTCGACCACGCTGAACCAATAGGGATACACCTCATAGGAGAAACTGCCACCGCCGCCCGGCATGGAAAAGGTTTTGCCGTCAAGGCCGGTTTTCAGAACATCGGCCTTCTCATTATCGGCATTCGTGTCATTCGGATCGGCCGAAGTCCCCTGATGCAGGTACCGTGCTGCCGCATACCTCATGCCGGATTCCGCCGCATAATAGGCTTTCAGGTCCAGACTCCCTGTCGCTGCCTGCATCTGGTTCGTCGATACCAGGGAAAGGGTGATAACCGCAAAGACGCTGACGACCATGAGCATGACGACCATGGATATCAGCAGGCTCCCGGTCTGGGATACCATTGACTGGGTCAGCCACGGAACACGGGGTTGGGATTGACCTCTGGCGGATCTGTCTGTAAGCCGGAAACCAAATCTCATTTTAGTTACTCCTCCTGTCAGGGTACAGGCATGTTCGGTACGGTGTTGTTTCTCAATGCCACCGTTGTTTCAAACCGCAGGGTTAATCCCGGGTCCGCCGGATTTTTCAGGATCAGCAGGATGTCGAACCTGGCAAGGGCACTGATGTTCAGGCTGCTTGTCCAGGCGGTGCCGTCGTATTTCTTGGCTTTCAGCGGAAGATCCGGGCCCGTATAGACGAGTTGTCCGATCAGGTATTTTTCCTCTCCGGTCACCGTGGAAATGACGCCGTCAGGATTGAGGGCAATGAACCCATTGCCGGCATCCATGGTCCAGTAGCGCTTGACTCCGGGATCCAGTTCATTTTTGGCCAGGGAATAACCGATGAGGTTGCTTTCAAATTTGTGGATTTTCGTGCAGTTTGCCAGCTCGGAAACGAACCGCTTCAGTGCATAGTCCGTGTCCTGGACGAGCGTCGCGTTCTGTTTTGACATCATGAAGGTTTCCAGGGACTGGAACATGGGTATGCCGGCCATGGCGGCCGCGATGCCGAGAATGACAAGAACGGCAATGATCTCGATCAGGGAAAACCCAGCCTGTCTCTGTCCGGGGCGGACCATCAGTCGGGGAAAAGTGCGCATACGCTCTGCCCCTCTTTGGATAGGGTGACCTGCAGCATGTGCCTGTCATCGGATTGGATTATCACCATAGCGGTCGTGACGGCCACGCCCTCCATGCCGCTGGTATCGGCGAACGCCTTGAATTCCGCCGGCTGAAACGAACCGGCGGCCAGCCGCTGCTTGTAGCCTACAACCAGCAGCTCCATGCTCTTTTGCAGCTGGAGCCGGGTGCGAAGGATGCTAACGGGCTCGACGGAATGCCGGCTGCTCATGGAATAGGTGGAAATGAGGGTGAAGACGATGCTTGCCACAATAATGAAGACGATAAGCTCGATAAGGGTGAATCCCTGTTTATGGGTTGGTGTCGCTGTCATTTCAAATGTATATATCCGGATTTGTTTATTTTTATTGATGTGTCGGTCCCATTGAAGGCCAGTGCCCCGGTAAAGTCCGTCATGCTGCCCGGGCTTCCACTGAGCGGGGTACCGAGCCCGCTGAATCCGATTTTCCTATCGACTGCAAGGGTGATTCCCCCCTGAAGGGTCACGGTCTGCCCGGCCTCACCGGGAAGCGGCAGGGTGCTGCAGGCTCTTGTTTTAAAATCATACCGTTTGAGGCAGTACGAATTGCCGGTAAAGTCAATAAAATAGCGTCCTGTCTGGTCACTCATGGCCCTGGCCTGGGCATACCTGAGATGGGCCTTGGCCCGTTCCGGTTCTCCGGCTTTGAAAGCGTCATCGGTCAGGTCCGTCGTCCCGGTCATGGCAACGGCTGTCAGAATACCCAGAAGCACCAGAACCGCGACGATTTCCAGCAGGGTAAATCCCCTGGTGCTGTGTAAGCCCCATGGATGCTTCCGGACGGGCTGGATACACAATATTCCATTCCGGGCCTGGAAGAGATCGCCTGCTATCTGTTTTACTGATGCCATTGGCCACATCATGGTGTCACCTATCCTTGAATCCGGTTCCGGGTGTTCATGGTTCAGGAAGTTCGATACCGTGAGCCAGAGCCGCTCATGATATTACCAGCAGACCAAGAGCTGCCCGATCCGTTCATAGTGTATAATTTTCATGACCACACTGTTGCATAAACATTTTTATTTCCACTGTAATCCACGACCGAATTTTCACCAAGTGTTTATTTATAATTAGATGGTTAGCCCAAAGCATCGGTTCTGTCAACAACAAACAATTGGAAGAAATATCAATTTATATACGGTCATTATCACAGCCTATCGTCACTCCACACATTCATAGACACCGTCGTTTTTGTCCTGGCAGCAGTTCTAATAAATGGGTCCGGCAACGGTTTAAACGGTTCACAATTACCCTCCTTTTTCCTGAAAAAGTCTTGTCATAATCACTGGCAGCGTTTCTGAACTGGACAGGCGGCCTGTTCCCGCTGCCCGACAATAGGTTCCAGCAAAAAGCGTGCAAGAACATCCGAAATACCTTAGAAATGCATATCCATTTGCTTGAAATCCAATTCCTATCCGGAACCACTTCCAAATTTTCCCCTGAAAAGTGACAATTTTTGGCAAAAAAAATCCCCAGTTTTGTCAATTCTTCCTGTCTATTCCGTTGAAAATTGCTCGCTTGAGCAAAGCGTTTCTTCGGTTGCTCGGAAAAGCCCGGGCGGATGTAAGCATTATCGGCAACATATCTGAGCTTTTGTCTGATTTATTTAGTAATGTTTTTCGAAACAATTGCACGCCTTTTGCTTATTGTGTCTAATCAGAAAAGACAAATCGAAATACAACCCTCGGACCCGGGAGGCTTAAAATGACGAACTCACTGGAACAGTTAACAAAAATGAAAACCACCATGAAATTACACCTTATGTATGCTGCAGTCGTTATTTTCACTGCCGTTTTTTTCACCGGAACATCCGTGTGTCATGCAATTTTACCAGGCGCAGTAAAGAAAATGGTCCAAACCCAGAGGAAGCAGGCCGATTCTGACAGCAAGGTCCAGGCCCCAGGCAGGATTGGCGTATTGAAGAAAGCGAAGCGGCAGGTGCTGACCCCCAGGCAGGTGCTGACCCCCAGGCAGGTGCTGGCCCCCAGGCAGGTAAAGCTGGTGATCGAGAAACAGGCGAACGGCACCATCGTTATTTCAAGCCGTGAAAAACAGAGCAAGGGGCCCCGGCTTACCGTGGAAACTGCTCGGCAGCAGGTCACTCAGCTGGTCAAGGTGCCTGCTGTGTCCGAAATGGCCATGGTTTTTAAGTAGTGCCTGAAATCAGGGGTCAGCTGGATACCAGTCTTGCCATTCACAAACGGCTTTTTCCGATGCCGCCGTGCAATTTCTCATCCCCGGCTGTTTCCAGGGCGGCTTTCTCGGAGCTTTCGAGCACAATTGACAAGCCTTTGCTGATTCACCGAGAACTGCTGGGCAGCGACAGCTGCCTTGTTCATAAAATCCGGCCCGGAAGAATTCAGTATTTATATTCCTTAAAAAAATAATTGTTTCGGCCTTTTCTTTTTACATCATAGAGAGCTTCATCAGCAGTCTTGATGAGCACTTCTGCCGAATAAAGATCGCTTGGAAATAGGGATGAAACTCCCATGCTTAGAGAAACATGACTGTCGACATCCGAATTGGCATGGGGGATTTGCAGTGCTTTAATCTCACCTTTTATTCTCTGGGCCACATGGACTGCACCTTCCCGGTTTGTATCCGGTAAAATCAAGACAAACTCCTCACCCCCATAGCGGGCTGCCAGATCTGCAGGCCTTTTAACTGATTCTTTTAATTTCATTGCAACTTCTTTAAGGCAGTCATCCCCAGCTTGATGACCATATGTATCATTGTAACGCTTGAAATAATCAATATCACATAATATCAGAGACAATGGGGACTTGTTGCGCAATTGAAGCCTCCACACCTGTAAAAGATATTCATCAAACATCCGGCGATTTGCCAATTGAGTCAAACCATCCAATGAAGCAAGACGGCTTAGCTCCTGATTGGCAATGGAAAGCTCCTGTTCACGATCCTTAAGCTGTTGAATCGTTTGTTCAAGTTTGGCCACCATCAAGTTAAAGGCTTCCGAAAAGTCGCCCATGAAATCAACCCGTTGAGAAAAGTCGCCAGATGCAATCATCTGTGTTTGCCATGTCAAGTGGTTGAGATGGGACTGCAATGATTTCAAAGCACCGCTTATATATCCTCGTGTTGTAATCTTGTGGGACAAATCTCCATTTGCAAATTTAAGAATAGTTTTCCGAATTTCCATTAAACCATTAAAAAGGCAGTTCAATTTTTCACACTGTGTCAAATTGTCTGATAGACTGACAGGTGTTTTGGAAATGATAACTGTTAGCAAGCTATCAATTGCCTGTTCGAGTGCCTGTTCTTTATTAGGATCTGTTTGACAGTTCATCTATCTTTCCATTTCAGCAGTAAACCTGCATGTCCTATCCCCTGTACACCAGCAATCAACTTCTTTCACCTTAAAAGAATTCCCAGTATAGCTCTCCAGCAGTCCGGAGATGAACCCCTCGTCATATTTGCATATCTCGTAATCAAGCTCAGGCAGTCCTGAACAATCCAGATCTTCCGAAACTGTCAGAAGAAAGGATCCTTTCTCAATGTCAGCTTTTTCAATACGAAGAATACCGATTCCCATGTCCCGCAAAACGTCTTGAAGCCGTTTAACAAATGCATTAAAATCAGAAACGTTATCGAAAAGATGTTTATAAAATTGAGAGCCGGCCAATTTGCCGGCATTGTAAAAGAGTTGATCCGTTTTGTCAGTCCCGAAATTTTCTTCAAGTATATCCCTGAAAGCAAATTGCATCAGCCGGTATACTTCAATTCGGGTAGTTGGCCCAAGATTCGGTCGTCCTGCTTCTAAATCGCCTAAAAGTTCCCATGAAAATCGATATTTTCTTTCCTTCATAATCCGCTCCTTATTCTGATTTGTTTCAGGTGCTCATGATGATAGATGAACTGTTCAGTATTTTTTGATAACACGTTTCAGATTCCTTTGGCATCATCGAGCACCCTTCGCATCATTTGTGCCATGTCAGATTTACTGACCGGTTTCATTAGAAAACCCTTGATCCCCATGGCCAACGCTCCATTCCTGTTTATCTTCTCACTGAATCCGGTGCATAGAACGACGGGAATATCCGCTCTGATGGCAATCAATTCCCGGGCAAGCTGCTCCCCGGTCATGCCGGGCATGCACATGTCCGTGATGACAATATCAAAAGCACCTGGATTCTCTTTAAATTTCCTTAATGCACCTGTGCTGGTGATCTGCTCTGTTACTTCATACCCGAGACGTTCAAGCATCAGTCTCTCAAGCCTGGCAACCGGAAATTCATCATCAACCAACAGAACCCTTTCTGTGCCTCTTTCCGTGATTTCCATTGTTTCAACAGACACTGTTTGAGCTATTTTTTTCATTATAGGCAGATACACGTTGAAGGTTGTTCCCTTGCCGACCCCACTGTAAACCTTGATATGTCCCTCGTGTTCCCTTACGATACCGTAAACTACGGAAAGACCGAGTCCGGTTCCCTTGCCTTTTTCCTTG
>JAZDGN010000038.1:0-2039 GCA_043806875.1 Pseudomonadota bacterium
GCTCCAATAATCCAGCCTTGGACGTTACCCACTTTTCATGTTTTCTGGGGCTGTCCTCAGATACGGAATGCATCGTTAGTTCTGCAAATTTTGCACGCCGGTTTTTAAGTTTACTTTGGACAGAAATACGTACACTATTTAATCTCCGCCATTTGGGATTAATCACCTTTTCGGTGTCAGGAAATCGTTCTGTCCCATACTCCTGAAGAAGGTCAATAGCAAAGTGTTCCATCATATATCGGAAAAAGTTTTCCTGACACCATCTGCTGAACATTCGAGCGCTTAATTTTGTGTGATCAAGTTCAAATACTGTACTGATAATTGCAGATCAGGCTGGCCACCTCTTTGACATTTTTTCCAACCTGCTGATGTACCAGGTTTTTTTCATGGTCGCGGGGTTTTACCCCCAAAAGAGAGGAAAGCCCCATGCGACCACCGGCGGCGACTGCGATAAATTTCGGTCCTGCAATGATCTCTTCCACAACAGCATCCGGCCGGATCATAGAGGCCAATAGGCTATCAACAAGTTTTTTCTCTTGGCCTTCAAGGGGGCGGTCCGGTGAGTCTGAAGTGATTTGGGTGCATGAATGGATTTTCATAAATATTCTCCTGTTATCATAGGTGATCCTGCCCGTTGGTCAGGGCAACTATACCAGAAGTTTTTCTATTTTCACAGCCCCACCTTGAACTCCGGAATCTTGGCCAGGGGGTCTACGGCATGGGAGCTGGTCAGGATACTGGTGGGGTTCTCCCCGAAGTGGATGGGTAGGAACAGGGTGCCTTTGGCACAGACCGTGTTCTCTACGGACAAGGTAACGGTACCCGTGACCTTGCGGCGTTTAATCTCCATGATGGATCCCCGCAGTTCCAGCGCTTTTCCCACTGGGGTTAACGTTAGGTAATCCACCTTGAGGGGGGCGGTCACAAACCTCGGCATGCCGCCGAGTGTCAGGCGGATTCCTTCCTGCCTGGCATCGCAAAGGTAGAATCCTATTGGGTCCCGGTGGGGTGACGCGTGATGCTGGATGGTCCCCAATTCAGCATCAGCCCTGACAATGACATGTATGCATCCCGGTATGGATTCTGGCCGACTTACGTCATTACGGTGATTTACAAATATCTCGACTGTGGAGATCTCCATATGGGATTTGCCAGGGTCCGTTGTGAAGAATGCGGCCACGAGATTGATGATAAGAACGATGGTGGCAAAGGCCGCCAGGAGATCCATTAGTTTCCCCAGAACCCGTCGGTTTTGTTGCCCAAAAGGCCCATAGAGGGAATTGCCCGGTCAACGGTCAGGGGAGCTGTAAAAGGCACGCCGCAACTTAATAAAATTCCCATGCCTGGGATCAATTTGTGAAAATTTGTATTGAGATATGGCTCACAATGTGTTTGGGTAATATCGGACCTGTCACACCAAAAAGGGAGAAACAATGACATCAACAACAAAGATTGGAATAATTATCTGTGACCGCTACCGACGCTGCGCAGGCGGAAAGTGTCTCCGTGCCCTGAAGAACAGGGAAGGCGCCTTCAGCATATACTCAGGCACAAGCGCAGAACTGGTTGGTTTTACAACCTGTGATGGCTGTCCCGGGGGAAACATTGAGTACGCGGGAGATGAGATGGTGAAAAATGGAGCAACGGCGATTCATCTGGCAACAGGATTGGTTGTGGGTTATCCGCCGTGTCCCCATATCGGGACCTTCAAAGCGTTTCTTGAAAACCGGTACGGCATCACGGTTGTTGTGGGGACACACCCCATACCCCAAAAGTACCTGACCCTGCATTCCCAACTCGGCACCTGGGAGGATGATGTCTGGAAGCCGTTTGTCATGCCCACCATGGGAGATGAAACGACGCGCTTGAGTTACGACTGACCAAAACGGCCGGAGAAACCGGTAACTGTTAAGGACTATTCTTTGAAATCAATGGTCTCGGTGGGCTCATTGATGACAAACCGGCCTGACAGGATGCGTCATTCAGCGAGATGCAGTCCCACTGACCCTTCTGGAAATCCAATCGATCCAGGGCCATGC
>JAZDGN010000039.1:0-15641 GCA_043806875.1 Pseudomonadota bacterium
GAGTACCTCGTCGTATTTTAGGGCAAGCCGAATTTTTTTCTCGATTATTTCGTCGGCTCGTTCGAGCTGGGCCAGGCCGATGGCAGCGCATATATTCGTCATCCGGTAATTGTAGCCCAGTGCGTCATGCCAGTAGAACCGGTTTCGGGATAGGCCCTGACCCTTGAGATGACATACTTTCTCATGGAGATTCAGGGTGTTGGTCGCCACAATTCCGCCTTCACCGGTGGTTATTGTCTTGTTGCCGTAAAAGCTGAAGGTTGCAATATCACCGAAGGTGCCGACGGTTTTACCCTGGATTTGTGTGCCAAAGGCCTCGGCGCAATCTTCTATTACGTGCAGGCCGTTCTGGGCGGCAATGTCCATGATTCTTGCCATATCCGCGGGATAACCAAAAAGGTGGACGACGATCACCGCCTTTGTCCTTGGTGTGATTTTCCGTTTCACATCTTCAGGATCGATTTGCCATGTGCCTCTCTCGGAATCTGCAAATATTGGCTTTGCACCGACATAAGCTACAGCATTTACCGTTGCAATATAGGTCAGAGTCGGCACGATGACCTCATCACTCTTACCTATGCCGAGGGCCAAGAGGGCCAGGTGCAAAGCAACCGTACCGTTGCACACCGAGGCCGCATTATTGATTTTGGTATAATCTGAAAAAGATTTTTCAAATCGTTCCACAAATTTTCCCTGGGATGAAATCCAGGTGGAGTCCAGACATTCATTGACGTATCGTTTTTCATTGCCTGACAGGGATGGCCTGTATATGGGAATGAATTCACTGTTTGCGGCCATGATTTTACCATCCAGATTGTTCGTGGTCATCTTAAAAATAAATGAAACACCCTCACAGGTTTCCTATATAGAATTGTTACGGGCAAGGCAAGGAGTAAGATACAAAAGTGGCGGGAAACCCGATGTCCCAAAATGTTGTTGAACAAATCAACCGGATCAGCGCCCGTGGCGATGTGTTTTTCAGGGTCATGGGGCCGTGCTGACTCTAATCGAACCGAAGCCAGTGTCGGCCAGTACTTCTTGTCAGGCAGAAACATAGTCCCCATCATACGGCTTTCCGTTTCCCCAGGACAGCCTCCATATTCTTTGTCAGACATATAGGGCTCCCGTATTTCAACCATGGGTGCCATGCTGCGGATGCTGGTTTCAAGAATCCGGTTTGTTTTAGCTTTAGTACCCATTCAGGTTACCATTGGCGCCGTTGTTTTCTTCAGAAAGACCGTGTCATGGCAGGTGTTGCAGTGACCCAGAAAAGCTGGACGAAATACCCGGGGATCTGATTGGGAAAGTCACAAAGCTGAGGTGTAAGATCAGTGTACGGACCCATACGCACAGTTCAGTGGGCAGACGGGAATTGACTTGACTCCCTCTGACCCGATGGCTCTGGTTCCTTGCGCAGGATCATGACAGGACCTGGCCGGTCAGGACGCTACAAGGGCCGGGGCATCAGAACTGGATCACCTTGTCGGCCAATTGCATGGAGGTGACAATATCCAGCATATTGGTGGTGTCTCCTACCCGTTTCAGATCCAGGAGGTTGAAATGGGTCAGGCATGTGCCGCAGACCAGCACATGGACACCTTCTTTTTCCAGGTCCTGGATGTCGGTCAACAGATCCGAACCCAGGACCGTCAGTTTGACGCCGTTGTTGACAAATACCAGACGCCACAGGTCTTTGCCCATCTCTTTCAGGGTTTTCATGAAACTGACCATCAGTTTTTTGCCCAGCTCATCGTCTCCGTGGCCCATTGTGCCCGAGGAAATGAGAACCATGATCTTCTGAAAAGCTTCGGGGGGATCGGTGTCTTTACCCGGTGCCGGTGCCGTATCCTGGGAAGGGGTGCCCCCACGGACCCCTTCAATGACGGATTGGGAACCCTGGGTATCCACGGACACGGAGAATCCGCTGAAAGAAAGGAACCGGCTGACGTTTTCTGCGGCGGCTTCGTTGTCCACCCGGATCCGGACATGGGCGGCGCCCTGTTTTTCAATGGCTTCTTTTGTTTTCAATACCGGAGCGGGACATGCCAGCCCAATTGCGTCAATGTCAACTATCATAGCCTGCCTCTTTTGAATGTTCATACCGGGCACGTAATGTAGCGCCAGGGGAGAGGCGCGTCAAATCGATAATTGGGATGAGTGACCATTGGGCCATAGAAATAAACGATAATTCAAAATTCATCTTGATACCGGTCCAGTTTTTCAATAGACTGCACATATGGCCCACGTATTTGATTTCAATGATTCCAATGTCTATGATGCCTGGTTCCAACAGGCAAGGAACAGGTATGTGTTTGACCTGGAAATGGGTCTCATCACCCGGATGATAGCCCCGGTTCAGGGCGAGCGGCTTCTGGATATCGGGTGCGGCACCGGCATGGGGCTTGAGCACTTCCTCTCCCATGGTCTTCAGGTTACCGGAGTCGACCCGTCGCCCTACATGCTCGACATTGCCCGGAAAAAGCTCCGGAACAGGGCTGATCTCCACAGGGCCTTTGCCGAGGATCTTCCCTTTGACGACAATGCCTTTGAAACCGCTGTGCTCATGACCAGCCTTGAATTCACCGAACGTCCGGCCAAGGCCATTGAAGAGGCGTGCCGTGTGGCCAAGGACAGGGTTGTCATCGGTGTTCTGAACCTGTACGCCCCCCTGAACCTGATCCGGAAAGCCCGGGGATATTTTTTCCAGTCCATTTATTCCCACGCCCATTTTTTCGGTATCTGGGAGCTCAAGCAGATCCTGTTCGCCATTCTTGGCGAAGCCCCGGTCACCTGGAAAACAACGCTCCAGTTCCCAGGAGTGACCGGAAAAGCCGCACAGTTTGTGGAAAATCTGTCCCTGGTCCAGAAGTCACCCTTTGGAACCATGATCTGCATGGAGATCAAGCCGGTTCCCAAGTTCAGGACCCGGCCCCTGAGCCTGAAAGTCAAAAAATCGGCAGCCTATAAACCTGTATCGGGATTTGCACGGAACCTTTGCCAGGAAAAGCATGAAGACACTGTTTTACACAAAGCTGGATAAGGACAGGGTCCGGTGCGGGATCTGCTGTCACTATTGCGTGATCGACCCCGGAAGGCGGGGTATCTGCCATGTGCGTGAAAACAGGGACGGCGTCCTGGAGTCCCTGGTATATCCCCTGGTTGTGGCCAGGGCCATCGATCCGGTGGAAAAAAAACCCATATTCCACCTGAAACCCGGATCCACATCCTATTCCATAGCCACGGTGGGATGCAATTTCAAGTGTTCGTTCTGCCAGAATGCAGACATCGCCCAGATGCCATCGGATCATGGTGGGCTGATCCGCGGCGTGGAAATGGAACCGGAGGTCATTGTTACCCAGGCCCTCCGGGCCGGGTGTAAAAGCATCTCCTACACGTACACCGAACCGGCCGTTTTTGTGGAACTGGCACTGGCAACGGCAACCCTGGCCCGGGAAAAGGGGCTTTTCAATATTTTTGTCACCAACGGGTACATGTCCCCGGAGGTAATCCGGGCAGCCGCGCCGGTGATTGATGCCGCCAACGTGGATCTCAAGTCTTTCAGCGATGATTTTTACCGCCATTACTGCAAGGCCCGTCTTGAACCGGTCAAGGAAAACCTTATTCTCATGCGTTCCCTTGGGATTCTGGTGGAAGTCACGACCCTTCTGATTCCGGGCCTGAACGATGATCCGGCCGAACTCAAGGCCCTGGCCGGTTTCATTGCCGATTCCCTTGGCCCTGATACCCCATGGCACATCAGCCGGTTCCATCCCTGCTACCACCTGACAGACCGGGAAAGAACCCCGGTCACAACCCTGGAAAAGGCATTTGTTCTTGGAAAGGAAGCCGGGCTGAGGTATGTGTATACCGGCAATGTTCCCGGGCTGGCAACGGAAAACACCCATTGCCATGCCTGCGGCAGACTGCTCATCCGTCGGGTTGCCTACACCATTGATTCCTGCGTGACGGACCGGGGTTTATGTCCGGACTGCGGCACACCGGTTTACGGACGTTTTTAATCCATTATCAGGAGATACTTCCCGAAGATGATGTTCCCCATGAAAGAGAAGATTCTTGTCTACGGACGGATGATCAAGTTTTCCCATACGATTTTTGCCCTTCCCTTTGCCCTGTCCGCAGTGGTCATGGCCTGGCGTGATGTTCCGCCCAGGATCTGGACTCTTTTCTGGATCCTGGTTGCCATGGTGGGTGCCAGGTCTGCCGCCATGGGGTTCAACCGTCTCCTGGATGCGGCCGTAGATGCCAGAAATCCCAGAACAGCCGGTCGGGAGATCCCGTCAGGCATCCTGGGAAAGAGGGATGCGGCCCTGTTTGTGACAGGGTCGTCCGCCGTGTTCGTTTTCAGTGCGGCCATGCTGGGAAAGCTGTGTTTCTGGCTCTCTTTTCCGGTGTTGTTCGTCCTGTTGTTCTATTCGATTACCAAGCGCTTTACCCGCTACTGCCACCTGTACCTGGGATTTGCCATATCCCTGGCACCCCTTGGCGCCTGGATCGCGGTCACGGGCAGTGTATCCATGCCGGTCGTGTTTCTGACCCTGGCTCTCATGACTTACATTGCCGGGTTTGATATCCTCTACGCCTGCCAGGACCTGGATTTCGATATCCGGGAAGGTCTTTTTTCACTGCCGTCAGTCCTGGGGCCCAAACAGGCCATGTTCGTATCATCCGTGCTGCACGGTATAACGGTTGCGTGCCTGCTCCTGATGCAGGCCACCTTTGGCATGCACCCGGTGTTTTTTGGATTTCTCCTGATCATTGCCGGACTTCTGGTGGCAGAGCATTGGATTGTAAAACCTGACGATCTGGAACACATCGACATGGCCTTTTTTCACATCAACAGCCTGGTATCCGTGACCCTGTTTGCGGGTGTCCTGGTGGAGGCCATGGTGCGATGACCCTGGATGCCGCCACATCCTCCAGACTCCCGGTCTTTGTTGTCGCCATGTGCGGTGCCTCGGGCGCCATCTATGGATTGCAGCTGCTCAAGGCATTGCTGGAAAGACCCTGCCGTGTTCTTTGCGTTATATCCCGGGCCGGATACCAGGTCCTGGAACATGAAACCGGGTTTTGCCGGGAATCGGGTTCGTTTACCGATTTTCTCAAGTTCAGGGGGGTTAAGTTTCACCCTGACGCCCGGTTTGACCTGTTTGGGCCGGATGATGTGGGAGCTCCCCCTGCCAGCGGTTCCTTCCGCCACTCGGGAATGGTTGTCGCCCCCTGCTCCATGAAGACGCTGGCAGCCATCGCATCGGGCATGGCCGACACCCTGATCACCCGGGCCGCGGATGTGGCCCTGAAGGAGAAGCGGCCCCTGATTCTTCTGCCAAGGGAAACCCCACTGAATCTGATTCACCTCGAGAACATGGTCCGAGCTTGTCGTGCAGGGGCAACCATTATGCCGCCGTCACCCTCCTTTTACTCCGGGGCGTCCGGTGCGGACGGCCTGGCGGATACGGTGGTTGCCAGGGTCCTGGACCACCTGGGGCTGGATCACGACCTGGTGCCACGGTGGGGTGAGGATTCCCTGTGAGGATGGCATGTATTCCCCCCCGGGTACATGATCTCCTGGAGGCGCTCCGCGGTGGCGGTTTCACCGGGTATCTGGTGGGTGGCGCTGTCCGGGACCTGCTTCTGGGAAAGACGCCAGGGGACCTGGACCTGGTGACTGACGCGCCCCTGGAAACCCTGGTCCGGCTGTTCGGGGTTCCAGCCGTCAGAACCGTTGGAAAAACCTTCCGCGTCTGCCTGGTCGACGGCATTGAAATCGCTGCATCCCGAGCCCAGGGACAGGACTTCCCGGAAGCCGACCTTGAACGGCGCGATCTCACCATCAACGCCATGGCGCTGGATCCGTATACCGGCCGGATCGTCGATCCCTTTTCCGGGCAGGCGGACCTGGAAAAAAAGCAGATTCGGTTCACCCGGGACCCCAATGCCCGAATCCTGGAAGATCCCCTGAGAATGATCCGTGCCTGCCGTTTCGTATCCGGGATCGGCGGTACCCTGGATCCTGCCTCCGCCCATGCCATAAGGTCTCTTGGCCCCCGGGTTTTCCCGCAAGTCCCTGGCGAAAGAATCCGCATGGAAATCCTCAAAGCCATGGTTCATCTTAGACCGTCCCTGTTTTTCCGTGCCCTGGGTTCGGTTGACCTTCTGGATGCCGTTTTGCCGAGTCTTGGCCGTTGTATGGCACTGGACGGAGGCCCCCATCATGGGGAAACGGTATTTGATCACTGCATGATGGTTGGCGATGCCCTGTCTTCCAGGCGGCCTCTGCTCAGGCTTGCAGGTTTTCTCCACGACGCCGGGAAGTATGATGCTGCCGACACGGCAGGGGGCAGCATTTCCTTTTATGGCCATGAGACCTGTGACCTGGCGATCCTGTCTGACCTGGAAGTCCTCAGGTTCAGTACCTGGGAAAGGGAGTTCATCTCCTCGATCATCCGGGTTCACATGAGACCCTTGAATCCGGAGACAACCCCCAGGGCTGCCCGGAGGCTCCTGTCTTTTCTCGGAGAGAACAAGGTGACGGTTCAGGATTTCATGCGCATGAGGATTGCCGACAAACGGAGTAACCTTGCCAAGAAGCCCTATTCCCTGTCTGACCTCAAGCTGCGGCTCGGTATATTAAACTGTGAACTGGAAAGATCAGGCACTGCCCTGGAAATCCGGGACCTGGAACTGTCGGGCCGGGACGTCATGGCAGTGCTTGGTGTTTCCAGGGGGCCTGTGGTGGGAAGGTGTCTCGGGTTTCTCCTGGAACGGGTGCTGGATGACCCATCCCTGAACACTGCTGATGCATTGACCTCGCTGCTGAAGGAGAACCGGGGCGCTCTAATCGCCGGAGATTGATCCTGCCGGACCTGTTCCGGAAAATTATCCCATGGTTCTGGAAACCACTTAAGGCCAGACCGGGGTGCGGTTCTCAAAGAAAGCACCCACCCCTTCGATACACTGTCCCGTCACGATGGTCCGGGCAGCCCGATTCCGTTCAACGGCCAGGGCCTGGTCCATGTCCATGTCCCATGTGGTGTCAATAATGGTCTTGACAGCAGCAATGGCCTCAGGGCTGTTTGCCGTCAGGGTCTGGGCGTAATCAAGAACGTGGTCCATGAAATCGTCATCCGGGAAAACGTGCTGGATAAGTCCCATGGCATGGGCTTCATGGGCTGAAATTTTCCGGCATGAGTAGATGAGATCCTTGGCCTTTCCCGGCCCGAGGAGCCGGGAAAGGCGGATTGTGCCTCCCAGGTCGGGAATCAGTCCCAGGCGTGTTTCCTGGAATGCCATGAATGCACCCTGGCGGGCAACCCGGATGTCGCAGGCCAGGGAAAGCTCAAGACCGCCGGAATAGGCGTCGCCGTTAAAGGCCGCAATGGTTGGGACAGGCAGATTTGAAAGTCTGGACAGCAGGGCATGGATGCGTGCCAGGTTATCTTCCACAACCCCGGACTCACGGCTCTGGATGGCTTGGAACATGGCTGCGATGAGAGGATCGGAAGGATTTACATCAACGCCGGCTGAAAAAATTTCACTGCCTGAGCCGGTAATGATCAGGGCCCGGGTCACACCACGGGGCTCCAGGTCATCCAGAATGGCCTCCAGCTGCTTCCAGCACAAATCGTTGACAGCGTTTTTTTTCCCAGGCCGGTTGATTTCCAGAATGCCGATACACCCCTTATTCTCGAAATTAAGTTCCTTGGTTTGGTTGCCCATGGTTTCCTCCTGTGCGATGAATAAACAGATAACAAGCAGCTCATAGTACAGTAACCGGCGACGGATTACCAGACCTGGCAGAAATTCCCGATTGGAAATGTCGTCGTATCCTAAAGGTTATGCTTTATTAAAGTGCCTGCGCTGTCTTTCCCCGATATCCCGATGTGCGAAACCCGCCGAATTTCCTGACTCATTTAAGGTTTTACTCCCGTTTAAATGAGGGTTCGCCCGGTTGTGTTTTCTAAGATTATCTCTTAACGTTAACCCTATCCTGGCTTAGCGGATAGGTTGGCGGTGGTCCTTTGTGATTGCCCGTATCCTGTGTTTTTCAGTGGATGTTTGGTGCCGGGGTACCAGTATCCGGCAAGATGCTGACATTGAAACATGTTTTTAAAAGAAGGTATTCTTATCCATGATTGCCAGACAACTGGACAAACTGCTTCGGAAAAAGACACTGTCGTGCATCGGTGTCAATGAAGATATCCCCGGATTCAATATCAGCATAGCCGGTATCTCGTGCATCCTTCTGCTTGAGAAACGGGAACAGGAAGTGAGCGCTTCGGCTGAAAAGGCCCAGGAAAGGTATTCCAGCGAAAGTCTTCTGGATGATCTCATCGACATGGGCGTTAATGTCGACATACACTATGGGAAAATCATCCGGCAGTTGCAGAATGAAAACTACATCTTTGTGGATGAGATGGACCGGTATGCAAGCAAGGGGCTGTCATCCGTTCTGATCCGGTTGATCGATACGGTGTATCCCAGCATGAAGGGATTCATGCTGGTGGCTTTTTTTGTCCAGACCATCGAAGAGGTACTCTCAGGACGTAAAGATCCCCAGGATGCCCTGGAACAGGTTACCGGTGTTCTGGATCTGAAAAGTGTCAAGGTTGAACTGAGCTCGTTTCCCCGCAAGGACCTGGAGAGTTTTAAGAGCATCCTCATAAGTCCTTTGAAAAAAATTGAGAACGACAATAATTCCTCGGAGTTCTCATCCCTTTACCAGAAACGGCTTGAAAAAAGGGAAAAAACCATCCAGTACCTGACACAGATGATCAAGGAAAAGGGTGATCTTCCGGTGCTGCCCCTGAATGATAAATTCATCCGGCAGAAAATCAATCAGACTTTCAGCTCCACATCGGAGATTGCAGAGATTATCCTGAGCGATGTGGGAATGACCGTCAATGTCCTGAAGGCCATGAATATGGGCAGGGGGGGCAGACCCGTTTCGACAATTTCCCATGCCATCATGCTCATGGGCAACGAAGAACTTAAAAAAATCATTGATGATTTCGTGTCCCTGGAAACTGTTACCGATGAGTCCCACAGGGATGAAATACAGGCAACCTATGTCAGTGCATACATGAGCTTTTCCATCACCCGGCAGGTCGCTTTCAAGGCGGAGATCAAGGATACGGAAGAGATGTGTATCTGTTCCATGCTCCACAACATTGGTCAGATGATCGTCCTTTATTATTATCCGGAAGCCCATGAGCGGATCAAGAACCTGATGCGCCATAAGAACAGCAACAAGCGCAAGGCTGCCCGCCAGGTTCTCGGAACCACCTATGACAATATCGGGATCCATTTTGCCGAGCAATGGCGGTTCCCCTTCATGACCGTAGAAAGCCTCAGGGTCTGCTATTTCAACCGTATCGGCAAGACCAAGGAAAATCTGATCATCAACCTGCCCTTCTGTGCAACGGAGCTTTGCGCCTTCTGCGGTGGCGTGCTGAACCCTGCCCAGACCTACCGGCTCAGGGAGCTCATCAACTGTCTGAACATGTTTTCCCGGGATCTTGCCGCTCTTCTGGAAAAGGCATGGACAGATACCCTGAACTTCTCAAAAAAACAGAAGATTTCAATTAAAAAACGTGCTATGGCTGAGATCGCTGCAACAGGATAGCCGGTTTCTTCACCTCAGGTCTGTATGGTTGCATCCAAAGGCGAGGGCTGTTTTTAACAACCATTTCAGTTCAGGAAATGAAACACCCCCATGGTCAATGACCGTATCATAATCTGTGGCCTTATTCTGACCATGGATCCGGCACAGCCCATGATCCGGGACGGGGCTGTTATTGTCCGTAACGACACCATAACCTGGGTAGGCCGGGCCGATGACCTTGGCGGCACGATCGTTGCCCGGGTGATGAATCGGCCCAAAGCCCTGATGATGCCCGGACTGGTCAACTGTCACACCCATCTTCCCATGGCCCTGTTCCGGGGACTTGCCGATGATCTTCCCCTGGACCGGTGGCTGAACGAACACATGTTCCCTGCCGAGGCTGCCTGGATCAATCCTGTTTCGGCCCGCCAGTGGGCCCTTCATTCCTGCCGGGAACAGCTCCTGTCCGGGGTGACCACCTGCTGCGACGGGTATTTCCACGAAGATGCGGTTGCCGAAGCTGCCCGGGAGTCCGGCATCCGGGCTGTTCTGGCCCAGGGGATCATCGATTTTCCGGCCCCCGGGGTTCCGGACCCGACCGGCAACATTGATCATGCCGTAGCCTTTGCCGAACGATGGCTGGGCAGGGACTGCAGGATCAGGCCGTCACTGTTCTGCCATTCCCCCTACACCTGTTCCGGAAAGACACTGAAACGGGCAAAGCAGGCGGCCCGCTCCCTGGGAGTTCTGTTCCAGATCCATGCTGCTGAAACCCGGAATGAAAAGAGCCTGATACCCGGCAATACAGGTCTGTCTCCGGTGGCTTACCTGGACAGCCTGGGAATACTGGATTCGGATACCCTCCTGGTGCACTGCGTGTGGGTTGATGAAAATGACCGGAACATCCTGAAGGGGACCGGCGCTGCCGTGGTCCACTGCCCGGAGAGCAACATGAAGCTGGCTTCGGGTATCGCACCTGCCCCTGACCTTATCCGGGACGGTGTCCGCGTGGGCCTGGGAACCGACGGCAGCGCTTCCAACAACAACCTGGACCTGTTCCAGGAAATGAATTCCGCATCCCTGCTGCAAAAGGCCGCCGTGCCCACCGCCAGGTCCATGGATGATTGCAGCTTTGTCCACATGGCTACCCTGGAAGGGGCCAGGGCCCTGGGAATGGATGAGACTATCGGGTCCATAACCCCTGGAAAGAAGGCTGATATCATCCTTGTCAACATGGACCAGCCCCACCTTGTTCCCATGTCCGATCCCTGGACCGCCCTGGTCCACTGGGTCAAGGGAGGTGATGTCATGGAAGTGTTTGTGGATGGGATTCACCGGGTCAGCAGGGGCAGACTGATCCCTGGCTGAACATTCCCTTTTTCCATGTGGGGTCGTCAACAATCCGCTTGTTATTCCAAATTTTCCTTTTTGCGATAACAATTTATTTGACAAATTAATAGTTGTCATTTACAACAATTGTAAATACCAACTGTTTTCAGAAAGGTGCCATGACAACCATTGATATCAGGCAGTTCAGAAAAACCCTTCGCAGGTTTGAGCGAAACACACAACTGAAGAACGACACCTGCTGCTCAGGAGTCACACTGGCCCAGTGCCATGTAATTTTGGAGATCGAAGAGGCAGGCAGGGCCACCGTCGGTGAACTGGCCGTCAACCTGGGTCTGGACAAGAGCACCCTGAGCCGAACCGTGGAGAGCCTGGTCACCCATGGCTATGTTGAACGGGCTCCCAACTCCTCTGACAGGCGGATCATGGACCTGACCCTTACCTCCCTGGGAAAGGCCAAGGCAGATGAGATCAACAGGCAGAACGATGCATACTTCATGTCCGTATTCCGGCAGATAGCTCCGGACAGGCAGACAGAGGTGTGTGATGGGTTCTCCCTGCTTGTCACAGCCATGGAAAAACAACCCAACGAGACGTGCTGCACGGCAAAACATTCAAAAGGAAACCCAGATGCTGACACCCATAACCAGTGAAAATCAGGCCAGGGATCTGTTTGATTCCGGTTACTTCTGTGCTGAAAGTGTTCTCATGGCAATTGCCCGCCAATCCGGTATTGAATCTCCCCTTATCCCCAGGATCGCTACGGGATTCTGCGGCGGAATCTCCAGGACATCGGGACTTTGCGGTGCCCTGACCGGCGGCATCATGGCCCTGAGCCTTATTTACGGCCGGGACCTTCCCACGGATTCCAGGGATACCAATTACAGTCTGGTGCAACGATTTCTGGATACCTTTGTCCGGGAATTCGGATCCATGAACTGCTCCGACATTCTCGGCTGCGACATCAGCACGCCCCAGGGATCCCGGCAATTCGCCAGTGAGAATCTGGAATCGTCCATATGTGCCAATGTCACCGCCAGGGCAGCCGGCATGGTGACTGAGATCATCAACGCCCATGTTGACGAAGATTCCTCATTAACGGCCGCAGGTTGACCCGGAAATTCGTCAGGCCTGCACAGTGAAGGGTTCTGGGTCCGATTAGAGTTTCAAGAACAGGAACACATAGCCGCCCTGGTTGATGTCAACGGTCAGATTGGCTCCCCTTGCCCGGGCATAAACGATCCAGGGCGGCTGACCGGTTCGATTGCACTCAAAGGTCGGGTAGAATCTGCCGGCCCGGGCATCGTTCCAGGCTAGCATCATGGGAGGTATCTGGCAATGCTCCAGGGCCGCTTCCCTTGCCCTGTCCCTGGCCTGGGAAAAATCAAGGTCCGGATCAGGAATAGTCAGGGAGATGGTTTCAACGGACGTGTCATTGGAAATGGACGGGATTTGCATGGAGACCTCCTTATCGATGTCCTTTCCGGAAGATCACCGGCCGGACTGTTTTTTCTGCAGAGAGCCTTCGATGTGCCCGACCACCAGGGAACAGCTGAAGCACAGGAGAAAATACAGTGCCATGACGATAATCCAGATTTCAAAGGTCAGAAATGTGGCCGACATCAGTTCCATGCCCTGAAAGGTCAACTCCTGGATGGAAATGATGGAAACAATGGCAGAATCCTTGATGGTCGAGATGACCTGGCCTGCCAGGGGCGGAAGCACGTTTTTCAGAGCCTGGGGAAGGATGATATGCCGCATCTGCTGGAGTCTTGAAAATCCAAGGGCCCAGGAGGCTTCCCACTGGCCGGAGTCCACGGACCCGATGCCTGCCCGGATGATCTCTGTCACATAGGCGCCTTCGTATACTGCCAGAGCAACCGTTCCTGCAACAAATACGGGCAGATGGGCCGGGTTGCCGATAAAAACATGGACCAGTGTTCCGAGGGACCCCTGGTCCAGGCCGGCAAGATTGTCCAGGCCCAGGACAGGAATGATCCTGTCACCGATAAAGTAATATGCTATAAAGATCCAGATCAGCACCGGGATGTTCCGGATCAGGGCGACATATCCGGTGCCGAGGATGTTCAGCATCCGGTTGGATCCTGTCCTGAACAGTGCCATGATAAGTCCCAGGATCAGTGCCATGATCAAAGCCCAGCAGCTGATCCTGAGGGTCGTGAACAGGCCGCCAAGCAGCATCCCGGGAACCCATTGACCTGTCTGGGCGTCCATCCTTACAAGGTACTGGCCGATGACGTTCCATTTCCAGGTATAGTTGGCGTGGGCACCGGCAATGTGGAAAAACCAGAGCACTAGGGCCCCTGCTCCCCCGAATACAGCCAGGTCAAACAGGGTAAACGTGAGGCGGCGGGGAATCACTGGATAAGGCTTTCCCAGTCTCGGGTTTCAAACCAGTACGCTTTTCTTTCCTGGAGCCAGCCTTCTGCTTCCACACACCGGATCCAGTTGTTGAAAAAGTTCAGTGTGTCAACATCCCCCTTTTTCATGGCAAATCCTATGGGTTCCCGAGTAAATGTTGATTTGAGCGGCATGAACAGTGAGTCGGGATGCTGGATAGCCTGGAATGCCGGGGTGGGTGCTGACCCTACACAGGCATGGGCCTGCCCGTTGATGACTTCCTGGTACGCCTGGGCTTCATCGTCAAACATACGGATCTGAGCTTTGGGAAAATATTTCTTTGCCGCCGTCACTGCCGTGGATCCCAGTCTGGCTGCGATGATGATGGCGCTGGTGTTGTAGGCCTCCAGACCGTAGAGACCTTCTGCCAGCTTTTTGCTGGCCACCATGGACATGCCCGTGTAATCGTAGGGGATGGAAAAGTTGACTTTCAGGTTCCTGCTGGGAAGAATTCCCATGCCGCCGATCACCACATCGAATTTGCCTGTGAGGAGAGCCGGAATGATGCCGGACCATTTGGTGGGAACAAAATCAACCTTTACCCCCATGTCCTGGGCAAGGCGCGTTGCAACATCGATTTCAAAACCGATGAGCTTCCCGGTTTTGTCATTCATGGCCCAGGGTACAAACGTTGACATGCCAACCCGGAGCACCCCCCGTTTGAGCACCTGTTCAATGGTGCTTTCCTGGGTGTCCGCTGCTGACAGGGGTGTTGTGTTGAGGGACAGAATGCCCAGGGCAAGAAGGGTTACAAATGAGAGAGTCAGACATCGTTTCAGTCGGGTCATGGATTTCGCCTCCTTTGTTAATTTCTTTGTGATCCTGCCGGGGTCGGCCGCGCAGGTTGTTGATGAATATAGTCATTCTGGCTTAGAATACAACACACGGTTAGATGAAAACCGTTTTTCCATGATCCGGGTAACAAAGGACAGTGTCAGGGTCAGCACCAGGTAGATGCCGGCAATGGTAAACCAGAGTTCGAACACCATATAGGTTTCCGCTATGATCATCTGCCCTTCCATGGTCAGATCGTACAGGGCGATGGTGCTGACCAGGGCCGAATCTTTTACCAGGGATATCATCTGCCCTGCCAGGGGTGGAATCATGTGGGTCAGTGCCTGGGGCAGTATTACATGGGTATAGGTTTGAAATCTGCTCATCCCCAGGCTTGCCGACGCTTCCCACTGTTCCCGGGGTACGGCAAGGATACCTGCCCGTATGATTTCAGATGCATAGGCACCTTCAAAAAGACTGAGGGCAAGTACCGCCGAGAAGAACCGGCCAAAACCCAGTACCGGAGATACGACAAAATAAATAAAAAAGAGCTGAACCAGGAGCGGGGTGTTTCGGATCAGCTCCAGGTAGATTCTGGCCAGACTGGTCAGGGAAATGGAGCCGGACATCCGGCACAGGGCTGTGGCCAGTCCGAATGCACTGGACAAAGCAAGGCTCACCAGGGAAATTTCCAGGGTGATACCCAGTCCCTGCACAAGGGGACCTGGAATAAAATGGCCGTTGGAAAACTGCCAAAGATACTGGGGAACCCGGTACCATTGCCAGTTGTACCCGCTCTGAATAGCTCCGGAATGGACGATCCAGATTACTGCTCCGGACATGAGAATGAACAGGATAGTGTCAGAGAAAAACCTGCCAAGGCCATGTGTTTCATTAAGATGCATTTCGGGTAAAGGTTTCCGATAGGTAAATTGCCGGTTGATGATGGAAGGACCGTCTGACCTTTTGTCCCATCCGGGACACCAGCCGGGCCCTTCCATTCCTCAGTTGCGTTCACAGATAATTTCAGTCTACAGGCAGTTATTAAAAATTACCATCAAGTAATCAAGGGAAAAAAACCCTGACCGGGATTTTCCCTTGGCACTCGGTCTATGCAAAAGGCGGAAGAGGCCTTATCCGGGATCTTTTGTGTGTCGACCAGGACAATTGTCGGATGGCAGGGTAAATCTCCATACCTAGGGAAAGTTTGATGAAACTGAACAAAAACAGGCCTGTAACCTTTTGTTTGCGGTCTGCGGCACGAACGGGCAAAAAAATAAATTCATTCTCATGAAAAAAAATGTTTGACAAGGTTTGCTAACAGGTGTAGATACCCCGAGTCTTTCTGAAACGGAAGTACGAAGTTTTTCAGAAAGGCATTTTTTTTGAGTTAGATTTTTGATCTTTGAAAACTGGTCAGTGAGAAGAAGAGCGAATCTTTAACGTGCGCAGGCACGGTAAACACTTTTTTAACGGA
>JAZDGN010000040.1:0-49563 GCA_043806875.1 Pseudomonadota bacterium
TACCAGTCCTGGCCATCGTACATCCTGTCCATACATTCCGGACACATCCCGTGACTGAAGGATGCTGTTGAATGCTGGGTGACATACTTCTCCAGGTTGTTCCAGCAGCCCTGGTCATCGCGGATCCGCTTGCAGGATGAACAGATCGGCAGCAGGCCTTTCAGGGCATTCATCTTATCCATCAGGGCCTGAAGCTCCTGGATGAGATTCTCTTTCTCAAACTGGGCTTCCTTAAGGTCGGTGATATCGGTATTCGTTCCCAGGCGTCTTAGGGGGACACCGTTTTCGTCCCTGACAACGACACTGCCCCGGCCAAGGATCCACCGGTACTGACCCGATTTTGTCCTGAGCCTGAACTCGACCCGGAAGGGCCTGTCCGCCTTGACACTTTCATCAATGGTGCGGATGGCCTTCTCCCTGTCTTCCGGGTGGAGAATCTGTTTCCACGTATCCCTGCTGGCCGGCAGTTCGCCGGGTTCAAACCCCAGCATGGTGTAATAGGATGGGCTGAAATAGGTCTCGCCGGTTTTGAGATTGTAATCCCAGAGGCCATCGTTGATGGCCTCCATGGCCAGACGGAATCGCTCTTCCGACTGGGGGTCCCGCTCGTGACAATGTGTGGTCATGGCATAGGTCTATTCCTTTCGTCCTTATTTCAGAACTGCCTGAACCTGGTGCAGGTCAGGAGTCCGTAAGGCCACCGGACAATTACGGTCTGGAAAATAGAATTGAGCGTTTCACATCAGCGGCTCGATGGGTTCCTGTCAGGACCATGGTTTGCCGGAGCCCGGCCTCGATGGTGTCTATATAAGCCTCAACCCCGGCTTTGAGCCCACCCATTGCCGCAACGGAAAAAGGCCTGCCGATCATGACGGCGTCGGCACCCAGGGCCAGAAACTTCAGGACATCCCCGCCGGATCGGATACCGCCGTCTGCCAGGATAGTCACCCTGCCCTTAACCCGGTCGGCTATACCAGCCAGGACTTCTGCGGTTCCCGGCGCATTGTCCAGGACCCTGCCGCCATGGTTGGACACAACAATGGCATCCACCCCTGCCTCAACTGCAAGTTCGGCCTCATCCGGGGTCATGATCCCCTTGAGAATGAATTTCAGGGATGTTGACCGGACGATGTCCCTGAGTTTGTCCAGGCCCTTGGGAGACACGGGTCTGCCCATTTTCCGGAGGGTGATGAGACCTGCGGCATCAATGTCCATACCCACACAGAAGGCCCCGGATTTTTCCGCTTTTTCCATCTTTTCAAACAATTCCCTGTCTTCCCAGGGTTTGATAAAGGGGATGCCGCTTCCCCCCACGCCGCGGATGGCATCGAAACCGGCCTGGTGGATGAAATCCGGCACACCATCTCCGGTGCACCCCAGGATGCCTTTTGCCTGGCACCCCTCAAGCACTGCGCGGATATAGTCCGCTTCCGACACCTTGCCGCCCATGTTAAAGGAGACACCGCCGATGGGTGCTGCCAGGAGCGGAAGGGCAAGCTTTTTTCCCAGGAATGTTATGGCCGTGTCCGGCTGCGATGCATCATGGATGCATCGCATGTTGAACCGGATCTCCCTCAGGGAGTCCACGTTGGCTCTGAAGGTCGACCCTGTTCCCAGGCCGCCCATCCCGGGCACCTCACCGGCGCAGGCCCTGCCGTCGCACTGGGGACAGACTCGGCAGAACGGTTTCATGAGAATTCTTGCATTATCTGATATCTCTTTCATCGGCGGCTCCTTCTGAAATGATGCGCCAAAGCAGTTGCGGTGCAAAACTGATTTTGTGTTGTATCTTGAATTTCTGACCAGGTCAATCCTGAAAATTCATCCCTGGCCATTCACCCTATGGATTCACAGGAACCGGGAAATACTGGAAATTCTGATGCAAAATTCTGACTGTTTTCCCTGGAAAATCCACGTGAGCCGCTGTGCAAATATTCATACTATGGAAGAATGCTTTCTGGGTCCCCTTTGCCACCGTGGACCTTATGAATCTCCACTCCTGCATCATCGGTGAATTTTCCCATATCCAGGCAGGAGCGCTGAAAGGGTTGTCCCCTTCAATCAGTATCAAGCCATAAGCCGGTAGAACCGGAAACAGAGTCATCCGGACCCTGGCCATGGGAACCGCGGGAAAAACATGCCTGTCCTGGCCTGGTAATCGCCGTAACCGTCCAGGGCGGACATCAGCTTTGCCTCCTCCATCCTGGCCCTGAAACACTGACCTGCACAGAACAGGACGAACAGCGCCAGGGTATAGCTGTGCAGACGGATAAGGACAACCCCGGTCATGAGGATCATGTGCCCCAGGTAGATGGGATGCCGGATATGCCGGAAAATTCCCCTGGTAACCAGGCCCCTGGCCTCTGGCATGATGGAAAAGGAACGCCGGAGAGTTACCAGGGACACCAGATTGACGGCTGTACCCAGGATAATGATCCCTGAAATCATCACAGAAACGGGGAAATGGACAGGTGAGGCATAGGGCAGTATTTCCGGGAAGGTGTAGGGCGCCATGGAAATCAGGACCGGGAGTCCTGCCACGATCACCGGCACAAGGGTTTCCCTTGCTCCGGACGCAAGGCTCCTGGCAGGCTCCCGGGTGGCATAGGCCAGGATGTATCCCAGGAGGATACCGGTTTCCAGTCCCCAGGTCAGGAGGCGGAGCCCCCAGAGCAGGCAGATTCCGGTATGGGTGTACAGGATCTGTCCCGAGATCCGGTTAACGTCCAGGTAAAACAGTTCAAGCCCGCTGAAGGATCCCGGGTATTGATGAAACTGCTTTACCTTGACAACCATGAACAATCCGACCAGAATCATGGCCGTGATTCTTGAAATAAGCTCCCTGTGAGGCCATCGGCCTGGATTGAATATAAACGCCGTGTCTGCCATCCACCCTGTCTACCCTATCAGCGCCCACAGTTCCACAACAAAAATTCAGGTCCTTTCCCAGTTACACCCTTGCCTGATCGTCCCGTTCCAATCCCAGATCCCTTACAATCTTCAGGAGATCTTCTTTTGCAATGGGTTTTTTGAATACCGCATTTGCACCCAGAAGCTTTGCCATATGGAGGTATCCGTCCGGCGCACTCCTTCCGCCCCCTGACATGGCGACGATTGGCAGGACCGGATTTTTTTTCCTCAACTCCCGTATGGTTTCAACGCCTTCCTTTTCAGGCATGATAAGATCGGTAATAACAAGATCGGCCGGATCTTGTTCAAACAACCGGGTTCCTTCTTTACCGTCACAGGCCACCACCACATGAAAACCTTCCCGTTCAAACAACATTTTCAGCATTGACCGGATCTGGGGCTCGTCATCGATAATCAGAATTTTTTTCATTGAAAATGGAACTCCTTTACTTCAACAGGGTCATGACCGGTCGATCAGGCACCCGGAATTTTCCCGTTTCCTTGCAGTGCCAATAGATTGGGGTGAATCAAAAGAGACCGACTTCCCCAGGGCCTCCTTTGCACTGACGGCCATATCCTTAGCATTGATCTTCCCATGGTCTGCTTCCCGGTCACCGGTTTCCACTGCCGGATGCCTGATTTCGTTTCAATGTCCTTCTCCCACAAAAAAAACCAGGAGGATGTCAGCCTTGCATGGGCCGACCAGGTACCGGGGAAATCCTGAAGCACAGTAATGATCCGGATGGAAACAAGCCTACATTATATCATGACGGTAATCAAATCAATTAATCGCAGGCTGCGTGGGTTGAATGGGCAGGATGCGTCTCTCTTGGCGATCTGCCCGCTGCAAAGCACGATACCTGACGCCCGCGTATAGATATCCGCCTTGACATGCCGGGGTTTTTACTATTAGCTGATTGGAATACAACAAAGGATTGACCCAGATACCGGAACCGATTTTCTGCAGGGCACAGGATGGGCTGTTTCCCGGGCGCCGGCGAACCGGGACAGCCGGTTTTGAAAAATCCATGGGGACGGCGGACTGGCTGCCATAACGCAAAAGGAGATGCCATGAAATTTTCCAACTATCTTACCCAGGAATATTATGATGAGCTGTTCGATGACGGCGGCAACCCCCGGCCAGGAGCGGAACTGCTGATCAGAAAAATAGAGTCACTGCCCGAAAACGATCTACTGCACAAGCAGAAGTCCGCTGAAACAGCCCTGCTCCAGATGGGCAATACCTTTGCGGTGTACGGTTCCGAGGAGGGCACTGAAAAAATACTGCCCTTTGACATTATCCCGCGCATCATTGGAAGCCGTGACTGGCGGATGCTTGAACTGGGCCTGCAGCAGAGGATCTATGCCATGAACCAGTTCATTCACGACATTTACCATGACAAAAAAATCCTCAAGGACAAAGTGGTTCCCGAGGACCTGATCATGTCCTGCGCAACCTACCGGAAACAGTGCGAAGGTCTGACACCTCCCAAGAAGATCTGGTGCCATGTCACGGGAACAGACCTGATCCGTGACAGGGACGGCAGATTCTACGTGCTTGAAGACAACATGCGCTGTCCTTCCGGGGTGTCCTATGTCCTTGAAAACCGTCAGGTCCTGAAACGAACCTTTCCCCAGGTGTTTGCCGACTCCCGGGTACGGCCCGTGGACGACTACCCCAACAAGCTCCTGGCAACCCTTGAAAACCTGGCGCCGGAAACCATCGCCACCCCCAGGATAGGCGTGCTCACCCCTGGCATGTACAACTCCGCCTATTTTGAACATTCCTTCCTTGCCCAGCAGATGGGGGTTGAACTGGTGGAGGGCCAGGATTTGGTGGTTTCCGACGGTTTCGTATACATGCGGACCACAAAGGGACTCCAGCGTATCGACGTAATCTACCGCCGTCTGGATGATGACTTCATGGACCCCAGGGCGTTCCGGCCCGACTCCATGCTGGGGGTTCCGGGTATCATGGAAGTCTACAGATCCGGCAGGGTGGCCATGGCCAATGCCCCGGGTACCGGCATTGCCGACGATAAGGCAGTATACGCCTATGTCCCCCAGATCATAAAATATTACCTGGATGAAGACCCCATCCTTCCCAACGTCCCCACCTTTATCTGCCGGGATGACAAGGACAGGGCCCATGTCCTGGCCAACCTGGACAAGCTGGTGGTCAAGGCCGCCAATGAATCGGGCGGATACGGCATGATGATAGGCCCCCACGCCAGCCCGGAGCAGCGGGAGGAGTTCGCCCTGCTCATCCAGAAAAATCCCAGGAATTACATTGCCCAGCCCACCATCTCCCTGTCCAGGGTGCCCACAATTGTGGACAACCATTTTGAAGGACGGCATGTGGACCTTCGCCCCTATATCCTGTATGGGGATGAAATCTATGTCCTGCCCGGAGGCCTTACCCGGGTGGCCCTGAAAAAAGGATCCCTTGTGGTCAATTCGTCCCAGGGCGGCGGAACCAAAGACACATGGGTCATTGACGGCGATCCGGAAACCAGCCAGGCTCAGTCCCGATCCCAGATTCAGCACCAACAGCATAACAGGAGGTAACCCATGCTCAGCCGAGTTGCAAGTTCCGTTTACTGGATGACCCGGTACATTGAACGGGCCGAAAACATAGCCCGGTTCATCAGTGTCAACCTCAACCTGACCCTGGATTTCCCCACGGAATCCAACTGGCAGTGGCAGCCCATCATTATGGCCACCGGGGACCACGCCCTGTTTGAAAAAGCCCATGGAAAGGAGTACTCGTCCAGGAACGTGATCCATTTTCTGGCCCTGGACCAGACCTATCCCAATTCCATCATATCCTCCCTCAGGGCTGCCCGGGAAAACGCCAGATCTGTCCGTGAAATCATATCCTCTGAGATGTGGGAACAGGTAAACCGGTATTACCTTGAACTCAAAGAGGCTGCCCAGACCGATCTTGCAGGCCGGAACCCCCACCAGTTCTTCAAGATCATCATGATGCGGGGACACATGTTCACGGGCCTTCTCTACTCCACCATGTCCCATGGCGAAGCATTCCAGTTCGCCCTGACAGGCCTGCTCCTGGAACGGGCGGACAAGACGTCCAGGATCCTTGACGTGAAGTATTTCATGCTGCTTCCCCAGGCAGGTGACGTCAACACCCCCTTTGACACTATCCAGTGGGCGGCGGTGCTGAAATCCGCCTCGGGCCTGGAGATGTACCGGAAACGATTTCACAGGATCATTCCCAGACAAGTGTGTGACTTTCTGATTTTTGACAAGGAATTTCCCCGCTCCATCCGTTACTGCCTGAAAAAAGCGGAGAAATCACTGCACGAGATCTCAGGCACCCCCATGGGCACGGTCTCCAACAGGGCAGAGCGCAGCCTGGGACGGGTATGTGCAGACCTGGACTACTCAGACATCGACGAGATTATCAAAGGCGGCATGCATGAGTATCTGGACGGACTCCAGATCAAGATCAACACAGTAGGCACGGATATCCATGACGCGTTTTTCAGGGTCATGCCATCGGGCGTGTTCAGTGACGCACACCACTAACATTGCCGGGCCCGGAAAGGCAGTCGAACAATGATACCCCCACAAGCAATCATTCAGTCACAACCCCATGAAATGGAGACAGGTTAATGGCCATCCAAGTGGCGCTGCACCATAAAACAGACTACGTCTATGACCGTAAAATACTGCTGGGCTCCCAGGTCGTCCGCCTCAGGCCGGCCCCCCACTGCCGTACGCCCATCCTGAGCTACTCCCAGACCATCAATCCCGAGGAGCACTTCATCAACTGGCAGCAGGATCCGTTCAGCAACTATCTTGCACGCCTGAACTTCCCGGAAAAAACAGATCATTTCTCCATTGTGGTGGATCTGGTGGCTGAAATGGTCATCATCAACCCCTTTGATTTCTTCCTTGAACCCTATGCGGAACAATTCCCCTTTGCCTATCCTCCGGAACTGGCCAAGGATCTCAAGCCTTTCCTCCAGGCGGAACCTGCCGGGAAAAGGCTCGGCGAGTACATCGCGTCCATTGACCGCACACGGGTCAACACCAACGATTTTCTGGTCACGGTCAACCAGACCCTTCAAAGGGCCATCCGGTATAACATCCGCATGGAACCCAATGTCCAGACCTGTGAGGAGACCCTCACCCGGCTCAGCGGCTCATGCCGGGACTCGGCCTGGCTCCTGGTACAGATCCTGCGGCATATGGGCCTGGCCGCCCGGTTTGTTTCCGGCTATCTGATCCAGCTGGCCGCGGATGTAAAATCCCTGGAAGGACCGTCCGGACCTGAAAAGGACTTCACCGATCTCCACGCCTGGGCAGAAGTCTTCCTGCCAGGAGCGGGCTGGATCGGCCTTGACGCGACCTCGGGACTTCTGGCAGGCGAGGGTCACATTCCCCTGGCCTGCACGCCGGACCCGAGAAGCGCGGCTCCGGTAACAGGCCTGCTGGAAAAGTGCGAGGTAAAATTCAGCCATACCATGACCGTTACCCGGATCCATGAAGACCCGCGGTCCACCATGCCCTACCCCCAGGAGATCTGGACCGAAATCGAAGCCCTGGGGTACCGGGTGGACGAAACCATCCAAAAAGAGAACATTACCCTGACCATGGGGGGAGAACCCACCTTTGTATCAGCAAAGGACATGGAGGGTGCAGAATGGAACACCGCAGCGGTCGGCCCCACCAAAAAAAAGCTGTCCATGGAACTCATCCATAGGCTCAGGGCCCTGTGGGCACAAGGAAGTCTGCTCCATCTGGGCCAGGGCAAATGGTATCCCGGTGAGTCCCTGCCCAGGTGGGCCCTTTCCTGCTTCTGGAGAAAAGACGGTACGCCGGTCTGGAAACAGGACCGTCTCCTGGCCGATGAAACTGTTGACTATGGGTTCGGCCCTGATCAGGCCCTTTGTCTCATGACAGCCATAACCCGGATTCTGGGTGTGAATCCACGGTATATCCTGCCGGCCCATGAAGATATCTTCCACTGGCTCTGGAAAGAAAAGCGCCTTCCCGTGAATGTGGATCCTTCAGACCCGAAACTCAAAAGCGCCGAAGACCGGGCGCGCATGGTCCAGGTTTTTGAAACAGGTCTCGGAACCGTAACCGGCTATGTGCTGCCCCTGCAGAAAGGGTCCTGGAAAAGCGGCCCCTGGCACCTGAAAAGCGGTCATCTCTTTCTCATCCCCGGCGATTCCCCCATGGGATTGCGCCTGCCCCTGGACTCCCTTCCCTGGGTGACAGAAAAGGATTATCCCCATGTTGTGGAAGAGGACCCCATGGGAAGGAAAGAACCCTTTGCCGATCCCCTGACCCCGGATTCGGACAAAGAGATCATTAGGGTACGTCTTAAGGGACAGGAGTCCCAAAACCGCCTTGACGGGAAACCCGAAACCCTGGCCCGCCCAGACGTCATGGACCAGCCCCGGCCCTTTGACGAGCCCGTGCCTGCCAGGGGGGAATCCGCAGCCTGGGTCATCAGGACCGCCCTGTGCATCCAGCCCCGGGAAGGCAGGCTCCACGTGTTCATGCCACCCATGGAGCGGGCGGCAGATTACTTCGAACTGATAGATGCCGTGGAGGCCGCTGCAGACGAGACCTCCCTGCCCGTGATCATCGAAGGGTATACACCGCCCTTTGACCATCGCATCAACCGCCTGAGCATCACTCCGGACCCCGGCGTCTTGGAGGTGAACATCCATCCGGCAGCCAGCTGGAAGGAAATGGTAAAGACGACCACCGAACTGTATGAGGCCGCACGCCTCACCGGTCTGGGAACGGAAAAATTCATGCTGGACGGGCGCCACTCAGGCACCGGCGGCGGCAACCACATCATCATGGGCGGCCCAGACCCTGCACAGAGTCCCTGGCTCAGACAGCCGGACCTGCTCAGGAGCTTCCTTTCCTTCTGGAACAACCACCCGTCCCTGTCGTTCATGTTTTCAGGCCTGTTCATCGGTCCGACAAGCCAGGCGCCCCGCATTGACGAAGCAAGGCATGACACCCTGAATGAACTGGAGATCGCTTTTGACGAGCTGGATGCCCGGATGCGGTATTACCAGGAACTGAATCCGGCAGAAACATCCCCGGGATCCCGCCCAGGGACAGGACAGGACACCGGGATCCCCTGCCCGCCCTGGCTGGTTGACCGGCTGTTCCGCCATCTTCTGACCGACCTCACGGGCAACACCCACCGGGCAGAGTTCTGTATCGACAAACTCTACTCACCGGACAGTGCCACCGGACGCCTGGGTCTGGTGGAGTTCAGGTCCTTTGAAATGCCGCCCCACGCCCGGATGAGCCTTGCCCAGCAGCTGCTGCTGCGCATCTTCATGGTCCGGTTCTGGAAACAGCCCTATGAAGAAAACCTGGCCAGATGGGGAACCACCCTCCATGACCGGTTCATGCTGCCCTTTTACGTATGGCAGGATTTCACACATGTTCTGGACCTGCTCACCCGGGACGGTTTTCCCATGAAACCCGAGTATTTCCATCCCCACTTTGAGTTCAGATTTCCCTTTGTTGGAAAGGTCTCCCTTGCCGGCATGGAGATGGAGCTGCGTACGGCCATGGAGCCGTGGCATGTACTGGGCGAAGAACCGGGTGGCGGCGGAACCGCCAGATATGTGGATTCCTCACTGGAAAGGATGCAGGTCATGGTCAGGAATATGACCGGAGCCAGGTATAAGGTTCTCTGCAACAGCCGGGTTTTGCCCCTGCAGCCCACAGGAACCCAGGGCGAATTTGTGGGCGGCGTCCGGTACAGGGCCTGGCAGCCCCCGTCCTGCCTGCATCCCACCATCGGGGTCCACGCACCCCTGATCTTTGACGTGGTGGACACCTGGAACCGGCGCTCCATCGGCGGATGCACCTACCATGTGGCCCACCCGGGAGGACGGAGCTACGAGGTGTTTCCTGTCAACGCCTATGAGGCAGAAGGCAGGCGGATCTCCCGGTTTTTAAGCATGGGGCACACCCCGGGTGTAATGGAGAACATCCCCGTGGAAAAAATCAGCAGGGACTTCCCCCACACCCTGGACCTGCGGACCAGATCCTGACGGTATGAAGAACGGCAGAAAAAATCATGGATCCAATACCTGGGGAACCGACAGGCCAGTGCCGGTTCCTGAAAGGGTTTCATATTTTTGGAGAAACAGCTTGCAGCCGTCCCGGCCTTGGAATAATATTGGCAAATTTCACCCCGGAATTGTAATTCCGGTCCCCTGATCCGGGGACGGAGCCGGTTTTTCCGGATGTTATCAACATGAATTTCATGAACAACCCATGGCAGATACTGCAACCACCACTTTCCCCATGGACAGAAATCCCCTGTCCGGCCAGAAGCCCGGGGAATCATCCGTCAATGACCCGGTCTTTCCGGACAGGATTTCCTTTGACAATATCTGCAGCCAAGTGTTTACAGGAGACGGAAAACCGGCCCCGCACTGGCAGGGGCTCATAACCTACCTGAACAGCCTGGGCAGCCGGGAGCTGGAGCGGCGCTGGCAGAAAGCCAGGCAAATCATGCACGAACACGGGGTGGCCTACAACATCTTCAGTGACCCTGAGGGCATGAAACGGCCATGGGAGCTGGATCCCATCCCATTTCCCATTACTACCGGGACATGGAATTTTCTGGAAGCCGGTGTCCGTCAGAGAACCCGGCTCCTGACAGCGATCTTTAACGACATCTACGGTCCCCAGGACCTGATCAAAGGCAATCACCTGCCGCCTGAGCTGGTTTTCGCAAATCCGGGGTTCCTTCGCCAGTGCCATGGTATGTATTCCAGAAAGTCCCGCCAGCTCCATTTCCATGCAACAGACCTGTGCCGGTTCTCAGAAGACAGGTGGCGGGTGGTCTCAGACCGGACCCAGGCTTCGGCAGGCGCAGGATATGCCCTGGAAAACCGCATTATCCTGTCCAGGATCCTTCCCCGCATGTTCCATTCCGGCAAGGTCCTCCGCCTGGCACCCTTTTTCAAATTTTTTACCCACTGCCTCATGGAACTGTCCGGCCTGGAAAAGCGGGAACCCTTTATTGTAATGCTCTCACCGGGCCCTGCCAGCCCCACCTATTTTGAACACGTTTTCCTGTCCCGCTACCTTGGCTTCACCCTGGTGGAGAGCAGTGATCTGACTGTCAGAAACGATACGGTTTTTTTAAAAACCCTTGGGGGACTCCATCCCGTGGATGTAATCTGGCGGAGAATCGAGGATGCCTTTTGTGATCCCCTGGCACTGGGCAATGCCTCCCTCATGGGAGTACCGGGGCTGACCCAGGCTGTGCGCGCAGGCAACGTGGTGGTCAGCAATCCACTGGGAAGCGGCTTCCTGGAGACACCGGGCCTCATACCCTTTCTGCCCGGACTGTGCCGCTTCCTTCTCCAGGAGGACCTTCTTCTCCAGGACATGGAGACCCAGTGGTGCGGAAAACCCGATTGCCTGGAAAGGGTCCTGACCCACATCCGGACCGCAGACACGCCCATGATTATTGCCTCTGCCTTTGCAAGGCCCCAGGCTTCGGACATCCTGGCGATGGGCAGAGAGCAACGCCTTGCCCTGGTGGAAACGATCAAGGCCGCACCCTACGCCTGGGTGGCAAGGCAGCCCCTGGTACCCTGCACCCTGCCGGTGTGGAACCTGGGAGCCCTGGAAAGCGGCAGTGCCGCCATCCGCATGTTCTCCACGTCCATGACCGGGACCCGGGATGGGACCCAGCACAAAACGCTGCCGTCCGGGGCCCGGACCATTGAAGTCATGCCAGGAGCCCTGACCCGCCTGTCCCATGATCCGGCAGCTTTCCTGGCCAATACGGGCAAGGACACCGGGAGCAAGGACACCTGGTGTTTTTCCGATGAGACCGTGGAATACACAAGCATGATGCACCATTTCTCGGAGCCCCTGGAAATCCACAGGGGCAGCGACCTGCCCAGCAGGGTGGCCGACAACATGCTCTGGCTGGGGCGGTATATGGAACGTACGGAAGGCATGCTCAGGGTGATCCGCAGCGTCCTGAACCGCATCAACAGCGAAACCCGGCTGGACCTGATCGGGGAATTTCCCTTTCTCCTGCGCACCATGGCCAACCTGGAAATTCTGTCACCCGCATATTCAAAGCCCCAGGCCGCCTACACCATGCCCATGCTTGAAAAGGAAATTCTGGAGTCCATTTTTGGAACCAGGAACCCGGGTGGCATCAGAGGGTCGCTTCACAATGTCAAACAGGTTGCGGCAAGTGTCCGGGACCGCCTGTCCAATGATTCCTGGCAGATCCTGGGGCGAATGGAAAAGGAGCTGACAGAATTCATGTCCCCCGGGCAAACCCAGATCAGTGAAGTTCAGGAGCTGGTGAGCGAGATAATTCTGACCATGAGTGCCTTTGCCGGCCTTGCCCTGGAAAGCATGACCCGGGGCATGGGATGGCGCTTCATGGACATGGGGCGCAGGATAGAAAGGGCAAGTCACATGATCACCCTTCTCCAGAGCCTGTTTTCCGAAAAGGGCAAACCCCGGAGCAACGAACTGGAAGCCCTTCTCGAGGTGGCGGACAGCACCATAACCTACCACACGCGCTACAGGACCACCTTTCACATGGAACCCATGGTAGACCTGCTGCTCCTGGACGAACTCAACCCAAGGGCCGTGGGATTCCAGATGGCATCCCTGCTGGATCATGTGGAAACACTGCCAAGGAGCACCCCCAGACCCTTCAGGACCCGGGAGGAAAAAATCACCCTGGATCTCACCACACGGCTCCGCCTTGCTGACATCAAGGGTCTCATGGACATGGACACAGACGGATCCCTGCCCGAACTCACCCGGCTTCTTGCCAAAATGAACGCCGGAATCCAGGAGCTTGCCAACGCCATAACCCAGCACTATCTCAGCCGAATCGAGACTGAACAACAACTCAGGCATGGTTTTGAGGAGCCTGACGGGAAACGCCATTCTTCCGGAGGGAAACAACCCTATGATGTATAGAATATCCCACATCACCCGGTACCATTATGGCGACACGGCATCCCTGTCCCACAACGAGCTCTTTCTGACGCCCCGGGACACTGTCCATCAACGCTGTCTTACAGCCGGCACGACCCTGACGCCGGTCCCGTCAACCGTTACCCGGAGAAAGGACTACTTCGGCAATACCGTCATCAGCACAACCGTACAGGTCCCCCATTCCAGCCTTGTGATCAGTGCCGTCAGCCAGGTTGACCTGACCCCGCCGCCCCTGCCCATGCCGGAGCGGACGCCGCCCTGGGAACAGGTAAAGGAAACCCTCTGGCAGCATTCATCGCCAGAGGACCTGAACGCTTTCCAGTTTATTTTCCCGTCCCCCATGATTCCGTCTGATCAACGGTTTGCTGCAATGGCCAGGGAGGCGTTCCAGCCCGGAGTGCCAATTCTCAAGGGAGCCCTGGCGTTGACCAGGACTATCTTCACCGGATTTGCCTATGACCCCCAGGCCACCACTGCGGCCACACCCGTGGAAACGGCATTTGATCTCAAACGGGGGGTTTGCCAGGACTTTGCCCATATCGGGATCGCGTGCCTGCGCTCCCTGGGGCTGGCAGCCAGATATGTAAGCGGCTACCTTCACACGCTCCCCCCCCCGGGCAAGCCCAGGCTCATCGGCGCCGACGCATCCCACGCATGGCTTTCCATCTACATTACCGGAACCGGCTGGATAGACCTGGACCCTACCAACAATGTCCTTCCTTCGGACCAGCACCTGACCCTGGCCTGGGGACGCGATTACAGCGATGTGACACCGGTCAGGGGAACGGTTCTGGGAGGCGGACAACACCAGCTCAGTGTTGCCGTGGACGTAAGCAGGACAGAGGATGATAAACAAACCAGAACCTAAGACCCTGTAGCCAGCTGTTCGAGCAGTCGCCGCCTATTTTTCCAGACCCTCTTCATCATCCACAAAAAGGATTGTCTCCTTTCCCCCGGGCAGGGCCTACTTGGGTATTTCCCTATCCGCCATACCGCTTTCAGCAACCGGGAACAGGACCTTGAAGGTGCTCCCCCTGCCTTGTTCACTGTAGACCGAAATCGCCCCGTTATGGCTTTTCACAATACCAAGAACCACTGCCAGCCCCATTCCGGTTCCTTTACCCACATCCTTGGTTGTAAAATAGGGATCAAAGATCTTGGTCTGTATTGCCGGGGCAATCCCATGTCCGGTATCGCTGATTTCAAGCTGTATATAACGTCCCGCGTCCAGGCTCTGAAACTGGGTTTCAAATCCGGTGTCCAGCTGCCTTTCGGACAGATCGATTCTCAGACTTCCCCCGTTCTCCTCCATGGCGTGGGCTGCATTTGTACACAGGTTGATGAGCACCTGGTTAATCTGGGTGGGATCCGCTTTGATCATGCCCAGCTTCTCCGGGAGACTCAGTTGAATATCAATGGATTTTGGCATTGAAGACCTTAAGAGATGTATTGATTCCTGGATGAGCAACCCCATATCCACCATTTTTTTCGTCTGTTCAGTTTTTCGGCTGAAATTGAGCAACTGTTTTATGATATCCCTTGCCCTGAGGCTGGCTTTTTTGATTTCCTCCAGGTTCAAACGGGCCGGATTCCAGTCTTCAACACTGTCTTCGGCCAATTCCGTATTGCCGACTATGACGCCAAGGATATTATTGAATTCATGGGCTATGCCGCCAGCGATTGTGCCGATGGCTTCCATTTTGTGGGATTGACGGAGCTGGTCCTCCAGTTTTTTTCTTTCATTCTCCGCATGTTTACGATCGGTGATATCCCGTGCAATGCCAAGCACACCGATAAGCTGGCCGTTGCTGCCGTAAATTGGCGTTTTTATGGTTTCAAGAAGTTCATGATGCCCATCGTCAGCATAGACAACCTCCTCTTCATTGATGCTTGGCGACCCCTTTTCAATGGCAACCCTGTCATTCTGACGGAAAAAGTCTGCCAGGTCCTTTGAAACAAAATCGTAATCTGTTTTCCCTTTGATGGTTTCTTCCCTGGCCCCGAAAAACCTCTCAAACCTTGCGTTGCAGGCAAGATAAAGGCCATCGGGATCTTTAAGCCATACAAGATCGGGAATTGTTTTAAGCAAGGTCCGCAAATGGGCTTCACTTTCACCCAGCGCCTCCTGGGCCCGCCTGCGCTCTTCAATCTCTTTTCTCAGATCCTCAGTCCTCAGATTCACCATGCGTTTCAACGACCGGTTCCAGACAAGAAAGACCAGAATGATCAATGAAATGGAACCCAGGATGATGACCATCAGGTTTTTAAATTCCCGCCACGTCACCCCGGGTTCTGGCCCAAGATGGATCCACTTGTTGTAAGTGGCCCTTTTCTCCTCACCCGTGATCAGTCCCAGCCCCTTTTCCAGAATCCCGGTCAACTCGGGCCAGTCGGAACGTACTGCAAATCCGGAGATATTCGGCGGTTCAGTTTCCCCGGCAAGCCTTAAATTGGTGATCCCTTCAGATTCAATGTAAAAGCTCGCTGTTGCCAGATCTCCGATAAAGGCATCGGCCATGCCAAAAGACACTTTCCGCAAGGCTGTTTTCAGATCAGGCACCAGTGCTATGTTCAATTCCGGATAGTTATTGTGGATCAGATCAACATAGCCATAGCCGGAGATCATGACAATATTCATACCGCTAAGCATATCCAGCGTCAGGTCGGCATCCACGTTTTTCCTGACAATGATCACCGATGGGATTTTCAGATACGGCTGGGAAAAATTCAGAAACGTTTCCCGCTGGGGGGTCTTGACGACGGCATTCAATATGTCAACTTCATGGCGGCTCATCCTGTCCATGACATCATCCCAGTTTCTGCACCGGACGATCTCAAACCTGATCCCCAGCTTCTGTTCAAGAAGATGGGTAAAATCAGCGGCAAGCCCCGTGTATAACCCGTCCTGATCAAAGAACTCGATGGGTTTGAACTCTGGGTCCGGCGCAAGCCTGATGATTGGGTGCGCTTGGAGCCAGGCTGTTTCGGCACTGGTCAGGATGGCAGGATAGGATGCTTCCTTTGCGGACACCGGTGTCCATTGAACAACAAGGCCTTGAAAGACCGCACAACAGATCATGGCAAAAACCATCCGGGAAAAACTCTGTCCCCGTTTCTTGAGCTTCATATACTTCTCCTGTTACATTCCCTTTCCAGAAGAAAACGTGCGGCAAAAGGATCATGACATATTCTTTCTTCAGAATTTTTAGATGATTCGAATGCCCGATGTGCTGCGACAATTCCTGCCGAACATCTTGCTTTATGTGCTTCCATCTCATCCTCCCTATCTGAGTTGAATAAGGTATCTGCCCGCAGCCGTCTGGTGCAGTGGATTGTTGGCCTCATATCTGCGCCAGAATTGCGACATAGTTCTTACCGTACTTCTTTGCGCACTTCGGACAGGTAGTGTAGAAGAAGTACATCTTGCGAAGGGTTTTCCCTCTGGCGCTTACAAAGGTATTCATTTCTTCGATCCATTTCCGCATGTCTCGATAGGGGCCTTCGAACACCTTGGAGAGGAAGGTGCCCGAAATTGTTGCCATGTGTGCTTCTGGGATATCCTTGGTCACTTCAATATATACATCCGCACCCCACAGAGAGTTTTCGTCTGAAAGAACTACCATGGTTTCGGGTTTTGCGCTGGCCGCTTCGATAGCGCCCACGTTGCGCTTCATGACTGCGCCGAAGTTCAATGGGATGTGAAAGATGCTGGTCACTCGGTCTTTCACGAATCGCCTGTTCTCCCAAATGAACTCCTTCCCGTTCCATGGTTCGGGTTCGAATCGGGGGCAGCATTCAGTCGTATTGTTTTCGTTCATAGGTTCACCTCCTGTTTTCCTCTGGCCAACGTGCGGGTAACTTGTCGGGCGCGTCGTTATGCCCGGTCAAGTTCGCTCGCTTGTTATGGATGATGGGCTGAGTATTCATCTAAAAGCCTTCGAATCATTTTTTGATACTGAGTATTATATTTTTTCGCTTCCTTTTTGAAAAAATCAATGCTCGTTTTGCTCAGAGCAATTGTAACTTTGACAGTCTCATCTTTCAAAGCGAGTTCCTCAGGTGAGGGAAGAAAGTCAGAAATGACCCGAACCTTGCCAATAGGTTCATCGGTGTATTTTATTTTCTCTTTCATATATTTTCTTACCTTTCCGCCAATATCCGGCGCCAAAAATTCTGATTTTATTTTTACGATAGGTGAATCGTACAGTCATGATCCCGTCAGAGACCATGCCAAGGCAATAAAAGCGCTTTTCATCATCACTGTGCTCAAGATCCTCCAAAATCACACGGTCATGATCTAAAAAAGCAAGCTGTGCCAAAGAAAACGAAACGCCGTGTTTTTCTTGATTTAATAAGTCCTTGTTGGAAATTTAATCAAATTGCTTCAGTGTTCTGCTCGATCTTTTTTTTATGGCAGTTATAATATCCTCTAACAGGCGGTTCTGTTGATACATATTAATAAAGTCTGCATGGATTCTGTCAATTGTGCCGATCACTTTAAGACAGAATTCCAGTAATCGTTTCTTGAGAACAGGATTGTTTACTTTTATCTCCTCTGCAAACCCTTTCCAGTGTCTTTCCATAATCCACTCAGGTCTGTTCTCACCGCCTATTCCCATCGCAAGTTTTTGTGACAGGCCCTCATATATATCGGTACACAATATGTCATAAAAAGGTGCCACTCGAATCTGTCTGGCCTGATATATAAAAGATAAATTTTTTGCATGCCCATCCATATTCCCGATCAGGTAATTAAAAAACACCCAATGCAACAACTGCTGAAAATCTTTAATCGGATTTGCAGAGTAAGCTCGAACGAGATCAAAGCATGCCCCCAGCCCAGGCCCCCCCTCAGCCTGATACTTCAGTTCGTGTGGAAGCCCCATGGCTTGACAAAAATCTTCCTGGTGAAGACGCTTGAGAACATCATTATCCATTACTCTGTCATATCTTTTGATCAACAGGACCTTCTGGGTATCTTTTTGAACAATTTCAACCGGCGGAACATTCAAATCAACTGCCTTGGCAAGCATCATACAAAAGCATTCATTTTCAATGGAATACTGGTAATGTGCCATGCTCGGTTTTAAAATGAAGTTACTCGGCGCACCGTTTTCCGGGATATAAAACGAAGGATCTTTATAAAAAAGAGCCAGCTTTTCCTGTGCTCCTGCAAGCGATATTCGGACCCCTTCCTGCCCTGCAAGTAAAGGGAGTCTGGGGATATCCTTTATCAGACCTGCCAATTGTTCGTCTGATAAAAGACGATATCTATATTGATTCGGTGATTCAGGTATTTCTGATTCAGGCAGGATTGTTACTGCCCCTGCACACTCTCCTCCAATACGTTTAAGAAGCATAAAATCATTTTTACTTGAAATCTTGAGTCTCTTCGCGATCAATTCTCGAACAGTAGATTCAGGCAATAGATTGGAGAAAAAGGATTTTACTTTGTCATTTGAAAAAATTTCTTCCTGCATCGGCAAAGAAATAGATATCTGAAAAGCATCAGGTGATGTCAACCATTTTTTAGAATATTGAAATGAAAACTGTCTCCTGTCATCAATACTCAGGGAACCAACCCTGGTTTGATCAAAATACACATTCAAGGTCTCCGACATCAGCGATCGCCCCGTTTAACGAGATGGAGTTCAAGGCCAAGGCTGTTTAACAACTCAAATACTTTCCCAATTTGAGCGGTTGTCTTACCTTTTTCAAGCTCAATAATAAATTTTCTGCCAATATCACTAAACTCAGAGATCTCTTTTTGAGTCAGCTTTAGACGTTTACGCTCTTCAAGGATATGCTGTCCTAATTCTTCGGGATTATTGATTTTTATTGAAGATTTCAATTTACCTCTCATGTTAAAGTTTCTGCTCAGATACTTTTAACAACTTTGAAAGCAAAATGCAATTCAAAGTTCCAGCTCAGGGACTTTTTGCTGATCTCAATGAAAATCGGGCAAAAAGTAACCGGTCGAAAACTTTATCGGTGTGCTTCACGGGCCGCCGACCGCAGGAACGGTAGTTGGGGGAAGCGAAGCGCTTGTTATCTTTCGTTTATAGGGATTTTTCACAACATTTTTAAAATTTTTTTCCGCTACCTGTGTGTTCATGTCAGCCAACAGTTTCCGAAGTGTTTTTGCATCAGGGATGTTCCCCGCCAATTTCCTGTAATAAAAGGGAAGACGGGAGTCCTGTCCAAAGAGCAAGGCCAGATTGATCTGTGGCAAATGCTCGTGATCCTTGTTTTTGCCATATCGGACCTGCCTGAGGCATTTTGAATAACTGGATATCGAGGTGGTGTCATAAGCCAGGTATTCCTTCTCCACCCGGCGTTTCCCTTGAAGTCGGAAAAAACGCAGCTGCCTGGCCTCTTCGGTGATGGCGGCGAACAGTTCACTGCTTCTCTGGGAGGAAATGGTCTCACCAAAAGGATGCCGATGGAGACCTGCCCAGTGAGGAAAAGTCCATCAAAACAGGATTTGCATTGCCAGCCATAATGCTGTAACCTGACATCCTGGAATCAAACCAAACCATAACCCATGTCAACCCAATGTTACCGGAGAGTGATGAACCCGCTCAGATACCTTTGCAGATTGATCTCCATCACACGGTTATCAGGTTCTCTTCGTATCCTCATTCCCATGTATTCCGCCTATATCATTTTTGCCCTGTGTGTGTTCCTGCTCTTCATCCCACAGCAGAGACGGCAATTACTGGACCAGAAAAAACACAACATCCTGCAGCTCACCGATAATGCCATCAGCCTGCTGGCCGGATTTGATTCGAGAACGAGAACCGGGGAGATGACACCTGAAAAGGCGTATGCGCAGGCTTCAGACCAGATCCGCAATCTCAGGTACGGTCCCCAGGGCAAGGACTATTTCTGGATCATCGATATGCACCCCGCCATGATCATGCATCCCTTTCGGCCGGATCTTGAAGGCGCCGATCTGACAGATTTCAGGGATATTGCCGGAAACTATCCCTTTGCCGCCATGGTCGAAGCCGTTAAACAAGGCGGCGAAAGCGGCGGTTATGTCAATTATTACTGGCAATGGAAAGACAACCCGGGAAAAACGGTTCCCAAAATCTCCTATGTAAAACGTTTCCCCCCATGGAATTGGATTATCGGAACCGGTATTTACGAAGCTGATATCAACCGGGAGATCTCAACCATCACCCGGAGTTTCATACAGATTTTCACGGGGATGCTTGTCTTTATCGTCATCCTTTCCCTTTATATTACCCGGCAGGTATTTAAGATCGAAACCAGAAGAGCACTTGCTGAAGAGGAAAGGGCTCTGGAGGAATTACGGCTGAAAAAACTTCTGGAGCTGGGTCAGATGTCTGAAAAAAAGATCAGCGCCCTAACGGAATTTGCCCTGGAAGAAGCCATAAGCCTGACCAGAAGTGAAATCGGTTACCTTGCGTTTTTAAATGAAGATGAAACCCAACTGACCATGCATACCTGGTCTAAACAGACCATGAAACAATGCGAAATCCAGGACAAGCACCTGGTATACGATGTGGAACACGCAGGGTTGTGGGCCGAAGCCGCCCGTTCCAGGCAAACCGTTATCATCAATGATTATGACGCATACAGCTCCTTTCAAAAAAAAGGTTATCCTGTTGGACACGTGAAGATATCCCGGGTATTGAATATTCCGGTATTCGATGGGAACACCATGATTGCACTGGCCGGGGTCGGCAATAAGAAGGCGGACTATAACGATTCGGATGTCCGCCAGTTGAAGCTTCTGATGGATGGCATGTATAAAATCCTTCAAAGGAAAAAGGCCGAAGACGATCTGCGGCAAAGTGAAAACCGCTATCGTCTCCTGGCGGAGAATGCAACCGACACAATCTGGATACTGGAGCTTTCGAATTTCAAATTCACCTATGCCAGCCCCTCCATGGAGCAGCTATCAGGATATTCACCGGAAAGGTTGAAAGAGATTGAAATCCGAAGCCTGATCAACGAGGACTCCCTGAAACGGATCAGTGCCATTATTGCAAAGGAGCTTGAACGCGATACCATAAACGGTATCGATGCAAGCCGTTACAGGACCCTTGAAATGGAACTGATCAGACAGGATGGATCAACTGTATGGACAGAAGTGACGGCCCGTTTTCTGCGCAATGACCAAGGAACCCCTGACAGGGTGCTGGGCATTACAAGGGACATCACCAGACGCAGGGAGCTGGAGCAGAAACTGCTGGAAACCAATACTGACCTTCGCATGGCACAAGGCATGGCAAGCATCGGCAATTGGTCCCTGGACCCTGCGAAGGATGTCCCGGTCTGGTCGGACGAGGTATACCGCATATACGAACGGGACCCGGCACTGGGCCCCTTTTCCCTTGCCCAATACCAGAGCGTTTATCACGGGAAATGGTTGACCCTGTTTAACAATTCCATCCAGGGGGCAATCAACAACGGCATCCCATATGACATCGAGTGCAAAATGACATTACCGTCAGGCCGGGTAAAGTGGGTTCACGGAATTGGAGAGCCCCGGAAGGTGGAAAATAAAACACACTGGTACCTCAGGGCTACTGTTCAGGATATCACCGACAGGAAAAATATGGAACTGCACATCCAGCAGGCCCGGAAAATGGAGGCACTAGGCACCCTGGCCGGCGGGATCGCCCATGATTTCAACAACATTCTCTCATCGATCATGGGATTTACAGAACTGGCCAAACTCGGCGCCAAAGGAGATCAGGAGCAGAGGGAAAACCTGGACCAGGTCTTGACAGCAGGCCTGAGGGCCAGGGAGCTGGTGAAACACATACTGACATTCAGCCGCAAGGCAGACGTCAGGAAAGACATCATACGGGTTGTACCCCTTATCAAGGAAACGCTGAAATTCATCAGGGCCTCCATATCACCCAATATTCAGATACAGACACAGTTCATGCACATGGACTGCACCGTCCTGGCAGACCCAACCCAGATGCACCAGGTCCTGATGAACCTCTTCACCAATGCAGCCTATGCCATGGGGGACAGGGGCGGTGTACTGACCGTGAAACTCGACTGTTCTGACTTTGTCCGGGACGACAGCTTTCAAACAAAAGAACTGATCCCCGGCAACCATGTCAGGCTGAGGGTTTCCGATACCGGAACCGGTATTGAACAAGGTGTGATCGATAAGATTTTTGAACCCTTTTTTACCACTAAGGTACGGGGCGAAGGAACAGGCATGGGCCTTTCGCTGGTCTACGGTATCATAAAAGAGATGAAAGGGGACATTTCGGTTTACAGTGAACCGGGCAAGGGAACCACGTTCCAGATCCTTTTACCCGAGATGGGAGGCAATCATGGGGCGAGCCTGGATGTAAACAAGACCTCATTAAAGGAAGGCAAAGGGAAAATCCTGTTAATCGATGATGAAACCTCCAGCGTCCAATGGATGAGCCAGGTCCTCTCCAAAACCGGCTATGAAGTGGTGGGCGAGACCGGCAGCCCTGAAGCGCTTGAACTGTTCAAAAAAGATCCCATGGCTTTTGATCTGGTCCTGACAGACCTTACCATGCCCGGGCTGACAGGGCTTGAACTGTCCGGCCTGGTCAAGGAAATACGCCCTGACATTCCGATTATTCTCTGCACAGGTTTCAGCGGAGAGCTGACCCGGGAGGAAATGAAACATTATGGTATTAATCAGGTACTGATGAAACCGATGATTGCCAGTGAGCTTTCTGAAGCCATAAGCAACGTTCTAAAAGACAAAACAGGACTTCCCCATGGCAAAGATGCTGATAGTTGATGACGATCCGAACATCTGTCTTTTTTTTGGCAAATTACTGAAACAGATGGGTCATGCAGTTGAAATCTCCAATACCTTAAAAGAGGCTGGACTGCTGTTTAAAACCCATGCCTTCGACATTGTCCTGCTTGACCTGGAACTTCCGGACGGAAACGGGCTGGAACTGCTGCCGGAATTTACAAAAGCCCCCCAAGCCCCAGAGGTGATCATCATAACCGGAACCGGTGATGCCCGTGGAGCTGAACTGGCATTCAAATACGGGGCATGGGATTATGTCCAGAAACCTTTTCTCCTGGATGAAGTCTCACTGCCGATCACAAGGGCACTCCAATACAGGAAGGAAAAACAGGCCCCCCCCGATGTGATCCCCATGATCCGGTCAGCGATCATCGGAGAGTCCGACGCCTTACGCAAATGCCTGACAGAGGTCGGGAAAGCCGCTGTTTCCGATGCCAGTGTGCTGGTCTTTGGTGAAACCGGAACCGGCAAGGAGCTGTTTGCAAGAGCGATACATGAAAACAGCAGGCGGGCCGCAAAACCCTTTATAGCAGTGGATTGCGGGGCCCTGCCGGAAAACCTGCTGGAAAGCACGCTGTTCGGTCATGAGAAAGGGGCGTTCACAGGGGCGGGAAATAAACAGGACGGGTTGCTGGTCCAGGCCAATGGCGGAACGCTGATGCTTGATGAAGTCGGAGAATTGCCCCTGTCATCCCAGAAATCATTTTTACGCACCCTGCAGGAAAGATGTGTGCGGCCCATTGGCGGAAACAAGGAGATCCCGGTTGATTTCCGCTTGATTGCGGCAACAAATCTGGACCTGGAAAAAATGGTGAAGAAAAACCTGTTCAGGCAGGACCTGCTGTATCGCATCCGGGCCATGGTAATCCAATTACCCCCGCTGAGAGATCGCAAGTCCGATATCGAAGAAATTACCATCCTGAAACTCCATGAGCTTTCAAACAGGTACCATATCGGACACAAGGCTGTTTCACCTGAATTCATCCAGGTACTGACAGCCCATGACTGGCCCGGGAACATACGGGAACTGATAAATGTCCTGGAGTACGTTCTGGCATCTGCCGGCAGTGATCCCACACTCTTTCCCAAACATCTGCCTCCAGAATACAGGCTTTCCAGACTTGAATTTGAACCCGCCATAACGTCAGGGCTCCAGGCAGTCATCAACACTGAAGCCCAGGCGGAGGGAGATTTTCCGACCCTTGACGAGTACCGGAACAGGCTTGAAAAAGATTATTTAAAGGCATTACTGAATCGGGCAAAGGCGGACAGACAAACTGCCTGCAGGATATCAGGGATATCCCAGTCCCGGTTATACGGCCTCTTGAACAAACACGGTCTTCCAGGATTCGGCGCGCCATAATTGTATGGGCTGCAGTTTCCCGGGCTTTATCTGCTCCTGATTCCTGGAAATAGGAATACCCTGTTCCTGTTTCCAGGAATCTGTCTTGTTTTTCCCTTCCTGAAATTATTAAAAATATTTACAACATCTTATTATCATTATCATAATAATGACATAACACCACGTGGCACACATCCTGCTGAAGATACAGGGCAGAAACAATTATAATTTCTGACAAAAAGGATTGCCTAGAAAAAATGAACGTAATTTTATATGCGGAGTCAGCGGAAAAAGCGCTAGAAAAACTTGAGAAACTGATCCGGGCTGAACTCCCCGGACTCCAGGTTGACAGGATAGACTCCATCCAGAGTCTTTCCCAGAAATTGTGCCGCCCCCTGAACCGGATTTCGGTTATCGTCATTTTTCTTGTTTCCGAAAGCGGCATTGCCCCTTTGCTGACATTGAAACCCCTTTTTGACCATATCCGATTGATTCTGGTTCTGCCTGACAAAACAAAGAGACTGACAGCCCTGGGACTTCAATTGGGGCCATGCTTTATCAGTTATTGGGACAATTCTCTTGAGGACATTACCGCTGTTCTGAAAAAAATTGATCAGTGGACCAGGGATCACCATTAGTGAACATCCGAAAATCCGGCAGGAACATGCCTTGAATCATGTGCTGGAAACCCAACCCAAAACAATAATGAAAGAAACCATAAACTCAAGGAGGCATCATGAAAAAGAGATCACTTAAATTCAAACTTATTGTCGGAGGCATTCTGGCAGCGATCATACCACTGACGGTTGTGGGAGTGTTTTCAGTCAAGACATCGTCGGATGCGATTTTTTCCATTGCAGAAGGCCAGGCAGAAATGGTGGCAAAAAATCTGGCGACCCTGACAGAGACAGTCCTGGCGCAGGAAACCAGACTGGCCCGGGAACTGGCCCATACCCCCCTGGTACTGGCCGGGGCGGCAACGGTTCTGGAAAAGGGCCTGGAAGGCGCCGGAGATACCCTGGCTGACCTGGACAACTTATTAGGAGAGTTTTCACAACAGGCCGACAGCAGTTATGACCTGATTTTCATTGCAGACACACGAGGGCTCACCATCGCCGACAGCACAGGAGGGGCTCTCAGGGCAAAGAAAATTTCCGTGGCTGACAGGGATGATTTCATGTCCGCAAAAACAGGCAGGATCAGTATCGGCACACCCGTCAAATCAAGGGCCAGCGGCAAACCCGTGGTGGTGGTGGCTGTTCCCCTTAAAAATGCTGCCGGTGATTTTACCGGCGTGTTCGGCATTGTGGTAAAACTTGACGCCTTGTCCGATAAAATAACCCAGGTCAAGGTGGGCAACACCGGTTATCCTTTCATGATCGACAGCAAGGGACTTGTCATCGCCCACCCCAAAAAAGAATTCATTCTTGACCTGGACCTCTCCAAGGTTGCGGGAATGGAAATCATAATCAGCCATATGCTGTCCCAGAAATCGGGAGTGGACCATTACCGGTTTAAGGATGTTGATAAGATTGCCGGTTTTGCTCCCGTGACTGCAACGGGATGGAGCGTGGGGGTGACCCAGGACGAATCAGAGTTTCTGGCGCCTGTCCATGCCATCCGGAACATTGTACTGGCTGCCGGGGCTGTTTTTCTGGCCATAACGGTTCTCGGGGTTCTCTGGTTTGTCCGCGGCATCATGGCACAGCTGGGGCACGATCCGTCAGAAATCGCCAAGGTCGCAGCCAGCATAGCCAAGGGGGATCTTACCGTCCAGTTCAATGCCAATGGTAAAAAAATCACCGGTGTATACGCCAACATGCAGGAGATGACCCAGAACCTGACCACCATGTTCAGAGATATCACCTCCGGCGTTCAGACCCTGACGTCTTCTTCCACTGAACTCTCAGCCATATCCCAGCAGATGGCCTCAGGGTCCCGGCAGACATCTGAAAAGTCCAACAATGTGGCGTCGGCAGCCGAAGAGATGACCACGAGCATGAACAGTGTGGCCGCGGCAACCGAACAGACCACAGCCAATATTCAGATGATCGTCGCTGCCGCGGAAGAAATGTCCGCCACCATCAGTGAGATTGCAGCCAATACGGCCAAGGGAAGCCAAACCACTTCCGAAGCGGTCAAAAAAGCCGAAGATGTGTCTTTCAGGGTGAATGACCTGGGCAAGGCCGCATCGGAAATCAGCAAGGTTACTGAAACCATCGCGGATATTTCCGAGCAGACCAACCTTCTGGCCCTGAATGCAACCATTGAGGCCGCCAGGGCCGGCGAAGCCGGCAAGGGGTTTGCTGTTGTTGCAGCGGAAATCAAGGAACTGGCCAAGCAGACCGCCCAGGCCACAGAAGAAATAGGCTCCAAAATCGGCGATGTCCAGAAAACAACCCAGGAATCTGTTTCCGCCATCAGGTCCATTGTTGACATTATCAATGAGATCAACACCATTGTAACATCTGTTGCAACGGCCATCGAGGAACAGTCCGCCACCACCCAGGAAATTTCAAACAACGTGAGCCAGGCAGCCACAGGCGTTCAGGAAGTCAACCAGAATGTCAACCAGACATCGGTCGTGGCAGGAGAGGTTACAAAAGACATCCACCTGGTGAGCCAGGCAGCAGATGAAATGAACACAGGAAGCCTTCAGGTGAATGAAAGCGCGGTGGAGTTATCCAAACTGGCCGAGAGTCTCAACGAGATGGTGGGCAGGTTCAAGCTGAATTAAAGGTTGCTGGTCTGCCGGTTGGATGAACCGGCAGACCAGCAGACATTTCCAACGTGGAAATCAGCTGCAACCTAAATCCTGCAACTCTATGAATTTAAATTATGTTTTCAAATTCTGTATTGCGAATGCAAGATTTTGGTGTAAAGAGGGAATCAGAACCATGACTGAATCAATACTGGGCGAAGCAATACAACCAAGTTATGAAAAAGCCGGTGCCATGACATCCGTCACGGTCAACGTTGGACTTCTGGATACGTTGATGAACCTTGCCGGGGAGCTTGTACTGAGCAGGAATCAACTGCTCCAAGGCGTGAATACGGCAAATACAAGGGCAACACAGGTTTCAAGCCTGCGTATAGATCTGATTACGTCCGAACTTCAGGAAACAATCATGAAAACCCGCATGCAGCCCCTTGCAAGTATTTTAACCGGGTTCGAGGGCATTGTCAGGGATGTGTCCCAAGAACAAGGGAAGTCCATTAATTTTAAAATCAAGGACAATGATGTGGAACTGGATAAGACCATCCTGGAGTCCATGGGTCAGCCCCTGGCCTGGCTGGTGAAAAATTCGATCCACCATGGGATAGAAACACATGAGCAGCGTGAAAAGGCGGGAAAGGAAATCCAGGGCAAAATTACTTTGCAGGCATTCCATGACTCCGGCCAGGTGAATATCCTAATTTCCGATGACGGCAGGGGACAGGGTGAAAACATACCCGGAGATGCTGCCTCCAGAGCTGAAATGGATGCTGTTGTGAGCACGATTGAGCGCTTGGGCGGCAGCATTGAAACAACGTCTGTCCCGGAAAAGGGCACCGACATTCATATCAGACTCCCGTTGACCCTGGCAATCATACCGAGCCAGATCGTTTCCGTGGGGGCTGAACGCTATGCTCTGCCCCAGGTGAACCTGGAAGAACTCCTGAGAATCCCCGGGGACCAGATTCGGGAAAAGATTGAAAAGGTCGGAGACGCAGCTGTTGTCCGGTTGCGAGGGAAACTCCTGCCGTTGCTGGACCTGGCACAGGTGCTGGAAATCGGAAAAACCTACATTGATCCTGAAATGGATCAGGCCCAGCCGGAAAGGCGTAAGAACATTACAGACAGGCGTTGCAGGCGCCATGGAATCACTGAACAAGGCATAATTGAAACTGTCCCTGACTCCGGACCAAAATGGAAGGACAGGCACCGGGAGGACCGGCGAGAGTCCCGGACCCGAGCCGTCAACGTCGCTGTGGTTTCTGCCGGAGCCTATAAGTATGGCCTGGTGGTTGATCAATTGCATGATCCTGAAGAGATTGTCGTGAAACCTTTGGGGAGGCATCTTAAAAAATGCAGGGCCTATGTCGGCGCGACCATTATGGGTGACGGGAAAGTCGCACTGATCCTGGACATTGCAACCCTTGCCCAACTGGCTGACCTGACGAAACTGTCAAAGGCGGTTCATTGTGTAAAGGACAGTAACGACATGACCCGGATGGGCAGCACCGGCACTTCCCTTCTGACATTCAACCATTCGGGAAGGGATTATTTTGCAGTACCCCTTGATCTTGTAGAACGGATCGAAAGAATCAGGACTTCGGCCATTGAAATGGTCGGCAACCAGAAAATCATCCAGTACAGGGGAGGTGCTTTGCCCCTTTTTGAACTGTCCAGGATCACTCCCCTGTCCCGGCTGTCTGAAAGGGAAAATCAGGAAATCATCGTTTTCAGGGTAAACAAAAGGGAACTGGGACTCATGGTATCACCTCCGGTGGATACGATTGAGGCCATCCTGGATATTGATGACGGCTCTCTCTCCCAGCAAGGGATCCTGGGATCGATCATCATCAATGGACATACCACCCTTTTAATCGATGTGCCTGCCATGGCCGGACTTTTTAAGCCCGAATGGTTTGCCGATGGCTCCAATGAATAACTCTTGTTCAACTCAAAAAGGATTGAGAATCCGTGAATTTTCAAGGGCTCTCCACCATGAAATCATCCGGCAAAGAACAGATTCATGATGCAGATCTTTAATCAAAGTTCGGTAAAAATCACACTGGCCCAGGTCCAGGCCACAGTGAGCGCATACACTGCAAGGCACCTGGCGAAACTGGTACGCCGGGTAGAGAAAGGTATCCAGAGGGATTGGTCTTCTTGTCTGACATTCTCAGCCGGCGCCAACAAACCGATGGGCCAACCAACGGTCTTTCAAGATAAAATTGCGCTGGAGAACAGACCCGGAAAAGACCCGGAAAAAGAAATACAGAAACTGCAGAATCATGTTGCAACTATCATTGACGCCATGCCCTCAGTGGTAATCGGCGTTGATGGCGGCATCAGGATAACCCTGTGGAACATAAAAGCCGAAGAATCAACAGGCATATCTGGGTCAGATGCATGCGGAAGGCCCCTGATTGATGTTTTCCCACGGATCGGCCCTCAGGTAGAGCAGATACAGAGAAGTCTGCATTCAAAAACGATTCTGCGAATTCCAAAGACAACCCATATTTTAGAAGACAGCAGCCAACATTATGAGGATATGGCGATTTACCCCCTGACGGGTGATGATGAAGGCGCAATTATCCGCATTGATGATGTGACTGAAAAAGTCCGGATCCAGGAGATGCTGATCCAGAATGAAAAAATGCTTTCCATCGGGGAACTGGCGGCAGGGATGGCCCATGAGATCAACAACCCCCTGGCAGGCATCATCCAGAACACCGCTGTTTTATCAAACCGTTTGACCGATATGGGAATTCCCGCCAACATCAAGGCGGCTTCAGCAGCAGGGATCTCTATGGAATCTGTGCACCGGTTCATGGACATCCGGGATATCCCCCATATTATGGGCTCCATAACCCAATCCTCGTTGAGGATGGCATCCATAGTAGAGAACATGCTCAGCTTTTCCAGGAAAAGTGACGCTTCCTTTTCCTGCTTTGATCTGGCAGCTCTGATGGATAAGAGTCTTGAACTTGCTGCATCGAATTACAACCTGAAAAAGCATTACGATTTCAAATCCATCAACATTCAAAAGCATTATGAGCCGGATCTGCCGGAAATCTCCTGTGACGGCGGCAAAATCCAGCAGGTTCTGCTGAACATATTGAATAATGGCGCCCAGGCCATGTTCGAAAACGCTGCAACACCCCGGCGGAAACCCATTTTCAATATCAGTATCCATAGAGACCTCCAGCGCGGCATGGTACGTATGGAAATCAAGGACAATGGTCCCGGCATGGATGAAATGACCAGCAAAAGGATTTTCGAACCGTTTTTCACCACAAAGCCTCCCGGCATAGGAACGGGCCTCGGGCTTTCTGTGTCTTATTTTATCATCGTTGAAAATCATGGCGGAACATTGAATGTGGTTACTGAAAAGGGGCAAGGTTCAACCTTTATCATCCGGTTACCATCTGAAAACAATGCGGGATAGCAGAGTTATTTTCATCCCACCTTTCCAAATCCAGAACCGTTCTTATCTTTCACACGGTGTTAATGATAACATCCCTTATCCTAGGAGAAAGTGCAATGAAACAGAACATTCATAATGTTGAAAGGGTTATTCGTGTGGTCCTGGGACTTATTATTCTGTCCCTTGTTTTTGTGGGACCTAAATCCATGTGGGGCCTTATTGGAATTCTGCCCATCCTGACCGGACTGATCGGCTGGTGCCCGCCTTACCAGTTGTTGGGGATCTCCACATGCAAGAAATGATGCTATTGGCATGGGACATGCCGTGGGGCAGGAGACATACAGGACATGGCAGATAGGTTAAGACTATTCCATAAACACGGTTCATGTTCATGAAACGGCAGAAAATTTCGATAATCCTTTAAAAGTTAGATGCTTAATCGAAAGATCATTTACAACCGGTTACTATCGGTTCAAAATCTTGAACCTGAATGCCTGATTCTGTTGGACTCCGGAGTGAAATTGCCAATCATGAAAAGCTGGAACAAATGAAATGAGTTTATCTAACAACTTAAAATCAAATGCTAATTATAATTTTTTTCAAAAATTGGCACTGATTGGGACAAGGCAGATATTGAATGGCACGACCATTGCATAATACAATTCGTAACTAATGTAACACTCCGACATTAGTTTTCATCTTTTTCCTCCTTTTGCAAAAAGGCTGCCGGAATGACCACCGGCAGCCTTTTTAGCTTTAGCGCCCTTCCTTGTTTTTTTCTCCTTCAAAAGGTGCGGACTTCCGCCTGAAGAAAAGGCCCTGAATACCGATCCGGAAAACCTGCTTCGGGTGTAAACCCACGGCTTTTTCAATGGACTGAATCCCAAAATCAAACTGTTATGAGCGGCTTTATACGGTTCTGCTGGCCAAACCATGAAAACAAGTGTAGAGTAGCAGTCCAATGCAGCACATGAAAGGGAATGAACCACGTGCTGTGTCCAACCTATCTTAAAAGGATTTCATGTCGTCATTAAGGGTTCGTTACCAGACCATCGAGTTCGATGATGTGGATATACATGTGCGTACATTGCGGGACAACCAGCAATACTCCGATGATGAGGGCGTCGCTGAAAAACTGGGGATATCTTCGGCCACCTGGCCCATTTTCGGCGTCGTCTGGGATTCGGGCAGGGTTCTGGCTTATCACATGCTGAAATTTGAAATCAAAGGGAAACGCATCCTGGAAGTGGGATGCGGCATTGCTCTGGCCAGCCTGGTGCTGAACCAAAGGCTGGCAGACATAACCTCCACCGATTACCATCCCGAGGCTGAAAATTTCCTGTTGGAGAACATCAGGTTGAACAAGGGCAAACACATACCCTTTGTCCGCACGGGATGGCTTGATGGCAATGACACACTGGGGATGTTCGACCTCATCATCGGAAGCGACGTGCTGTATGAAAGGGATCACGTCGACCTCCTGGCGGATTTCATTCAGCAGCACACAAAACACCATTGCGAAGTGATCATTGTGGATCCGGGACGATGTCAGAGGGGAGGGTTCAGCAGGAAGATGTCAGCATTGGGGTTTTCGCACATCCGAAGCAGCCCGCCCCAAGGAAGCTACCTGAGCCAGCCGTTCCGAGGACAGATTCTATGCTATACCCGCTGAACCCATATCTAAAAGTGAACTTAATGAAAAAAAGTCTCTGTGAATCCTGTGGTGCCTGCTGTGCCTTTTTCCGCGTTTCATTCCCCTGCACTGAAACCGAAGACACACATTTCTTTCCGGTCCCTGCGGCCATGACCCTTGTGCAGAATCTTGCCCAACGCTTCATGATCGGCACCCAGACCAGAACCCCGCGCTGCATTGCCCTGGAAGGCAGCGTGGGATACAAGGTCAGGTGCACCATCTATGAAAACCGGCCATCCACCTGCCGGAACTTTATTCTGTCATGGGAAAACAATACAGGGAACCTCCTGTGTGACCAGGCCAGAGCCAGTTTCGGGCTCCAGCCCTTTTCACAATACTGACCTGTTCCTCAGCGGCAGGTATCCACCTAAGGGTGCCGGCATGCCAGGAATCCGAATCAGGCTGCAGCGAACACAAAGGCTTCCCGGGCTCTTGCGACTTCGGCGCTGTCAATGAACTCGTCAAAGGTCATGAAACGGTCAATCACGCCTTCCGGGGTAATCTCGATAATCCTGTTCGCCACGGTATTCACGAACTCGTGGTCATGGGAGGTGAACAGAACAACCTCCGGAAATTTGACCAGGCCGTCATTCAAGGCGGTAATGGATTCAAGGTCAAGATGGTTGGTGGGCTCGTCCAGGATCAGGACGTTGGATTCGGCGAGCATCATCCGCGACAGCATGCACCGGACTTTTTCCCCGCCCGAAAGGACGCCCACCTTTTTAAGGGCCTCGTCCCCGGAAAAAAGCATGCGCCCCAGGAAAGCCCTGGCAAAATTTTCGCCTTCGGTGGGCGGAGCAAACTGGAGGAGCCACTCGATAAGGCTCTGGTCCCCTGTAAACCAGACGCTGTGCTCCTTTGGAAAATAGGACTGGGTGATGGTTACCCCCCAACGGAACATTCCGCTGTCAGGTTCCAGCTGCCCGGCAAGGATCTGGAAAAGTGTAGTCTTGGCAAGGCTGTTGCTACCCATGAAGGCTATTTTGTCACCGCCGTTTACGGTAAAACTGACATTGTTCAGGACCTTTTCACCATCAATGGTCTTGGTGAGTCCATTCACCTCCAGGATCACGGTACCGCAGGACCGACCCGGCTTGAACAGGACAAAGGGATATTTCCTGGAAGATACGGGCATGTCCTCAATGGTGAGTTTCTCCAGGAGTTTTTTCCTGGAGGTAGCCTGTTTGGATTTGGATGCATTGGCACTGAACCTCTGGATGAACGCCTTGAGTTCATTGGCCCGGTCAACAGCTTTCCGGTTCTCGGCCTGACGCTGTCCCAGGTTGAGTTGGCTGGCCTGGTACCAGAAATCGTAGTTCCCCACATACACCGAAATCCTGTTGAAATCGATATCTGCAATGTGGGTACAGACCTGGTTCATGAAATGGCGGTCATGGGAAACGACGATCACCGTGTTCTGGAATCTGAAGAGAAACTCCTGGAGCCAGACAATGGACTTGATGTCCAGGTTATTGGTCGGCTCATCCAGAAGAAGCACATCCGGGTTCCCGAACAGGACCTGGGCAAGTAGCACCCGTACCTTTTCGCCGCCTTCCAAATCCCCCATTTTTTTCTGGTGGAGCTCTTCCGCGATTCCCAGACCGTTCAGGAGAACCGCAGCTTCAGGTTCTGCCTCATAGCCTCCAAGCTCAGAGAATTCAACTTCAAGCTCACCTGACCTTATTCCATCCTCTTCTGAAAAATCAGGCCTGGCATACAGGGCATCCCTTTCGGCCATGATGGCGTAAAGGGTTTCGTGGCCCATGATCACCGTGTTTAAAACCGTTTGCTCATCATAGGCGAAATGGTCCTGTTTCAGAACCGCAATCCGCTCCCTGGGTCCCACGGACACACTTCCAGAATCCGGATCCAGTTCCCCGGCAAGAATTTTCAGAAACGTTGACTTTCCTGCGCCATTGGCGCCAATGAGTCCGTAGCAGTTACCCGGTGCAAACTTTATGGACACATCTTTGAACAGAACCCTCTTGCCGTAGGCCAGGGTGACGTTGACAGCTGAAATCATTGTTGGTTGTTTTTCCTTTCCATGAAATAAAAGAACCACAGGAACGAATCCTGTGGTTCGAAATCCGGCTAACCTTATCATGAATTGCACGGAAAGGGAATCTTTTTTTTCAGCCCCCCATGGCATTCTGCTGACCGGGGCGATCCATGCTCTGCCCCGAACCATCCCGGATACCCGGGTCAGTCCAGATCCAGGGCGGCCTTACACTGATTGCACCGCCCGGCACCTCTGAAAACCCTGTTCCCGCATTCGGGGCAGACGTACCGGGCCTCTTCATCCCGGACCCATTTCTGTGTCCCGTTCTCCCGCCAATAGGGAATGGCTCTCAGGATAACCTTTTTCCCCACAGCCATGGGAAAGGTCTCAATATGAGCGCAGGGAAATTCAGAGCATTGATGGCACCCGGCAAATCCCTTTGCCTGTGTACAATCCCGGATGGAGCACTGTTTACAATGCATGAACAGGTCTCCGGACAGGCAACCCCCGCACCGGATGCGCTCCGGCGTAAGGGATTCACTGTTGGGAAGGGTGCCTTTGCCGGCAACGTTTCCTTTATAGAGATTTACCAACCGTTCCTTAAATTTCTGGTTGTTGTCACGGCCTGCCATGTGAATGGCGCAGACGCCGCAATACAAACCACAGGGTGCAATAAAGTCCGGATTCAGAGTCATGGCGGTTTTCCTTATATGATTTTTGCCTGGTTCTATTTGAGACACGTATAAATATTTTTCAAACACATACATTATCTGCAAAAACCAGCGCTGTCAACACCCCTGAGAAAATCCCCTTGAGCAATCAGTCTGACCTGTATGGCTTTAATAGTGGGGCGGTTTCTCGTCGGCCGGCGCATCGTGCACCATGGTGATTTCAGAAATGTCCTTTATCCGCTCTGTCAGGGCAGTTACGATGGAACCGAGCCGTGCCACTTCCTTCTGCTGGTCGTAAATCACATCGTTCAGATCCCTGATGGTCTTTTCCTGAAATGCGATCTTTGTCTCAATTGTGACCAGACGCTCTTCGGTAATGTTCATGGTTTCCTCCAGTTCCGGGATTAATGGTGTTTGGGTCTGCAAAAAACTGCAATCTCATAAGGATCTGATTGCAAGCCAGACGGTATGCCTGGAACCCTTACCGGGTTTATGTGCCCTCACTGACCGGATTTCCGCCAGGAAACCGCACCGGGTCAGACGTCGGGTAAAATCCTGATCCGGCCCGGAAGACCAGACAGCCAGAATTCCGCCGGGGCGCAGGGCCGCATAGGATCTTTCCAGACCAGCCAAGCTGTAAAGGCGGTCGTTGATTTCCCGTGTAAGTCCGTCAGGACCGTTGTCCACATCAAGGAGTATTCCATTCCAGGCAGATTGCTCCCTGCCGATGGTATCCGCCACATCCTCCTCAAGCACACGGACCCGGGGATCATCCAGGGGCATCCCGGCCAGGCATCCCAGGTACAGACGGTTCCAGCGTACCACGGCCGGAATAAGTTCGGATACGGTGATGCGGGAATCCTGCCCTGCATGCTCCAAGGCTGCTGCCAGAGTGTACCCCATACCCAGACCCCCGACAAGGATTTCAAGGCCGGACATCTGTGCCAGGCGGCTGATGGCAAGCTGTGCCAGGGAGTCCTCGGAAGCATGACGGCGGCTGTTCATCAGCTCTGTTCCAGCCGTACGGATGGAGAATTCCTGACCCCGCTTCATAAGAACAACACTGCTGTCCTGCCCGGGCACCAGTGCCCGGTCGATCTCTACCCATGGAATCACCTGGTTCTCCTCCATCGGTCCAAGTGCGGCCTGGTCACCTGTCAACTGTTATCATCATTTGTTAACCCCATATGGCGCAGTTGACTAAATACCCGCCCTGCCCCATGCCCGGCTCCGGAGATACCCTGGTTAAAGCCATGGTTCAGAGGCCGTCAGAATGCCGGCAGACATCACCCCCTGTACCGGTACCCAACCCCGTGCACCGTTGTTATGATAGCAGGATTTGCAGGATCGGTCTCCACCTTTTTTCTGAGCTGGGCAATATGCTGGTCCAGGGTCCGGGTCGTCCCGAAATAATCGATCCCCCAGACCTCGTTCAGGAGCCGGTCCCGGCCAAGGACTTCCCCCGGGTGACGGCAGAAGCACTGGATTATTTTGAGCTCCCGGAGGGATAAATCAAGAGACAGGGTGCCCCGGGAAATTGTAAACCTCAGAGGATCCACCTTGCGGCCTCCAAAAACAAAGGTGCCACCGGATTCCGGCGGCTCCGGCGCCTTAACCCTGCCGGCCCTGCGGAGCACAGCCGCGATCCTGGCCAGGAGTTCATGTACCCCGAAGGGTTTGGTGATATAGTCGTCGGCACCCAGCTGCAGCCCGACTACGGTGTCGATCTCCTCGGATTTGGCCGTGACCATGATCAGGGGGACCTGGGCATCCCTGGCCCGGATTTCCCGGCACACGTCATAGCCGCTTTTTCCAGGCATCATGATGTCCAGGAGAACCAGGCGGAAGGCACCCGGGGAAAACAGGTCCAGGGCCTCTATCCCGTCCCTGGCCTGGACCACGTGATACCCCTCGCTCTCCAGGGTATCAACCAGCCCCAGGCGGATGTTCTCGTCATCTTCAGCAACCAGAATCGGCTTATCATTCATGTTTTCGTATCCTTGCCTTAAAGCATGAGCCGCCCCCGTCCATGGGCTCAAAAACCAGATCCCCGTCCAGATCCCTGAGCATCCGACGGGCGATGCTGAGCCCCAGTCCTGATCCCGGCTGGCTGGAGGTCAGGGAATCGTCCACCCGGTGGAACATGTCAAAAATGGCCTCCCTGTGCCCTGGGGGGATCCCAGGGCCCCGGTCCTGAATCCTGAGGCTGAAGTAGTTCCCGGGTGTGTCTTCCAGGATAAAGTCCAGTATTTTGCCCTGGGCAGCGTACTTCACGGCGTTGTCCACCAGGTTCAGGATAACCTGTTCAAGGGCATCCCGGTCCATTTCCACGGGCGCGGCAGCCGGGGGCAGATGCACTGACGGCTCCATACCGGCACCCCTGATCCGGATGGCATGGGTATCAACCAGGGCCTCCAGGAACAGTCTCAGATCAAAAAGCTCACGGTTATACCGCTTCTTTCCCTGCTCAAGGCGCCCGAAGTCAAGAACGTTGTTGACAAGACGGGTCAAGCGCTGGCTCTCGGATACGATAACCGACAGGTAATGGTGCATCTTGTCAGGAGCTGCCACCCTGCCGGACTGGAGCAGTTCGGCACACATGCGGATGCTGGTCAGGGGTGTCTTGAGCTCGTGGGAAACCGATGACACAAAGGAGGTTTTTCTCAGGGCGTCCATCCGGTCCCTGTTGGCCTGCCGGGTCAACAGGCCGCCTCCCAGGAGAATGGCAGCCACAAAGATAGCCAGAAGCAGGCCCGACACATATAAGAAGCCCTTGCCGGCACCCGGTGCGGCATGATCCACATAGGCCTGTATCTGCCAGTGGGGAAGTCGGGTCGAAACCGGTATCCGGACATCGGGTTTCAGGTGTTCATCCACTGGAAAAGTCCCGGACTGGAACAGGATATCCCCGTTCCCGTCCACCAGGGCATAGGCGGTGCCCGGACCCGTCATCCGGGGCAGATCAGGGATAAGCCTGGATAGCAGGGTCATCAGTTCGAGTTCCACACCGTACACCGGTCCCTTTTCCCGTGTCCGTACCCACCCCAGGATAAACAGCCTGTTCTCAGCAAACCAGGGAATCCAACCCGAATCGGCTGCGGTCCTTACCGGTCCGGCATTGGAGTGAACCGCTGTCTGCCCGGGGTAAATACCCTGGGCCTGGTCAGGCGACGCAGCGAGATCCAGGAGTTTCCGGCGGCCCTCCCTGTAGGGCTGCCTGCTGCCGACATCCCCATCCAGGCCGGGCTGGAGGGCCCCGGACTCCATGCCCTGAACCTTTTGGGGAGCGCCCTGACCGCCCAACTCCTCCCGGGACACATCCCGCCCTGTTTTCCAGTCCATGCGTCCGGAGAACAGGGCTTCATACCGCTGGACGAACCGGCGCTCCTCGGCCGTGAATTCCAGCGTGGTTCCGGGCCAGGCAAGCCCTGTTCCCGGGTTCCAGACAAAGGCGTTCCGAACCAGGGGATTTACGGCCGCCCACTCCTGTAGGGTCTTTTCCACGGTATCCGGGCTCAATTCTGCCAGGGACCGGATCATGGCCTCCTGGACTTCCTCCACCGTAATGGTAACTGTCCCGGAAATGACCTCTGCCCGGTCAGCCAGGGACAGAATCAGGGAGCGGCTGATCCTGTCCTGCTCGTGGGACAGAAGCGTAAAGGCGGCTCCCGCGATGAGCACGGTGGGTACCCCGAGCAGGATCCAGTACCAGATTATGGAACGTCGTGTGGCCATACCGCTGTTTTACCAGCTTTATCCATGGATAGACAGAAAATTTTGTTACTCTGAACTCTGCTGGTTTTTCATCTGAAAGGATTTGGTCCTGAGCACTTTTCTTTCCCGTTTGGTCATGCCCTGGGCCTCAATGGATTCAGCCTGCATCTCAATTTCATCCGCACGTTTAAGAAGATCGGCATCCTGGTATGTACCGCCCACTTCCTTGAGCTTTGCTGCGGAATCCTTCAGGGTTTTTACCGCTTCTTCAGATTTTCCCTTGTCTGACAGGGAGATGGCTTTTTCCTGGGCCAGGGCATTGAGGTTCAACTGATACTCCCGAATCACGGACGGATTGGCCGAGGCTTCAACCTGACGCGGGTCGGTGCTGAACCTGGCAACGGACCGGCCCCTGGCCAAATCGCTCGTCCGTGTGAGCAGATTATCATAACGCACCGTTGCGGTAGCGATTTCCATCTGTGACCCGCTGCCGGCCCCGGGCAGTTCAACCTCGATCAGGGCATACTTTTCCTGACTGCCGTAAAGCTGGTTCATGGACAGCTCAACAGTCCTGCCCAGAATCCGTCCTTCCCGGCCGATAATGCCAAGGGGCCTTACCGTATCCGGGAAGGTCACCTCCACCGTTATCTTCCTGGCCACGACGCTGAGCACATCACCCAATTCCTGGGAAAAAATTCGGGCCAGCTCTTGGCTGGATTCAACAAAGTAGATATTGCCGTCGCTGTTCTGGGACAGGCGGGCCATGAGATCCTCATTGTAATCCGTACCCACACCCACGGTGGTGACGGATATATTCTCCTTGAGCAGGGCCGCACCGAGCCGGCCCAGATCCTCGGGGGTCCTGGGCCCCACATTGGCCAGACCGTCGGACAGGAGTACGATGCGGTGGACATAGGAGCCGTCAAGGTATTTTCTGACTTCCGCGGCTCCCTGGCTTACCCCGCCGAACAGGGCCGTACTGCCGCCTGGCTGGATCCTGCGTATCCGGGACACGGCATCAGGACCATAGAGTGCCGGTCCTGCTGGAATAACGGTATCCACCTGCTGATCGTAAACCACCAGGGAAAAAATATCCTTTTGGCCGAGCCTGCTCAAGGCTTCCACAGCCGCCTCCCGGGCGCGATCAATCTTTGCGCCGGCCATGGACCCGGAACGGTCAAGGACAATGGCAAGATTGACAGGCGGCCGCCGGACCATGGTCGGCGGGGGCGGCGCGTCCAGGGTGACCTTGATGATGGCCCTCTGGGACCGGCCAGCCTGAAATACATCCCTGTCCGTCTCTATGCGGCAGGTCACAGACGTCTCCAGGGTTTCTGATGCGCTCCCTGCCTGGCCTGCTCCCATGGCTAGAACCAGGACGATTATTCCCGCAAACCAGATCCTATACCGGTTAATGAAAAAATGTCTCATCATTACCTCCCGTGTTTCACGTGTTATCGTTTTTTTTGCCATCTGGCAACCCATGAGTGAGGTATACCTGAAACAGGGCTTCCTGTTGTCACCAGGGTGTAAACATGTTGTAAAAACCATGTAAAAAAATGGGAATGTATTTTCAATTTTTCTTGACGCTTACCCGTGAGTTCCTGTATGTGGACCATGTTTACTAACAGGATTTTAATTTATGACCAAAGATTGTGTTCTCTGAACAATTCAGGGCAACACACTCCAAGATCAAAGATCCAGGAGCAACTTTCCCGGAGCCGGAACTGTCTTAACCCCTGCGGCATGGTGGAGGCCGCAAGCAAACCGGCCATGTCAGGCAAAGCATTATCCCGGATCCGGACGGCCCTGAAGGAGATGTGGCATGACTGTGTTTAACAACTTGAAAATGGTAACCAAACTGGTGGGCGGATTCGGGATCGTGCTGCTGCTGTTTGCGGTGGTCATGGGGATCTACCACATGACGGTCACATCCACCACAGCCGGTTTCAAGGGACTGATGGAGAGCAATGTGGCCCTTGCGGACCGGGCGGCTGAGACAAAGACCCTGATAAAGCAATGCCGCATCCATGAAAAAAATTTCCTGTCCAGCATGGACATAAATTACCTGGAAGCCCTGGAAAAGAGCGTCAGCCAGCTCAATGAAAAGGCCCAGGACATTGTGGTCATGGCAAAAAAAGCCGACAACAGCACAATAGCCGACAAGGCCCAGGAGATATCGGGTTTTGTGGGTGCTTACTCCACCGGGTTCAACAACCTGGTCAAGGCCTACGAACGCCGGGGGCTGGACAGCAAAACCGGACTCAGGGGAGAATTTGCCGCTGCCGCAGACCGGTTTGTCCTGGAACTGGCCTATGTGGACGTGGAAGATCTGTACGTGCACATGCTCAGGATGATCCAGCTCCAGGACGACTTCAAGGCAACCCGGGAAAAAAATTGCCTGAAACGCCTGGAGACCCTGGTCAATTTCTACCCCGATATCATTACAGCATCGGAAGCCAATTCCGATATCAAGGAAACCCTTAAAGAGGGCCTGACACCTTACCGGGAGAATTTCCAGAAACTGCTCCAGGCAGCTGACCCGGATATCCAGGACCAGGCCATGGAGTCCATGAAAGAGAGCATTGCCGAAATCGACGAACTGTTCAAGGCAACCTATTTGCCCAATGCAAAGCCCATGATCCTGAAGGTCCGCTCCAATGAAAAGGACTACCTCCTGTTCGGCGGGGACGATTATGTTACCCGGGTACATGGTGCCATTGACACCCTGGTATCGGCCATCAACAATTCGTTAATCCTCGATGATTACAAAAAAAACTCGGGGCATCACCTGGGCGTGTACCGGGCAGCTTTTGACAGCCTGGTCCAGGAAGACAAAACCATCCGGGTCCTATACAGCTCCATGACCCGGGCAGCGGACAGCATAGAGCCAATTACCGAAGCCCTGTATGCTGATGCCGGGAACATGGCAATCCAGGGAACCCTGGGTGTCAGAGCCCAGGCAGGTTCCAGGGCCCGACTTGCCCTTGTCATCGGTATCTGTGCCATGGCCTTAGGACTATCCATAGCCCTGTTCATCACACGGCAGATCACCCGCCCCATTGTCAGGGCGGTCTCCTTTTCAAAGCAGATGTCCACCGGAAACTTCACACGGACCCTGGATATCGTCCAGAAAGATGAAATAGGTATCCTTGCCAGCGCCCTGAACGGCATCGTCACAAACCTGGGAGCAATGATCCGGGAGATCACCCAGGATGTCACCACCCTGTCCGGATCATCAGCCAGCCTGAAACGGATATCCAGCCACATGTCCCAGGGTGCGGACACCATGGCCCATAAGTTCAATACCATTGCCAGTGCTGCCGAAGAGATGAGCGCCAACTTGAACTCCGTGGCTGCCGCCATTGAACAGACCTCAACCAACCTGGGTTCCGTGAGTGCGGCCACCGAGGAGAACACGGCCACCATCAGCGCCATTGCCCAGGATTCAGGTCAGGCCCGGATCATTTCAGACAAGGCCGTGGAACAGGCCAGACAGACATCAAAGGACATGGAACGTCTGGGAAGTGCAGCCCTGGACATCAGTGCCGTGACAGACTCCATCACTAAAATCTCGGAGCAGACCAATCTTCTGGCCCTCAACGCCACCATTGAAGCTGCCCGGGCCGGTGAAGCTGGCCGGGGCTTTACGGTGGTTGCCAATGAAATAAAAGACCTGGCCCGTCAGACTGCCGAGGCCACCCGGGATATCAGAACCAGGATCACGGGCATACAGGAAACAACAGCCAATACCGTGGGGGAAATCAAAGGCATCAGCACCATCATCGGTGACATCAACACCATCATCACCCGTATATCCCACGCCATTGATGCACAGTCAGCTGCAACCCGGGAAATAGGGGAGAACATTACCCAGGCATCCCTGGGCATCCAGGAAGTCAGCCAAAATATTGCCCAGTGTTCTGTGGTTGCCGGTGAAATCACAAAGGACATTACCGGAGCAAACCAGGAGGCCGCGGACATGTCCACGGGGACCTCCCAGCTGAACATGAGCGCAGAGGCCCTGAAGGCCCTGGCAGACAAATTAAAAACCATGGTCGGACAATTTCAGGTCTGATCCATAAACCGTAACTCAATAAGGAGACAAACATGATCAAGCAACTGGTAACTGGTTTTCTGGTACTTTTCTTTGCAGCAACGTCGGTCCAGGCCCTGGAAGTGGGCGGGCTCAACATCCCTGACAGCCTGGATTCGGGACAGGGCGCCCTGGTCCTCAACGGAGCCGGTATACGGAAAAAATTCGGTTTTAAAGTTTATGTGGGCGGATTGTACCTTAAAGCCAAGACCAGCGATTCCAAGTCCATCATCGATGCAGATGAGCCCATGGCCATTACCATGTCCTGGAAACGCACCGGTCCGGTGGACAAGACAACCGAGGTCTTTGGCGAAGGATTCAAGTATGCCGCGGGTTCAGATTACGATGCCATCAAGGGCGATATCGACACCTTTATTGCTTCCGTTGTCCAGGCTGAAAAAACGGATATCTGGAAGTACCTGTATCTGCCGGGCAAAGGGGTAGCCGTCTACTACAATGACAAACTCGCAACCACCCTGGCCGATTTCAGGTTCAAGAAAGCCCTGTTCGCCATATGGCTGCTGGAAAGCGATGCCTTTACCGGTGACAAGGATCTCCGGAACGGCATGCTCGGCAAATAAGCCCGCCTGAATACCTAAGGATCTTCCGGGACAATCCCCATAAACCCCGGAAGATCCTGGTACGAAAATCTGATTCCTGCCTAGTTGGAAACATCCACCCCATTGATCCCGGCATACCCGTAGCCGCCCGTTTTCAGGTTGGTATACAGCGCGAAAGCAGCCACCCCGGATTGGGAGGTTATGGTTACGTATCCGTCGTTCAGCCCGGTCATGCCGGCAATGGTTCCCACGGAGACCCCCCGGCTTACCATGGCCGGGATGACAAGGGAATTCAGTGCGCACCAGAGTCTATCCCAGGGGTCGCGGGATCCGGATTCTTGCATGGCCTGTTGACTTTGAACCGCCTGAAAGGTTAAGATCATTCACTGGCATAAAAACCCCACTGGCATAAAAACCCAAAAACGCCGTATCCTTCTATTCCAGTCAGGGGCAGGGAATACATCTTTTCCAAAGGAGTACGCGCCATGACCTTTCTCAATCTGGTTGCAGGAATTCTGCTGCTGTTTGCCGGCCGCAGGCTTTTCTGGGTGTCCGTGGCCTGCATGGGGTTTCTTCTCGCATACCGCTACTGTGTTGAGTTCCAAATGCCCGGACCCGGCTGGATGACTTGGGCAATCCCCCTTGGCATCGGGTTGATAGGTGCGCTCGTGGCACTTCTCTTCCAGAAAGTCGCGGTTGTCGTAATAGGGTTCATGATCGGAGAAATGCTTACCATGGACCTTGTCTATTTTCTAGGGATGGAAGCCGGGAAGTACTCCTGGGTCATCCTCCTGGCAGGTGGCCTGGCCGGTGCAATCGCCCTGGTTGTGCTGTTTGACTGGGCATTGATACTGCTTTCGTCCCTGGTCGGGGCAACGGTTATTATTCCCGTATTAGGGCTGGATCAGACCGGCGGCGAGCTGCCCTTCATCATCCTGGTTATTCTGGGTGTGGCCGTCCAGACCGCTCTTTTCATGAACGTCCGGAAGCGTCCTCCCTCGGGTGGAACAATTCATTCCAAATGACGAAACGAAAATACTATTTCTGAGCACCATGGATATCCATCATGCGTAATACCCCAGCCAACAGTCCCGGCAGCTCTGACCACAGGACAGTACAGAGCGCCCTGGATGTTCTGGGCAGCACCGAAAAAAAGAATTTGTTTGCCCGGCTGATGCCCTTTCTCGGCCCGGCATTTATCGCCAGCGTCGCCTATGTGGATCCCGGCAACTTTGCCACCAATATCCAGGGAGGTGCCCAGTTCGGGTACATGCTGGTATGGGTGATTGTGGTCAGCAATCTCATGGCCATGCTCATCCAGACACTGTCGGCCAAACTGGGACTGGTCACGGGGAAAAACCTGGCCGAACACTGCCGGGAGAAATTCCCCAGACCGGTTGTCCTTGTCATGTGGGTTCTCATGGAAGGGGTGGCCATTGCCACGGACCTGGCGGAATTTCTGGGATCAGCCCTGGGATTCAATCTCCTGCTGGGAGTGCCGCTTCTTATAGGCGCGCTTTTGACCGGAATCGCCACCCTGCTCATCCTGGGGCTGGAGCGTTACGGATTCCGCCCCCTGGAGGCCGTCATCTCGTCCATGGTGGGGATGATCGCCCTGTGCTACCTGGTGGAAACCATCATCGACAAACCCGATTGGGGGCAGGTTCTCTACCATGCGGCCGTACCCCAGTTTGCAGGCCCGGAAAGTGTTGTGCTGGCCGCTGGGATCCTGGGAGCCACGGTCATGCCCCATGCCATTTTTCTCCATTCCGCCCTGCTCCAGAACCGGGTCGTGGTCAGGGACATCAGACAGATGAGAAGCCTCTACCGGTTTGAAATCATGGATATCGTCATTGCCATGGGGCTTGCAAGCTTTGTCAATGCCGCCATGCTGATCATGGCGGCAGCCACATTCTATAAAACCGGGCTGACCCATATCGCCACAATCGAAGAGGCCTACCGGACCCTGGAACCGCTGCTGGGAGCAGGGGCGAAATGGTTTTTCGGATTGTCTCTCCTGGTTGCGGGACTCTCGTCCTCCACCGTTGGAACCAGCGCGGGCCAGGTGATCATGCAGGGGTTTCTGAAAACCCACATTCCTGTCTGGATACGGCGGCTGGTGACCATGGCGCCGTCGATCCTGGTCATAGGCATGGGACTTGATCCCACCCGGACCCTGGTCCTGAGCCAGGTCATCCTGAGTTTCGGACTACCCTTTGCCGTTGTCCCCCTGGTGATGTTCACCCGGGACAGATCCATCATGGGAGAGATGGTCAACCATCAGACAACAACCGTTCTGGCCGGCCTGATCGCTGGTGTGATCATTGCCCTGAACGGTTACCTTCTTTATCAACTTCTCGGTTAGCGGGGTCATACCATGTTCAAACACATTCTTGTTCCCCTGGATGGTTCCGGGCTGGCTGAATCCGCACTGCCCGCAGCCGCTTTCCTGGCTGAAAAACTTTCCGCCAGGGTTACCCTGATCCACGTGATCGAAAAAAATGCCCCGCGCGAAATCCACGGCCAGCCCCACCTGAGGACCTTTCCGGAAGCAGACGCATATCTTGGGACTGTCAAGGAGCGCTGGTTCCCCAAAGACCAAGGGCTTGACTGCCACGTCCACACATCAGAAGTGGATGATGTGGCCAGAAGCATCGTGGAGCATACCGGAGAAATGGACCACGACCTGGTGGTCATGTGCTCCCACGGCCGGGGCAGAGCCCATCACCTGTTCCTGGGGAGCATCGCCCAGAGCGTTATCTCCCTGGGCTCCATCCCGGTCCTCATGACCCACCCGGACACAACCGGGGCCCATGGGATCTTTTCCTGCAGGACCATCCTGGTTCCGATAGACAGTGATCCTGATCACATCCAGAGTCTGCCGGTGGCAAAAGCGCTGGCAGAATCTCTGGAATCGTCCCTTCACCTGACCATGGTGATTAACCGATTCGGCACCCTGTCAGGCCCCATGGCCGTGACCAGCAGATTCCTGCCCGGGACCACATCCCGACTCCTGGATCTCTCTACCCGGAATGCCGGGCAGTACGTTGAAAAACAGCTCAAGGAACTGCTCGCCCAAGGCTTTCAAGCAGACGGGGAGGTGCTCCGGGGCGATCCTGCCACCGTCATAGCTGAATCCGCCCGGAAAACAAAGGCGGACATCATTGTCCTGGCAACCCACGGGAGGTCCGGGATGGAAGCATTCTGGGCGGGCAGTGTGACCCACAAGCTGTGCAGCCTCTCAAAAACACCGCTGCTGCTGATCCCGTTGGACCGGCAATAACCCCTCAGGAGGAAAATTCCCTGGGGTTGATGTTGAAGCGCTTGATCTGACTCCAGACACTGGTGCGTGACAGACCCAGCAGTTCGGCAGCCCGGGACTGGTTCCCGCCGGTACTGGCAAGGGCTTTGACAAGGCGCTGCCGCTTGAGGTCTTCCATGTCCCAGGAGGCTTCCCCGGACAGCGCTTCCCGGGCCAGGTTGTCCGGAAGATCACCCGGGAGATGCTCGGGCCGGATCGTTTTCCCCCTGCAGGCGACAAAGGCATACTCCAGGGAACTTTTCAACTCCCTGACATTCCCGGGCCAGGGGCAGACCAATAACCGATCCAGAGCTTCCTTTGAAATTCCCTGAATATCCCTGTTGTTCTTCAGTTTGATGCGCCTGAAAAACGATTCGGCCAGGAGTGGAATATCTTGTGACCGGTCCCTGAGCGGCGGGACATGGATGGGGATGACATTGATGCGGTAATAAAGATCTTCCCGGAAACGTCCCTGGGTTATCAGGGACTTAAGATCCCGGTTGGTGGCTGACAGGATGCGGATGTCCACCGGGACGGACCGGTTGTCGCCCACCCGTTCCACAACTTTTTCTTCCAGTACCCGCAGAAGCTTCACCTGGATGGAAAAGGGTAGATCGCCTATTTCATCCAGGAAAATATCGCCGCCGGATGCGGCTTCAAACCGTCCCTCCCGGTCCCGGATAGCTCCGGTAAAGGCACCCTTCACATGACCGAAGAGCTCACTTTCCAGAACCGACTCACTCAGGGCCGAGCAGTTCACCTTGATAAAAGGCTTGTCCCTGCGGCTGCCTGCCTGGTGCAGGGCCGAAGCCACCAGTTCCTTGCCGGTTCCGCTTTCCCCGTAAACAATCACCGGGGCATCGGACTCAGCCGCGTTGGTGATCAGCTCAAATACCTTCAACATGGCAGGTGACGCGCCGATCATGCCGTGGAACCGGTCCTCGGCCCTAAGTTCCCGGCGAAAACTCTCGATCTGGATTTCCTTGTCGATCAGGTCTGTAATATCGGTCATGGTCTCAACAGCCCCGATAACCTGCCCATGGGTATCCCGAAGCAGGGAGGCGTTCTTGACAATATTCACCATGGAACCGTTTTTCCCCTTCATCATGCACTTCTGCTTCCTGATTTCGCCGCGCTGGAACAGCCGGCACCAGTGGCACGACGCGGTGCCGCGCTCGATCTCACAGGACGTGCAATCCAGAACAGAACAGGACCGCCCCACAATCTCGGCCTCCGTGTATCCGGTGATGTCCTGGAATGCCTGATTAACGGATACGATCATTCCATCTGTGCTCACGATCATGATGCCGTCCTGAATTGTGTCCACCACGGTTTTCCAGTAAACATTCAGATCCTGTTCAATCACGGAACCCCCATTGTTAAAAAAGTTAACAAAATAAATTGTTCACAAAGTTAACATTTTTGCACACTGAACACAAGAACTATGTCCGAGAAGGATCTTAGCCCGGCAGGGAAATTAGAAAAAGGCTCAAGCTATAACATATAAAAACACATCAATTCAGGATATTGAACCATAACATTCCACCACCAAGTCCTCGGATAAAAACCATGGCCCCCCTTTTGCTATGAACTGGAGCCATGAAGCACTTCCGGATTGACCGGAGTTGGGAACCGAACTCTAAACAGAATTGACATCTAAAAGGAGAATGAAATGACAGCTATGGATCTTACGACAATTCAGGCAGCAGGTTCAGTGGACGCACGGGGAAGCGCATGTCCGGGTCCCCTTCTGGAAGCAAAAAAAGGTATCGGCAAAGTCAAAGTCGGTGAAATCCTGGAAATTGCCTCCAATGATGCCGGCACCCGCAACGACCTGAAAGCCTGGGCCAATAAGGTAGGCCATGGTTACATCGGTTTTCAGGAAGTGGACGGCTACGACAAGCACTACGTCAAGAGAAACAAGTAGCTCACCATTAAGCAGACAGGAGCAGGCACGATGCATGATCTGGCAGGCAGCACCTCCGGCAAAATCCTGATTCTGACCACCGAAAGCTGTGCCTATCCGGGCGCTAATTCCGTGGGTCAGGCCCACTCCAGTTACCCGCCCAACACCTATATTCTGCGGGTCCGTTCGCCGGTCCTGTTCCCGGAGCACTTTTATCTTGACTGTTTCCGGAAGGGAATCGGCGGGATCATTATCATGTCATGCGGCGAGGAATGCCCCTATGAAGGTGCATACCATGCCCTGGCCAGACGTCTGGACCGGGTGTTCAAACAACTGAAAGAGCACAATGTGGATATCCGGCGCCTCCGTCTGACAGCCATCTGCACGGTGTGCAACCGGGCTTTTCTCCGGGAAGTCAACGACATGAACAAACTGATCCAGGAGCTGGGGCCGGTCCAATTTCATGAAGCAGCCTGATACGGATCACTTAAAACAAACCGTCTCGGACGGACAGGCATGGCCGGGTCCGCACCGGAACGGCAGGAGACACGAATGCATAAACCCAGCGAGCTGAATTTCGACGCACTGGTAATCGGCGGGGGTATCGCCGGTTTGCAGGCCGCACTGGACCTGGCGGATCAGGGCATCACCGTGGCCATTGTGGAAAAGGACGCATCCATCGGCGGCAAGATGATCAGGCTGTCCAAGGTATTTCCCACCCTTGACTGCGCCAGTTGCATCACAACCCCAAAGATGGCGGCATCTGCCCACCATGACAATATTACCATTTTCACCTGCTCGGATCTTAAGTCCCTGGACAGGGAGTCCGAGACCATCCTTTCGGCCCGCATCACCCAGAGACCGCGCTATGTGGATGCCGGCAAGTGCATCGGGTGCCGGCAATGTGAGTACGGTTGCCCGGTTTACGTACCGGACCCTGAGCAGGGCAATTTCAGCATGCGCAAGGCCATCTATATCCCGTTTTCCAATGCCATCCCCCAGATTGCCCTTCTGGACTCTGAAAACTGCACCCTGTGCGGAAAATGTGCCAGCCTATGCCCCACCCGGGCAGTGGACTATTTCCAGCAGCCCGAGGACCTGGTGATCCGGGCTAAAACCGTTATCCTGGCCACCGGATACAGACTGACTCCCATGGACCAGAAACCCCATTACGGCGGGGGCCGGATCTTAAATGTGATCACTTCCCTGGACATGGAGCGGCTCCTGGCGCCCCACGGGCCCTACCAGCGCATCCTGAGGCCTTCGGACGGCAAGGAACCCGAATCCATCGCCTTTGTACAGTGCGCCGGTTCCCGGGACAAAACCCTGGGCATCCCCTACTGTTCACGGGTCTGCTGCATGTATGCCATCAAACAGGCCATGCTCCTTTCCGGGGCCCTGCCCATTGCCGATATTACCATTTACTACATGGACAT
>JAZDGN010000041.1:0-3197 GCA_043806875.1 Pseudomonadota bacterium
CAGCATATTCCGGATACCCATGGCATAGGCCCCTAAAATATCGCTCATCATGGCCAGGCGGTTCCTGTCCCGGCAGACCATCTGGAAATTGGGTTCAAGCCCTTTTTTCATCATCAGAACCGAGCCGGCAATGGAAGACATGCGGACCACGGCTGTCTGGTTGTCCGTCATATTCACGGCATCCACCATCCCCACCAGGTGACTTAGTTTTTCATTCAAATGGTCGATATTGGCGCCTTTTGGGGGACCGCATTCTCCGGTGAAAGCAAAATGGCCTGCATTCAGCACCTTTTCCAGATTACTGCCTGATTTAAGTTCTTTCATCGATCGTTTTTCCTTCTTATTTGTCTATTCTGTATCTGGTCGGTATCGGTACACGGCCTGTTTCAAGCTTTCCGGGTGTCATGGAAAATCAGCGACTTAACGGTCACCGGGAAAACCTGGTTTTTCACCAGCGGCTCGCCGATATCGATCCAGTCGCCATCTTTAAGATCCAGTTCATCCAGGGTGAGCAGGTTGGTTTTAAGGCCTGTTTCCCGGCGGATGACATTTCCCACACCACAGGCAATATCGGCCCGGAAAATGAGAATAATGGGAATGTGTTTTCCAATTGAATTCACCAGTGCTGACTCAATGGCTTTACCAAACATGACCAGCTTCTGGTAGGAATTGTGGGTGAGACCTTTAAAATAGAGCGCCACGGTCTCGGCCCCTTCGGTCAGATCATACCGCTTAAAAGACCTTTCAATTTCAGATGTGATATGGTCATGGCTTAATTTGTCCTGATTCACGTCAACCCTGAGCACCGGTACGTTCCACATGGGAAATTTAAGCTGGTCGTCCATGAATCCCGAGGAGCCCGATATGGATAATGTATGGGCGCCAGCACCGATGACCGTGGCCCTTATCTTGTTTTCAGGTTCAAAGACCGGTCCGGAAAGCTTTGGAAGCAGCATATTAATTTCAGCGGCCAGATATGCACCGATATCATTGTGCTCAAACCCATTGCACCGGTACAGGAATTCAGAGACACCGCCTGAAAATGTGTATTCATCAATTTTCCTGGAAAAGTCCAGGTCGCCTGTCACCATCAAGTCCTTGGCAAGATTTGAGACAGCCGGACTGTTTATGACCTCTATAAGGGTTTGGGCCAGTATGGCGGTTATTTTTTTTAAGAATTCTTCAGGGATCACATCTCCCACATCATAGTGCACCCCCAGATGGGTCATCACTTTTTTGGCAGAGTCACTGGTCCTCAGAATTTTTCTTTTGGCATCCAAGGCCAAAAGACGGCCGCCCACAGCAATGCTGCTGGTGGATATGACCTCTCCATTGCAGGAGATGGCCATATTGGATGTGCCACCGCCGATATCACAGGAAAGTATGGTTTTAGCGGTTTGCTTCGAGCGGTCGACAGCACCTGACCCCATTGCCGCAATCAGGCTCTCAAAATTGGGTCCCGCAGTTGCGGCGACAAATTTACCTGCATCGCTGGACAGGGCGGCCGCAATCGCTTCTGCATTCTGCTTTTTGGCTGTTTCCCCGGTGATGATCACAGCCCCGGTTTTTACATCATCCTGCTCAATACCCGCACGGATGTACTCTTCTTTGAAAAACCGGGTCAATTGCTCGACATCTATGGTCTGATGGTCCTTTAAGGGAGTATCGATAATCTCTCCCTCATAAACGACCCTGCGGTCAACAACATTGAACCGTCGGGTGGGGGATGTTTCGTCTCTTTTGAGCAGCAGGTTTGAAAAAGCCAGATGGCTTGTGGATGATCCCACATCAATCCCGACACTGAGCAGTTCGATCTCATTAATTTCCATGGACACATCCTTAAAGCGGTTTATTAAAGGGGCGGATCAGTTTTCTGGGTCCTGCGCCTCCGGCCGGCTGCCAGTTTTTCGGTTCCCTGACTTTCATCAGACGGTCGAGCTGACCCATCTTTTTAAGCTTGAAGTAAATCATGGCCCAGGCACAAGGGGTCTTCTTATTAACCTCGCAGCATCCGTCACTGGAACCGCCGCAGGGTCCGTTAAAAAGGGTTTTCGCACATCTTGCGACGGGACATACCCCTCCTGTATATCCCAGCAGACAGTCCCCGCAGCCCTGGCACATCTCCTGCCAGACACCCGGCTCCACATTCGATCCCATGAACGTAGTATTGACGGCCGGGATAACGGGCAGGGACTCGAAAAAGAAGGCCATGGTCTGCACGCCGGCCCCGCAGGCCAGGCTCAGCACTGCATCCGTGTTTTCGGGGATTTTTAAATAGTCTTTGAGCCAGTCCGGTTCACATTGGCGCTCAATGGTATGTACGGTAAATTTGGGCTTCCCGGTTTTGTAATGCCGGATATGATCCAGCTCCGCTGCCAACTCATGGGCCTGTCTGTCTCCTCCGGTGAGGCAGACGGAAACGCAGCCGCCGCAGCCCAGGACAAAAATATTTTTATAATCCCCAAGGCTTTCGATAATTTCTTCCAATGGTTTAAGATTGCCGACAATCATATTGCACCACCTCTCTTGTCCGATCTTATTGCTGGTGATTTCCCTTTCAGAAAATGGGCCTTTGCAGCCCGGGTCACCTCATCCCGATGTTTGGAACAGGTAGGCTCACTGTCCGTGCCCAGTTTCTCAGATAATGTCCGCCTGTAATCCACTGTATATATGGGGACGCCGCAAACGCTGCAAAAGACCAGTTCAAGGGATTTTACCTCATCCCAGCCGTTCTCGAGCATAAATTGAAATTCTATGGCTTTCTGGGGACAGATACGCCAGCAGTTGCCGCAGCGCGCACAGCGTGCCATATTATGGGAAAGTACGCGGTTTGCATTTCCATCCTCCGCGCGCAATGCATTTGCCGGGCAGTTCTGGACACAGGCCAGGCACCCGTTACACTGATCGTTTACTTGAAAATAGCGCATGACGTTTGACTCCGTCTGTTCTGTTGTTATCATCTCCGCATACCAGCGGTGCATCTTAACGCGGATACCCTGGCCTGGTCGTATTGAATCATGGCGGAATCCTTTAATGTTAAGGCCCCTGGCTCACAAAAGTGAACGCACAAGGGGTCTCCCCCGCAAAGATCACATTTAAACGGCCGCCCCCGATCCTCATCAAACCCGATGGTTCCGAAACTGCAGGCGTTAAGACACATCCTGCAGCCCACACATTTATTGTAATCAATGACGGTC
>JAZDGN010000042.1:0-2158 GCA_043806875.1 Pseudomonadota bacterium
GTACCGCAACAAGGCTGACTGCGCGGTCTGCCATGCCCAATGGACCTTCACCGATGAGGGCACCCACCTCTTCCGGATTGACACCGATGAGTTCACCCCCTGGGCCGCCCTGTATGTCCAGGAAAGTTCCGAGGTGGAAGACCAGGTGACCACCTCGCTGTACGGCAACGACTCCTATGAGTATGTCTTCATGAGCGACAAGATCACCGGGGAACTCTATTCAGGCATCTGGATGAAAGGCTATGAAATGCGGCGCTGGGAGTTTCCCATTATCTGCAAAGACGATCAGGGCATGCTGCGCATCTGCCGTCCCCTGCTCGACCTGCATCTCACCTTTGTCAACGAAAACGAGGAACTGGTCTTTGATGCCCTTGCCCCGGACAGCGGTCCTGCCATGGGGCTGGTGCCCTATACCCCACACACCATCGGCAAGGCCGGCGCCTTTTTCAAGGACAGACTCAAGGAAAACCTTGAGCTGCTCAAGGAACCCCTTAATATGGAAAAAAATCAACTGCCAAACAAAAATCCATGAAGCTATTTTTCATCCCCATCCTTCTTTTCATACTGCTGCTCCACGGCTGCGCCACCAAAACGGCTCCGCCGCCCCCCCCTCCCGCCATGCCCGGAGCCATCACTCCCACCCAGCGGCCCTATAAGATCATGGGCAAGACTTATTACCCCCTGCCAAGCTCAGAAGGGTATGAGGAAAAAGGTATTGCCTCCTGGTATGGCAGCCAGTTCCATGGCCGCAAAACCTCCAACGGCGAGGTATACGACATGTATGAAGAGACAGCGGCCCACAAGACCCTGCCCATGAATACCCAGGTGCTGGTGCAAAATCTGGAGAACGGCAGGGAGATGGCGGTCAGGATCAATGACCGGGGCCCCTTTGTCAAAGACAGGATCATTGATCTCAGCCTGACCGCGGCCCGCAAACTCGGCATTGTCAACCAGGGCACGGCAAAGGTCAAAGTGACTGCCCTGGGAGAAGCAAGGACGTACCGGCAGGGCAACAGGGAAGTCGCCCGCTTTCTGCCCCACCAGGATTTCCAGCATGGCGATTTCTATGTGCAGATAGGCTCTTTCACCAACAAGAATAATGCCATGCGCCTGCAGGACAAAATGAAAAAGCAGGGCAACACTGTCGTCATGACCCAATTCGGCCGCGGCGACAGCCGCTTTTACCGGGTCCAGGTTCATGCCGGCTCGACGCTGACCGTGGCCAGGAACATGGAAAAGGAGTTCAACAGCAACGGCTATCCCGATGCCTTTGTTGTCGCCCGCTGAGCGGTTTGCAGTTAATGTAACACTGTGCTCACAGAAACACATGAGTGTGAAAAATGAATTATGAAGGATGAAAAATGTCTAACCCAATTTACCAGATGGATAAACAATGCAAATCCGCCAAGGAGTTCATTGATTTTTTTCTGGCAGAGCTGCTTTTCAAGCCGCAACATATTTTTGATGCCAACAGGCCTGGATTGAATGGGTATATTTTTCGTGGTCAAGCATGTTCGCTGCCATTACTGGCCAGTGTTTTCCGCCCTGGTGATCCATTAAAAGTATACACACCCCAAACACCGGGGAAAAATAAATGTAGTGAGATTGATAAAAGGCAATGGGATTTGGGCTGGCAACTTAAAGCTGAATTGAGGGCAGTCTTTCTTTTTCTTGAAGAAGCGGATAAGCAGGGAATAGTCACTCCATTAGAATATATCAATACGTGGGAGCACCAGGATTTAATTAAAAATGCCTTAAACCGGGAAAAAGATGCTGATTATGACTCGCCTTTTCCAGCCCCTCATCTCTTAACTAATCTAGCCCTGGCCCAACACCATGGTGTGCCAACCCGACTTATTGATTGGTCTGAATCACCTTTTATTGCGGCATTTTTTGCAGCGTTGGCATATGGTGCCACTGAAAGCGTGTGCCTTGACGAGAAAGATTTGATTTCAGTATTTTTTTTGAATACAGATCCGATAAGAAATGGTCATGCAGGGATATCATTAGTGAGCGCACCAAGAAGAAACAATACCTTTTTACACGTTCAAAAGGGTCTTTTCACATACATTCCAAACGCAAATGCATTCTTTCTCCATGAAGGAAGATGGCCGACATTGGAAGATATAACCGAGAGCTGCGGCGAATTAAAGGGGGC
>JAZDGN010000043.1:0-3124 GCA_043806875.1 Pseudomonadota bacterium
CATTCTGCCAATCAGGTTCCTTATAACTGAAAGAAAGGAAAAACTCAACTCAAGTTTACCAATTAAATCAATTGCGACCGATGACACTCCGGCTGGGATGTGAACCTTGACAAACCTCTTTCCCAGGGCCTTCCCGATGGCGTTACCGATGTCCGGAATCCTATGAACGCAGCCGTCAGTCACGTTGAATACCTGACCTGGGGCTCTTGGGTGTTCGGCTGCCAGAATGGCAGCCCTTGCCAGATCAGTATCGTAAACAAGGGTTCTGGCCGCTCCCGTTTTCCCAACAATAACAAAAATCCCATATTTTACCATGGTAATGAGCATAGCGTAACTTTTTTTCCCGGGGGGGCCATAAACCGATGCAACTCTCAGGACGACACCCATGGGTTTCCCTGATGCATTTTTTGCGCCAAGGACTATGGCCTCAGCACTGGCCTTGGAGAGACCATACCAGGAATCGGGCATCAACACTGATCTCTCATCGGCTGTCCCGCCGGAGGTGCCGGACCCGTAAACCGAAATGGAGCTGAAAAACACCAGCCGGTCCACACCGGCTTTCTCAGCCGCGGCCACAAGGGTCCGGGTACCCTGAACATTGACACGCTCAAAGGCCTCTGGCAACTGCGCCTCCCCGGGCTCAAACCCCAATTTCCCGGCCAGGTGAAAGACAACATCAACCCCCTGGACTGCTTGGGCAACGCCCTTGGCATCGGTGATATCGGCTTTAAAAAAAGTCGTCCCGGGAATCACCCCGGCGCCATCCCTGTCCGGAGACCGGGCCAGCACCCTGACCGCCGCCCCCTGGTTGACCAGGGCCCGGACAAGGGCCTTCCCGGCTATTCCTGTACCGCCAGTTACCAGAACCTGTCTCATATTGACCAACCGCCTGCTGCTATTCAAGCCCCATGACTGCCATTAATCGCTGGTTCACGCTCCTGACATCAAAACACGTTACCGCGCGCCTGCGTCCGGCTTCCCCCATCCTTGAGGCAAGTCCGGGATCCAGGATCAGGGTTTCCATGGCACGGGCCACTGCTTCACTGGATTTGACAGGAACCAGGAATCCTGTCCTCCCATCCAGAACCGCATCCATGCATCCGGGAATGGATGTCGTGATCACAGGCCTGCCCATGGCCATGGCCTCGAGGATGGACCTCGGCAGCCCCTCCCTGTAAAACGTGGGAAGGACAAGGGCAGTTGAAGACGCCAGCGCATCCCTGATGGTTTCAAGATTTCCCAGGTACTCGATTACGCCCTCGCGAACCCAGTCGTCGAAACGACTCCTGGATATGGCCGACGGATTTTCATCAATCCAGCCGGCAACCCTGAACACCACATCCGGGTATTGTCTCCGGATCATCCTGGCGGCCTCGACATACTCCACAATCCCCTTGTCTTCTATGAGCCGGGCTGCGAACAAAAAAGATATGCCGACCGGCAGGGGCGCTGGGAAATAGTCATACAGGTCGATACCGATCCCCCTCAGCAGGACCCCTGCCTGCCTGCCAGGAAGAATCCGGTGCCCCAGAAAATAGTCCAGGTCATGGGCGTTGAGAAAAAAAACCTTACGGTTCAGGCGCAGACTGACTGCATACAGAAACGATATGACAGTCCTTAAAAAAAAGCGGTCCCGGTTCAACCCGGTGAACACGTACCCAAGCCCCTCAACCAGGGAAAATCTTGCCGGAACACCTGCCAGCCATGCGGCCAGGGATCCATAAATCACCGGTTTTACAGTATAGCTCAGAACCAGATCCGGCTTGATACGCCTGAACAGTCTGAACAACCGGTAAAAGAGGACACCGTCATCGACCATGGACATCCCGTCCCGATCAACCGGGATATCCTCGTAGATGACACCCATGGCCGCCAAGGCCTCCCGGACCTTCCGGGACGCATCCGGTGCTCCTGCATGGACATGGTGCCCCCTGCCCTTCATGGCCCTGAGCAGCGGCCCCCTGAAGCTCACGAGCCATCGCGGGAAGTTCCCTACAACAACAATCTTCATTTTTCAATTCCCAGGGCAAGCAGATAAATCCGGCGGCAATATTTTATCAGAGACAGCCCCATGGCTGCCATTGCCACAGGCGCTGATATACGGCGCTGCCGAAGGAGGCGGAAGAACACGTCCAGTTCACCCTTTTCCATATCCGTAAGATCTTGGCTCAACCCGCTGGAACCGTAGGACGGCTTGTGCACCATTACCAGAGGTTCGTTGATCCACACGGCAGGGTAACCATCCAGCAGGATTTCAAGCCATAACAGGTAATCTTCTGAAAACCGTTTTTCCGTGTTGAAGCGAAGGGGCAGATCTGTCCGGACCATGACCGATGACGTCCTGAACCGGTTTGAGATCAACAGCTGCCAGACCGAGACTGCTTCAGGGGCCGACCCTGCTCCCACACCCCCTGCAGCTGGACCGGGCTTCCCGCCAACCCTCAGCCCCGGACTCCCTGAAAGGGCGATCCCGGGATTGGTTTTCATGACACCGTACTGGTGCTCAAGCTTCCGGGCAACCCAGGTATCGTCGGAGTCCAGGAAAGCCACATACTCCCCCCCTGCCGCATCCCAGCCGGCATTACGCGCAGCGGACGGTCCCTGGTTGCAATCAAACCGGATAACCCTGACCCCTTCCCGGCCATGGGTCTCCTGGATCCTGAGAATTTCATCGCGCGTGGAACCCATATTCCCGTCATCCACCAGAATGATCTCCAAGGGAGGCATGGTCTGGGAAATCACGGAATCCACGGCCCGGCCAAGGGTGGCAGCACAGCAGTAACACGGAACAACCACGGAAACCGGCACACCGGGTATCATGTCATCCAAGCCCCCCTCACTGGGCCTTGAGCCATTCAACGGTTTTCCTGATCCCTTGCTCCAGGGATATTTCCGGTTTCCAGCCCAGCTCTTTTTCAGCTTTGCGGATGTCCAGAAAATTGACAGGAACATCCAGCTTCCTTTTGCCGGAATATATGACCTCCAGTTGTCTGCCAGTCACCGCTGATATCACGGATACGATATCATTGAGGGTCACGGCCCGGCCGGAACCGATGTTGTAAACCCCTGAAACGGTTGATTCAACAGCTGCTCTGAACGCCCTGACCAGGTCGCTGATATGAAG
>JAZDGN010000044.1:0-33457 GCA_043806875.1 Pseudomonadota bacterium
GGACCGGACAAGGGGTTTGCCTTTCACGGATGCGGCCCTGCAATACAAAACGGCGGAATCCAGGATACGTTCTGCGGCAAACACCGCACACATGGCACATACAAGCCGCTCCTGCTGGAGTTTCATCATCAGCTGAAAAAACCCGAGCCTGCCTCGCCAAGCCGGTTGGACCGGGGAATGCGGCAGTCGGAAAAGAAAAGCTCTGCAGTGTCCTGGCTGTCCCATCCCATTTTGTCCAGCTGCCTGCCCCGTTTGAATCCCGGTGTGTTGTTTTCCACAAGGTACAGGGATACGGCCTGGTGCCTGTTCTCAATCCCTGGGTCCCGGGCTGCCAGAACCACGAGGTCACAGTTGATGCCATTGGATATAAATGTCTTTGAGCCATTGATGATTACCTGGTCCCCTTGTTCAACGGCTGTTGTCTTCATTCCGGCAAGATCGCTGCCGGCATCGGGTTCCGTCATGGCAATGGCTGTGATGATATCCCCTGACACGCATCCTGGAAGGTATTTCGCCTTTTGTTCCCTTGAGCCGAAGGCATCGATATAGGGAACCGTCACGTCGCTGTGGACGCTTGCTGCAAGGCCGCTGTGGGCTGTATATGAGAGTTCTTCTGCAACAATGACCGAATAGAGGAAATCCCCTCCCAGGCCGCCGTATTCGGGAGAGACTGACGGGCAGAGAAATCCTTTCTTTCCCATTTTCTGCCAGGCGCTCCTGGGAACAATATGGTCTTTTTCCCACCCATCCACACAAGGGGTTACTTCCCGTGCAAGGAAATCTGCCAGCCTTTTACGGAACCCATGGTGCTCCACGGTGTATTTCAGGATATCCATTTCCGGTTTTTCCCCCTTTACTTCCTGATTCTTCCTAGTATGGCCTCTCCTATGCTGTCCTTCTGGTCCGACGTGTTGCCGAAGCAGAGCTCAGCAACCTTGGCATCCCGGAAAAAATGTTCGACCTCGGACTCTTTCATGTACCCGTACCCTCCGAAAAGCTGAATGGCCTCATCGGCCACTTCCACGGCAGCCCTTGCCGATGTCATTTTTGCCATGGCGATCATGGTTCTGTCTGCTTTTCCAGCATCGAACAGGCAGGCTGCCCTGTAGGTGATGAGGCGTGCAAGGACAACTTTTGTGGCCATGGCTGCAATCTTGTGCCGGGTGATCTGGAAAGCCGAAAGTTTCCGGCTGAACTGTTCCCGCTGTCTGACATACCCCAGGGCCCGCTCCAGTGCCCCCTGGGCCGTACCCAGGGCCTGGGCGGCCGTAAGAATCTTCATTTCATCCTGGAACCTTTCGGCCTGGAGACGTCCTTCCCCTGCTTTGCCCACAAGGTTTGAGGCAGGTACGCTGACGTCATGAAATCCCATGGTCGCACTCGGCATCATGTTGACACCGAATTTTTTCCCGGAATCGGTCATGGCAATGCCGTTGTTGCCGCCATCGACAAGAACCATGCTGAGATCTTTTTCCGGGGCGTCTGCGTTTTGCCCTGTATTGCAGAGCACCAGGTAGATCCCGTTTTTTCCCCGGTTTGCAACATGGGTTTTTTCCCCGTTGATGATGATGGTATCACCCATGAAAACAGCACGGGTATTCATGGCGGACAGGTCGCACCCATGGGCGGTTTCTGAAAACGCGATGGCCGAGAGCCTCCGCCCCTGACAGATTCCGGGCAGGACCTTTTTTTTCAGCCCGTTGTCCCCAAAACGAAAAATTGCTTCACAGCCCAGCCCTGCAAGGGTAAGCGCCATCCCGAACGTGGAATCAACGCAGCAGAAAGCTTCTGCAATGAGCGCTGCTTCGACAATGCCAAGGCCGCCTCCTGAATACATTTCTGGGAACTGTATCCCGATAAAGCCGAGTTCTGCCGCTTTTTTCCAGATTTCTTCAGGAAATCTCCTGTTTTTTTCAAGTTCAAGGGATTGGGTTTTATCAAATTCGCCCCTGGCAAAATCCCTTGCTGCTTTCTGAATTTCTTTCTGGGATCGGTTCAGTTCCATCATGGGTGCCTCCCGGGTGCAAAAGCTCAGGCATCATATCTGCCGACAATGGCAATGCTGCAGATATTCTGGAAGGGAAAACCGCCGAGATTGTGGGTCAGGCCGTATCTGGGGCTGTCAAGCTGACGCCTGTCCGCCCTTCCGTGGAGCTGCAGGTACATCTCGTAGAGCATCCTTATCCCGGATGCGCCGATGGGGTGGCCGAAACATTTCAGGCCGCCATCCACCTGGCAGGGCACGCTGCCGTCTAGGTCATAGAAGCCATCCATGATGTCTTTTATGGCCTTACCCCGTCCGGAAATATGGAGGTCTTCCATGGTGACCAGTTCCGTGATTGAAAAACAGTCATGGACCTCCATCATGCTGATCTCATTTCTGGGATCGGTTATGCCTGCCTCCTTATAGGCCTTGATGCTGCATTTTGCCGTTGTCATGAAGTGGTCCCCGTCCCAGGTGCCGAACCCTGCTTCCTCACCGCTGGACAGGGCAAGCTGCAGGGCTTTTACCGTGACGAAATCCTTTCTTCCCATTTTTTTTGCCATTTCAGGGGTGGTGACAATGGCGCATGCCGCGCCGTCGCTGACACCGCAGCAGTCAAAAAGGCCCAGGGGGTGAGCGATGATCGGGGCTGCCATCACCTGCTCCACCGTTATTTTCTTTTGAAGGTGGGCCTTGGGGTTGCGCAGGCCGTTATCATGGCTCTTGGCGGAAATATGGGCCATGGCCCGTTTCAGGTCCTGATCGGACACCCTGTATTTTGCCGTATAGGCACTGGCAAGCTGGGCAAAGGAGCCTGGGGCCGAAAGATTGGGCCACCACTGCCACAGGAGGCTCCCGGCGCCGGATCCCGGGTTCGGAAGCCCTCCGTAACCGGCATCCTTGAGCTTTTCGACCCCCATGGCCAGACAGATGTCATAGGCCCCGGAAGCCACTGCGTAGCATGCTCCGCGAAAGGCTTCCGTTCCGGTGGCGCAGTAATTTTCAACCCGCGTCACAGGGATCATGGGCAGCCTCAGCGTCGTGGCAAGGGGCATGGCCGTCTTTCCCAGGTTGACTTCCTCCAGGCATGTTCCAAGCCAGGCCGCCTCGATATCCTTTTTTTCCAGTCCGGCATCGGCAACGCACTCCTCAAAGGCTTCCACCATGAGCTCTTCCGCCCCCACGTCCCAGCGTTCACCGAATCTGGTACACCCCATGCCGATAATTGCGATCTTGTCCTTAATTCCTGTTGCCATGGTATACCCTCCTTAAATCGTCAGGCTGAACAGTTTCTCAATGAGCTGGGACTTCATGATGTCACCGTTAAGGGAAAGTTTCCCCGATGAAAAGGCCTGCATGGAAGTCATGGTTCCCGTGAAAAGCTTCACAAAGTTTTCATCACTGATCGTCAGGGTGCAGTTGGGACTGGCGGCAATTCCGGGCTCTATGCCGCACCGGCTGTTCTTTATGGCAACAATCCAGTCGCCCCCCTTCGGACCCTTGATGTTGAATTGAAAGATAACATCAACGCCTGCCGCTGCTTCAGACCTGAATCTGTCAGGCATGGTTTTGAAAATGGTTTCGGGAACAAGGTCTGCAATGGCGGTTGCCTTGTCCGAACCCGTTGTTTCTTTGTGGCCGGAATCGGGAGTTACAAGTGAAATCACAGCGCTTGTTGCGTCTGGAATTTCCTTTGCGTTTTCCATGGAATTGATTTTGTCAAAATTTTCATGGATCATCTCCAGGGTGGGGGGGGTTTTGTCATCTCCGAGCCTTAGTCCCTGGCCGGTCAGTATGGAGGCACGGTTGAAAAAACCCAGGCCTGCATTAAAGATCTGCCCGGTTTCCCTGCAGGCATCGCTGCACAGGTACAGGACCATGGGCGATACGAATTCGGGCCTGCTCTTTTCATAAATTTCGGGCGGCATGATTTCCCGGGTCAACCGGGATGCGGCAATGGGAGCAACCGTATTGACCTTGATGTCGTATTTGGCCCCCTCGATCTTCAGGGTGTTCATCAGCCCCACAATGCCAAGCTTGGCTGCTGAATAGTTGGTCTGGCCGAAATTGCCGTAAAGACCTGCGGCGGACGTGGTCATCACGATCCTGCCGAACCCCTGCTCCTTCATGGCCTGGAAAGCCGGCCGGGTCACGTAATAGGCGCCGTTCAGGTGCACGTCAATAACCGGATTCCAGGTTCCGGCATCCTGGTTGACAAAGCTTTTATCCCTCAGGATTCCGGCATTGTTTATCAGGATGTCAAGGCGGCCAAAGGTGTCAAGGGCTGCCTGGACAATGGCCCGGCCTCCCTGGGAGGTGGCCACATTGTCGGTGTTGACAACAGCCTTGCCCCCGGCTTTGAGTATCTCATCCGCAACCGCCTGTGCCGGTGAGGCAGAGCCTTTGCCGGAACCGTCGGGCGCTGCGCCAAGATCGTTGACAACAACACTGGCGCCACCCCTGGCAAGCTCAAGGGCATAAATCCTTCCCAGACCGCCGCCGGCTCCGGTGACAACGGCCACTCTGCCATGAAATGATATCCTGTCCATCTGTTTTGCGGCTCCGGGAACCGGCGTCGCCTTCCAGAAATAGTTTACAAATCCCCGTTCCTTATCCCGGGTCCGTATCCTGAATGTCATGGTTACCGGCAGTCCCACCCTTAAGTCCTCGGGACGGCAATCCGTAAAGTCCGCCATCATGCGTCCCCCGTTTTCAAACTGAACCATGCCGTAACTGTGGGGAGGATCCACCGATACGGCCAGGAGATCCGAGGTGAATGTCATTATTTTCGCCGGGACATGGGCAAATTCACAGTCCTTTTGGCTGTGTGCGGCGCCGCATTCGGGATTCACGCAGATATCCATTTTGGGATACTGGGCCGTGCCGCAGGTGCCGCATACGCCGCCCACAAGCCCGAGCAGCATTTTACGTTTGCGAAAGAGCGTGGTCATGGCGGTCTGGGTGGGGGCCTCGGCCCTGATCCCCATCTCTGTCCGGATCAGATCCCTGAATTTGAGGAACCGGAGATAATTGTCCGTGCTCAGCTTGTTTTCCAGGGTGCCCCTGAACCCCTGGCGGGGTGAGAGGCGCTTTATGTTGTCGGTGACCTTGAAAAAGAGGGCGTTGCATCCCTGGCCGAACCCTGCCATGAGAATGCCGTCACCGGGGACGGCATTCTCCAGGGCGGAGATGAACATGAGAATGGCATGGGCAACACCCGTTTCTCCGCAGACCTCATGCAGGTTGTCCACCACTTTTTCAGGCGCGGCTCCGAGATTTTTGGCTATGGCACCGTGGTCCCTTTTGAAAAAACAGGGAAAGACCAGCTTGTCCACATCATCCATGGTAATCTCAAGTTTTTCCAGGAGACCGTTTACGGCACGGGGAATGATTTTGGCATATCCTTCATCCCGCTGCCAGCGCTCCTCCCAGACATAGTCATACACATTGTGGCTGCCGCGGTAATGGTCCACAAAATCACATGAAACAGAATAGGACCCCTTGTATTCCGCAATGACGTCAGTGTCTCCCACCAGGAGTGAAGCGGCACCGTCGCCAAACCACATTTCATAGAAATCAGCGCTTTTGGTTTCACGTTTATCTGCGGCAGCAACAAGGACATGGCGTCTGTCACCGCTCTTTACCGATTCAAGCGCCGCGATAAGGGCTGTGGTGCCGATTTTCTGGGAAGCTGTAAAGTCTGAAGTGATAATGTCCTCGGGTAGATTCAAGGCGGTTGCGACAATGCCTGAATTCTGCCTGTCGGCAAAGGGCATGGTTGTGGAGGCCATGTACACGCCGTCAATGGTGTTTTTATCCATTCCCAGGATGCAATCCCGGGACGCGGCCACAGCCATGGTAATTGAATCCTCATCCCAGTTGCACATGGATCTTTCTCCCTGTGCAACGGCTATCAACGCAGGAGCAAACCACCCCATGTTCCTGTAGATGGCTGACCGCTCAAGTCTCAGCCGGGGAATATATGCGCCATAGGAAGTGATGCCTGTCATTTGAATAGTCTCCTTTTTAAGTTACCGTGGGATAAGTTTTTCAATGGGCTGTGATTTCATGAAATCACTTGGCTGTCCCTATCCCCTTTCCGGGGAGGTGATTCCAGGGCTGTCAGGAGATCCGCCACCTGGTCATTGAGCTGGAAATAGGTTCTGGCATCCTTCAGGGAGGATATCTGTTCTATTCCAGCCAGGATTGCATCGGCGTCTGGCACGGTGTCCTTGTCCCCCAGAACTGCCCCGGGGCCTGTAAACACGGCAGACCGGTTGAAAAATCCCATGCCGGCGTTATAGATATTTCCTGTTACAGGGCAGAGTTCGGAACATAGGTACAGTGTCATGGGCATGACAAATTCAGGTTTGCTTTTTTCAAATATCTCAGGCGGAAGAATACCCTCGGTCAGCCGGGACGCCGCAAGGGGTGCCATCGTATTCACCTTGATATTGTACCTTTCCCCTTCAAGCTTCAAGGTGTTCATGAGCCCCACCAGGGCCAGCTTGGCTGCGGAATAGTTGGCCTGTCCGAAATTCCCGCAGAGTCCGGCAGACGAGGTGGTCATGACGATTCTGCCGTATCCTTTTTCTTTCATTATTTTAAAGGCGGGCCGGGTTACGTTGTACGCACCCCCGAGGTGCACATCAAGGACAGCCTGCCAGTACTCCGGCTCCATATTGGTAAAACTCTTATCCCTTAAAATGCCTGCATTGTTGATCAGGATATCCACCGTTCCAAATGCATCAAGGGCTGTTTTCACGATGTTCTCCCCGCCAAGGGGGGAGGCCACGTTGTCGTGGTTGGCAATGGCGCATCCGCCCTGTTTCACGATCTGGTCCACGACCATCTGGGCAGGAGAGGAAGACCCCTGGCCGGAACCATCCGGAGATCCGCCATAATCATTGACCATAACCTTTGCGCCGCGTCTTGCAAGCTCGAGCGCGTAGGCCCGGCCAAGGCCGGCTCCTGCACCGGTTACAATAGCCACACGGTTGTCAAAGCGTATTTCATCCTTGGGGACATCACCGTATTCAAAGACGCCGTTGGTGATGACCGCCTCATTGGTTTCGGCATTGACGGTTTTCCACAGGGCTTTGCCTTCCGATATTTTCCAGATCAGGGTTCTGATGGGGACACCCGGATACAATGTGCTTGAAAAGCGGCAAGCCATTCGTCTCGCCTTTTCAGGTTCATTGGGGATCAGGCTGTTTATGAGGGCCCTGCAGGCAAATCCGTGGGTACACAGTCCGTGCATGATGGGTTTCTCAAAACCCGATGCTTTTGCAAAATCAGGATCTGCGTGGAGGGGAAAGATATCTCCCGACAGCCTGTAGATCAGGGGTTGCTCGACCCGCGGGGTTTCATGGACCATAAAATCGGGTTCCCTTTGGGGGAATTCAACACTGGTTCCAGGAGCATTCTCGCCGTTGAATCCACCGTCCAGGCGGCAGAAAAGGGAGAAAATGCTGGTATACAGTTTCTGTCCGTTTGAATGGTGTGTTACGCTTTCCCCGATGACAAGGGCACCTTTATCCTTTCCCTTGTCATAGATGTGTTTAATCTTTCCGGTTGTTGTCAGGGTGCCTTCGGGCGGGATCAGATTGTGAAAGACAAGGTCCTGTTCACCGTGCAGAATACCTGCCAGATTGACCTGGGCCTTGACAGCGAATTCCACCAGGGTGTCAAAGATCGATGCGATGGAAAAACTTGGGATTACCTTGAGATTTTTTTCATAGCAGTACTTGAGATCGGAAAAACCAGCTCCCACACCAAGGGCATACAGGATGGCATCCTTGTGCGAATATTCCCTGGTAAAAGGACCGACTTTTTCTCCGATGCATTTGAGGTTCAAAGTCATGATATCCCTCCTGACACTTAAGAGTTAAGGCAGCTGTTCAGCCTGGATGTTAACGCTGTTGTCCAGCCATCATAAAGACAAAAGTTTCCTCCTGCCGGAATCGCACTTGCATATTCTATAGCCGGAGGTTCCACCAGGGATAGTTATAAATGTCTGTTTCATAATCCCACGGCTCCTTTAAGGATAATCCCTGGGCTTGGAAGATGTGACCGGATATTCAAGCGGTATAGTTAACTATACCAATGAGTTCAAATATAATGCTTTGGTCAGGTTTCTACAGCGATCCACAGAAACGGTATCTGATAATTATGGCAAATCACGCTACACTGTTTCATGTGACAATGCAACGCAATTTTAAACCGCCATTCACCCCATAAAAACCGGGATCTGCCTGCTGCGCCTAATTGCCGGTATCAAGACGGTTGACAATGTCGAGCTTTCTCCAATTTGCCGCGTTGTCAACCGGCAGGGTGCCGTCATCGTAGTCCCTGAGGAAATAGTTACCCTGCCCGTCGGTATAGGCATGGTTGTAAGACGGCAGGTACCTGACATCACCTGTTGACGGGTCCCGTGTTTCGATCTGCCCGGTCAGCACCTTGTAGTTTTCGTGCATGATGTCGCTGCTGGTCTGGGCGCGTCCGGTCTGGATTTCCTGGTCAACACGGTTCATGTAGCGCAGCACCTCGTTATATTGTGAAGCCCGCCGCTCCTGGGCAGCAGCTGCTCTGGCCGCCCATCCGGGGTCAAGCCTGAAGGATCTCAGGCAGATTTCCATGATCCGTTCATCTTGTTCCCACCGTTCCTTGGGAGCCACGAGCCCCCAGGTGCCCACCGTGCTCCAGAGTATGTTCTGGATATCGTAAATAATGGCGTAGATCCTTCCGAACACGGGTCCGTTGTTTATCAGGGCCTCAAAATTGACATAACCGGCCTGGTGCCTGGACACGTTGGGCGGGATCCAGGGGGAAAGTTCAGGTGCCGGGTTCGCCTTGCCAAGAATACGGGGGGACTGGTATTCTGCGGCCCCGAACTGGCCAAAAACAATCTGCTCGACATAGTTTTCCAGGGTCATGTAGGGGTAGAGCCAGACGCCGTTCAGGACCTCTCCGTTCTGTTTGCGGATTATTCCCATTGACGACTGGAATGACATCTGGGGGTCCTGGAAATAAAACCTGGGATACCACCCGAAAAAGGATCGCCTGTCCGGGCTGGAAACCCTGAACTGGATGTTGTTTTCCACAAGATCCACAACATTCCAGCCCACCCCGCTGGGAATCATGCCGCCCTCCGCTGTCCAGCCTTTGGGAATCAGCAGGGTGAACGCGCCCTGGTATGCTTCCCGGTAAAGCGTCAGCATGACGGCGCTGCCGGCGGCCCGCGCTGGGCTTCCGCTCCGGAGGGCGGTATTGTTTTTTGCCGGTTTACTGGTAAGGGACTGAGCCTGCTTTCCTAAGCCGGTAATCAGCAGGAGCAGCAGACAACCCAGTATCCACAATGGCGGCTGTCGTTTCATGATACCCCCTGTGCGTTATGGTCACAGTGTTGTTTTGAGGCCGGATTCCGGTAATATGCGTATCATATCCGGTAAACCAATCAAAGCGGATTTGCAGTGTCCGGGAATTTTTTTCACGGGCAAGGGGGAGGTCTGGTTTTGGGGTGAAACGCCGCCGCTGGGGTATGCGGGCACGGTCCAGGTTGCTATTCATAACGGTGCGGACCGTTATTTGGTTTGGAATTTGACGGGTTATCTGGTATACCTGGACAAGGTTTTAAGGATGTATTTCATCACGGATTCCGGGGGCTTCCCCGCTGACCCCCCGCGGGGCGGGTCAACTGGCTTATGGTATTCAGGAACTGATGGTTTATGATAAAAAAGGATATTTACGGCGGCAACCTCAAGGATCGCCTGAAAGCATCGGCCAAAGACCGGCTGTACCGGTTCATCATGGCGGATGGAACCTTGAGGGGTGCCGTGGTACACTGCACGCGGATGATCAATGAGATGCGCAGCAACCACGACCTGGGTGTTGTCGAGACCCTTGTCCTGGGTCACGGTTATATTGCTGCGGCGCTCCTGACAGCAACCCTCAAAGGCAAGGACAGGATCAGCATCCAGATCCAGTGCTCGGGCCCGGTAAAGGGAATGGATGTGGAGTCCAATGTGTTCGGTGAGATCAGGGGATATCTCAAAAACCCCAGGTTCTCAGAGGCAGGTACAGGGGGGGAGTCCAGTGTTTCTTCCTTTTTCGGTGCAGGGTTTCTCACGGTAACCAAATACCTGGAGGATGCAAGGACCCCCTATTCAGGCAGGATAGTCATGGAGTACGGCAGCGTTGCCCAGGATCTTGCCGCCTATTTTCTCCAGTCGGAGCAGGCACCCACGGCCTTTAACCTGAGCATCTGTTTTGATGCCCAAGGTCAGGTCAGCGGTGCCGGGGGTATTTTTCTCCAGGCCATGCCCGGGGCTGTGCCGGACGTGGTGGCCGATGCCGAGAATGTCATGGGTTCCATGAGATCCCCGGGACAGGCCTTGGGCAGCGGGGAAGCACCCGAGACCCTGGTCGCTGACGTGTTCGGACGGTTTGTCCCGGTATTCATGGGAAACCAGAGGATAGAGTTCTTCTGCCGGTGCTCCCGGGAAAAAATGGCAGCCTACCTCAAGGGCCTGCCCGGACAGGATCACCGGGATATCCTTGCCCATGGACCGTTCCCCCTGGAGATCCGGTGCCACAACTGCAATACGGCCTATGCTTTTACGCTGGAGGACCTTGAGGCGCTGTTCTCCGGCAGCCCTGGAAATGGCCAGGAGTGAGCATGGGCAGGGGTAGGAGGAACCGTTCCCGGGGGGGCGACCTGGAAAATAATATACCAGGTCTTGACAAAGAAATCAGATAGTCTATCAATGCAGTTGGTTTTGGAAGGTACTTGAACAAGTTAATATAAGGATACCATAATGTGTAATTCATGCAGCGACCATACCCATTCCCACAATCAGGATCCTGAAATAGTTCAGATCATGCCGGTTCAGCAGGCACTTTTTGCCGTATACCAGACAGGGGATGATCTGGAGTATGCCGTGGCGAAGGGTGCCAAAGGGCTCAGCCTTGTGCCCGTTCTTTTCCTGGGACTCATAAGACATGGTGACAAGACGATGATCGAGGGTTTTTTTGCCTCGTCAGCTATCTGCTCATGTGAGGATATCCAAGGGTTTAAAGGATATGCCTCTTCAATGGAACATGCTGAACGTCTATACGCCTGAGAGCCCCGCCTGGCTTTAAATTTGAGGTTTATTTTCTCCTTGACAAGTTCCTGGATATGGTGGTATCGCTGACTGTAGTTAAATAGTAGCCAGATTATAGCGATCCATTCCACGCTATCCACACAATTCGGGAGAGCACGTGGCTCAGATCCGTCAAACAGGTGTCGGTAATATTGGCCGGGGCATCGCCCGGAAAATTAATTCGGGAAGGAGATACCATTCCCCTGGCAATTGAGATTGAACTGGAAAGGCTTGAGGCTTTATTTTCAACCAGAGATGCCCTGGAAGGGCTGTCATTCGCCGGCCGGAAACTGCCGGAGTTCACGGGTGACTGAAAAAGGAAAACTACCATGCACAGACTGCTGAGTACCACTACCGGTGAGGAGATCATGCTTCTGGGGAACGAGGCCATTGCCAGGGGCGCGGTGGAAGCCGGCGTTGCGTTTGCCACCACATACCCGGGCACCCCATCCTCGGAACTGTCGTTGAACCTGTTCCAGATCTCCCAGGAAACGGATCTCTATTTCGAATACAGCACCAACGAGAAGGTTGCCCTTGAAGTTGCCGCCGCAGCGGCCAACTCCGGGCTGCGGACCATGTGCATCATGAAACATGTGGGTCTCAATGTCGCGGCAGACCCGTTGATGACCCTGGCCTATGTGGGGGTTAAGGGCGGTATGGTGATCCTGTCCGCCGATGATCCGTCCATGTTTTCCAGCCAGAACGAACAGGACAACCGGTATTACGGCAAGCTGGCCGGCATCCCGGTCCTGGAGCCCTCGTCGGTGAGCGAGGCAAAGGAGATGGCCAAAGCAGCTTTCGGGCTGTCCGAGGAACTCCGGGAACCGGTCCTGCTTAGAACCACGACCCGTATCAACCACTCCAGTGCCTACGTGAACCTTGGGGATATGGAAGCACGGAAAACCAGGGGGGATTTTACCAAGGACCCCTTCAATTATGTCACGGTTCCGGGCGTATCCAGAAAACTCCACGTCAAGCTCCTGGCCAATCTGAAAAAGGCCGCCGCACTCTCCAACTCATCGCCGTTCAACTTCCGGACAGGCACCGGGCCCCTGGGCATCATCTGCAACGGGGTCAGCTTTCTCTATGCCTCGGATGCCGTGGTCGACCTGGGTATCCAGGATCGGGTCAGCATCCTGCGCATCGGTTTTTCCAACCCCATGCCCGATGCCGTGATTAAGTCCTTCCTTAAAACCTGCAGTTCGGTTCTGGTCATTGAAGAGGGCGAGCCCTTCATGGAGGAGGCGGTCAAGGCATTCGCCCAGGAAGAGGGGATGACCCTGACCATCCGGGGCAAGGGAGACGGACTGTTTTCCAGGCTCTATGAATTCGACCCGGCCATGGTTCGGGCAACCATGGCCCGGTATTTTGACATCGATTATATTGCCTCGGAATCCGTGGATACAAAGGCAATCCCGGAGATTCCCCAGCGTCCGCCAAACCTGTGCTCCGGCTGTTCCCACAGGGCAACCTTCTATGAGGTCAAAAAGGCAGCCCAGGGGATGGATACCATCTGTCCCAACGATATCGGCTGCTACACCCTGGGGTTTCTCCCCCCGCTCAGCATGGGTGATTTCGTCATCTGCATGGGATCATCCGTGAGCACGGCCTGCGGGTTCTCCAAGGCAACGGACAAGAAGGTCATTGCGTTCATCGGGGATTCCACCTTTTTCCACTCCGGCATTACAGGGCTTGTCAATGCCGTATTCAACAATCACAATTTCACCCTGGTCATCCTGGATAACGGCATTACGGCCATGACCGGCCACCAGCCCAATCCCGGCGTTGACATGAGCCAGTTCAAGCTGGAAGGGTACAACAGGATTTCCATCGAGGCCCTGGTCCGGTCCCTGGGCGTTGAGCACGTGACAATCGTCAAGCCGTTCAAGGTCAAGAAGAGCATCGAGGCGATCCGGGAGGCCCTGGAATTCAAGGGTGTATCGGTCATCATCTCCCAGGAACCCTGTGCCCTCTATGCCAAGAGCCTGAAGATCCTGAAGCCCAGAGCCTTTCATGTGACGGACCGGTGCCTGGATCACAGGGACTGCATCAACGAGATTGCCTGTCCGTCCTTTTACCTTGAGGCTGGACGGGTCAGGATCAATGCCGATACCTGTGTAGGCTGTGCCGTATGCGCCCAGATCTGTCCTGAAAACGCCATAGCGCCCCTGAAAAAATAGATTGGATGAAATAAGGCGCAAAAACGAAATGAAAGGGATTTATTTATTATGACTATAACACGATTGATTATGGTTGCAGTTGGCGGACAGGGAAATCTCATGGCGTCCAAGGTCCTGGGTGAAGCGGCCCTGATAGAAGGGATCCCGGTGCGCATGAGTGAAATCCACGGCATGGCCCAGCGCGGGGGGGTCGTGGAATCGGCCATTGTGTTCGGGGATGCCCAGAGCACTATCATCTCGGACGGAGAGGCTGATGTGCTTCTGGGGTTTGAACCTTCCGAGACCCTGAGGGCCATGAACCGGTGTAGCAGAAAAACCACGGTCATTACCAATACAGCACCCCTTCCGCCGTTTACGGCAGCCATCGGCAGGGGGGTCTACCCTGCCATAGACGATATCAAACGCCTGATCATTGAGCGGACCGGAAACCTTATTGCCTTTGATGCCCTGGCCCTGGCCAAAGAAGCGGGAAACTCCATGACCCTGAACATCGTTCTTCTGGGGGCCCTGGTCCAGACCAATGCCCTGTCCCTGTCCAGGGACAGCGTGGCCCAAGCCATAAAGCGGCGGACGAAAAAAGGGTTTGTGGACATGAACCTGAAGGCTCTGGACCTTGGATTCCAGGCAGCCCAGGACATGAAAAGCTGAACAGGTTACCCGGGCTCCGGATTCGTTCCCGGGGGTTCTTTCCAATGAGAACAAGTTGGGGGTTGCGTATAGAGTGATTGCTTGATTCCGATTCGTTCCGGCAGCTATCCTGCCAAGGCCATTACCGGCCGTGGCAGGGTAGCATACCGGTCCGGTGAACCGGCTTAAACTGGTGACATAACTGTAAATTGTAAGAAGGAGGATTAGGATGCCCTGGAACAAAGAGTTTGAGTGTATGCCCTTGGAAAAGCTTCAGAAATTTCAGTTGGAAAAACTCAAGGAGACCGTGGCCTGGGTGACCGCCAGAGTACCGTTTTACAAGCGCAAGTTCGAGGAAGCCGGAATCACCGCCGATGATCTCAAGGGTCTTGAGGATATTTCAAAGCTTCCCTTTACCGTCAAGAACGACCTGAGGGACAACTACCCGTTCGGCATGTGCGCGGTGCCCCTGTCGGATGTTGTCCGGGTTCATGCGTCATCAGGCACGACAGGCAAGCCCATTACCGGTCCCTACACTGCGGAAGACATTGAGCAGTGGACAGAATGCGTGTGCCGGAATTTCTGGGCCTATGGTGTCCGTAAGGAGGACATTGTCCAGAATTCTTACGGATACGGTTTGTTTACCGGCGGCCTGGGGGTTCATCAGGGACTGAGCCGCATCGGGTGTACGGTCGTTCCCATCAGTTCCGGCCTTACGGAACGTCAGATAAACCTGATGCGGGATTTTGGATCAACGGTCCTGTGCAGTACTCCGTCCTACGCCCTGACCATCGTGGAGCGGGCAGAAGAGATGGGTGTCGACATCCGCAAGCTTCCCCTGAAAATCGGCGTGTTCGGCGCCGAGCCCTGGACCCAGGAAATGCGGCTTGCCATAGAGGAGCGCATGGGCATCAAGGCTATGGATATCTTCGGTCTGACCGAGATGAGCGGCCCCGGTGTTGCCTACGAATGCTTTACCCAGAGCGGTTCCCATATCAATGAGGACCATTTTATCGCAGAAGTTGTGGATCCGGCAACCCTGGAACCCCTGCCCGTGGGTGAAAAGGGAGAGCTGGTCTTCACATCCATCCAGCGCCGTGCCATGCCGCTCATCCGGTACCGGACCAAGGACATCACCCGGCTTGTCCGGGACGAGTGCCCCTGCGGCAGAACATTTGTCAAGATGGAGCGCATTTCAGGCCGTACCGACGACATGCTGATCATCAGCGGCGTCAACGTGTTCCCGTCCCAGATCGAGTCCCTGCTCCTGGACATCGAAGAGGTGGAGCCCCAGTACAAACTGGTCGTGCGCAAAAGCGGCTATCTTGACAAACTGACCGTGCAGGTCGAGGCCAAGAAAGAGATCTATGCCATGGGCAAGGCCAAGCAGTACGAGGTGGAAGCCAAGATCATGGCCCATATCCGTGGCAACATGGGCATCCGGGTGGATGTGGACCTGGTTGAACCCAAGTCCATTGCCAGGAGCGAAGGTAAGGCTCTGCGCGTTGTGGATGAACGGCCGAGACAGTTCCGCTGATTGCAAGCTGTGTAAGGAGGAGGGGTTATGTCATCAGAACACGAGGGGTTCCCCCGGAAGTTCGCCATTATCGGGGCAGGACCTGTGGGCAGCATTGTTGCCGCATTCCTTGAGCGGGGCGGTTACCGGGTAACGCTGTGCGATGTTATTCCCGAGATGCTGGACGTTGCCAGAAGTCCCGGAATATCCATTACCGGAGCAGAGACCCTGACCCAGGCCGTCTCCCATACCTGCACCAGCATCGATGCCCTGGCAGAGGTTGATCCGGATGTGATCGTCATCGCGGTCAAGGCCAATGCCATTCCCCTGATAGCTTCGGCAATAAAGGGATTTCTGCGGGAGGGTATGGTGATCGTATCCTGGCAGAACGGCATTGACACGGAACTGGAGCTTGCCCAGATCCTGGGCAAAAAGCAAGTGATGCGGGCCGTGGTCAACTACGGCTGCGGGCTCAAGGCCCCCGGGCAGGTTATCATGGGGTTCCATCACCCTCCCCACTACATTCAGTCCATGGATCCGTCGGCAGGACCAGCTGCCCAGGCCATTGCCGACGTTTTCACCCGTTGCGGGCTGACAACGGAAAAGACCTCGGACATTGTTTCCATGGTCTGGCGAAAAAGCGCCATGAACGCGTCCATGAATCCGGTGTGTGCCATGACCGGCATGACCATGTCCCAGGCCATGAACGATCCTTTGGTGTTCCAGACCGTGGACGCCCTGCTCAAGGAGTGCCTCAAGGTTGCCAGGGCCAATGAGATCAGTCTCGGATGGGATTTTTATCCCTATGCCATGGCCTACCTGAAGGGCGCAGGCAGTCATAAACCGTCCATGCTCATGGATATCGAGAACGGGCGGCGGACGGAAATAGACTTTATCAACGGCAAGGTGGTGAAGTACGGCATCCAGGCCGGCGTACCGACCCCGTACAATTCGACCCTGGTATCCCTGGTCAAGGGTCTGGAGTCCCGATGAAGCCCATATGGTTTGCCGGGGTTGATGTGGGTGCGTCCGGTACCAAGGTGGTCGTAATCGATGAAACACGGCACATGGCAGGGTTTGATGTGGGCCGTTCAGGAACGGATTTTTTCCTGGCCGCCCAGACCGGGTATGACCGGGCCCTTGCCATGGCCGGCCTCACCAAAGATCAGGTGGGGAGCGTATTTTCAACAGGATATGGTAGGGACAATGTCCGGTTTGCAGCTGAAACCCGGACCGAGATAGCCTGTCACGGCAAAGGGTGCTACTATTATTTTCCCATGGCCGTTTCCATCATTGACATCGGCGGCCAGGACAACAAGGTCATCAAGCTCGGCCAGGACGGCCGTCGCTCGAATTTCAAGATGAACCGCAAATGCGCAGCAGGAACCGGGGCGTTCCTGGAGGAGATGTCCGCAAGGCTGGGCATCCCCCTGGGGGATATGGACAGGCTCGCCAGCCAGGCAACGGGGGTGGTGACGCTGGGCAGTTTCTGTACGGTGTTTTCCGCCACCGAGGTTCTGGAGCATATCCGCAGCGGACGCCCGGTGCCCGATATCGTCAAGGGTGTGTTCCTGTCCATGATCAAGAGGGTCCTGGAAATGGAATTACTCACGGAAACGGTGGTCATGACCGGCGGTGTGGTGGCCCACAACCCTTACCTCGTAATCATGGCCCGGGAGATTCTGGGAAGGCCGGTCCTGGTTCCCGAGTATCCCCAGCTCACCGGCGCCCTGGGGGCAGCACTCTATGCGGCGGAAGCCGGGAGCAATGGGCAGGCCGTGGATTAAATGGTGCATCCCTTGGGGAAAATGTACATCATGCGCGCAAGGAGGCGGATCGACCCCGCAGCGATTGAGCGCATCAACAAAGTCCTGGAGGCAATCGGGGCAGGCAAGGAGTAAGACAACGGATGGCTGAAGTGACCAGTGCCAGAGACAAAAGACTGAAAGGGGCTGCCGGCCTGGGCAGGTTCATGGCAGACTACTACCATGAGCTGGACAGGGCCCAGACCACGGGAGAGAAAAAGATCGCCTGGTGCACCAGCGTGGGACCGGCCGAACTCCTCAGGGCCATGGGATTTCTCGTCTATTTTCCCGAGACCCACTCGGCCATGCTCGGGTCCACACGCATGGCAACGGACCTGATCCCCAGGGCCAACGCCATCGGGTATTCCCCGGAGATCTGCTCTTATCTGACAGCTGACATCGGTGCCCATCTTGCCGGAGTTTCTCCCCTGAAAATGGTCTACAAAGACATTGAGGGACCGCCAAAGCCGGACATTCTTGTTTTTAACACCAACCAGTGCAGGGACGTCCAGGACTGGTTCCAGTGGTACGGACGCCGTTATAATGTTCCGGTTGTCGGCATCCACACCTATGTGGGGGTTTCGGAGGTCTCCGGAGATCTGATTCCATCCCTGGTTCTCCAGATGAAGCAGATGATCCCCATCCTGGAGTCCGTGTCAGGGCAGTCTTTTGATCTGGACCGGCTCAGGGAGGTCATTGCCCTGTCCAGGCAGTGCTCGGTCCTGTGGAAACAGGTCCTGGAAACCGGAGCTGCAAAGCCCTCTCCCCTGACCTTTTTTGATGCAGCAACCCTCATGGGCGCTGCCGTGGTCGGACGGGGAACGCCCGAGGCCAATGCCTGTTACGTGACCCTTCTGGAGGAACTGGAACAGCGCATCCGCCAGGGTCAGGGTGCCCTGGACACCGAGAGCTTCCGGCTCTACTGGGACGGCATGCCGGTGTGGGGGAGGCTCAGGGCCCATTCCGAGCTGTTTGCCCGTCACAAGGCGTCTGTGGTCGCGTCCACCTACTGCTCCAGCTGGATATTTTCCGCCCTGGACCCGGGTGAACCCTTAGAGAGCATGGCCAGGGCGTACACGGAGCTGTTCATTGTCCGGTCCGATTCCTACAAGGAGTCCTACATCAAGGACATGCTGACCCGTTTCAACGTTGACGGCATCATCTACCACGATGCCAAGACCTGCCCCAACAACTCCAACTGCCGGTACGGAATGCCCCAGAGATTGCAGGAAGAAACCGGCGTACCGTCCCTGATAATCAATGGCGACCTGAACGACCTGAGGCTGCTTTCCGACGAACAGACCAGGACCAATGTGGAAGCTTTCATAGAGCAGCTCCAGGAGAACTGACAACCAAAGGAGGGTGTATGGCAAAGTGGCTGAACCTTGGACAGAACCTGAAGGTCAACGCAAAGAAATTTCCAGATAAGATCGCCTTCTGCGATGTCAACCGGCAGGTTTCCTACCAGGCCCTGAACCAGCGGGTCAACCGGCTTGCGGACAGCCTGACCCGTATGGGGCTTTCCAAAGGTGACCGGGTGGCCGTGTTCATGGAAAACAGCATTGAAATGGCCGAGGTCTTTCTGGCCGTGGCCAAGACCGGCATGGTCATAGTCCCGGTCAACTTCCGTCTGGTGGCCTCGGATGTGGAATACATCGCCTCCAATGCAGGTGCAAAGGCAATGATCGTCGATGATGAGTTTACCCCGGTCATCGACACCATCCGTGATACCCTGACCGGTATCGACCCCGGCCGCTACATTGTCCTGGGAAAGGAAAAGACCGGATGGCGCAGCTATGATTCCCTGATCGACGACGGTTCCCCTAAAGAGCCGGTGGCTGATGTGAAACCGGCTGACACCTGGATTCATATCTACACCTCGGGAACCACGGGCAGACCCAAGGGGGTTATCCGGTCCCACGAGTCCCATATCTCTTTTTACCTGATCAATTCCCTGGAATTCGGGTTCACCGAAAATGACACCTGCATGAACGTCATGCCCCTGTGCCATATCAATTCAACCTTTTATACCTTCTGCTTCACCTACCTGGGAGGCACGGCATACATCCATCCTGCCAGGTCCTTTAATCCGAAAGAGATCCTGCAGATCATCGAAAAGCAGAAAATAACTTTTATCTCTCTGATTCCAACCCATTACGCCCTGATTCTCAACCTGGGCCCCGAAGGTCGGAAGTTTGACGTCTCCTCCATCCGTAAGCTCATGTGCTCATCGGCCCCGGTCAGGAAGGAGATGAAAATGGCCATCATGGAGTTTTTCAAAGGGGTTGAATTGTACGAGGCCTACGGGTCAACCGAGGGGGGGGTGGTGACCATTCTCAAGCCCCAGGATCAGATGTGCAAGCTTGGCTCCATCGGGTATGAGGTCCTGGGAACCGATTTCATCAAACTGCTGGACGAATCCGGCAACGAGGTGGGATGCGGGAAAGTGGGCGAGCTGTATTCCAGGGGGCCCATGCTCTTTGACGAGTATTTCAACCTCCCTGAGAAAACAACCAAGTCCTTTTCCGGGGAATGGTTTTCCGCAGGCGACATGGCCATCCGGGACGAGGACGGTTTCTACGCCATTGTGGACCGCAAGGACAACATGATCATCACCGGTGGGGAACATGTGTACCCCAGCGAGGTGGAAGCTGTGGTGGCCAGGTTTCCGGACGTTTTCGACTGTGCCTGCATCGGACTTCCCGATGAGAAATGGGGCGAGAAGCTGGTGGCTGTCGTGGTTCCTGCACCCGGAAAACCAAAGGAAAGTATTGATACCGAGGCCCTCCGGTCCTTCTGCAAGGACCGGCTTGCCGGGTACAAGATTCCCAAGAAGGTCCTTGTCATCAATCCCGAGGACATGCCCAGAACCCCGACGGGCAAGATTCTTCACAGGAAACTCAGGGAACGGTTTTAGCAGCAATGATTACAGGTAGATAACTTAAGAACATAAATTGATTTGAACTTTTAGACATGGAGGCTGAACACCAATGCTCACAAAGGCATTTATTCCGTACAAAGGTTACTATTCCACCCCCTTTGCCCGCTGGCAGGGGAGCATGGCCAACGAGAATTCCATAACTCTGGGAGCTGCCACATCCAGGCGGTGGCTTGCTGCACGGTCCATGGACCCCAATATGTTTGACTACCTGATCCTTGGCGTAACCGTCGGGCAGCCAAAACTTTTTTACGGAGGCCCCTGGGCTTCGGCCCTGATCGGAGCCGAACGGACCCCGGGCCTGCTCATCAGCCAGGCCTGTTCCACATCCACCACCGGCGTGTTCCAGGCAGCCATCGGCATTGAAACCGGTCTGTACGCCAATGTATTCACCCTCATGACGGACCGGTGCTCCAACGGCCCCCACACCATCTGGCCCAATCCCAATGGTCCGGGCGGACAGGTGATTTCCGAAAACTGGGTCATGGACCATTTCAATAATGACCCCTGGGCCGGTGGCGCCATGATTCAGACCGCCGAGAACGTAGCCAAAGAGGCCGGAGTCACCCGGGAGCAATGTGACGACGTTGCCCTGCGCCGCTATGAGCAGTACCTGGACGCCCTTGCCAATGACAGGGCTTTCCAGAAAACTTACATGTTCCCGGTCGAGCTGCAGATTTCCAAGAAAAAGACCCTGACCATCGAGGCCGACGAAGGTGTCATGCCCACCACGCGGGAAGGACTGTCAGGACTGAGACCCGTTCTGCCCGGCGGTGCCCACACCTTCGGCTCCCAGACCCATCCTGCTGACGGCAACTGTGCCATCATCGTGACAACCCGGGACAAGGCCAGGGAGATCAGCAAAGACCCATCCAAAGACGCAAAGGTAATTTCCTACGGTTTTTCACGGGCCAAAAAGGGGTTCATGGCTGCAGCAGTGGTTCCGGCAGCCCAGATGGCCCTGGACCGCGCAGGCCTGTCAATCAAGGATATTAAGGTCATCAAAACCCACAATCCTTTCGCGGCCAACGATATATTCCTTGCAAATGAGATGGGTATTGATGTAAATTCATTTAATAATTTTGGTTCATCCCTCGTATTCGGTCATCCCCAGGCACCGACAGCCGGCCGTCTGATCATGGAAGGCATCGAGGAGCTTGCAGCCACCGGCGGCGGATACCTTCTGTTCACGGGATGTGCTGCCGGTGATACCGGAGCAGCCCTGGTGCTCAAGGTGGGATGATGATCAATGGGGATAACAGGAGATGTCCGGCGTGAGATACCCTAAGACATGCATGCTCAAAGACAGGGAGGATACGGTGATCCGCCTCCTTGAACCCGGGGACCGGCAGAGACTTGCCGCCTTTTTTTCGGAACTGTCCTCCAATGACCGGTGGTTCATGAAGTATGACGTCATGGACCCCGGCGTACTTAACAAGTGGTTCGAGGGGCTGGAAACGGGAGCTGCAACATCCATAGTGGCCCTGTGCAACGAGAGGATCATCGGGCACGCCAGCCTTCATAAACGTACCTTCGGAGCCACCCGGCATGTGGGTAGGCTCCGGATCACCGTTCATCCGGATTTCAGGAAGAAGCGACTCGGCACATGGCTGCTGCTCGATCTGATCCAGCTGGCCATGGACAAGGGGCTGGAGATGCTCAGGATGGATGTGGTCGCCGGTGTTGAGGACACAGCCATCGAGGCGGTTGCCCGGCTGGATTTTTTCAGATATGCAACCCTGGAAAGATATGTTAAGGATCTTGAAGGGAATCTGTACGATCTGGTTATCATGGTAAAACGACTGCATCAGGACTGGAGTGACTTTTGACCAGGTGAAACTGACTGTCCAAGAGCGTTGCTGCCGGACGGATCATGGGGAAATACGGATCGCATCCTTTTGTACACCGGACCAGATCAGGGGGTTTTCCTTCCATGGCGGGTTTGGTGATTATGCGAAATACCGATCCATCTATACCAGAAAGGAGACCCTGGAAGAGTTTGCCTCCCATGACGGGGCCAATGTGGTGGTCGCCCTTGCCCCGGGGGATATGATCGTAGGGTTCGGGGTCCTGGATTTTTCCGGACCGGAGGACCGGTGGTACGCCCTGGGCGACGGCAGGACAATGATGGAGATGAGGGCCCTGGAGGTGTGCCGTGAGATGAGGGGAGCCGGTCTGGCCCCGGCAATCCTTGCATGTATACTGGACTACCCCGGGATTGAGCAAAAGATCGTTTACCTGGTTGGGTATTCCTGGACCTGGGATCTGGAAGAAACGTCTCAGACAGTGCACCAGTACCGGGCTAAACTGATGAAGCTGTATACGGCCTTCGGGTTCAAAGAGTACCAGACCAATGATTTCAATATCTGCCTGAAGCCGGAAAACTTTTTTCTGGCCAGGGTGGGGGAAAGGGTTTCACGCCAGTTGCGGGAGGCGTTCAAATGGATCTGTTTCGGTCAGAAACCCTGAAGCCAAAAACCGGCCGGGCAGGGGGAACAGGCGGACGGTAAGCTAACGGATACATTGGCAATTGCATGGCGTACAGCTTTATTTCCCTGTCTGCAATCCGGATACCTCCGGCTTATGAATGTGTCAGATAGGACTTGCAAAACCATGCAATATTAACTATTAACGAGCAATCCCTGCCGGAATGTGGGATTCCGGGAGGAGGCGGACCATACATCATGATACACTTGATGTTCACCTTTTATCGGCCATTGGGCCCTGAACATATGACCCGGTGCCCGGAGGTTTCCCTGAAGCTTTGTACCTGGTCTTTTCCGGACATATGATCTGCCATTTGCCTGGGGAAGTCCTGTTTATTAATGTTTTTCAATGAGGAGGTACCTTAATGAAGCTGAGAAGATTGGTAGTAACCATGATCGCATGCCTTGCCTGCTTTACCGTGTTCGCAGGTTCAATTCATGCAGCAGCACCCTCTCTGGATGCCTGGAAACCGGCCTTTGATCCGTCAACTGCCAAATACAAATGCATTGTTTCCAATGTTTCCCATCCGGTTATCAAGGGTGTGTATGCCGGGTTTGCCATCCGGGACGAAATGTGGAAACGGACCAACGGACAGATTTACATCGACTTCAAGCCGTTTTCAATGCTCGGCGGTGAGGTGGAAGTTTTGAACCAGCTTCAGATGGGCGCCATCCAGGGCATGGGCGTCAGCTCTGTGGCAGCAGTAAACCTGGGGCCCCGGTTCGGCCTGGTCAACCTGCCGTTCCTCATCAACTCCTTTGACAAACTGGATAAGTTCGTTGCCAACAAACAGCTGTTTGACCATTACATGATGGCGACCGACCACATCGGTATCATGGGCCTGGATATCACAGGTTACGGCAACTACGGCTGGGCCACTACAGAACCGGTCAAGACCATTGCCGATGCCAAAAAAATGAAGTTCCGTATTGCCGAAGCCGCCGTCAACAAGATGATTTACGGCGAGTGGGGCTTCAACCCGGTTGTAATGCCCTGGCCCGATGTCCCCGTTGCCCTGAAACAGGGCGTTATCACAGGTCTTGACCATGCCCCCATGGTCTGCAACATCACCAAGAAATTCGAAGTAGCCAAGTACTTTACCCAGATCAACTATGCCCAGGGCCTGTTTATCTGGATTTTCAACAAGGCATGGTACCAGAGCCTTCCTGCCGACCTCCAGAAAACCTTTGCGGAAGTTGTCCACGATGTGTGCGCCGATATCCGCAAGCAGACCGTTCTGCAGGAAGCCGAAGAGATCGAAAAGGCAAAGGCTGCAGGCATTCAGTTTTTTACCCTGCCCGACAGCGAGATGGCCCTGCTGAAGCAGGAGGGTGATAAGGTTCACCAGCAGTTTGCCGACGAGATCAACAAGAACTATGACGGCGACACTTACAAGCCGGCCAATTTCCTCAAGGAAGTACAGGAGTATATCGGCTACAAGTAGATCAATGACTACCTTTGCCGGGAAGGGTCCAAATACCTTTTCCGGCAAAGGACCCATCTTAGGAATTCAGGAGTATTTATGCTGGGAAAAGTAATGCGCGGGGCAGACAAGGCCTTGGCGTTCGTCGAAGAGTGGATTCTGTTCATATCCGTGGCCGTGGCTCTTTTGTCCCTGTTTGCAAATGTGGTGCTGCGTTACGGGTTTAACTATTCCCTGGCCTGGTCCGAGGAACTGGTCCGGGAGGTCATTATCCTGACCACCTTTATCGGCTGCAGTGCTGCCATCCGGAACCGGTCAATGATAAAGATTGATGCCGCCATTCAGATTTTTCCGAAGCTGAAGATGCCCTTTACCTACTTCAGCAACGTCATGGTCCTTATTTTCGCAGGCATGATGATCTATTATGGCTGGAAGATGGCGGAACTTCAGGTGTTGACCAATCAGAAGACCATCATTCTGCAGATTCCCCTGGTGTACCTGTTTGCACTTCTCCCCATAACAGGCTGTATGATGATATTCAGGACCCTGCATATTATCTGGCTTGATGTGACCGAGCAGTTTCAGAAATCATCCAACTAGTTCCAAGGAGTCTTTGATCGATGGAATCCAATGATGTCATAATCCTTCTTATTCTTCTCGGCTGCATGGCTACCAATGTTCCTGTATTCCTGTGTCTTTTTACGACCACGGTTGCGGGATTTCTAATGTTTACGGATATTCCCGTGCTGCTTCTGTTCCAGACCCTGTTCAGGGCCATGGATAATTTTGCGCTGGTGGTGGTGCTCTTCTTTATCCTGTGCGGCAATATCATGACCGCAGGGTCCATTGTGGAAAAGCTCATTAAGGTGGCCAATGCCCTGGTGAGCTGGCTTCCCGGGGGCCTCGGCATGGCCGGGGTTCTTGCCTGCGGTCTCTTCGGGGCCATCTCGGGCTCCACGGTTGCAACGGTTGTTGCCCTGGGCGGGTTCATGATACCGGCCCTTATTGAAAAGGGATACCCGGAGAAATATACCATCGGCCTTATGACCACCTCTCCGAACCTGGGGGTCATCATCCCGCCCAGCATCGGGATGATCCTCTACAGCATGATCACCAACTGTTCCCTGAAAGGACTGTTTGCCATGGGGTTCATCCCCGGTGTCCTGATCATGTTTTTCACGTGCATGTATACCTATTTCTTTTTCAGGAAAAAGAAAGAGATCGTCCGTCATCCCTTTCCATCGGCAACAGAGACCCTGAAGATCCTCAAGGAGGGTGTCTGGTCCCTGATGCTTCCGGTCATCATCTTCGGCGGGATTTTTTCCGGGGCGTTCACTGCCAACGAGGCCGCGGTTGTGGCCTGCGTTTATGCGTTTTTCGTGGAGCTGTGCATCCACAGATCCATCAAGTTCAAGGATGTCAAGAACATCACGGTTTCCTCCGCCATCACCTCAGGGACGCTTTTGATCATTGTTGCCGGCGCCACGTGCTTTGGACGGTACCTGACCCTGGAAGACATTCCCGGGCGCATCACCGAGGCTGTCATGTCCACCATCACCTCGCCCGTGATATTCCTTTTGATCATGAACATTCTGCTGCTCATCGTCGGCATGTTCATGGACATCATTTCAGCCACCATGATCCTGGGGCCCGTTTTCATACCCATGCTGGCCGCTTTTAATGTGGACGTCCTCCACTTCGGCCTGATCATGACCATCAACCTGGCCATCGGTTACTGCACGCCGCCCATGGGGGTGAGCCTGTACATCACCGGGGCCATCGCCAACCGGGACATCATCTATGTTACTAAATCCGTCATACCCTTTCTCATCATACAGATCGGGGTATTGTTCCTGATGACCTACTGGCCCGACCTTGCACTTTTATTTCCCAAAATGATGGGAATTGTACAATAATCAGGAGGTTTTCCCATGAAACTCAAGCAGCTTGTCGTGTCCATAGAGAATTCGCCGGAAAGGCTGTATGAAGTAACCCATGCCCTGGGTGAGGCAGGCATCAACCTCAGGGCTTTGAACCTTGTGGATACCGGAGCCTTCGGCCAGCTCAGGCTCCTTGTGACCGATGTGCCCAAGGCCCGGCAGATTCTCATGGCCCTGCAGATGCCGGCCTATGAAAACGAGGTTGTGGCCGTGGGTATACCCGATGTTCCCCATTCCCTGGCCAACCTTCTGAAACCCCTGATCAGCCAGGGGGTCCATGTGGTGTTCATGTATGCCTTTGCAGGGTTTGCCGCGGACAACGGCAGCGCAGTGATGGTGTTCAGGTTCAGCGACAATGACAAGGCCATTGACCTGCTCCAGAAGAGCGGCATCAAGATACTGGATGAAAAGGCTTTTGGTATCCTGGAATCCAACGGACGCTGACCATGAAGCTCCGCTACAGTGATGACATGGCCGTGAAAAGCTATGAAACCCTTTTCCGGCTTGCCAAATCACTCAACCTGTATCCGGACATCGACAGTCTGCTGGACTTCATTACCCGGGAGATCCTGAACCTGATCAACGTGGAAGGGGCCATGGTCCTGCTCCTGGACGTTCCCAAGGATGAATTTTACTTCAGCGCTGCCACATTTGAGGATGGGATCACCGGGAAAAAGATCAAAGCCATACGGTTTCCCAGTTCCAAGGGAGTGGCCGGCCAGGTCCTGAGAACGGGCCAGCCCCTTATCGTGTCCGATACCACACGGAACTACTGGTTCTTCGGGGAGATCGACCGCCAGACCGGATACCAGACCCGGAACATGCTGGATGTACCCATCCGGGTCCACTCCAGGATCATCGGGGTCTTGTGCGCCGTGAACAAGAAGGGCGGCGAGTTTGATGCCCAGGACATGGAACTTCTCCTGGCCATTGCCGATACCGTGGCCCACCCCATTGAAAACACCAGGATAAACCAGGAACTGGCCCGGTCCTACGAGGAGGTGAAAAGCCTCAGCAGCGCCAAGGACAAGGTAATTCACCACCTGTCCCACGAGTTGAAAACACCTGTTTCAGTGCTGTCTGCCTCCCTTGACCTGATCGAAAAGAAACTGGGCGGTCCCTTTCCCGAAGACGTGGAACGGATATTTGTCCGGGCACGGCGCAATCTTCAGCGCCTCCTGGAAATGCAGTATGAAATAGAGGACCTGCTCCAGAAAAAGGATTACAAGACCTTTTATCTTTTGTCCAAACTCCTGGATTCCTGCGTTGACGAGCTGGAGGTCCTGATTACCGAGGAGATGGGGGGCCTTGAGGTCCTCCGCAAAATTGACCGGCGCATCGAAGAGCTTTTCGGCCCCCGGGAATCGGTTCCCAGGTCCGTCGATCTCCAGGCGTTCGTGGAAAAGGCCCTGCGCAAGATCGGATTCCGGTTCGCCCACAGGGAGTGCCGGATCATCAAGACCCTGAACCCGGTCCCTTTGATAATGATTCCCGAGGATGTGCTCATGAAGATTCTGGAGGGACTGGTTCGCAATGCAGTGGAAAACACGCCGGACAGGGGAGAGGTCGAGGTCTATGTAAAAACTGAGAAGAGCGGAGTCCTTCTGGAGGTCGAGGACCACGGTGTGGGCATTACCCCGGAAAACCTGAACCTCCTGTTTGAGAATTATTTCACCGTATATGACACCTCCGGGTATTCGTCCCGCAACCCCTATGATTTCGGGGCCGGGGGCAAGGGATTTGACCTGCTCCGCATGAAACTGTTTTCCGAGCAGTACCATTTTCAGATCCGGATACATTCCCGGCGGTGCCGGTTTATCATTGAAGGCGAGTACACCTGTCCCGGCAATATCGACAAATGCAGCAGATGTTCTTCGGTTAACACCTGCAGGGAGTCCGGGGGGACAGTCGTTTCCGTTTTTTTTCCCGCACCTGAAACCATGGAAGAGACAAGGGGCAAACAGGTACCGTGAAACATTGGAACACCAAAGATGAATCGAACAGGGCAGGTATCCCTGACAGCTTTTTCAGGGAAGTGGATATCGAATTTTTAATTCATGAACTCAAGGGGCCCCTGTCCGTGATCGAGACAGGGATGCGGACCCTGCTGGAAAAGTCGGACAAGTTCGGCGACCTGTCGCCGAAACAGCTCAAGACCCTGCAGCGTTCCCTGAGAAATACCGTCAAGGCCAGGGAGATGATCTATTCCCTTCTGGAAATCGGACGGTCCGAGGCCGAGTGCTTCGAGTGCATTGCGTGCACACCGGCAAACGCCCTGTGCGATGCCCTGGTCACGGCCCTGGAAACCGTTAACACAAACCTCCACGACGAGGTGCAGACCCTGAAGGATCCCGATGCCATGGCAGACCTGCTCCGGGCCAACGGCATTGTTCTGATCCTGTCCGGTCCTTCCCGGGAGCGGCTCATGGCCCAGGACATCCGCAAGCTCTCCCAGATAACCGGGAACCTCATCAAGAACGCTCTGTACTACAAAGCCTCCCAGATTGAAATCAGCGCGGACGTCGTGGGAGGGCAGCTGGTTATCGATGTTGCCGATGACGGTCCTGGCATCGATCCCTCGGAGCACAAGGCGGTTTTCGAGCGGTATACCCAGGTAAAAGCCCAGGTCCAGGCCAACCGTTCCGGCCACGGACTGGGCCTTGCCGGTTCCTATATCCTGGCTCGGCGGCTCGGCGGAACCATTGACATTATTAACCGGGATCAGGGCGGCGCCCAGTTCAGGCTGACCCTTCCCATGGACATGAAAAACCCGGATCAGAAAGATCCTGCGGATACGAGAGGTGGAACTATGGCTAAGCCCGAATCAGGTCTCAAGGGGAAACGGATTCTTGCAGTGGACGATGAGGAAGATATCCTGGAAACCATCGGGGATATCCTGGACGAGGTCAGACTGGACACTGCCAGGGACTACGAGAGCGCATCGAAAAAGATCCGGGATAACCGGTACGACCTGGCCATCCTGGACATCATGGGCGTCAACGGCCTGAAGCTCCTGGAGGAGGCCGTTTCCAGGGGCATTCCCGCCGTCATGCTTACGGCCCATGCCATGAGTCCCGAATCCCTGATGGAATCCATCCGTAAGGGGGCCATCTCCTACCTGCCCAAGGAATCTCTCACCGATCTCGACTCCCTGCTCACCCAGCTCCTGGATGCCCACGAGAACGGCCGGCCGCCATGGAAGCTCCTGTTCGAGAAGCTGGGCGACTATTTTGACCAGCGGTTCGGTGCCGGGTGGAAGGACAAGGACAAGGCTTTCTGGACCGATTTCAGCACCAATTACGAGATCAGCCGCGGCATCCGGGAGCGCCTGAAAACCGATCCCAGGATCCTGGGCAAGGGTATCTGATCCCCATCCCCCTACACTGTATACGGCCGCCTGTCGGCTCCGTCATATTTTGGGATCGGTCACCTGGCGGCAATAAGTCTCCCGGGTGAACACAAGGAGCAGGACCGACAGGAACACCCATCCCAGCATGGGGACGAACCCATGTTCATAGGCGTCAAGGGAGTAGAACCTTACCCCGTCAACCATCTGGCCAGTCCAGTAGTGGTCCAGTATCCTCCCCACAATGGGCTGGAGCAGCATGGGGCCCATCATCACTCCCATGTTGGTCAGGCCTGAAACGGTTCCGGACAGGGACAGGGGAACCGATTCCTTGGCAAAGGCAAAACTCACGATCATGCACCCCGAAGCAAAACCGGTAACGGACAGGGCCATGGCAAGCTGGACAAAACCAAGGCTCTCCCGGAACAGGATCAAGGACCAACCAAGGGCCGCGACAATGCTGCCTGCAATGAACAGGGGTTTGCGCTTTCCCATCCTGTCGGACAGCCACCCGCACACAGGGGAACCAATGGCCCAGGCAACGAAAAGGACCGATGTCAGGGCCGCTGCCCTGCCCGGGGTCAGGTTATGGTGGGAGACCAGGAACGGCACACCCCACAGGCCGGAAAAGGTAAGGAGGCACCCCACGATGCCGCCCGGGATGATGAACAGCAGCCAGGTGTTCCGGTACCTGAGAACTGTTACAAGACCCTGGCGAATCTGGCTTCCCGACATGCCGCGGGTACCCGGCCTCTGTTCCGAAAATCCGGAATAGCCCTTTTCCTGGGGCCAGTCCCTGACCACGATCCAGATCACGCAGCCAAGGACAAGGGTCATCACGCCCGTGAACCCGATAACCCAGCGCCAGGGGAACCTGTCCATGAGATACCGCAAAGGAGGACCTGCGCTTATGGCCCCGATCAGGCCGATGGACAGGGCATTTCCTGCCACAAAGGCGTAGAAGTTCTTGGGAAACCAGGAAGAGGAGAGCTTGAGCAGTCCCACAAAGGCAACGGCCACAGAACCGCCGATAAGAAGGCGTCCAACCCCTGCCCAGAAGAATTGCGGGGACAGGGCAAACAGCAGGGTGCCAAGGCCCGCCACCAGGCACCCGGCGGACAGAAGCTTTCTCGGCCCCAGGGTGTCTGCCAGTATGCCTGTGGGAAGCTGCATGGCCACGTACGCATAGAAGTAGAGACCTGACAGCTGGCCCAGGCCCGACGCTGATATCTGGAAGTCCTGCATCAGCTCCCGGGTCATGACCGCCGGAGCAACCCGCTGGAAAAATCCTGCCAGGTAGAACAGGGCGCCCAGGCCCCAGATAAGCCAGGCCAGGGCCATGGGCGGCCCCATGGGTTCGTCCGCTTCATTCATGTCTTCAGAATTTCCTTTATGATCCTGCCGCGCCTGTCTGCCGCACCCCTTTTCCCGGGCTGCACCCGCATCGCCACGATCCAATTGAAGTAAATATCCCCATTGTCCTGCCAAACTATGTCACAAAGCCCCTTGATGGATCAAGAAGTATCTGGACCATGGCCAGTGGGGCTCTGACCCAAAAGGCGGCTTTGTTTCAGCTGTTATCCCCGAGATTTTTTCATCTGTTTCACCTTTTTTGAGATGGCCTTCCACCGCTCTTTTTCGAGCCGGTCAGCTCCGGTATCCCGCCTCCGGATCAGGTAGTCCATTTCCTGCTTCATTTTGTGATAACTGTCCATACGCCGGGCCTGGAGCTGGCCTGCGGCAATGGCCTCAAGAACCTGGCATCCGGGCTCGTTCGTGTGGGTGCAGTCGGAGAACCGGCAGTTCATTGCCAGTTCCGTGATATCCCGGAATGCTGTGTCAAGTCCTCCATCCATTTCCCACAAGGCTATTTCACGGAGCCCCGGATTGTCGATAATCATTGCCCCACTCCTGAGCAGTATCATGTCCCTGGATGTGGTCGTGTGGATCCCTTTTCCCACGCATTGGCTCACCAGTTGGGTCGCTTTGATGTCAGCCCCTGTCAGGGCGTTTACCAGGGTTGACTTGCCGGTTCCTGAAGAACCGATCAGGGCAACGGTGTTTCCCGGTGCCAGATAAGGTTCCAGGGCGTCGAGCCCCTGGCCGGTCGTGGCTGAGATCATGTGAACCGGAGTTGCTCCGGCTACGGATGCCACCTCTGGTAACAGTTCACCGGGGTTGGGATGAAGATCGGCCTTGGTCAGGAGAACCACAGGCGAACACCCGCAGGACAAGACCAGGGTGAGATATCGTTCTATGCGACTCAGCCTGTAATCCCGGTCCAGTCCGCAGACAACGAACACCGTATCCAGGTTGGCTGCAATGATCTGGGGTTTCCAGGCCAAGGGGGATGTCTTGTGCCGGCTTCCGGATGCTCCGCGGCTCAGACAGTTTTTTCTGGGAAGAACATGGATGATGACATTGTGTCTGAGTGCCACCCAGTCCCCGACAGCAGGAATAAGTTCCTCTGGATTCCTGCCCAGAGTTCCCTTTGCGGTGGCCGTCAGTTCAAGGTCACCGGTGGAGACAGTGAACCTGTTTTTATGTACGCCGGTAATGCGCCCAGGTGTGACGTCCGCAGGCAGGTCCAGACGGGTGTAGTGGTTGCTGAAAAATTCGTCCCATCCTAATCGGCTGTATGTCATGGGTATTGCTCCTTAACGCCCGGCTCCGGATTGTATGGGTTCCGGTACGGGCAACAGCTGTCCGGATCACCGGACAGATCGGTCATTGTGACTGCCACGGGCCGGTTCGGCCACGGGCGGTTCTTTTCCAGGGGCGTTATCGGGCTGCCGGTTCAGGGCAAGGCGTGGGTTGAAAGGGGCGGTTCCGTTAACCGGTCAGGGAGACCGGTATAAAGCGCTAAACCGCCATCTCCCGGTTGTTGGGCCGGGTAGGGGTATTCCAGGTGATGTCAACACGGCAGAGCCGTGGGTGCATCAGCCGCCTAAGCCATGCTGCCGGCAGCCGTTGGCACAATCTCCAATACAGGTATGAACAAAAAAACTCCTTTGCAGTAAACATCGAATGGCAGCGGGCATCCGGGATACGAGCCGCTATTCCTGATACCCCTTTTTCAGTCCCATGTCAACCGGGTATTCAAAGCTGTTTGCGGATGAGAGCCTTTAGGGATAAAAATCTACTTCTGGGCGGATAGACATAAGCAGGTACACGAAATGTCCTCGTATAACACTACAACGACGCTTATATTTAAATATTCTTGATCGATAGCGAATTCCATGGTAGGCTAAGCCAAAAACTTATATAGTGGAGGGCGGCTATGCTACCGAATGTGCGGTCAGAAGAATACCGCTATAAGGTTCCGAAATTTGATCTGTCAAAGGTCGATGTCAACAATTTCATAAATGAATTAAGATGATTCCATGAACAGTTTGCCGATTGCTTTCAGCGCAGCGAATCCAGGGAGCACTTTCTAACATACATGGCTGGACAATTCAGTCCAATAGAACGTAAATCCATCGAGCCAATCGCCTTGTCGATGGAAGGTGGCAATGTAGGGGCTCTCCAGCGTTTTGTAAGTGACACTCCCTGGGATGAGTCAAAAATATTATCAAAATATCATAGTCGGCTTGATGATGATCTCGGCCATCCTGATGGAGCTCTGATCTTTGACGAAAGCGGGTGCGTCAAAAAAGGGCAAGACGCGACAGGCGTTGCCCGGCAATACTGTGGCACCATAGGGAAGGTGGACAATTGCCAGGTAGGCGTTTTCGCAGCATATGTATCAGAAAATGGTTATGCGCTGATTGATAAAAAATTGTTTATTCCAGGGCAATTGTTTACTGATGAGTTCGAACTCCGAAGGTTGAAATGCAAATTGCCTTCCGAGATCAGCTTCAGGACAAAACCGCACTTGACAGCAGATATTGACTTGTATGTTGGCGCATTTTTTTCTCTGGCACCCGCTGTTGTCCCGGGCTTTCAACTATGATGTGATGCCCCAATGATTATTCAAGAAACTGGAGAAATATGTAATGGATTTTATGTGGTCGGGTCTGCACGCGTACCAGTTTACCTTTTAGACGGGGCTATACCCGTGCTGTTTGA